>URHT01000062.1 GCA_900547745.1 uncultured Eubacteriales bacterium | reverse complement strand
AAATAGATAAGGTTTACGTTAAGTTTTCGTTCTTAACAGAGACTTTAACTCTCCCACGCTATGATGGGGGTACAAAATCGGAAAGGGTGATGAAAAATGAGCTGCGGGAAAAAGGCCGCGGCGCAGATCGTGCTGCTGATGGCCGGAGCCGCCATGCTGTGCTTCGGCGTCTGGCGGGGCGAGGCGGCGACGGTGCTGAGCAAAGCAATCAAACTATGTCTGGAGTGTGTGGGCATTGGGTAAAAAGTTTTCAGGCGTTTCACAGACCATGTCCCGTTTCCGGGGCTGGATCCAGGCGGGTGCGACGCTGCTGACCAACCTGCACCTGCCGAACTTCCTCAAAGGAGGGCTGTATCAGGGCGCGGGGAAGACCGTCTGTGTGCCGGGACTGAACTGCTACTCCTGTCCGGCAGCGTCCGGGGCCTGTCCCATCGGGGCGTTTCAGGCGGTGGTGGGGTCATCGAAGTTCAGCTTTTCCTACTATATCACAGGCTTTCTCATTCTGCTGGGCGTGCTGCTGGGGCGCTTTATCTGCGGCTTCCTCTGTCCCTTCGGCTGGTTTCAGGAGCTGCTGCATAAGATCCCGACAAAGAAGCTCTCCACAAAGAAGCTCAAGCCCCTGACATACCTCAAGTACGCCGTCCTGCTGGTGATGGTCGTTCTCCTGCCGGCGTTCCTTGTGAACGACGTGGGCATGGGCGATCCCTTCTTCTGCAAGTACCTCTGTCCGCAGGGCGTGCTGGAGGGAGCCATCCCGCTGTCCCTTGCCAATTCCGGCATCCGGGCGGCGCTGGGCAAGCTGTTTACATGGAAGTTCAGCATCCTGCTGTCGGTGATCGTGCTGAGCGTGGTGTTCTACCGCCCGTTCTGCAAGTGGCTCTGCCCGCTGGGCGCGTTCTATGCGCTGTTCAACCGGGTGTCCCTCTTCCAGATGAAGGTGGACAAGAGTAAGTGCGTCTCCTGTGGGAAATGCGCCAGAGCCTGCAAGATGGACGTGGATGTGACGAAAACGCCCAACCATACCGAGTGCATCCGCTGCGGGATGTGTATCCGTGCCTGTCCGACGAACGCCGTGTGCTTCCGCTACGGCTTCGGCAGCGGGGAAGAGACACCAAAGAAAACAACGATGGAGGAATCAAAATGAACATGAAGAGAATTTTTGCACTGGCTTTTGCCGTGCTGATGGTGCTGGCCCTGGCGGCCTGCGGCGCAAAGGACAACGACAGGCAGGCGGATATGAGCGGAGACGGCTCCGCCATGACCGGTGAGCCGAAAACCGCCGAGGAAGCGCTCGCCATGCACAAGGAGCTGCTGGAGCGGGAAAACGCGCTCCTGTCGGGAAATGCCGAGCTCTGGGAGAAGGTGTTCATGGCGGCTGACAAGGGCATGGCCATGATCGAGGACGGCAAAAACTACGGCGACTTCCTGCTGGATACCGTCGAGGCCGCGAAAGAGCAGTTCACTGACAAGGAGTATGAGTGGCTGAAGGAGTCGGCCACGGAGATCAGCAATATTGAAAACAAGCTGACCGAGTTGGAAGAGAAGTATCCCGAGATCATGCAGAAATCCATGGACGGCGATATGAGTATGCCCGCGGGCAGCGACACGAGCACCCCTCCCGACGACGGCAGTATGCAGAAGTTCCCCGCCTTTGAGGGTAAAGACCTGGATGGCAACACGGTGAAGAGCGACGAGCTGTTCTCCGGCAACGCCGTCACCGTAGTGAATTTCTGGTTCACCACCTGCAATCCCTGCGTGGGAGAGCTTGCCGAGCTGGACGCGCTGAATAAGGAACTCGCGGAGAAGGGCGGCTCCCTCATCGGCGTCAACACCTTCACGCTGGACGGCGACGAGGCAGCGATTTCCGAGGCGAAGGACGTGCTGGCCAAGAAGGGCGCCACCTATCAGAATGTGTATTTTGACTCCGATGGTGAGGCGGGAAAGTTTACCACCAACATCTTTGCCTATCCCACCACCTATGTGGTCGACCGCAGCGGCAATATCGTGGGTGAACCCATCGTAGGCGCCATCACGGAAAAGAAGCAGGCGGAGAC
>URHT01000061.1 GCA_900547745.1 uncultured Eubacteriales bacterium | reverse complement strand
GGGGCTGCTCTTCGTCTTTGACTGGCGCATGGGGCTTGCCTGCCTGATCCCCATGGTCATCGGGCTTATCTGCCTGATGACCATGATGACTGGGACGGGCATGAAGTTCTTTGAGGAATACCAGCGCGCCGGAGAGCGCATTTCCGCCGAGGCCACGGAGTATGTCCGGGGCATCCCGGTGGTGAAGGTATTCCAGCAGACGGTTTACTCCTTCAAGAGCTTTCATGCCGCCATCCTCAGCTACCGCGACCTTGCCAGCGGCTACGCCATGATGTGCCGTATGCCCTACACCCTGTTTACAGTAGTGCTGAACGCCATGTTCCTGCTTCTCATGCCCTTGGGGATGGTTCTCATCGGCGGCGCGGCAGACGGCTGGGCGGTGCTGGCCGATCTGGTGTTTTACATCTTCTTCGCGCCCCAGCTTGCCTTTATGATGGAGCGGCTGATGTACGCGGTCAACGCACAGATGGAGGCCGCCGAGGCAGTGAACAAGCTGGAGGCGATATTGAAGGAGTCGCCCCTTCCCGAGTCTGCGGCGAACAGCGGAAGCAAGCCCGCAGACAGCGGCATTTCCTTTGAAAACGTCACCTTTTCCTATGACGGCGCGGACAGGCCCGCGCTGACGAATGTGAGCTTCCATCTGCCGCAGGGAGAGGTGTGGGCGCTGGTGGGCCCCTCCGGCGGCGGCAAGACCACCATCGCCCGGCTGATCCCGCGCTTTTTCGATGTGCAGGCAGGGGCGGTGCTCTTGGGCGGACGGGATGTGCGCAGCATCCCCACCGCGGAGCTGATGGAGCAGATCTCCTTTGTCTTTCAGGAGGTACGCCTGTTTAAGAAGAGCATCCGCGACAACATCCGCGCCGCTCGGCCGAGCGCCACAGAGGATGAGATATTACGGGCAGCGCAGCTTGCTCAGTGCGGCGATATTCTGGGAAAGACGCCGGGCGGGCTGGACGCCGTGATCGGCGCCAAGGGCGTGTACCTCTCCGGCGGTGAGATGCAGCGCATCGCGCTGGCCCGGGCTATCTTAAAGGACGCGCCCATCGTGGTGCTGGATGAGGCAAGCTCCTTTGCAGACCCCGAGAACGAGGCGAAGATACAAAAGGCCTTCGAGGCGCTGATGAAGGGCAAGACCGTGCTGATGATCGCCCACCGCCTGTCCACGGTGCGGAACATGGATCGCATCCTCGTCATCCGGGACGGCGAGATCGCCGAGGAAGGAAAGCACGACGAGCTTCTTGAAAAGGGCGGCGTATACGCCGCTATGTGGGAGGAATACCAAAAGGCCGCGCAGTGGAAGGTAGGAGGTGCCGCATGATCGAACGCATCCGCAAAAAATACGCCATGACGGAGAAGGGCGCAAAAGACTATGTGTCCGCCGTGTTCTGGTCCGTACTGGTCAACATCAGCAAAATGCTGCCCGTAGGCGTGCTGGCCACGACACTCTCCGGCATCGTAGAGGCGCTGACAAACGGCACAGACCCAAGGACGGGGCTTACGCGCTTTCTGGTCGCGGGCGTCCTTGCCCTCGCCGCGCTCTTTGTGACCTTCCTGATCCAATACAAAGCCTTATACGAAGCTACCTACCGGGAAAGCGCCAACCGCCGCATCCGGCTGGCGGAGGTGCTGCGCCAGCTCCCGCTGTCCTTCTTCGGAAACCGTGACCTGACCGACCTGACCACCACCATCATGGGGGATACGGAGACGCTGGAAAAGGCCTTCTCCCACTTTTACCCCGCCATGCACGGCGCGCTCATCTCCACGGCGCTGATTTCCGCAGGCATGCTGCTTTACGACTGGCGGATGGCGCTGGCTCTTTTGTGGGTGGTGCCCGCGTCGCTGCTGATGGTCTATCTCTCCCGGCGCATGGAAAAGCGGCATATAACGAAGGGACTCGTCACCCGCCGCGCGGCCACCGACGCCATGCAGGAGGTGCTGGAGTGCGCGCCGGAGATCAAGGCGTGCAACCAGAAGGCGCGGTATATCGCCGACCTGAACCGCAGGCTGGACGAGGCGGAGCAGGACACCATCCGGGGCGAGCTGTTCACAGGCTCCGTAGTCACGGCGGCACAGTCCTTCCTAAAGCTGGGCATCGCCACCACCGTCCTCACGGGGGTAACGCTGATGAGCCGCGGCGACCTGGCGCTGA
>URHT01000060.1 GCA_900547745.1 uncultured Eubacteriales bacterium | reverse complement strand
ACACGCTGCTGCTGGCCGCCGGACAGCTGGTCGATGCGGCGGCGGTCGAAGCCCTTCAGGCTGACCACCTCCAGCATTTCGGTGACACGCTGCCGTATCTCGTCCTCCGGCACTTTGGCGATGCGCAGGCCGAAGGCGATGTTTTCAAACACATCCAGATGCGGGAACAGCGCATATTTCTGGAACACCGTGTTGATCTGCCGTTTGTGAGGCGGAACGTCGTTGATCCTCACCCCGTCAAAGGTCACATCACCGGATGTGGGCGTTGTAAACCCGCCGATGATGCGCAGCGTTGTGGTCTTACCACAGCCGCTGGGCCCAAGCAGTGTGAGGAATTCGGAATCGTTGATGTAGAGATTGATGTTATCGAGAACCAGCTCGTCGTCAAACGCCATGCAGAGATCCCGCAGGCGAATCAACTCTTTGGACATTTATCCTCCCCCGTTCATTCATAAAATAACCTCCCCCCGGCGAAAGCCGCCGGCGTCTGTTCCCACGCCGCTTTTTCCGTCGAAAGAAAGCAGGTACACTATATATAAAAGTGTCAGGAAAGTCAATGGATTTTCCGGTTTTTTAGAAAAAACGTCGTGCGAAGCTGCGTCAGCAGCCCCGCACAACGTTTTCAGCCGAAATATTTTGCCCGGAACGGCACGTTTTCCACCGTGAATGTCCGGCCCCGCAGGTAGTTCAGCAGCCCCGCGTCCGTGGGCAGGTCGAAGGTCAGCTCGTAGGCGTACAGCGCCTGCCGCGTCTCCCCGTACCGGCGGTTGATATCGCCGCGGCCATACTTGCCGTCCCCCAGCAGCGGACAGCCCAGATCGGCAAAGGACGCCCGGATCTGGTGGGTACGGCCCGTTTCCAGTCCTACCTCCACCAGCGACAGCTCACCCCGCGTCTCCAGGGTGCGGTAGTCCGTCACGGCGGTCTTGCCGCCGGGCACCGGCTTGTGGTACACGGCCACCTGCTTTTTCCGCTCATCCTTCAAGAGGAAGCACTCGATGCGGCCCTCCGGCGGCTTGGGCTGCCCCACGGTGATGCACAGATACCGCTTGTCGATCTCCCGCAGGCGGATCTTCTCGTTGATGATGCGCAGCGTCTCGGCGTTCTTGGCGGCGATGACCATGCCGCCGGTGTTGCGGTCGATGCGGTTGCACAGCGCCGGGGCGAAGGCGTTCTCCCACCGGGGGTTCCACTCCCGCTTCTGGTAGAGGTACGCCTGGATGTGGTTGATGAGGGTGTTCACCTTCTCCGTCTCATCGGCGTGAACCACCAGTCCCGGCCGCTTGTTGACCAGCAGCAGGTTCTCGTCCTCGTACACGATGTCCACCTGCGGCTTGAACAGTGTCAGGAACATATTTTCCTCCGACGGCTTGTCAAAGAACTCGTCGTTGATATAGAGCTGCACTGCATCGCCCTCGGCCAGCCGCTGGTCCCGCTGGGCGCGGCCGCCGTTGACCTTGATGCGCTTGATGCGTATGTATTTTTGCAGCAGCGCCGGCGGCAGCAGCGGCAGCGCCTTGGACACAAAGCGATCCAGCCGCGCACCGGCGTCGTTTTTCCCGATGATCAGCTCCCGCATGGCCGCACCTCCCTTCCGTTCTCTGTCCATTGTATCCGGTTTTGGAAAAAAGTCAAAATATTTGTGAGAAAATGTTTGACAAGGGATTTTGTGTCGGCTATAATACTACTCGTGTCATTGCGAGGTGTACTATGCGTCTGAACGTAAACAAGCTGCTGCATACCCCCGGCTCCCGTCAGGAAGTCCATTTTGAGATGGAGCTTTCCGATTTGGAGTTCGGCGGTGCTTATCCTGTGACGCGACCGGTTGTTGTGGACGGCCAGCTGCGGAATCAGGCGGGTATGCTGCTGTGTGAGCTTCAGATCACCACCACGCTCCACTGCATCTGCGACCGCTGCGCACAGGAGTTTGACCGGGAAAAATCCACGGACTACGCCTGCGTGCTGGCCGAGGAGCGTCAGTCCGATGAGGACGACGACATCGTGCTGCTGGACGATGATGAGGTGGATGTGACGGAACTGGCGCGGGACGCCTTTATCCTCGATATGGACACGAAATTTCTCTGCTCGGAGGACTGCAAGGGACTTTGTCCCGGCTGCGGTGCCGATCTGAACCGCGAGAGCTGCCGCTGCAAAAAGGCGGTGGATCCCCGGCTGGCCAAGCTGGCGCAGCTGCTGCATAACGACGAGTGAATCCATTATAAATTGCTGCTCAGGCAGTTAAGACCAAGGAGGTGTCAACATGGCAGTCCCTAAGGGAAAAGTATCCAAGCAAAGACGCAATAAGAGACGTTCTTCCGTATGGAAGCTGGCAGCTCCCGCTCTGGTGGCATGCCCCAAGTGCGGTGCTCTGCATCTGCCTCACAGAATGTGCCCGGAGTGCGGTACCTACAACGGCCG
>URHT01000059.1 GCA_900547745.1 uncultured Eubacteriales bacterium | reverse complement strand
AGGCAGAGGCGTGCATAGACCACATACATATGCTGGTGAGTATTCCACCGTACCTGAGTGTAGCACAATTCATGGGATTTCTCATATGTAGACCCGTTTACGGGTGACAAGAATAAGAAGGCATAAAAAGACAGCCGCTTGAAGCGGCTGCCTGAAATGGTAATGCGGTGTCAAACCTTCAACGCCCCTTTTAGGGGCTACGGTCGTAATAGCCCCTTTTAGGGGCAGGTCAAACCACCAGTTTACTGGTGGTTATGATTTTGCCCAGCGGTCATCGCGGCGCGGCGGGCGCGGCTGCGGCATGGAGGCGGTGCGATGGAGCCGGTTGGCGCGGTGCGGTGTGCGGACGGCGGGACGGTGCGGCGCGGATGCCGGTCACGGGGGCGTTCCGCACTATGTCGGGGGCGGCGGGATATGCCCGTTTATTATTTGACAGACTGTTTCCTAAGAGGAAAAACACAGGATCGCGGCAAAAAAGTCAGGAAAAACCGGTGAAAAGCTGTGCTAACAGCCGTTAAAAAGTAATCAGATATTTATAAACGGCAAAAATAATTTGTTCACAGAATGTTAAAACTGTACAACATGACGCGAAAAATTTATCAATACTGCTAATTGCGGTTGGTTTTTGTTTCCTGTATACTTTTTTTACAAACCGTTCAACGATTTTGTGGGGCGGGGAGTTGAGAGGCGTGGCGGCGCCTCAAGATGTTTCCTGTCGATAGACAGGAAACAGAAAATCAGCCACTCCGAGGAAAGGCGGAGGGCAAATTTCTGTTATAAGGAGAGAAAACATGGAAGAAAGAAAAGGCTTTGGAACCAATTTTGGATTCCTGATGGCCGCGGTCGGCTCGGCAGTCGGCCTGGGCAACATCTGGGGCTTCCCCAATAAGATGGGCGCCTCCGGCGGCTTCACGTTCCTCATCATCTACCTCATTCTGGCAGTCCTGTGCGGCTTCATCGTCATGGTGGGCGAGTTGGCTATCGGCCGCAAGACCGGTAAGGGCGCTGTGGAAGCGTATCACGTCCTGTCCAAGAAGTTCAAGTGGATGGGCTGGATGGGCATCCTGTCCGCGTTCTTCATCCTGTTCTTCTACTGCGCGCTGGGCGGCTACTGCATCAAGTACGTCGTGCTGAACGTGGGCGACCTGTTCAACGCCGGCTTCGGCTCCAACGCCTTGGCTGCGGTCGCTGACGCCAACGGCACTTCCGTAGGCGCTGAGGTGTTCGGCGCATTTCTCGGGAATCCCACCGAGGCTATCATCTACGGTCTGATCTTCGTGGCCATCACCATGATCATCGTCATCGGCGGTATCGGCGGCGGTATTGAGAAGGTCTGCTCCGTGGGTATGCCCGCGCTGTTCGTGATGCTGCTGATCTGCATCATCCGCGCCTGCACCCTGCCCGGCGCTGTGGAAGGCCTGAAGTACATGTTCGTTCCCGGCTGGGCTGTCGCCAACGGCGTCATTGACAAGGCTCCCGACTTCCTGACGGTGCTGGCTACCGCAGGCGGCCAGATGTTCTTCTCCCTGTCTCTGGGCATGGGCGCCATGATCACCTACGGCTCCTACCTGCAGAAGAAGGAGAACCTGCAGAAGAACGCCATCCTCATCATCGTCATGGATACGCTGGTGGCTTTGATGGCCGGTCTGTGCGTCATTCCCGGCCGCTTCGCCCTCGACCCCGACGGCACGCTGGGCGGCCCCAAGCTGCTGTTCATCACCATGCAGAACGTGTTCAGCCGTATGGGCGGCCTTGGCCCCATCTTCGGCATCCTGTTCTATCTGCTGGTGGTCTTCGCCGCCGTGTCCTCCTCCATCTCTCTGCTGGAGGTCATCGTGGCCCACTTCGTGGATAAGGCCCGCGACGCCGGCAAGGGCGACAAGCGTAAGACCTACACCCTCATCGCTGCGGCCTGCGTGGGTCTGGGCTGCATTCTGGTCTGCGCCGATGCGCTGGGCTCCACGGGCTTTGCGCCAGGTAATCTTCTGGGTATGACGGGCGAATTGCCCACATGGGCTGCCGACTGGCTGGACTTCTGGGATATGTTGTCCGAAGGCATCATGATGCCGCTGGGCGCCCTGCTGATGTCGCTGATGATCGGCTGGGAGATCGGGCCCGAGGTGGTCAAGGACGAGTGCGAGCAGTCCGGCCACGCCATGAGCGGCTACGGCTTCTTCAAGGTCTGCGTGAAGTTCATCACCCCGCTGTGCATGATCCTCATCCTGTACGGGCAGATCAAAGAATTCTTCTTCTAAAAAGTGCATAAAAAGGACGCCGGAGCAAGGCTCCGGCGTCCTTTTGCGCATTTTTTCAAGGGATGAGTCAGCGGAGAAGGGACACCGCGCCCGGCAGGTTCTCGATGTCCACCCGCGCCGCGCTGGGGGCGTATTCGCCGTCCAGCGACCATGGGATGTGGGTCTGCGTGGTCAGGGTGACGTGCTGCACATGGCGGAAGATGACACCGGGGTAGTCGTACTGCATCCGGGTCATGGCGGTGATGAGGTTCTGCAGATCCAGCGCCGATTTGGGCATCCGCAGGAGCAGCAGCTCGAAGCGGCCGTCGTCCATCTTGACGCGGTTGGGATCCAGCTTCACCAGACCGCCCATGGAGGTGCAGTTGCACACGGCGCCGAAGATAAAATCGCCCTCAAACACCTCGCCGTCCGCTTCAATGCGGCAGCTGTAAGGGCGCAGGGAGTCCAGATCGCCCAGCCCCTCCAGAATGTAAGCGAAGTGGCCCAGCGCGTTCTTCGCCGCCTGGGAGGCGGAGTAGGATGAGCGGGTAAAGGCACCGAAGGACGCCACGTAGGCGAAATAGCGGTCGTTGTGGCGGCCGATGTCCAGCGGATGGGGCTTGCCCCCGGCGATGTCCAGCGCGGCCAGCCGGGGGTCGGAGGACAGGTGAAGGCTGGCGGCAAAGTCGTTGGTGCTGCCGTTGGGCAGGTAGCCCAGCAGCGGGCGCTGCGGCAGCGTCATCAGGCCGGAGATCGTTTCGTTCAGAGTGCCGTCGCCGCCGGCGCAGACCACCGTATCGTAGTCGGGGCCCCACTCCGCCGCCACGCGGCGGGCGTCGCCGCCGGCCTTCGTGACAAAGACCCGCACCAGATAGCCGGCGCTGGAAAGAGCGGCCACCGCATCGAACAGGGGGGCGCTGGACTTGGTCTTACCCGCCCGGGGGTTGACAATGAACAGGAGCTTTTTCATGGCTCTCCTCCTCTTGTGTACCGTTGATACCGCGCACGGCGGGAGCCGTGCGCGAGATGCTTTACCATCAGTTGACAAGGGCTTGCCCTGGCCAAGTGGTGGTACCATCAGTTAACAAGGGCAAACACGCCTGACAGCGCGTCTTTCCGGCGCTT
>URHT01000058.1 GCA_900547745.1 uncultured Eubacteriales bacterium | reverse complement strand
GCGCTGGGCGCTGCCGAGTACGCCCGCCAGAAGGGCATGGCCCGCGCCTGACACCAACGCAGACGGCCCTGTCATCTCCGGAGGGCGGGGCCTGTTCAAAAAGGAGCAGCACAATGAGTGAAAACCATATCCACACCCATGTGGACGAAAATAGCCATACCCATAGCCACCAGCATCCCCACGAGCAGACAAAGGCGGTGCTGAACCGCATCTCCCGGGCGCAGGGGCATCTGGAGGCAGTGCGGAAGATGATTGAGCGGGGTGAGGACTGTGCGCAGGTGCTGGTGCAGCTCAGCGCCGTGATCTCCGCCCTGAACAGCGCGGGCCGTGTGATCCTGAAGGATCATATCGCCCACTGCATCGTGGACGCGGTGGAGGCCGACGACATGGAGCCCATCGAGGCGCTGAATCAGGCCATCGACCGGTTCATGCGGTAGAGGAGAGAGCTGACAAGGACTTTTCCTTGTCAATCACTGATAAATGCCTAAAACATGGGCAGCGGTGCGTTGACAGACGGCTGCCGCAGGGCTATAATAACAGCAATAGGAGGGATGTCTATGATCTCAGCCATCGTATACACATCCAACAGCGGGTACACCGCGGAATATGCCCGGATGCTGGGGGAGCTTACCGGCCTGCCGGTGAATGATCTGCGTCAGGTACACAATCCCCAGCCCCAGCGGGAGGTCATCTTCCTGGGCTGGATCATGGCGGACAACGTTATGGGCTACGCCAAGGCCAGCCGGTTCTACAAGGTGCGCGCCGTGTGTCAGGTGGGCATGGGGCCGGCCACGCAGGCCGCGTCGGACAAGCTGCGGCAGAAGCTGAAGCTGGGGCCGGAGGTGCAGGTGTTCACCCTGCAGGGCGGCTTTGACATCCGCAGGCTTCACGGGCCCTACAAGTGGATCATGCAGGTGAAATGCAGGGAGATCCGCAAGACGCTGGAGAGCAGGGAGAGCATGAGTCCCGCCCAGCGGCTGACCTACGACATGGTGGTGAAGGGCGCCAGCGCTGTAAAGCAAGATAGCTTGACAGACATTGTAAATTGGTATAAAACGACACGGTAAGGAGGCTGCACATGAAGAAGATTTTGAACGTGATCGCCGGTGTGGCAAAGAAGGCGGCGGGCGTGGCCCTGTCGCTGGTAGGGAAGGGAGTATCGCTGGGCCTGTCCGCCGCTAAGAGCGGCGCGGCGGCTGTGGGACGGCTGGTCGGGAAGCTGTCCGGCAGGATGGTTCGCTGCATGGGCACCAAGATGAAAAAGCTGATGACGCCGATGCTGAAGGGCGTCATGATCGTGTCCGCCTCCGTGGCGGTGCTGTCCTGCGTGGGCTGGCTGGTCAGCCGGAGAGACTGACAGACCGCAAACCGTATACAACGGGGAGGTGCGCTGCGCATCTCCCCGAAACGCTGTGAAGCAAAATCAACGCAAAAGGAGTGTCCTGTATGGAAAGAAAAGAATTCAAGGCGGAGTCTAAGCGGCTGTTGGATCTGATGATCAACTCCATCTACACCCACAAGGAGATATTTCTGCGTGAGATCATCTCCAACGCTTCTGACGCCATCGACAAGCTGTGCTATCTCAGTCTCACCGATGACAAGGTGGGCATCAGCCGGGATGAGTTCGCCATCAAGCTGGTGCTGGACAAGGAAAAGCGGCTGCTGACCGTCAGCGACAACGGCATCGGTATGGATCGGGACGAGCTGGAGAACAATCTGGGCGTCATCGCCTCCTCCGGCAGTCTCCGGTTCCGGCAGGAGATGGACGGCGAGGCCGCGGCGGACACCGATATCATCGGTCAGTTCGGCGTGGGCTTCTATTCCGCGTTCATGGTGTCCGACGAGATCACCGTGATCACCCGAAAGTACGGGCAGGAGCAGGCGTGGAGGTGGCAGTCCGCCGGTGTGGACGGCTACACCATCGAGCCCTGCGAAAAGGAGACGGTGGGTACCGATATCATCATGCACATCAAGGAGGACGGCGAGGAGAAGGACGAATACAGCCAGTACCTGCGGGAGTACCCGCTATATAAGCTGGTGAAGAAGTATTCGGACTATATCCGCTTTCCCATCCGCATGGAGATGCCCCACCCCGTGCTGAAGGAGGGCAGCACCGAGGAGAACCCGGAGTACGAGGAGAAGTTCGAGTGGGAGACGCTGAACAGTATGGTGCCCCTGTGGCAGCGGAAGAAGGGCGACGTCACCAAGGAGGAGTACGATGAGTTCTATCAGCAGCGGTTCTCCGATCCCAACCCGCCGTTGAGCGTCATCACCGTGTCCGCCGAGGGCGCCGTGACCTACAAGGCCATGCTGTTCATCCCGTCCAAGGCCAACGGCCGCTACTACACTGAGGACTACGAGAGCGGTTTGCAGCTGTACTCCGCCGGCGTGATGATCATGGACAAGTGCGCCGATCTGGTGCCGGAGTGCTTCAACTTCGTCCGGGGCGTGGTGGACTCGCCGGATCTGAACCTGAATATTTCCCGGGAATTGCTGCAGCATGACCGGCAGCTGAAGATCATCTGCACCAATCTGGAGAAGAAGATCAGGGCGGAGCTGGAGCGGCTGCTGCGGGACGAGAGGGAGAAGTACGAGCAGTTCTGGCAGAGCTTCGGCCGCCAGCTGAAAATGTGCGCGCTGGACAACTATGGCGCCAAGAAGGAGACGCTGCAGGATCTGCTGCTGTTCTACTCCTCCACGGAGAAGAAGCTGGTGACGCTGACGGAGTATGTCGGCCGCATGCAGGAGGGGCAGAAGTTTATCTACTTCGCCTCCGGCGACACGGTGGAGGCCATCGACCACATGCCGCAGACGGAACTGCTGAAGGAGCACAGCATGGAGATCCTGTACTTCACCGACAAGGCGGATGAGTTCCTATCCGACGTGCTGCGTACATATCAGGACAAGCCCTTCCGCTCCGCCATCGACGGCGATCTGGAGCTGGGGGATGAGCAGAAGCCGGACGAGACGGAGCACTACAAGGACGCTTTTGGCTTCATCAAGGAGACGCTGGGCGACCGTGTGGACACGGTGAAGGCATCCACCAAGCTGAAGACCCACCCGGTGTGCCTGACCAGCGGCGAGGGCGTGACCTTCGAGATGGAGAAATACTTCACAGCGGTGCAGCCGGAGCTGGGCCTGAAGGCCAAGCGCATCCTAGAGATCAACGTGGATCATCCGGCGTTCCTGGCCTTTGAGACGGCACGGGTGGTCGACCCGGAGAAGGCGAAGAAGTACGCGGAGATCCTGTACAATCAGGCACTGCTCATCGCGGGGCTTCCTATTGACAACCCATCCGCCTATACCGACCTGCTGTGTTCTCTCTGGAAATAACTGCAAAAAAAGATGACCGCTGCCGCGGTCATCTTTTTTGTATATCGAAAACCACTCGCTGGGCGAGTGGTTCAAAAAAGGCTGCTG
>URHT01000057.1 GCA_900547745.1 uncultured Eubacteriales bacterium | reverse complement strand
TGCAGCATGTCCTCCAGATTCACCAGATCGCAGTTATGCATATGCTGGGCGTAGTAATCCGTGTCGTGGAAGTGGATGATGCCCTCGTTGTGGGCGTCCACGATGTCCTTGGGCAGCAGAATGCGGTTGGTGATGTCGCGGCTGACCTCGCCGGCCATGTAGTCACGCTGGGTGGAGTTCACCACCGGGTTCTTGTTGGAGTTCTCCTGCTTGGCCTCCTCGTTGTTGCACTCGATCAGGCTAAGGATCTTGTCATCGGTGGTGTTGGACTTACGCACCAGAGAACGGGTGTAGCGGTACGTGATGTAGTGCTTGGCCACCTCGAAGGCGCCGTGGGCCATGATGTAGTGCTCCACCATGTCCTGGATCTCCTCCACGGTGGGGGCGCGGTTCATCTTCTGGCACTGCAGCTCCACGGACTCGGCGATCCGCTGGATCTGCACCGGCGTCATCCGGTCCGCCTCCTCCACAGCCTCGTTGGCCTTTGTGACGGCAATGATGATCTTGGTGATATCGAAGCCCACCTCGGCGCCGTTTCTCTTAATGATCCTCATGGGGCATCCTCCTTCGTCGTTTTTCTATCTCTTGTCCCATATATAGGGGATAGGTACGGATGTGTTGGTTCCATCATACACTACATCTTGTGCCATTGCAAGAGGATAAAACCAAAATATAGAAAAACTCCTACCAAAAAGCAGAGATGATTTTTGTGTATCCTGCCCAAAAGCGTCTCCGCCGCCCACAAGATATAGTGTCGGCCGCCGCCCCTCCCGGCACAAAATATGGGTGCGGCGGCGTACCGCGCCCCGCCCCTGCTCCGCCGGAAAAATCCGGCATTGCGTCGAAAGGCCAGATATGGTATACTGAGTTAATATTTGAAGTCTGACGGGGCATTTCCGGCCCCTGAGAAAGGAGGGAAAACGCCTTGCGTCCGGACATCCGCTCACTGCTGCACGGCATCTTCAATCTGATCCTGCCGTTCTTTGCCTACGATCTGGCGGGCCTGCTGGTCTTTTCCCTGACCGTGGGCGACTATACGCCGTGGACGGCGGTGTGGCCCATGACCATCCTCACGGCGCTGCCGTTCCTGTCCGATCTCATCGGCGTGGTGCTGGGTGCGGTGCGCTATGCCAGAACAGGGCGTACCTGCGCGCTGCTGGGCATCATCTTCTCCGTGGGCGGCGCGGCGCTGTACTACATGCTCCGTTTCCAGCTGGGCTTTACCCTGTTCGGGATGCTGGCCTGATATTCTCTGCTAAGGAGGGCGCGGTATGCGGCCTGAGTTCATTACGGTGGGCACCGTTGTCAACGCCCACGGCATCCGGGGCGAGGTGAAGGTGAACCCCGCCGGCTTTGATCCGGCATTCATCTCCTCGTTCCGCACTCTGTATATCAACGGGAAGGAGACAAAGGTCGCCGCCGCCCGCGTCCACAAGTCCACGGTGCTGCTGACACTGCCCGGTGTGGATACCATGGACGATGCGCTGGCGCTGAAGGGCCGTACCGTGGCCATCCGCCGCACCGACGCCCATCTGCCCAAGGGGCAGTTCTTCGACGAGGAGCTGGAGGGCTGCGCCGTGGTGGACGATGCCACCGGCGAGGAGCTTGGGCGGCTGGACAAGGTGCTGTCCTACCCGGCCCACAAGGTCTATCAGGTGCGGGGCGGCGCCCACGAGTACCTGATCCCCGCCGTGCCTGACGTGTTCATCGTCTCCGCCGACCCGGATGCGGAGGTCATCCGCGTTCGCATGATGAAAGGACTGGCCACCGATGAGGATTGACATTATGACTCTGTTCCCCGACGCGGTGGACGCCATGATGAAGGCGTCCATCATCGGACGGGCGCAGGAGCGGGGGTTCGTCACCATCCGCACACACCAGATCCGGGAGTTCACCACCAACAAGCAGATGCAGGTGGATGATTACCCCTACGGCGGCGGGCGGGGCGCGGTGATGCAGGCCGATCCGCTGTACCGCTGCTGGCAGCATATCTGCGACGAGGCCGGCGGGCGGGTACACACCATCTATATGTCCCCCTGCGGCCGGGTACTGACCCAGCAGGTGGCACGGGAGCTGAAGGCACAGTATGACCATCTGATCTTAGTCTGCGGCCACTATGAAGGTGTGGACCAGCGGTTTCTTGACGAGTGTGTGGACGAGGAGATCTCCATGGGCGATTTCGTCGTCACCGGCGGCGAGATCCCGGCCATGGCGCTGGCAGACTGCCTGTGCCGTATGGCGCCCGGCGTCCTGCCGGAGGAGAGCTGCTACACCGACGAGAGCCACTGGAACGGTCTGCTGGAGTACCCACAGTACTCCCGGCCCGAGGAGTGGCACGGCCGCAAGGTGCCGGAGGTGCTGCTCAGCGGTCATCACGGCAACGTGGCGGATTGGCGCACCCGGGAGAGCTACAAGCGCACCATGGCACGGCGCCCCGACCTGTGGGAGAAGTTCGATCTGACGCAGGTACACAGCCGCCACGACAAAAAGGTGCTGGCGCAGGCGCTGGCGGAGTACGAGGCGGCGCAGCGGCCCGCTGAAGCGGACACAGAAGCAGAATAAAGCAGGAGACGGGTCATGCCCGTCTCCTTTTTTCATGCCCTGCGGTAAGATTAAGAGCCTGAGGGCGTACCCTCAGGCTCTTATGGGATCAATAATAACGCTTATTGCGGTTCTTGCGCGCGGCCTCGGACTTCTTGCGGCGCTTGACACTGGGGCTTTCATAGCACTCTCTCTTGCGCACCTCGGCCAGAACGCCTGCCTTGGCGCAGCTTCTCTTGAAACGCTTCAGAGCGCTGTCCAGGGACTCGCCTTCCTTGACGTGGACTTCAGACATCTATATTTCCCTCCCTCCGATGCACCCGGCTCGATCCTGGGTGCTCTTTAAGAGCCATTCGCATGACTAACGGGTGTATTATACCGATGAAACGGCGCCTTGTCAAGCTATTTCCCGCAAAAAACTACGATTTTACTTGGCAGGCTTGACGATGAGGTTCACCAGCTTGTTCTTCACCAGAATGGTCTTGACCACGGACATGCCCTCCACGGCCTTTTTCACCTTGTCGGTGTCCATGGCGGCGGCCACCACGGCGGCCTCGCCGCTGTCCATGGGGACGGTGACGGTGCCCTTCAGCTTGCCGTTGACCTGCACGGCCATCTCCACATGGGAGTCCACGGTCTTGGCCTCGTCATGGGCGGGCCACGCCATCTGCATGGCCATCTTGCCGTACTTGGCGGCAAAGCCCATGTTCTCCCACATCTCCTCCACCATATGGGGGGCGAAGGGGCTCAGCAGCAGGCACAGCATCTCCACATCACCCTTGGAGCAGCCGTTGGCGTAGAATTCGTTGACCATGGTCATCATGGCGGCGATAGCGGTGTTCATCTTCAGCTCGTCGATGTCCTGCGTCACCTTCTTGATGGTCTTGTGGACGATGGACTCGTTCTTGGCGGAGACGCCCTCCTCGGCGGCGGCGATATCCTGCAGGTTGAAGCAGCGGTCGAGGAAGCGCTTGCTGCCCTTGACGGCCTCGTTGCTCCAGCTGACGGCCTTCTCGAAATCGCCGATGAACATGATGTGCAGACGCATGGTGTCCGCGCCGTACTGCGCCACGATGTCGTTGGGGTTTACCACGTTGCCGCGGGACTTGGACATCTTCTCGCCGCCCTCGCCCAGGATCATGCCGTGGCTGGTGCGCTTGGCGTAAGGCTCCTTGGTGGGCACCACGCCGATATCGTACAGGAACTTATGCCAGAACCGGGAGTACAGCAGATGCAGGGTGGTATGCTCCATACCGCCGTTGTACCAGTCCACGGGAGACCAGTAGTCCAGCGCCTCCCTGCTGGCCAGCGCCTTGTCGTTGTGGGGATCCATATACCGCAGGAAGTACCAGCTGGAGCCGGCCCACTGGGGCATGGTGTCCGTTTCGCGCTTGGCGGGGCCGCCGCAGCAGGGGCAGGTGGTGTTGACCCAGTCGGTCATCTTGCTCAGGGGGCTCTCGCCGTCGTCGGTGGGCTCGTAGCTCTCCACCTGCGGCAGCACCAGCGGCAGCTGCTCCTCCGGCAGAGCCACCCAGCCGCACTTCTCGCAGTTCACCAGCGGGATGGGCTCGCCCCAGTAGCGCTGGCGGGAGAACACCCAGTCGCGCAGCTTG
>URHT01000056.1 GCA_900547745.1 uncultured Eubacteriales bacterium | reverse complement strand
ATAGGGCTTCGCCCGCAAAATAAATACCCCCGGCTTCGCCGGGGGATATTTATTGCAAAAATCAACAAAATTACCCGTTCTGTTCTTGCGGTATTTGAGAAAAAATGATAAAATACGACTATAAGCGTGCCTGCGGCGCGCCGCGCAAAGACAGACCCCAAAATTCAGGGAGCGTCCCTGTAAAAAGGAGTTTTGCCCATGAAAGACCTGAAGCACATGATCTTTTTCGAGGATCTGCTGCAGCAGTCCCACAACGCACTGGTACAGCAGGCCACCGACGAGGGGCAGCTGGCGCTGGGATACAACTGCTACTACATCCCGGAGGTGCTGCTGAACCTGAAGGGCTGCTTTTCCACGCGGCTGCGGGCACCCAACAGCGGCACGGCGGAGATCGCATCGTACTACATGACCAACCGCAACTGTCCCTATGTGCGGTGTATTCTGGAGCGGGCCATCGAGGGCGGCTTCAACTACCTGAACGCGCTGTTCGGCGCGGAGGGCTGCGCCGCCATGGAACGGATGGAGGAGCATTTCGCCCTGCTGCATCCGGTGCAGAACGACCGGTTCTTCACCACCATCATCGACCCGCCCATGAAGGGGGACAAGACCAGTCTGGACTACTACAAGGCCCAGCTGCAGCTGAAGGTGCTGGACGCGCTTCACGAGCACTACGGCGTAGACGTGTCCGACGAGGCGCTGCAGGAGGCAGTGGCGCGGCACAACCGCCTGTGCCGGGTCGTCACCGCCATCGGTGACTTCCGCAAGCTGGAGAATCCGCCCATCACCGGCTACGAGTACCATGTGATGATGCTGGTGAGTCAGGTCTGTCCCCATGACCTGATCCTGCCGTATCTGGAGGATACGCTGGCGGAGCTGCAGACGCGGCAGCCGGAGCCGGTGTTCCCGTTCCGCGCCCGGGTGGCGCTGGCGGGCAGCGAGATCGACGATCCGGAGTTCACCAAGCTGATCGAGATGTGCGGCGCTATGGTAGTGGCGGATCGCTACTGCTTCGGCGGCTTCCCCGGCCGGGAGGAGATCGTCGTACGGGAGGGGGAGACGGCTTTCGACGCCATCTGCCGGCACTACCTCCACTGGAACCAATGCGTCCGGTTCATGGACGGCGGCAAGATCGACCAGCGCCATCAGGAGCTGCGGCGGCTGGTGCGGGAATACCGCGCAGACGGCGTGATCTACGAGAGCATGAAGTTCTGCGAGTTCTGGAGCTATGAGAAGGTGCTGGCCAGCCACGTTCTCCAGCAGGAAATGGGCATCCCGTGCTGTACCATTGAAAAAGAGTACAATCTCGGCTCCGTGGGTCAGCTGCGCACCCGCTTTCAGGCCTTTGTGGAGAGTCTGGAGATCAAGAAGATCGGCGCGGAGAAGGAGGGTAAGCTGTGAAGCTGAAAGACTTTACAAACGCTGTTGTTGCAGGGATAGACAAAAAGCTGGAGCGGTTTGACCCCAAGTGGCAGGCGGCCCACGGCAAAGGCGGCCTCCGCAGCCGCTACGAGGACAAGACCGGCATCGCCCGCTATCGTGAGTGGCGCGGCGTCCGGGACACGCTGGTGGACTACGCCGCGTGGCTCAACAATCTGCTGGCCATGGGGAAGATGGTGGCCTCCGCGCCCGTCCCCATTCTGAAGGGCTTTTGGGAGTACCGCTGGATGGGCTCCTATCTGGGCACGTTCGCGTTCATCGACCGGCTGTTTGAGGGCTACCGGGACGAGGAACTGAAGATCGCCCACATGAACATGCACTGCATCGTCAACAGCTTGACCAAGAAGATCGCGCTGGTGCTGGCAAACGACCGGCGGCTGGGAGGCGGTAAGCTGTCGGACAACATCGTACCCATGGACGAGGTGATGCCGCCGCTGTTCATGAGCGGCTTCAAAAACCTGATTCCCATTCCCATCCAGACGCTGCCGGAGTTCATTATCTGCGACATCGACCAGCATCTGGAGCCCCACTACATCGACGTGGCGGAGTCTTTCGGGCTGGCGGCGGACGTCTGCTCCCGCTGCTCGGCGGAGACGGGCGTGGCCATCGACGATGATTTCCCCATCGTGGGCCGGGCGGTGTTGACCACCAACATGCCCTGCAACGCCAGTGAGGCCACGTCCATGTTCCAGCGGCGGCGGTTCGGCCTGCCGGATTTCCCTGTCACCATGGCCATGATCCACAACGAGCCGGGAGCGCATCCCTACTCCACCCAGATACTGAAGGACGCCATCGCCTTTATCGAGGAGCAGTACGGGGAGAAGTACGACTGGAACGCGCTGTTCGACCGGGCGGAACACATGAACGAGCAGAACCGCATCGAGCTGGAGAAGTGGGAGCTGTTCAAGACGCCGTACTCCGCGCTGTGCGGCATCGCCGAGAGCCTGTATCGCCTGTACGCATGGGCATCGGTGAACGGGCAGGAGGATCAGTTCACCTACAACGACCGCAAGGTGCTGAAGCTCATGCTGGACGCCTACGAGCGGCGGTATAAGCCCTTCGGCGGCGCTACCCGCCACCGGGCGTTCCTGTGGGGCCCATCGGCTGTGTACTACACCGATTTCCCCACATGGGTGCAGAACTGCTGGGGTATCAGCATCGTGCTGAACATGGACTCCACCATGGGCCACAACATGATCTCCACCACCGATCCGGAGCAGGCCATTCAGGATCTGGCGCTGTTTTCCGAGAAGGGCGTCATGCGCCACCACGCCGTGGGCGGATGGGACAACGTGAACGCCGTGTGGGAGTGGGCCAGCAAATTCAACTGCGACATGGTCATCTTCAACGACAACGTGGCCTGCAAGGGCATGAACGGCGTCCACGCGCTGATGGAGGAGCAGGCCCGCGATCTTGGCTTCCACTTCATCTTTCTGGAGCACGATCTGGAGGACTGCCGCACCATCTCCCGCCGGGACATGCGCAACATTGTGAACAAGTACATGACGGTGGTGCTGAACGAAGAGCCGCTGGACGAGACGCTGGTGGACTTCGACGACAGTCTGGCATGGTAAGAAGGGGAGGAGACACATATGAAATTTATCGGAAAACTCCTGAAAATACTGGTGCTGACGGCGCTGGGCCTGTTCGCCGGTACGTTTGTCATCTACATGTTCAATCTGGAGAATAAGCTGATTTACAAGGTGATTTATCCGTTCCTGCAGGATCACTACAACAGCCAGAAGCGGGATCGCCGCATCTGATTTATGCAAAAAAAGATACCCGCCGGGACGGCGGGTATCTTTTTTCTGGGATAGGGGAAGGCGTCACTCGGTGGTGTGGTGCTCCTTGCCGAAGTGCAGCTCGCGCATGCCCTCCACCTCGTCGCAGATGGCTTTCAGGTTGCAGGAGCCGCAGTCAGTGGGCATGCCCTCCAGAATTTTTGTCAGGCTCATGGTGATGTCCCTGACGGTCTTGGCGTCCTTGGTCAGGGCGGCGTAGTCCGCGTCGGGCGCAGTGATAAACAGCATTTTCACCGCCAGAATGGAGGGATTCTTCTTATACTGGCGGATGAAGTCGCAGCCAATGCGCCGGAAGCTGACGCCCTTCTGCAGCGCCTCCCGGCTGATGCGCACCTGTTCGCGGCTGCTCTCGGAGCTGGTGCGGATCATGTAGCCCTTGGGGAACACACGGTACTTGACGAAGTCCATGTCCTGAATGGCGCGAAACGCCTGCTCCGTGTCCTCCTCATCGTCGGACTCGATGTCGCCTACCCGCAGCAGGGCGATGCGGGCGTAGGCACAGTCGCCTTTCAGCTCGCCCAGATCGGGGCCGCAGACAAGGATCTCATCCTGCGGAACCAAAGCGGGGGAAGTGGTGACGCAGGTGAAGTTGACGGCGGGCTTGCTGCCGCCGCCCAGCTCGAAGGCGGCGTCACGCAGCATCACCAGCTCGAAGGAGCCGGTATCCTCCCACGCGTCGGCCGGGTCGTAGGCAAAGCGCCGGGGCGCGGAGGAGCCGGCCAGCCCCTCCACGCCGCGGATGATGGTGTTGTAAAGCTCCATTAGAATTTGATATCCACTTTCTTGCGGTCAAAGATCTTGTTGACCTGCACATAGGCCCAGCCCAGCAGCTTCTGATCCAGGTTCCAGAAATAGACCACGAACAGTGCGCCGATGACAGCGGTGAGAATGCTCAGGATCTTCAAGACGGCCTTGCAGAATTTACACATAATCGTGCCTCCTTGTTGTGTTCAGAGGTGTCAGGCGCGGGCCATGCCCTTCTGGCGGGCGTACTCGGCAGCGCCCAGCGC
>URHT01000055.1 GCA_900547745.1 uncultured Eubacteriales bacterium | reverse complement strand
AGGAGACCATCATCAAGCTGCTGGAACAGTGGCAGCGCAAGCGCCAGCAACAGCACGAACGCTGAGAAAGGAGCCGCCTATGAGGGATATTTCAGCCCGTGAGCTGAAAGGACATAACATTTTGGCTGTGGAGCGTTTTCGGGACAATACCCGCTGGATGATCGAGTTTTCCGTCCTGCGCCCCGGCTCCTACGGCAGCCCCGGCGATGAAATGCGGCTGTTTCTCACCGAGGACAGTTATCAGGCCGCCTTACTCAGCCAGCAGCGCCGGGAGATCAAAATCAAAAAGTGCGCCCATGTGATTGAGGGCCACGTCCTGTATGTAAAGAAAAAACGGAGGAAACGAGATGTTCAGAGAAAAAGAAATCTGTGATGCCATTCGCACAGCGTATCTGCACCTGTTCCCTGATAAAAAGGAACGGAAACGGGCGCTCTCCAGACTGGACCTGGAGCTTGTGGCGCAGGGTGTGCGCTATCGTGGGGAAACCGTCCTTGCCTACCAGACTTCCGGCAGCCATGAGCGCGCCCTGGACTATTACGGGCCGGAGCTGTTTCCCCAGCGGGGATGCTGCATTTATCAAAAAACGGTCCAAAGTCATTCCACCCAGGTGGATGCCGCCTGTATCCGGGAACTGTGGCTCCTGGAGAATGGACGGTTTGTGGAGGTGTCCGGTGTAACCACAAAATACCGTTCGGCATACGAGCGGTTTTCTACCTGCTACCGCACAGTCCACCATATCGTCAAGGGCCGGGACTGGCAGGGCTATCCGCCAGAGGAGATTGCCGATGCCTTTGAGGACATCAACGACCATCCCTTTGACGGGATGCCCGGAGTTTTCTATGAAGTTTGAGCCGCGTCATAACTGACAGCGGCTTTTTTTATGCCATGAATGCCGAGAGGAGTGATGAAATGGCCGTTTTTCGTATTGAACGGACCCGTGATTATACCGTTATGAGCAACCACCACCTGCGCGACAAGGCGCTGTCGCTGAAATCCAAGGGGCTGCTTTCCATGATGCTGTCCTTGCCGGAGGACTGGAACTACACCACACGCGGCCTCGCCAAAATCTGCAAGGAGGGCGTGGACGCCATCGGTGGGGCGCTGCGGGAACTGGAAAGCGCCGGGTACATCGTCCGCCACCAGATGCGGGACCGCCAGGGCCGCATCAGCGACACCGAGTATGTCATCTATGAGCAGCCCCAGCCCAAAGCGCCGGATACGCCCCAGCCGGATACGGCTTCACCAGATACGGAAAACCCGTATCTGGCTGACCCGGATACGGAAAAGCCCGCAGAATTAAATATAGAGAAATCAAAGACCCAAAAACAAACAACGGATGTACCAAGTACCGATTCCATTCCCTTCCGGGAGAAAGCGGCGGCCAGGCCGCCGGAACGGAAAGGACGGGATGCGATGTCGGTGGAAGAAATGGAGAGTTATCGGGATTTGGTGTTGGAGAACATTGAGTACGACCACCTGTGCCGGGAGTTTACCACCTACCGCGAGGATTTGGACGAGATCGTGGAGCTGATCGTGGAAACGGTCTGCGCCAGACGCAAGACCACCCGCATTGCCGGGGCGGACTTCCCCCATGAGGTGGTGCGGTCCCGGTTCTTGAAGCTGGACAGCTCCCACATCGAGTTCGTCATGGAGTGCCTGCACAACAACACCACCGAAATCCGCAACATGAAGCAGTACCTGCTGACCGTGCTGTTCAACGCGCCCACCACCATGAACAACCACTACACGGCCCAGGTCAACCACGATATGCACGCAGGCGGCTGGTAATGGCCGCCTTTTCTGCTGCACCGCCCAAGGAGGCACGATATGAACCAGATGGAAATTTTCAAAAACCCGGAGTTTGGCAGCATCCGCGTCATTGAGGAGGACGGAAAGTACCTGTTCTGCGGAACGGACGTAGCAACTGCGTTGGGATATACCAATCCCCGCAAGGCTGTCCGCGACCATACCCGCTGTGGAACGAAACGTTCCATAGGGGTCCAGACTGGCAAAAAGGCAGACGGAACCCCCGCCGTACAGATGGTAGAGATGCTCTTTATCCCCGAAGGCGACGTTTACCGCCTTATCGTCCACAGCAAGCTGCCCTCGGCGGAACGGTTTGAACGCTGGGTGTTCGATGAAGTCTTGCCCACCATCCGCCAGCACGGGGCTTACCTCACCAGAGAAAAGCTGTGGGAGGTCGCCACCTCGCCGGAAGCCCTGTTGAAGCTCTGCTCCGACCTGCTGGCGGAGCGCGAGAAGAACGCGGCGCTGCAAGCGGACAACGCCCGGCTGCAAGGCAAAGCCGTCTATTACGACCTGTTCATCGACCTGCGGCACAGCACCAACCTGCGTACCACCGCCAAGGAGCTGGATGTGCCGGAACGGCGCTTCGTCCGCTTTCTGCTGGAACGCCGGTACGTCTACCGCGCCCCGTCGGGCTGCGTGCTGCCCTACGCCAAGGGCAGCAACGAGGGGCTGTTCTGTGTGAAGGATTTTTGCCGCAACGGCCACACCGGCTCCTACACGCTGGTGACGCCCAAGGGCAAGCTGCACTTTGCGGAACTTCGGTCCCTAATCCTGGTGACAGTATGACGGGCCGCCACCTGTTACGGCGGCTGGTGGTCCCGCCTTAGTACCCAAGACTGCTTTCTGCATAACCGACGAAGGGAGGGATGACCTATGCAGGAGGAAGTGGAAAACAGGACTTTGACGCTGGTAGTCAGCGGCACCAAGTTCACCGGGCGGCTGTTTAAGGCCGCCATATCCAAGTACATGGCCCACCGCAGGGAGAAAAAGCTGAACAAGCAGCGTGGCCGGGATTCCCCCGTCACTCCAAAGGGCAAACAGACGGTGAAGCAGCTCATCGGGCAGAACCAGGGCGTCTCCAACATCGAGATCAACGACCCGTCTATCCGGGACTTTGAGCGCATCGCCCGCAAGTACGGCGTGGACTATGCGGTGAAAAAGGACCGCAGCGCCTCGCCGCCCAAGTACCTAATCTTCTTCAAAGCCCGTGACGCCGACGCCCTGACGGCGGCATTCTCGGAGTACACCCAGAAGAAGGTCAAGAAGGCCGATCGCAGCGAGCGCCCGTCCGTGCTGGCGAAGCTGGCCCAGTTCAAGGAGTTGCTCAAAAATACCGTGGTGGACCGCAGCCGCCGGAAGGAGCTGGAACGATGAAGCAGCTGAATTTGAAAAAGCTGGTGCTGCTGAACCTGCCCTATTTCCTGCTGGGCCTGTTTGCCACCAACCTGGGGGAAGCCTGGCGGCTGGCGACCGGGGCAGACGCTTCGGCCAAAATGCTCTCATTCTTCTCCACCCTGCCGGTGGCGCTGGGTAGCTGGTGGCCCAGCCTGCACCCGCTGGACCTGGCCGTGGGGATTTGCTGCGGCGCTGGCCTGCGGCTGGCGGTGTATCTGAAAGGCAAGAACGCCAAGAAGTACCGCCACAACGTGGAGTATGGTTCGGCCCGTTGGGGCACCCATGAGGATATTGCCCCCTACATCGACCCGGTGTTCCAGAATAACGTCATTCTGACCCAGACCGAGCGGCTCACCATGTCCAGCCGCCCCAAGAACCCCAAGTATGCCCGCAACAAGAACGTGCTGGTCATTGGCGGTTCCGGCTCCGGCAAGACCCGCTTCTGGCTCAAGCCGAATTTGATGCAGATGCACAGCTCCTATGTGGTCACGGACCCGAAGGGCACCATCCTGGTGGAGTGCGGCAAAATGCTTCAGCGTGGCGCGCCCAAGCCGGGCAAGGACGGCAAGCCGGTGAAGGACAAAAACGGCAAAATCGTGTATGAGCCATACCAGATCAAGGTGCTGAACACCATCAACTTCAAGAAGTCGATGCACTATAACCCTTTCAGCTATATCCGTAGCGAAAAGGACATCTTGAAGCTGGTGACAACGCTGATTGCCAACACCAAGGGCGAGGGCAAGGCGGGGGACGATTTCTGGGTCAAGGCGGAAACGCTTTTGTACTGCGCGCTGATCGGTTACATCCACTATGAGGCCCCGGTGGAGGAACAGAACTTCTCCACCCTCATTGAGATGATCAACAGCATGGAGGTCCGGGAGGACGATGAGGAGTTCAAAAACGCCGTGGACCTGATGTTCGATGAGCTGAAAGAGCGGGACCCCAACCACTTCGCGGTGCGGCAATATGCCAAATATAAATTGGCGGCGGGCAAAACCGCTAAGAGCATATTGGTGAGCTGCGGCGCACGGCTGGCGGTGTTCGACATTGCGGAGTTGCGGGAGGTCACGTCCTACGACGAGCTGGAGCTGGACACCCTGGGCGACCGCCGGACGGCGCTGTTTTTGATTATGAGTGACACGGACGATTCCTTTAATTTTTTAATCTCCATGTGCTACACCCAGCTGTTCAACCTCTTATGCGAAAAGGCCGACGATGTGTACGGCGGGCGGCTGCCGGTCCATGTGCGGTGCCTTATCGA
>URHT01000054.1 GCA_900547745.1 uncultured Eubacteriales bacterium | reverse complement strand
CAGCAGCCTTTTTTGAACCACTCGCCCAGCGAGTGGTTTTCGATATACAAAAAGAGAGACGGCTGCGCCGTCTCTCTTTTTTTGCGTTTTACGCGGGAGTTACATGCCCTTGATGATGTCCACGATCTCCGTGCCGATGCGCTTCTGCGCCTCCAAGGTGGCCGCGCCGATATGCGGCGTGCAGGACACCATGGGATGGCTGTACAGCGCCTTGTTGGTGGCGGGCTCGTCGGCGTACACGTCCAGACCGGCGGCGCGCACCTTGCCGGACTCCAGCGCGGCCAGCAGGGCCGCCTCGTCCACGTTGGTGCCGCGGGAGGTGTTGATGATCACCACGCCGTCCTTCATCTTGGCGATGTTCTCAGCGGAGATCAGCGCGCCGCCGTCCACAGCGGGAGCGTGAACGGACACGAAGTCGGCCTTGGCCAGCAGCTCGTCCATCTCCACATAGGGGATGCCCAGCTGCTCCTCGATGCCGGGGATGTGGAAGATATCAAAGGCGATGACGTTCATGCCGATGGCCTTGGCCATAACGCCCAGATGCTGGCCGATGCGGCCGAAGCCCACGATGCCCAGGGTCTTGCCCTGCAGCTCGATGCCCTTGCCGTACTCCTTCTTCTTCCACTCGCCGTTGCGCATGGTGTAGCCGGCGTCGGAGATATAGCGGGCGCAGGCGAACATGTGGCCCATGGCCAGCTCCGCCACGGACTGGGAGGATGCCTTGGGGGTGTTCTTCACGGCGATGCCGTTGGCCTCGGCGTACTTCACGTCGATGTTGTCCACACCCACGCCGCCGCGGATGATGAGCTTCAGCTGGCTGCCCTTGGCCTCGTCGATGTGGTTGGCGCGAACCTTGGTCTTGGAGCGGACGACCACGACATCGAAATCACGCAGGGCCTTGCCCAGCTGATCCGGCTCGTAGAACTGCTCCACCACCTCGTGGCCCATGTCGCGCAGCTGCGCCATCGCGGTCTTGTCCATACCGTCAGTAACCAGAATACGCATGATACTTCTCCTTTATAATATACGTTTTGTGAAACCTTGCCGCGGAAGGGGGCGTCTGCTCCCCCGTTAATCAGTTCGTATGCTCGGCCTCGAACTTCTTCAGGAACTCCACCAGCGCCTCGGCGCCCTCGATGGGCATGGCGTTGTACACGGAGGCGCGCAGACCGCCCACGGACTTGTGACCCTTCAGGTTGTCGTAACCGGCGGCCTTGGTGGCAGCCACCACCTCGGCGTCCAGATCGGCGCTGCCGGTGACGAAGGGGATGTTCATCAGGCTGCGGAACTCCGGCTCCACGGTGCCCTTGAACATCTTGGACTGATCCAGGAAGTCGTAGATGACCTTGGCCTTGGCGATATTGCGCTTGTGCATCTCCTCCAGACCGCCGATGCTCTTGAGGTACTTGAACACCTTGCCGCAGCAGTAGATGGCCCAGCAGTTGGGGGTATTGTACATGGAGCCGTTGTCGGCATGGGTCTTGTAGCTCATGTAAACGGGCATCTTGGGATCGATATCCTCGCGGATCAGATCCTCGCGGATGATGACCACCACCATACCAGCGGGGCCCACGTTCTTCTGGACGCCGGCGTAGATCATGCCGTAGTCGGAGACGTTGCAGGGCTTGCTCAGGAACATGGAGGACTGGTCGGACACCAGCACATGGCCCTTGGTATTGGGCAACTTGTTCCACGTCACGCCGTGGATCGTCTCGTTCTCGCAGATGTAGACGTAGTCGGTGTCCTCGGGGATGTCCAGATCGGAGCAATCGGGGATGTAGCTGTAATTCTTATCCTTGGAGGAGGCAGCCACGATGACCTCGCCGTACTTCTTGGCCTCGGCAATGGCCTTCTTGGACCACGCGCCCGTCTCGATATACACGGCCTTGCCGTTCTTCATCAGGTTCCATGCCACGGCGGCGAACTGCAGGGTCGCGCCGCCCTGGATGAACAGCACCTTGTAGTTGTCGGGGATGTTCATCAGCTCGCGCAGGTCGGCCTCGGCCTCGTCCACGATCTGCTGGAACACCTTGGAGCGGTGGCTCATCTCCATGACGCACATACCGCTGCCGCGGTAGTTCATCATCTCGTCGCGGATCTCCTCCAGCACAGGCTCCGGCATCATGGCGGGGCCGGCGGAGAAATTGAAAGTACGACCGTATTTCATTTGGTTTTCCTCCTGTTTATCATAATTGGTTGGTTCTTCTTTGTCCATTTTGCTTTTGGTGAGTTATAGTATACGGCAAAGCACCGGCGGAATCAACAGGGAAAATGAAAATATGTCAGGAAAACTAAAAGATTTTCAGTTTCGCACAAAGAAAGTCAGCCGCCCTTCGGCGGTTTGACAACCGGGAGAGAACATGGTACAATTCGATTTCGCAAATAACCTCGAAACGGCGGTGAACGACATGGAGCAGCTGCGGAAATATATCGACCATATGGGGCCCTACGCGGCGGCGCTGCTGAAATGGATCGTGGTAGGCGGTCTGGTGGGCGGCGTCGGCGGCGTGGTGGGCGCGCTGTTCCATCTGGGCGTCAATTACGCCACGTCGGTACGGCTGGCCCACCCGTGGGTGCTGTACCTGCTGCCGCTGGGCGGCCTTGTCATCGCCGGACTGTATAGGTTATGTAAACTGGAGGGCAAGGGCACCAACGCCGTCATCGAATCGGTACACTTCGGCTCCGACGTACCGGTGCTGCTGGTGCCGCTGATCTTCGTCTCCACCGTCATCACCCACCTGTGCGGCGGCAGCGCCGGCCGCGAGGGCGCGGCCCTGCAGATCGGCGGCGGCATCGGCTACCGCACCGGCAGACTGCTGCATCTGGGTGAGAAGGATCTGCCGCTGGCCACGCTGTGCGGCATGAGCGGCGTGTTCTCCGCTCTGTTCGGCACCCCCCTCACCGCCACCGTGTTCGCGCTGGAGGTCATCAGCGTGGGTGTGCTGTACTACGCGGGGCTGGTGCCCTGCATCACCGCCGCCATGACGGGATATCTCATCTCCCTGCTGCTGGGCGTGCCCCCCACCCGCTTCACCGTGGCCATGCCGGCGCTGGATGCGTGGACGATGCTGCTGGTGCTGGTGCTGGCCATCCTCTGCGCACTGGTGAGCATCCTGTTCTGCCGCGGCCTGCACATCACGGAGCATCTGGCGGCCCGTCTGGTAAAGAACAGCTACCTCCGGGCGGCGGCGGGCGGCGTGGTCATCATCGCCCTGACCCTGCTGCTGGGCACCAC
Organism: uncultured Eubacteriales bacterium; assembly: GCA_900547745.1. GTDB lineage: Bacteria > Bacillota > Clostridia > Oscillospirales > Oscillospiraceae > Vescimonas. The sequence continues at coordinate 1,499 of URHT01000054.1, read as the reverse complement.
GGACTATAACGGTGCGGGCATGGACGTGATCCAGCGGGCGCTGAACGGACAGGCCAACGGTTGGGCGTGGCTTTTGAAGCTGCTGTTCACCGCCATTACCATCGGCTGCGGCTTCAAGGGCGGTGAGGTAGTGCCGTCCTTCTTCGTGGGCGCCGCCTTCGGCTGCTGGGTGGGCACGCTGCTGGGCCTGCCCCCCGCCTTCGCCGCCGCCATCGGCCTTGTGGCCGTGTTCTGCGGCGCGGTGAACTGCCCCATCGCCTCGGTGGTGCTGAGTGTGGAGATGTTCGGTGCGGAGGGCATGCTGTACTTCGCCATGGCCTGCGCCATCAGCTATGTGCTGTCCGGCTACTGCGGCCTGTACAGCAGCCAGACCATCCTCTACTCCAAGCTCCGCGCCGAGTTCATCAACGTGCATACAAAGGAGTAACAGACATCAAGCGGGAGCCGCGCCATTGGCACGGCTCCCGCTATTATCATTTCCCTTTCCCGGCAGGCCCTATACCCCCAGCAGCTTGCCCCAGGTGCCCTTCCCGGCGATACCGTCCGCGCCCAGCTTATAGCGCCCCTGGAACCGCTTCAGCGCCGTTTCCGTTGCCGCACCAAACGCGCCGTCCGCCGCGCCGCAGTCAAAGCCACCGGCGTTCAGCGCCGCCTGCAAGGTGCGCACATCCGCACCGGTCATGCCCCTGCGCAGCACCCGCACGGCTGCCTGCACCGTCTCCGCCTGTGCGGGCTGCACAGGCACAGGCACCGGGGTGTTCTCCCCCGGCACAAACTCAACACCCAGCGCCGCGCACAGCCCCTTGGCGATGGCCTCACCGATAACCGTGGTGCTGGCGATGATCCACTGTGCAACACTGGGGACATCGTGGAAATCCACCTCGATATACACCGTGGGCGCGGCGGGGTGCTTCACCTCGTACAGCGCGGGATACGCCCGCACCACGTCCGGAGATCCCGGCGTCACCGGCCCCAGCACATCCAGTACCTCCCGGCATGCCTTGTACCCGGCGCTGTTCCGGTCAGCATCGTAGCAGAAGATGTGCGTGCCGGTGGCCTTGCCGTTGGCGGCGTTGGTGTGGATGGGCACATGCAGGTCGGCCTTGAAGCGGTTGGACGCCGCCACGCGGTTGGCCATGGTGTCGTACTGTCCCACCATCACCTCCACGCCGGAGCGCTCCAGCGCCGCCTTACACGCCGCCGCGATGCGCCCGCACTGCACGTCCTCGGTGGTGTCGCCCACCGCGTAGGTGTTGCGCCGCTGGTCGCTGGGGGACAGATACACGCGCTTCGCCATGGTCACACCTCCGTCTCGCAGTTTTTCTTATACTGCGCCGTGCTGAGGCCCAGCAGGGCGCCCAGCAGCGCTGTCACGGCGGAGATGGTCATGGCCACCTGCTCGGCGTAGGGCCAACCCCACACCGGGGCCAGCGCCACATAGAACGCGCTGAGCGCGGGCAGCACGATCATCACGATCCACTTCATCACATCGTAGACTT
>URHT01000053.1 GCA_900547745.1 uncultured Eubacteriales bacterium | reverse complement strand
CTCTATCCAACTGAGCTACGGGCGCATATTTGGTTGTGGGTTTCTGCGATAGTCGTCAAATAGTAGTCAACGACCACCCATTTTTTCTCTGCCGTTCCCGCAAACGCAAGTGCGGCAAGGCTTTGCGCCATATCTCAACTGGAGATGCCTGAAATGTCGGAGTCTGTCACTCTATCCATCTGAGCTACGGGCGCATATTTGGTTGTCGCTGTACTTCCAGCCTTGGTATTATAGCAGTTCTTCCTACGGATGTAAAGCCGTTTTGGAAAAACTTTTTTGCAGAAAGATTGTTAAAAAAGTTGACAACTATCGTATCATGCGGTAGAATATCTCCATAAATTCAGGTGCCCCGCACCGCATCCCATCCTAAAAGAAGGTTTTTATATGAAAAAGCAGAAGATCTCCGACGCCGTGATCCACCGCCTCCCCCGCTACTACCGCTATCTGGACGACCTGTACAACAAGGGCGTCGTCCGCATCTCCTCCAACTCGCTGGGCGCGAAAATGGACATCACGGCCTCCCAGATCCGTCAGGATCTCAGCTGCTTCGGCGAATTCGGCCAGCAGGGCTACGGCTACAATGTGGCGGAGCTGCGCGCCGAGATCGGCCACATCTTAGGCATCGACAGCGGCCACAAAATCATCGTCATCGGCGTGGGCCATCTGGGTCACGCGCTGCTCCAGAACTTCGACTTTGACAAGGTCGGCTTCCGCATCGACTCCGCCTTCGACGTCTCCCCCGCCCTCATCGGCACGGACATCCGGGGCATCACCGTCCGCTCCATGGACGAGCTGGAGGAATACGTCGCCAACTATCACCCGGACGTGGCGGTGCTCACCGTACCGCAGAGCGTGGCGCAGCCGCTGGCTGACCGGCTCATCGGCCTTGGCGTCCGGGGCTTCTGGAACTTCACCAACGTGGAGCTGTCCACCGACGAGCCCGGTGTGTTCTTCGAGGATATCCATTTCGTGGACACGCTGCTGACCCTGAGCTACCGCATTTCCCGCCAGTGACGGCACACTTTCCCGCGACCGGCATACTATGGGAATGAGACCGGCAAGACGGTCAAATTTTCATAGGAGGTCACACTATGTGTAATCAGAATTCCTGCTTTGGCGGCGGCAGCTGCTGCTGGATCATCATCGCCATCATCCTGCTGTTCCTGTTCTGCGGCAACGGCTGCAGCGGCGGCTGCGGCTGCGGGAACACCAACAGCAACGGCTGCGGCTGCGGCTGCTGATCCCCCACCGGCCGGTAAACGGCTCCCCCGCCGCAAGGCGGGGGATTTTTTATAGAAAGGACGTACAAGCCATGGATCTCTCCGCGCTGCGCCGGGCCTACACCGGCCATGTCCCCGCCCTGATGGGCGCCCGGGGCGGCTCCGCCGTGCTGGTGCCACTGGCGGACACGACGGACGGACCCTCCCTGCTGTACGAGATACGCTCTGCCGCAGTGCGCCAGCCCGGCGAGGTCTGCTTCCCCGGCGGCAAGACCGAACACGGCGAAACGGCGGTGCAGTGCGCCCTGCGGGAGACGTGGGAGGAGCTGGCTATCCCGCCGGAGGCCGTGGAGGTCATCGGGGAGATGGACTTCCTCCACATCCGCGCCGGCAGCCTGCTGCGTCCGGTGCTGGGCCGGGTGGACAGCGCGGCGCTGGACGCCATGCGCCCCTGCCCGGCGGAGGTAGCCGGCACGTTCCTCGTTCCCCTGCAATGGCTCCGCGATCACCCGCCTGCCGTCTACACCCACCGCCAGCCGGTGTGCACCCCCGGCTTCCCCTACGAGGACGCCGGCGTCTCCCCCGACTACCCGTGGCGGCCCTATTATATGGAGGTGCCAGTATACCACGGCCTTCCCCACCCGCTGTGGGGGCTGACGGCCCGCATCACCATGGAGGTCATCGCGCATCTGTAAAGGAAAAAGGGCGTCCGTATCCCATGGGATACGGACGCCCTTTTTCACGCCTGCTCCGGCGGCGGCAGGCGGTAAATCTCCGCGCAGGCATCGAACTGCCGGCGGTACTCACCATCGCTGTGATGCATGTTGTGCAGCGTCTCGTGGAGGTTCAGGTTGTGCTGGGCGGCGTCGATGACGCAGCCTGCGATGTTGGAGCAGTGGTCGGAGGTGCGCTCCAGATCCGTCAGCAGGTCGCACCACACGAAGCCCGTCTCGATGCTGCACTGCCCCTGCCGCATCCGCAGGATGTGCCGCGTCCGCATCTGCTCCTTCAGTGCGTCAATGACCTGCTCCAGCGGCTCCACCTGCCCGGCGGCGGTCGTGTCCTTCTCCCGGAAGGCTCGCAGCGCCAGCTGCAGGATATCCCGCACCGCACGGGACAGCACGTCCAGCTCGCTCTGTGCCGCCCTGCTGAACGTCAGTCCCTTGGCCCGCAGCTCCTCCGCCGACTCCAGTACGTTGACGGCGTGGTCGGAGATGCGCTCAAAGTCGCCGATGGTCTTCAGCAGCTCCGTGGCCTCCTCGCTCTCCGCCGCGCCCATCTGCTGGGTGCTGAGCTTCACCAGATAGGTGCCCAGCACGTCCTCATAGTGGTCGCAGCGCTTCTCCTCCTGCCGGATGCGCTCCGCCCGCTCCGGCGTGCAGTCGGAAAAGGCGCCCAGCGCGCTGTCCAGCGCCTCCACGGCGCAGGCGGCCATCTCCTCCGCCACGGTGCGGCACTGCTGCAGCGCCAGCGGCGGCGTGGCCAGCAGGCGCTCATCCAGCTCCGCCTGCTTCTCGACCCGCTCCTGCGGCTTGTCCGGCACCAGCCGGATGGCCAGCTTTTCCAGCAGACCGCCGCAGGGCAGCAGCATGGCCGTACAGATGATGTTGAAGCAGGAGTGTGCGATGGCGATGCCGTACATGGTGGCGCTCTCGTGGAGGATGCCCGGCTCGAAGACGGCCTTGAGGATGCAGAACACCGTCAGCAGCACCGCCACGCCGATGACGTTGAACAGCAGGTGTACCACGGCGGCGCGCCGTGCGTTCTTATTGGCGCCCACGGAGGACAGCAGCGCCGTAACGCAGGTGCCGATATTCTGGCCCATGATGATGGGGATGGCGGCGGCGTAGCTGACCTGTCCCGTGACGGCCAGTGCCTGCAGGATACCCACGGAGGCGGAGCTGGACTGGATGATGCCCGTCAGCACCGCGCCGGCCAGCACGCCCAGCACCGGGTTCTTGAAGGCGATGAACAGCTGTGCGAAGGCGGGCACGTCCTTCAGGCCCGCCACCGCGCCGCTCATGGTGTCCATACCGAACATCAGCGTGGCGAAGCCCAGCAGGATCATGCCGGTGTCCTTCTTCCTGCCGTTTTTGCAGAACATATAGAAGATAATGCCCACCAGCGCCAGCACCGGCGTAAAGGACGTGGGCTTCAGCAGATTGATCCACACACTGCCGCTGCTGATGCCCGCCATGCTCAGCAGCCACGCCGTCACGGTGGTGCCCACGTTGGCGCCCATAATGACGTTGATGGCCTGCCGCAGCGTCATCAGGCCGGAGTTGACAAAGCCCACCACCATCACCGTGGTGGCCGACGAGCTCTGGATCACGGCGGTGATGCCCAGACCGGTCAGAAAGCCGGTCATGACCCGTCCGGTCATCCTGTCCAGCATCGTCCGCAGCTTGCCGCCGGCCCGCCGCTCCAGCGCCTGCCCCATCAGATCCATACCGAACAGGAACAGGCACAGGCCACCGATCATTGTCAGCACGTTAAAAATCGTCATATCGCCCTCTCCTCGTTTTTACACATTCGTGACCATCCGCAGGATAACACGCCATTGTCAAATCCAAAGTAAGCGTCTTGTAAAATCTGTGTAAAATTTCGGTGCGTGAAAAGAGAGGGCGCCTTGACGCGCCCTCTCTGCGATATGCTCTTTTCTCACAGCACGCCGAAGTGCTCCAGCAGGATCTTCACGCCGATGAGGATCAGGATGGCGCCGCCCACGAACTCCGCCCGGTTCTTGTACCTGGCGCCGAAGATGTGGCCCACGAACACGCCGCCCACGGAGATGGCGAAGGTGGTGCCGCCGATAAGCGCTGCCGCCGCGCCAATGGAGACAGACAGCTCCACCATGGAGAAGCTGACGCCCACGGCCAGCGCGTCGATGCTGGTGGCGACGGCCAGCAGGAAAAGCTCCTTGTGCCGCAGCTCCACCGGCTCGACTTCCTCGTCCTCTTCCTTTTTGGACAGGCTCTCCCGGAGCATGCTGCCGCCGATCCACGCCAGCAGCACAAAGGCGATCCACGGCGCCAGCTTCGTCACATGCCGGGCGAACTGGGAGCCCAGCAGCCACCCCGCCAGCGGCATCAGCGCCTGAAATACGCCGAAATACGCGCCGATGAGCAGCGCCTGCTTTTTGTTGACCGCGGGCATGGCCAGACCCTTACAGATGGACACCGCGAAGGCATCCATGCTCAGGCCGATGCCTACCAGAAAAATCTCCAGTAATGTCATCGCGTTCCCTCTCCCCTTATAACACCACCGGCACGGGCCGGTGGATGGTCATGCTGTCCGGCGTCACGCGGCAGCTGTACGCCGCCACCCGCACCCCCGCTGCCGCCGCCTGCCGCAGCGCCGCCCCGAAGGCGGGGTGCGTCGCGTCGTTGGGGGCGAAGTCCGTCACATCCTCCATCTGGATAACAAAGAACACCGTGGCCCGGTGCCCCAGCTCCGCGGCCCGCATCAGCTCGTGCAGGTGCCGGACGCCCCGCTCCGTGGGCGCGTCGGGAAACCGTGCGTGGCCGCCGTCCTCCAGCGTCACGCCCTTGACCTCCACCAAATGCAGGCCCTGCGGCCCCGTCAGGCAGAAGTCCAGCCGGGACTGCCCGAAGGGAAACTCCGGCTTTACCGTCTCCGCCGAGGGCTCGAACGTCCGCGCCCATTCGCCAAAGACCCGGTTGGGGGCCTGCGCGTCCATGTTAATGAGCCGCGTCCCCTTCTCCACCGCGATCAGGTCGTAGGCGGTCTTGCGTCCGGGGTTGGCGGCTCTTTCCAGATAGACGGCGGCGCCCGGCACCAGCAGCTCCCGGCAGCGGCCCGTGTTCTTCACATGGCACACCGCCGTCTCGCCGTTCTCCAGCGCCGCGTGGGCGATGAAGCGGTTGGGCCGCGCCAGAAACCGGGCCCGTATCACCTGTCCGTACTTCACGCGCCATCCCGCTTTCTTTTTGGTATAGGCCTGCATTGTATCACACATACTGCCTCTTGGAAAGCCTTATTTTGCCGCGCCTGTCCATATGCCGAAAAAAATCCTCGGAATACGCAAAAAAGACTTGCAAAATGAAAAAACATCTACTATAATAGCCGTGTTAAGTGGATATGCACCTTTAGCTCAGTTGGTAGAGCACCTGACTCTTAATCAGGGTGTCCAGGGTTCGAGTCCCTGAAGGTG
>URHT01000052.1 GCA_900547745.1 uncultured Eubacteriales bacterium | reverse complement strand
GCTGGCCCTTGTCGTAGGGGATGCCCTCGGCCTTGGGGGCGCGGGACTTCTTGGACGTGAAGGCCAGCACCACCAGCGAGATGATGTAGGGCATCATGTTGTACACCGGGCCGGGGATGTTCATGGCCTTCAGGAAGTCAAAGCCGGCGTACACGTTGGACAGCGCCCGGAACAGGCCGAACAGCAGGGCCGCCAGTGCGATGCGGGTGGGCTTCCACTGGCCGAAGATCATCACGGCCAGCGCAAGGAAGCCGAAGCCGGCCACGCCGTACTCGAACCGCCACTCGGACACGCCGGCGGTGATGAACACGATGCCGCCCAGACCGCCCAGCATGCCGGAGATCAGCACGCCCGCCCAGCGCATCTTATAGACGTTGATGCCCACGGAGTCCGCCGCCTGCGGATGCTCGCCGCAGGCCATGAGCCGCAGGCCGAAGCGGGTCTTGTACAGCACCACATAGGCCGCGATCAGCAGCAGCAGCGTCACCAGCATGAACCAGCTGAACTCGAAGGAGCCGATGCTCACGGTGAACGCCTTCTTGGCGCCGGCGAACTGGATGATGGAGGACACGTCATCGGGATTGGAGGCGGTGTTGATGGCCTTGACGATAACGGTGGCCCCGGCGGTGCCCAGCATGTTCAGGGCCGTGCCCACGATGGTCTGGTCAGCCTTGAAGTTGATGCAGGCCACGGCCAGCAGGCTGGAATAGACGGTGCCCAGCAGCGCGGCACACAGCAGCACCACCACGATCATCACAAAGGCGGAGGTGTTGGCCGGCATATAGCGCATGGCCAGCGCGCCGCCCAGCGCGCCCATGATCATGACGCCCTCCAGGCCCAGATTGATAACGCCGGAATGCTCGGAGAAGCAGCCGCCCAGTGCCACCAGGATCAGCACGGAGGCGAAGATCAGCGTATATTGCAGCAGCAGTACCATTACTGATCCCCTCCCTTCTCCGCAGATGCGTCAGATGCGTCCGCTTGCGCGGCCTGTTCCGCCGCCCGGGCCTTCTGGATGGCCTTCTCCTCCCGGCGGGCAATGGCGGTATTCATGGCGTACTTCATAAACAGCACGAAGCCGCACAGGTAGATGATGACGGCGGCGATCAGATCGGAGATCTGTGCGCAGTACATGGTCTTATCCACATACGCGCCGCCGGCGGTGATGTGCTGGATGAAGAAGGACGCCAGAATGGTGCCGATGGGGTGCAGGCCGCCCAGAAACGCGGCGGCGATGCCGTTGAAGCCCATGCCGGGGACGGAGGAGGCGGTGCACTGCCACTGTTCATAGCCGGTGAGGTAGAACATGGACGCGCCCAGCCCCGCCAGCGCGCCGGAGATGGCCAGCGTCAGGATGATGTTGCGCTTTTCCGCCATGCCGCAGTACTTGGCGGCGTTCCTGTTGTTGCCGGTGGCCCGCAGCTCGTAGCCGAAGCGGGTCTTTTCCAGCACCACCCAGACAAGGATGGCGATGACCACGGACAGCGGCAGCGCAAGGCCCACATACTTGTTGTCGTTGAACAGTGCGCCCAGGCCAAGAGAGGGCAGGACGGCGCTGGGGTTGGTGTCCGCCAGCACCACGGTATAGGGGCTGGCCACCTCCTTGACGTTGGTCAGGAGCATATTGGTCAGATAGAGGACGATCCAGTTCAGCATAATGCCGGAGATGACCTCGTTGACGTTGCAGTAGGACTTCAGCAGGCCGGAGATCGCGCCCAGCAGCCCGCCGCCCACCATGGCCAGCAGCATGCAGGGCAGCCAGCTCCAGCCCCACGCCAGCGCGGCGTACAGGCTCAGGGCCGTGCCGGCGCAGTACTGGCCGGCGGCGCCGATGTTGAACAGGCCCACCTTATAGGCGAACAGGATAGCCAGCGCGCACATCAGCAGCGGCGCTGTCTTGACCAGCGTATTGCCCAGATACTTGGCCTGCGTGTCGGGACGGCTGTAGGTCAGGAAGTTCTTTATGACGGTGGAGATGGCCTCACCGGCGCCGTCGGGGTTGATGAACAGCAGCACGATATAGCCGATGAGCATGCCCAGCACCACGCACGCCAGAGATGCCAGCAGGGACTGGACGCCGCTGTTTTTCAGAAGATTCTTCTTCATGCCGTCACCTCGTCTCTCTTGGCGCCGGCCATGTACAGGCCCAGCTCCTCCTGCGTGGTCTTCTTGGGGTCAAGCTCGCCCACGATCTCGCCCTCGTACATGACGAGGATGCGGTCGGGCACGTCCATGACCTCGTCCAGCTCCAGCGATACCAGCAGCACGGCCTTTCCCTTGTCACGCTCGGCCACCAGCTGCTTGTGGATGTACTCAATAGCGCCCACGTCCAGCCCCCGGGTGGGCTGCACCGCCACCAGCAGCTCGGGATCGCGGTCGATCTCGCGGGCCACGATGGCCTTCTGCTGGTTGCCGCCGGACATGCTGCGGGCCACTGTGACGGGGCCCTGTCCGCTGCGGACATCGTACTGGTCAATGAGCTTTTCCGCGTATTTGCGGATGTTGTCCCGGCGGAGGAAGCCCGCCTTGTCGGTGAATTCCGGCTCGAAGTACCGCTGCAGCACCAGATTGTCCTCCAGCGAGTAGTCCAGCACCAGACCATGCTTATGGCGATCCTCGGGGATGTGGGACATGCCCATGGTATTGCGCTTGCGGATGGAGGCATGGGTGATGTCCTTGCCGCAGAGGGATATCCTGCCGGACACCAGCGGCTCCAGACCGGTCAGGCCGTAGACGAACTCCGTCTGGCCATTGCCGTCGATGCCGGCGAGGCAGACGATCTCGCCCCGGCGCACCCGCAGGCTCACGTCCCGGACGGCGTTGTTCTTGTGGATCTTGCTGGCCACGGTCATATGCTCTACGTCCAACACCACGTCGCCGGGGGCGCAGGGCTTCTTCTCCACATGGAAATTGACATTGCGGCCCACCATCATGGCGGACAGCTGCTCCATGGAGGTATCCTTCGTCTCCACGGTGCCCACATATCTGCCCTTGCGCAGCACGGTGCAGCGGTCGGCCACGGCCATGATCTCGTTGAGCTTGTGGGAGATGAACAGGATGGACTTGCCCTCCGACGCCAGATTGCGCATGATCTCCATGAGCTCGTCGATCTCCTGGGGCGTCAGCACGGCGGTGGGCTCGTCAAAGATCAGAATCTCGTTCTCGCGGTACAGCATCTTCAGGATCTCGGTACGCTGCTGCATGCCCACGGTGATGTCCTCGATCAGCGCGTCCGGATCCACCTTCAGACCGTACTTCTCGCTGAGGGCCAGCACCCGCTGGCGGGCCTCCTTCTTCTGGAGGAAGCCGTGCTTCGTGGGCTCCACGCCCATGATGATGTTGTCCAGCACGGTGAAGCACTCCACCAGCTTGAAGTGCTGGTGCACCATGCCGATGCCCAGTGCGTTGGCGTCGTTGGGGTCTTTGATGGACACCTCTACGCCGTCCTTCTTGATGATGCCCTCCTCGGGCTGGTACAGGCCGAACAGCACGCTCATCAGCGTGGACTTGCCGGCGCCGTTCTCGCCCAGCAGGGCGTGGATCTCTCCCTTTTTCACCTGTAGGGTGATGTCGTCATTGGCGATGATACCGGGAAACCGTTTTGTGATGTGCAGCATTTCGATGGCATACGGTGTATCCAAGCTTTCGCCCTCCCTTCCGTTTTTATGGCCCGCCGCTTGCGCCATGTGCGGGGACGGAAACCATGAATATATTCAGTATACTATATTCCGCGGCATAAAGCAAAGATTTTTCCGAAAAAATGACGATACCGGTAACGGCAATTGCCGGGAAACGCGCAAAAAAACAGAGGCTGCGGACACAGCCTCTGTTTTTTGCGGTAAGTACAGGCTTACTTGATGTTGCCCAGATCCTCCACCGTGATGACGGTGGCGAAATCGGCGGGAGCCTTCTCAGTGTCATTGCTGACGGTCAGGGTGCCGTCGAACATGGCCTTCACCAGAGCCTTGTAGTCGTCCTGGGTGAACGCACCATCAGCCCACTGGGTGGACTCCATGGGGATCTGGACGTAGTTGGCAGCGGGATCGTCAGCGGACACCAGACCCAGCGTGTCGATCTTGGCGGAGTACTTCTCCCAGTTGCCATTGACGATGACATCGGTCAGGGTGTCATAGGTGGCGGGATACAGACCCTTCATGGCAGAGGTGACGGTCAGAGCCTTGTAGCCCTCGACGGTGGCGGCATCAGCGCCCTCGCCGGCGGCGTAGTTGGCGATCACGCCGGCCTGGTCGACGTCAACGCCGATGACCTTGGCGCCCTCGACCTTCTTGGCGGCATCAACAGCGGAGGTATAGATACCGCCGCCGCAGGCGAACACGACCTCGGTGCCGCCGGCGTACCAGGTATCCATAGCGGCCGTGATGTCGGCATCACCGTAGAACTGGTTGCCGTAAGCATAGTTCAGCTTGACATCGGTCAGCCCCAGCTCGGCGGCAGCAGCGTCAACGCCCTGCACGAAGCCGTAGCCATAGCGCTGGACAGCGGGGACAGCCATGCCGCCCAGGAAGCCCAGGTTCTTATAGCCCAGCTTCACGGCAGCGTAGCCGGCCATGTAGCCGCACAGCTCTTCCTGATACACAGCGCAGTACAGGTTGGCGGGAACCACAAAGCCCTCGCCCAGGTCACCGGCGGACACGTCCAGCGCGATGAACTTGACATCCTCGAACTTGGGGGCGGTCTCCGCGATGGCGGCGCCGAAGGCGTAGCCGGGCATCACGATGACGTTGTAGCCCTGGTCGATAGCGCTCTCGATCATGGCCACACGGTCGGCGGTGTTATCGCCGGCGGGCTTGAAGTACTGGAAGTCCACGCCGTTGGCCTCGGCAAATGCCTTGCAGGCCTCGTAGGTGGTCTGGTTGAAGGACTGGTCGGTGATGTCGCCGTAGTCGGTGATCATCGCGACCTTGTAGGTGACCTCGTCAGTGTCGGTGGGTCCCTGCGGCTCCTGCACGTCGGGCTCCTTCTGCTGGCCGCAAGCGACCAGAGCCAGAGCCATGACCAGAGCCAGCATCAAAGCAAGAAACTTCTTCATAATTCTGAATCTACCTTCCTAAATTTTTTATTTTCACGCCGGTGGCGGGAAAACCGTTTCCGCGGGCACAGGGACATACGCCCCTCCGTGCGCATCGTGCATTATAGCAGATTCATTTGCCGTTGGCAAGCAAAATCCGCACTTTTCAAAGGCGATTTCAACGAATTTTGGAAATTATTAACATTTTGTTTGTGCGATATGCGCAAATGTGCTTACTTCGCGGCCATTTTCACCGCGATCTCCAGACCGATCTTCATCATATTGGTGAACGTGGTCTGGCGGTCATCGGCGGACAACTCCTCGCCTGTGATGAGGTTGTCGGAGATGGAGCAGATGGCCAGCGCGCGCTTGCCGGTATAGGCGGCGGTGCAGTACAGGCCGGCGGCCTCCATCTCCACGGCCATGACGCCCATCTTGGCGTAGCGCATGTTGCGGCCGGCGGCGTCATAGAACGTGTCGGAGGAGTAGAGGTTGCCCACAGGCATCCTCACGCCCAGCTCCTTCGCGCTCTCCACGGCGGCCATCAGCAGCTCGAAGTCGCAGATGGGGGCGTAAGCGCCGCCCAGCTCATACTGGCTGGCAAAGTCGGAATTGGTGCAGGCGCCCTGTCCGGCCACCACGCTGCCCAGCTTTAGATCGGCGCGCATGGCGCCGGCGGAGCCGACGCGGATGATGTTGTCCACATCGTACTGGGTGTACAGCTCGTAGGAGTAGATGCCGATGGACGGGATGCCCATGCCGCTGGCCATGACGGAGACGGGCACGCCCTTATAGGTGCCGGTGTAGCCCTGTACACCCCGGACATTGTTGACCAGCTTCGGCTCGGTCAGAAACGTCTCGGCGATGAACTTGGCACGCAGCGGGTCGCCGGGCATGAGAACGGTCTTGGCAAAGTCGCCCTTGGCGGCGTTGTTGTGGGGAGTAGGCATGGTTGGTTCCTCCTTATATAATTATTGTTCCATGGCCTTGACGGCCTTGACGATACGGCTGGTTCCCAGACGGTCGGCGCCCAGCGCGATGAAATCCCTGGCGTCGTTGAGGTCGGCAATGCCGCCGGCGGCCTTGATCTTCACATGGGGAGCCACATGGGTCTTGAACAGGGCCACGTCCTCCCGGGTGGCTCCGCCGCCGCCGAAGCCGGTGGAGGTCTTGATATAGTCCGCGCCGGAGTCAGACACCACGCGGCACAGCTCGATCTTCTCGGCGTCGGTGAGCATGCACGTCTCGATGATGACCTTCAGCAGCTTGCCGCCGCAGTGCCCCTTGACAGCCTTGATCTCGGCCAGCACCTGATCGTACAGGCCGTCCTTGACCCAGCCAATGTTAATGACCATATCGATCTCGGACGCGCCGTTCCGCACGGCGTCGGCGGCCTCGAAGCACTTGGCGGCGGTGGTATCGTAGCCGTTGGGGAAGCCGATAACGGTGCAGACGGCGATCTTCCCGGCGACGTATGCCGCCGCCTGCTTCACATAGCTGGCGGGGATGCAGACGCTGGCGCAGCCGTATTTGATGCCGTCGTCGCAGATGGTCTTGATCTCCGCCCATGTGGCGGTCTGGCTCAGCAGCGTGTGATCCACGCGGCTGAGGATATTCTTCAGGTCTTCGTTCATACAACAGGCTCCTTTCGGAAATTTGCGGTCATATAGGGGTATTGTAGCACAGGCGGCGGGAAAAGGCAACTCCCCGCCGGTTTTCGGCGGGGAGCAGTGCTGTACCTCTGTGGGGCCATCCTGTTACTTGGCAGCCTTGGCGGCCTTGATGGACTCGATCAGCTCGGGAACGACCTTGAACAGATCGCCCACGATAC
>URHT01000051.1 GCA_900547745.1 uncultured Eubacteriales bacterium | reverse complement strand
GTCAGCCAGATCGTCCGCTCCCCCGGCGTGTACTACGGCAAGGAGATCGACCTCAAGACCGACCTGCCCCTGCTGACCAGCACCGTGATCCCCTACCGGGGCGCGTGGCTGGAGTATGAGACGGACACCAGCGAGGTGTTCTGGGTGCGCATCGACAAGAACCGCAAGCTGCCCATCACCTGCCTGATCCGCGCCCTGGGCCTGCGGACGGACGCCGAGATCCTGGAGCGCTTCGGCGATGACCGCCGCATCGTGGCCACGCTGGAGAAGGATACCTGCAAGACCTACGAGGAGGCGCTGCTGGAGATCTACCGCAAGCTGCGTCCCGGCGAGCCCCCCACGGTGGATTCTGCGGAGACGCTGCTGCAGGGCCTGTTCTTTGATCCCCGCCGCTACGACCTGTCCATGGTGGGCCGGTACAAGTTCAACAAGAAGCTGACCATCTGGTCCCGCGCCAGGGGCCAGAAGCTGGCGCTGCCTGTTGCCGATCCCGCCACCGGCGAGATCCTGTTTGAGGACGGCCATGTGCTGACCGCCGCCGACTGCGCCCTGCTGGACGCCGTGGGCGTGTACGAGATCACCGTGGCGCTGGAGTCCGGCGAGACGCTGAAGATCTTCACCAACAAGATGTGCGACATGTCCCGCTATGTGGACTTCGATCCCCGGGAGAAGTGCGGCATCAAGGAGCGCGTTCGCTATGACGTGCTGCAGGAGCTGCTGGGCCAGTACAGCGGCGAGGAGCTGATCGCCCAGTGCCGCCTGCACGCCGATGATCTGGCGCCCAAGCACATCATCGTGGACGATATCTTCGCGTCCATCAACTATATGAACGCGCTGGCCCACGGCCTTGTGACCAAGGACGATATCGACCATCTGGGCAACCGCCGCCTGCGCTGCGTGGGTGAGCTGCTGCAGAACCAGTTCCGCATCGGCTTTTCCCGTATGGAGCGGGTCATCCGCGAGCGCATGACCATCCAGGATCTGGATGTGGTGACGCCCCAGAGCCTCATTAACATCCGGCCCGTTACGGCGGCCATCAAGGAGTTCTTCGGCTCCAGCCCTCTGAGCCAGTTTATGGATCAGACCAACCCGCTGGCCGAGCTGACCCACAAGCGCCGTCTGTCCGCACTGGGCCCCGGCGGTCTGAGCCGCGAGCGCGCCAACATGGAAGTCCGAGACGTGCACTACTCCCACTATGGCCGTATGTGCCCCATCGAGACGCCTGAAGGCCCCAACATCGGCCTGATCTCCTATCTGGCCACCTACGCCCGCATCAACGAGTACGGCTTTATCGAGGCGCCGTTCCGCGCCGTGGATCACGAGACGTGCAGGGTCTCCGACGACATCACCTACATGACCGCCGACGTGGAGGATCAGTATGTGGTGGGGCAGGCGGCGGAGCCGGTGGACGAGAACGGATGCCTGACCCGTGAGCGTATCACCTGCCGCCACCGCGATGAGATCGTGGAGGTGCCCCGCAACAGCGTGGACTACATCGACGTGTCGCCCCGCATGATGGTGTCCATCGCCACGGCCATGATCCCCTTCCTGCCCAACGACGACGCCAACCGCGCCCTGATGGGCGCCAACATGCAGCGGCAGGCCGTGCCTCTGCTGAAGCCGGAGGCCCCCATCGTGGGCACCGGTATGGAGCACAAGATCTGCCTGGACTCCGAGGTGGCCGTGCTGGCCGAGGGCGACGGCGTCGTGACCAAGGTGGACGCCACCAACGTGTCCGTCCGCTATGACAGCGGCGAGAACAAGGACTACAAGCTCATCAAGTTCCTGCGCTCCAACCACGGCACCTGCATCAACCAGAAGCCCATCGTCTCCGTGGGCGAGCGCGTCCACGGCGGCGATGATCCCACCGTGCTGGCCGACGGCCCCGCCACCGAGCAGGGCGAGATCGCGCTGGGCCGCAACATTCTGGTGGGCTTCATGACCTGGGAGGGATACAACTACGAGGACGCCGTGCTGCTCAACGAGCGGCTGGTGAAGGAGGACGTGTACACGTCCATCCATATCGAGGAGTACGAGATCGACGCCCGCGACACCAAGCTGGGGCCGGAGGAGATCACCCGGGATATCTCCAACGTGGGCGAGGAGGCCCTGAAGGACCTGGACGAGCGCGGCATCATCCGCGTGGGCGCCGAAGTCCACGCCGGCGATATTCTGGTGGGCAAGGTCACGCCCAAGGGCGAGACGGATCTCACCGCCGAGGAGCGCCTGCTGCGCGCCATCTTCGGCGAGAAGGCCCGCGAAGTCCGCGATACCTCCCTGAAGGTGCCCCACGGCGAGAGCGGCATCGTGATTGATACCAAGGTATTTACCCGCGAGAACGGCGACGAGCTGAGCCCGGGCGTGAACCAGGTGGTGCGCGTCTATATCGCCCAGCGCCGCAAGATCCAGCCCGGCGACAAGATGGCCGGCCGCCACGGCAACAAGGGCGTCGTGTCCCGCGTGCTGCCCCAGGAGGATATGCCCTTCCTGCCCGACGGCACGCCGCTGGATATCGTGCTGAACCCCCTGGGCGTGCCCAGCCGTATGAACATCGGCCAGGTGCTGGAGGTTCATCTGGGCTACGCCGCCAAGACCCTGGGCTGGAAGGTGGCCACCCCCATCTTTGACGGCGCCACCGACAAGGATATCTCCGAGGCGCTGGCGCTGGCCGGTCTTGACCCCGAGGGCAAGAGCTGGCTGTACGACGGCCGTACCGGCGAGCGCTTCGACAATAAGGTGACGGTGGGCTATGTGTACTTCCTGAAGCTGCACCATCTGGTGGACGATAAGATCCACGCCCGTTCCACCGGCCCCTACTCTCTGGTGACCCAGCAGCCTCTGGGCGGCAAGGCCCAGTTCGGCGGCCAGCGCTTCGGCGAGATGGAGGTGTGGGCGCTGGAGGCTTACGGCGCGGCATACACCCTGCAGGAGATCCTCACCGTCAAGTCCGACGACGTGACGGGCCGTGTCCGCACCTACGAGTCCATCGTCAAGGGCCACAATGTTCCCACGCCGGGCGTGCCGGAATCCTTCAAGGTGCTGGTCAAGGAGCTGCAGTCCCTGTGTCTGGATATTCAGGTGCTGGATGCCGACGGCAACCAGATCGAGCTGAAGGAGGACGAGGACGCGCTGGATACCTTCAATCTGGCCCGCATGGATGCAGAGGACGAGCGGCAGAAGCGGTTCGCCGATGAGGACGAACTGGCCGACGCCGGATTTGATTACGTCGCTGACGAGGAAGTGGACGCTTCCTTCGATGACGCGGACGATGAGTTTTAAGGAAAAGGAGGAGCTGCATTATGAGTTACGCAACATTTGACGCCATCAAGATCGGCATCGCTTCTCCGGAGATGATCCGCGAGTGGTCCTACGGCGAGGTGAAAAAGCCGGAGACCATCAACTACCGCACGCTGAAGCCGGAACGGGACGGCCTGTTCTGCGAGCGCATTTTCGGGCCGACGAAGGACTGGGAGTGCCACTGCGGTAAATATAAGAAGATCCGCTACAAGGGCAAGATCTGTGACCGCTGCGGCGTGGAGGTCACCCGTGCCAAGGTGCGCCGCGAGCGCATGGGCCATATCGAGCTGGCCACCCCTGTCAGCCACATCTGGTATTTCAAGGGCATCCCCTCCCGCATGGGCCTGCTGCTGGATATCAGCCCCCGCATTCTGGAGAAGGTGCTGTACTTCGCCGCCTATATCGTTACCGACCCCGGCGAGACGCCCCTCATTAAGAACCAGATCCTGTCCGAGAAGGAATACCGCGATATGCGGGAGAAGTACGAGGACGATTTCGACGCCGGCATGGGCGCCGAGGCCGTGAAGAAGCTGCTGCAGCAGATCGATCTGGAGCAGCTGAGCGAGCAGCTCCATGCGGAGCTGAAGACCACCTCCGGCCAGAAGAAGGCCCGCATCGTCAAGCGTCTGGAGGTGGTGGACGCCTTCCGCCTGTCCGGCAACAAGCCGGAGTGGATGATCATTGACATTCTGCCGGTCATCCCGCCGGAGATCCGGCCCATGGTACAGCTGGACGGCGGCCGCTTCGCCACGTCCGACCTGAACGACCTGTACCGCCGTGTCATCAACCGCAACAACCGCCTGAAGCGCCTGATGGAGCTGAACGCCCCCGACATCATCGTCCGCAATGAGAAGCGCATGCTGCAGGAGGCGGTGGACGCCCTCATCGACAACGGCCGCCGCGGCCGTCCCGTCACCGGCGCCAACAACCGCGCACTCAAGTCCCTCAGCGATATGCTGAAGGGCAAGCAGGGCCGCTTCCGCCAGAACCTGCTGGGCAAGCGCGTGGACTACTCCGGCCGTTCCGTTATCTGCGTCGGCCCCGAGCTGAAGATCTATCAGTGCGGCGTGCCCAAGGAGATGGCGCTGGAGCTGTTCCGCCCCTTCATCATGAAGAAGCTGGTGGAGGACGGCTCCGCCAACAACATCAAGTCCGCCAAAAAGATGGTGGACAAGGGCCGCACCGAGGTGTGGGACGCGCTGGACGAGATCATCAAGGATCATCCCGTCATGCTCAACCGTGCGCCTACCCTGCACCGTCTGGGCATCCAGGCCTTTGAGCCGGTGCTGGTGGAGGGCCGCGCCCTGAAGCTGCACCCCCTGAACTGCACGGCCTTCAACGCCGACTTCGACGGCGACCAGATGGCCATTCACGTCCCCCTGTCCGCCGAGGCGCAGGCCGAGGCCCGTCTGCTGATGCTGTCGGCCAACAACCTGCTGCGGCCGCAGGACGGCGGCCCCGTCACCGTGCCGACGCAGGATATGGTGCTGGGCTCCTACTATCTGACCTTCGAGCGGTTCGAGAACGGCGTATCCCAGATGGACAACGACGCCTATTGGCCCGAGGACATCGACTTCGCGCTGGCCGGCAAGACCTACGATGAGCTGACCGACGAGGAGAAGGCCAACACCCACCTGAACATCTACCGCGACGAGGACGAGGTGCTGATGGCTTACAACGAGCACATCATCGGCATCCACCAGCCCGTGTGGGTGCGCGTCACCAAGGAGCTGGGCGGCGAGAAGGTGAGCCATGTGGTGCGCGCCACCGCCGGACGCATCATCTTCAACCACAACATCCCTCAGGATCTGGGCTTCGTGAAGCGCTTCGACGAGGACGGGAAGCCCACCGACAAGTTCTTCGACTACGAGATCACCGAGACGTGCGGCAAGAAGCTGCTGGGCAAGATCGTTGACCGTACCATCAACCAGTACGGCTTCACCATCGCCGCCGAGGTGCTGGACAACATCAAGGCCACCGGCTACAAGTACTCTACCCGGGGCTCCATCACCATCTCCATCGCAGATATGACGGTGCCCAAGGCCAAGTACGAGCTGATCGACGAGACGGAGCAGCGTGTGGTGGAGATCGAGGACCAGTACAACATGGGCTTCATCACCGACGAGGAGCGCTACAAGCTGGTGGTGCGCGAGTGGGAGAAGACCACCGCCGACGTCACCGACGCCCTGACGGCCAACATGAACAAGTACAACCCCATCTTCATGATGGCTGATTCCGGCGCCCGTGGCTCCATGAAGCAGATCCGTCAGCTTACCGGTATGCGCGGCCTGATGGCCAATACCGCCGGTAAGACCATCGAGATCCCCATCAAGGCCAACTTCCGCGAGGGCCTGAGCGTGCTGGAGTACTTTACCTCCAGCCGAGGCGCCCGTAAGGGTCTGGCCGATACGGCGCTGCGTACCGCCGACTCCGGTTATCTGACCCGCCGCATGGTGGATGTCTGCCAGGACGTTATCATCCGCGAGGCGGACTGCGGCGCCCGGAAGGGTATTCTGGTGTCCGAGATCAGCGAGGGCGGTCAGGTCATCGAGAAGTTCTCCGAGCGCATCAAGGGCCGCTTCCCCGTCAACGATATCCTGAAGCCCGGTACCGGCGAGGTGCTGATCTCCAAGGATCACATGATGACCGAGAGCGACGCGGCGCTGCTGGAGTCCTTCGACATCCACTCCGCCGAGATCCGCACCGTGCTGACCTGCCGCGCACACAGCGGTATCTGCGCCAAGTGCTACGGTATGAACCTGGCCACCAGCAAGCCTGTGGGCCCCGGCGAGGCCGTCGGCATCATCGCGGCGCAGTCCATCGGTGAGCCCGGTACCCAGCTGACCATGCGTACCTTCCACACCGGCGGCGTGGCCGGCGGCGACATCACCCAGGGCCTTCCCCGTGTGGAGGAGCTGTTCGAGGCCCGCAAGCCCAAGAAGATGGCCACCATCGCCGAGATCGGCGGCAAGGTGCGCTTCGAGGAGGCCACCAAGGGCAGCCTGCTGAACATCATCATCACCGCCGACGACGGCGATACCCGCACCTACGCGGTGCCCCACACCGGCCTGCTGGTGCAGGACGGCGAGGTCATCGAGAAGGGCCGCCAGCTACAGGACGGCGCGCTAAATCCCCACGACGTGCTGCGTATCCGCGGCGCTTCCGCCGTCCACAACTACCTGATCCAGGAGGTCCTGAAGGTCTACCGTCAGCAGGGCGTGGACATCAACGACAAGCACATCGAGGTCATCGTTCGCCAGATGATGCGCAAGGTGCGCGTGGAGGAGGCGGGGGACACCACCCTGCTGTCCGGCGCCATGGCCGACGTGCTGGAGGTGGAGGATGCCAACGCCGCCGTGCGTCAGCGCATCGCCAACGGCGAAGTCCGCGAGGACGGCGAGCCGCTGCAGGAGGCCACCTGCACCCAACTGCTGATGGGTATTACCAAGGCCTCTCTGGCCACGGATTCCTTCCTGTCCGCCGCGTCCTTCCAGGAGACCACCAAGGTCCTGACCGAGGCCGCCATCAAGGGCAAGGTCGACCATCTGGTGGGCCTGAAGGAGAACGTCATTATCGGCAAGCTCATCCCCGCCGGCGCCGGCCTGACGGCCTACCGCAAGCTGGCCGAGGAGATGGTGCCCGATGTGGAGGCCGAGGAGGAAGCGGTGGAGAACGTCTACGCCGTGTCCGTCGGCCCGGCGGAGGACGAGGCGCCCGCCCCGGCGGAGGAGCCCTCCGACGGCGGCGAGGAATAAGCCGTCCGGATCCCATACCTGAAACGCATAAAGCGCCCCTCCGCCAACGGCGGAGGGGCGCTTGGCCTGCGGCCAGGGCCGCTTTCGGACGGGGCGGAGGGGCGCTTTCGTGAAAACGCCGTATTTTCACAGGAAAATTCAGTGAACTACACAAATTTTTGTGGTGATTTCACTTGACGCACCCTGCGCCCTATGCTATAATTTCAAATTGCGCGGGATCGCCCGCGGGATTTGTTATGCCATGACAGGAGGAGAACATCCGTGGCCGGAGAGCTGACTGCAAGAGAAAAGGTAGTGGGCTTGAAGCAGACACGGAGGGCCGTCTCACAGGGCAGCGCACGGCGGGTATATCTGGCCTGCGATGCCGACCCCGCTCTGACGGAGCCGCTGGCGGCGCTGTGTAAGGAGCACGGCGTGGAGGCGGACTGCTCCCTGACCATGCAGCAGCTGGGCCGGGCCTGCGGCATCGCCGTACCGGCCTCCGCCGTGGCCATCGTGGCACAATGAGTTTCCAGCCGGAATAAACTGCGTTTGTTCCGTGGAAAATATAGGGAAGCATTCCCGGAAAATTTTTGAGAAAGGAGAAACCAAATGCCTACTTTTAACCAGCTGGTCAAGCAGGGCCGGAAGAAGAGCACTTACAAGTCCAATTCTCCCGCTATGCAGAAGGGCCTGAACACGCTGAAGAACAAGGAGACTGATCTCAGCTCCCCTCAGAAGCGCGGCGTCTGCACGGCCGTCAGAACGGCGACCCCCAAGAAGCCCAACTCCGCTCTGCGTAAGATCGCCCGTGTGCGTCTGACCAACGGCTACGAAGTCACCGCTTACATTCCCGGCGTGGGCCACTCCCTGCAGGAGCACTCCGTCGTTATGATCCGCGGTGGCCGTGTCAAGGATCTCCCCGGCGTCCGTTACCACATCATCCG
>URHT01000050.1 GCA_900547745.1 uncultured Eubacteriales bacterium | reverse complement strand
ATAACCTCCTGTGCGTCCATGTATGTGTCATTTACACTTAAAATTATGCACTCCAGCCGAACCCTATGGAGTCGTCGATATACAGGGACTGGTCGCCGTCGTTAAAGGTGATAGTGGGAGTCTGCACCGTGCCGCCGAGCTTCACGATACTCGCCATATTCGAGGTGACGTTGACTTCCTCGATCGGTGTGCGCTCATGTGCTTGATGCTTCTCCGAGTACACAAACAGACGGTAATTGTCGAGCCTCTCTATGTTTTCACTGGGAATGCGCTCGCCGTCCACCGTGACCGTGAGAGTATTTGCCACTCCGAGCTTCCAGTGCTCCCAGTCCTTGACGGTCAGCACGGCGCCGTACCGGTAATATTTACCCTTCTCAAAGTACGAGGTCGTGGGCTCCTCCCATTTATATTGGAGAATGTGGCCGGGAAGAACTCTTGCAACGCCGTGCTGCCATCCATCCTCGTTGCTGTCCGCCTTAAAGACCATCTTATTGTTCGTTTCCGTGATGGTCGGTTTCTCTATGGGGTTGTAGGCCTGCAATATATTGGGGATGCTCGTCTTGAGATCGATGCTGGTGATCGTTCGGAGCTCGCTCTTTTTCGGCGCATAATACTCTCTGCTGTATGCGTATATTACTCTGCCGTATCGTCGTTCTTCGTCCAGAGTATCTCCTATAGGCGTACACGTCGTGCCGTCTAAGGTGACCGTAAGCTTATCCGTATCGACAAAGACGAACTTACCTCTGAGTTCAACATGAAAGACATACCGATAGTACGCGCCGCCTTGAACCGAAGGCCGCAGATCATCCGGTTCAAAAGCCCTGGTCCACTCCGTTTGGCCCGGGTATCGTACTTGCCAGTAGTCCACCCTGTTCGGTGCCTTCACAGACGACACGTCTGTTCCCGTTGTGGTGCTGGCAGACCGGACGTCGATGTCCATTTCAAACAGAGTTTCTCCGTCCACCAATCTTCTCTCCGCATTCGAGGTGAGAACAATGCGGTTGACCAGCTCGCGGTCATTGGTGACGGTATACTCAGGAGATATCATCATAATACGCGATACCCTCCTGCCGGGATCGATCGCCGATCCGGTGGTCGTCCACTTCTCTCCATCCACCGTGACGTCGACCTGACTGGCGAACTGGTACTGATCGTAGTATTGACCGCTGATGGTCGCCTCTACAAAATATTTGTATTTACCCTCCTTGAAGGTCTTTTCGATATAGCTCTCCCACCTATTCGCCGTCTCGTTCCATCGCACCCACCGGCGCTCACCATTGAATTTCACCGGCTTATCGTTGACTTCCCTGAACGGCGGGTTCCATACTAAATCGCGGAAGTTCACCTCATCCTTGACACCTGAGCTGACTTTCATGGCTTTGAGCTCTTCGGGAACACGCTCCGCCGCCAACGCCACGGTGGGCAGCAGGCTCAGAAGCATGATAAGCCCCAGCAGGGCGCTCAGGAGTCTGCTCGCTGTTCGTTTCGGTTGTCTCATGGTCTTTTACCTCCTTTTTTCTGTTCTCATGTCGGTTGATCTGTGCGTACCGTTGACCGCGCTCCCCCGCACGGCGGAGAGCGCGGTCAACACACGCTGCTGCGGGGCAGGTGTGGAAGATATCTGTGGCGGTTCATGTATTTCCCCTCCATGTTTATGCTGATAAAATGCCATAAAATTGGCACATCCTTACAAATTTAGTACAATATAGAGCAGCCGTAAAAGCAACCACATTTTTTGCCAATCGGATTATCAGATTATCTGATACCGGAACGATGAAAGATCCCTCCGGACGGATCAGGCGCTGCCCGACAGCGCCGGTGATCTGACCGCCATTGACGGTGAAAGATCCCTCCGGACGGATGAGGCGCTGCGGGCTGCGGGGCTGTTCGCCGGCGGGTTCGCGCAGGCGGTCACAGGAAAATAAAAATGTCCCGGCGCCGCCGCCGGGACATTTTTATTTTCAATATTTCAGCTTATTTCCGATATTTCAGTTTATTTCAGCCATATTTCATGGCTATTTCATGTTTTTTCAGGGCAATTTCAGCGGTTTTTCTTGGCCAGCTCCATCAGCTCCGGGTACTTTTTCATGATGTAGCTGTAGCTGCCCCGCCCGTGGGGCACCAGACAGCCGGAGCAGTCCTTCACGCCGTTGTCCAGATAGACGAAGCGCCCGCCGCAGTGACTGCCCAGCGTGTACAGCGGACAGTAGCAGAACAGGCAGTTGAAGTCCTCCGGATGGGCCGTCTTGTGACAGGGGAAAAACTCGCAGGCCGTGTGCTGCGTGAAGGAATACCGGCATTCCTCCGGCTTCTTGCTGTAAATGTTATCCACTTTACATACCTCCTATATAAGTGTGTTCCGTCACTTTTTCTCGACCCTGCGGCGCTCCTCCCAGGCCTCCTGCGCCTCACGCAGATGCTCAGCCAGCGAGTGGCTGGAGCGGAAGGCGAACAGGAAGTTGGCCTTCTCGCGCCGCTCGTCCTGCCGGCTGCGGATCAGGGACTTGAGCCGCTCGACCTTGATGTCCACCTCGTTCTCCTTGGCGAACTGGCGGATGCGGGTCAGCAGGTGCGCGGAGTACACCACGTCGATGGTGAACACGCCGAAGAAGTATCCGATCACAAAGGAGAACGCCAGATTCTCCGAGAGCCACTTCAGCGCGTCGAGGATGTGGGGATGCACCAGAAAGTAGTACCCGGCGCTGGCCGCCGCCCAGATCAGCGAGAACTGCGGGCAGATCAGGCCCTGTATGTTGCCCCACTGGCTGCTGTAATCCCACAGCCGGATGTGCATGAGCTTCAGCGACATCAGGCCGGCGATATACTCGATAGCCGTCATGCTCAGGGCCATACCGGCGATGAGCAGCACCTTGCCGCCGGCGGTGCCTGTGCCGTGGGCGTCCCCGAAGGACGCCAGCAGGTACAGGATGCACAGACCGGAGCCGTACAGCGGCACATAGGGCCCCACGCAGAAGCCGGGGTTGATCCACTTGCGCTCCGGATTGGCGCCGGAGATGAAGCGGCGGTAGAACAGCTCCAGCACCCAGCCCAGCACGGAGCCGATGAAAAACAGATAGGCCAGTTTCAAAAAGAGATTCATGTATCCTCCGATGTACTATGTACTATTTGGCGCGGCGCAGGTGGCAGCACCATGCACCGGCGCCCACCAGCAGGCCGCCCAGCAGATTGCCCAGCGTCACCGGCAGCATATTGCCCAGGAAATAGCGCCCCCACGTCAGGGCCGTCAGGTCGACGCCCATCTGCGCGGCCGCCTGCGCGGCGGCGGGAACGGTCTTGCCGAACAGGCCCAGCGCGCAGTAGGTCATGTCTGCGATGGAGTGACTGAAGCCCGCCACCACAAAGAACATCACCGGCACCCACGCGCCCAGAAAGCGGCCCGCCACATCCTTGGCGGACAGACTCAGCAGCACCGCCAGCGTCACCAGTATGTTGCACAGCACGCCCATGAAAAAGGCGTTTTCAAAGGGCATGGTCATCTTTGTCACCGCCAGCCGCAGGGAAAACGCGGCCAGTCCGCCGCTGCCCAGCCAGCCGAAGCGGGCGCAGATACCGGCCACCAGCAGGGAGCCGAGGAAATTGCCGGCATAGACGATGAGCCAATTGCGCAGCATGCCGCCCACCGTGGCCTGTCTGTCCAGCACGCTGATGACGATGAGCGTGTTGCCGGTGAACAGCTCCGCGCCGGTCAGCACCACCGTGCCCAGACCGAAGGCGAACAGCACGCCTGCCGTGATGCGCACCAGACTGGGGTTTTCCAATCCGTAGCAGGCCATGTTCGTCACGCAGACGGGAAAGCCGATGAGCATGCCCGCCAGTACGCTGAGGAGCAGCAGCCGCCAGATGGGCTGGCGCGTTTTCGCCGCGCCTGCGGCGGCGTAGCTGGCCGCCGCTTCCGCCGGGGTAAACAGATTCACAGGCATCCTCCTTCCGTTCCGCGCTCCGCCGCCCGGAGCACATGGCGCATCAGCACCGTGGATGTCACCGCGCCCACGCCGCCGGGTACCGGGGTGATGGCGGCCACCACGGACGCCGCACCGGCGTCCGCGTCGCCCACCATGGCGTTCCGCGCCGCGTCCCAGTTGACGGACACGTCGATGACCGTCTGTCCGGGCCGGACGTGGGCCGCCGTCAGGCTGCCCGCCGCGCCTGCCGCCGTTACGATGATGTCCGCCGTCCGGGTGACGGCGGGCAGGTCAACAGTCCCGGTGTGGCACACCGTCACCGTGGCGTTCCGCGCCAGCAGCAGCATGGCCGCGGGCCGTCCCACCACCGGGGAGCGCCCAATGACCACCGCCCGCTTTCCGGCGCAGTCGATATGATAGTAGTCCAGCATCACCGTCACCGCCTCCGCCGTGCAGGGGGCGAAGCCCTGGTCGCGGCCCAGATAGACACCGGCGGCAGAGATGTCCGTCATGCCGTCCACGTCCTTCTCCGGCAGGAGCCGGCCGCAGATCTCCGCCTCCGCGTCCCGCAGATGGGGCGGCAGGGGCCGCAGCAGTAGGCACCCGTGGACGGATGCGTCGCCGTTGACGGCGTCGATGGCGTCCAGCAGCGCCTGCCGTGACACAGTCTCCGGCAGGGTGCGCACCGCCACGTCCACGCCGCACAGCGCGCCCCGCTTCAGCGCGCCCCGCAGGTACGCGCCGTCCGCTTCGTTCTCGCCGCAGCGCAGGATCGCCAGCCGGGGCGTCACGTTCCGCAGGGCCAGCGCCGCTGCCCGCTCCCGCAGCTCCGCAGTCAGCGCCGCCGCCGCTTCTCTGCCCGTCAGCAGTCTTGCCATAGGCCGTCCCTCCTTACAGCAGGCGGTTCTTCACCCGCGTGAATACGGCGTCGGACGCCGCTTCGCCCTGTGCCAGCAGGGCAAGACACCGCTCCGTCAGCGGTGCGCCCGCCGCGCCCATGGCCTTTGTGTTCACCAGTACGTTCAGGGACGCCGCCCGCAGCGCGCCGCCCAGAATGGCGGCGGCGCACCCGGCGTCGGACACCGCCAGACGGGAGCCGATGTCCGCCAGACGTCCGGCGGCGTCCAGCGCCGCCACGCACAGCTCCATGATCCGCAGGGGCACGGCGCAGGCGTCCTCCGACGCCCGCAGCAGCCTTGCCGCCCGGCCGGGATCGTCCTTGGGCAGGGCGTATACCGCCGCCAGCGGCAGGAAGCCCTCGGCGTCCGCCGCCACCTGATCCAGCAGATCTTCCTGTAAAGCTGTTGTCGTTGACAGTAGCTGCCGTATCTCATTTTCCACGGATACATAGGCCCTTTTGCCTGTAGTCAGACTGGCCACCATGCCGCCCAGCGCCGTGCCGATGGCGGCGGTCAGCGCCGCCGCGCCGCCGCCCCCCGGCGTGGGAGCCGCAGAGGCCAGCACCGCCGTAAATTCCCGGCAGCTGCGCAATGTATCGTCCATAAGCCGCTCCTCTCTCAAAACAGGCCGGTGACCTGACCGGTGGCCGTGTCCACGTCCACCCGGCGGTAGGCGGGATCGGAGCCGGTGCCCGGCATCATGGAGATGCCGCCGGCCACGGGGCACAGGAACCGTGCGCCGCTGTACTCCAGCACGTCCCGCACCGGCAGACGCCAGCCGGTGGGCACCCCCTTCAGCGCGGGGTCGTGGGACAGGGACAGGTGGGTCTTGACCATCATGGTGCAGTACCCGGCGTACCGGGGGTCGCTCTCGAACCGGGCGGCCTTCTCCGCCGCCAGCGGCGACCAGTCCACGCCGTCGGCGCCGTAGACCTCCCGTGCGATGCGCTCCACCCGCTGCCGCAGGGGCATGCCGTCCGGATACAGAGGCCGGAAATCCGACGGCTCCTCGCAGGCGTCCAGCACGGCGCGGGACAGCTCCTCCGCCCCCGCGCCGCCATAGCGCCAGTGCTCGGACACGGCGCAGCGCACGCCGTGGGCCGCGCAGACCCGGCGCACCAGCGTCAGCTCCGCGTCTGTGTCGGTGTGGAAGCGGTTCAGGCACACCACCGGCGTGACGCCGGACTTGCGGATCGTCTCTACATGGTGCAGCAGGTTGGCGCAGCCCCGCTCCAGCAGGGTCAGATCCTCCCGCGTGTAGGCGTCCGGCAGGGGACGGCCGGGGATGACCTCCGGCCCGCCGCCGTGCATCTTCAGGGCGCGGACGGTGGCCACCAGCACCGACACGTCCGGCTTCAGGCCGGACAGGCGGCACTTCACGTTCCAGAATTTCTCAAATCCGATGTCGGCGGCAAAGCCGGACTCGGTCACATGGTAGTCGAACAGCTTCACGCCCAGCCGGTCGCCGATCACCGACGACTGGCCGATGGCGATGTTGGCGAAGGGCCCCGCGTGTACCAGCACCGGTTGGTGCTCCACGGTGTAGCACAGCGTGGGATTGATGGTATTGCGCATCCACGCCGTCATGGCCCCCGCCACCTCCAGCTCCTCGGTGGTCACGGGGCGGCCCTGTCTGTCGTAGGCCAGCACGATATCGCCGATGCGGCGGCGCAGATCCGGCAGGTCGCGGGCCACGGCCAGAATGGCCATCAGCTCGGAGCTGACGGCGATATTGGCGCAGGTGTCCATGGGGTAGCCGTCCAGCCGCCCGTCGCCGCCGATATGCATTTTCCGCAGCGCCTGACAGCAGAAGTCCAGCACGAAGCTCCACTGCACCCGCGCCGGGTCGATATCCAGACGGCGCAGGCCGCGCTGGGCCAGCTGGGCGTCGTCGTAGTTGCGCTCGTGCTGCATCCGGGCGTTCAGCGCCGTCATGGCCAGATTGTGGGCGTTCATGATGTCGTTGATGTCGCCGGTCAGGCCCAGCGAGAACTCGGTCATGGGGATGAGCAGGGCGTTGCCGCCGCCGGCAGCGGTGCCCTTGACATTCATGGTGGGGCCGCCGGAGGGCTGACGCAGGCAGCCGCCTACATTTTTGCCCAGCCGTCCCAGACCCTCAATAAGCCCCAGCGACGTGGTGGATTTGCCCTCGCCCAGCGGCGTGGGGGTGATGGCCGTGACCTCGATGTACTTGCCGTCGGGGCGGTCTTGCAGGCGCTCCATGACGCGCAGGAAGTCCAGCTTGGGCGTTTTGCCGTGGGGGATCAGCTCCTCCGGCAGCAGGCCCAGCCTGCGGCGGAACTCGTCCACCGGCGGCAGCGACTTTTCCGCCGCCGCGCCGATCTGCCAGTCCGGGTAGACGGTGGGATCCAGCATGACCCGGCCCGCGCCGTCCGTATAGCTGCCGTCTGTGAATCGTATCTCCATGCTGCATCCTCCCTGCGCCGTGCCGCGCTGTACATATTCTGCCCAACATTATACACAATGAGCCGCCGCCCCGTCAATCACCGTTCCGCCCCGTGTGTGGGAAATGTTGCGGGGGCCGCAGGAAGGATCTGCCGTTTTGCGAAGAATTTCGGCTGAACAGGTGGAGAGCTATTGCATTTTTGCGGAAGGAGTGTATAATGGTATATCATATGCGCGAAACGGCGCGAAAAAAAGGAGAGGAGAATACGCATGAAAAAGCGAATCGCATCCATACTGCTGGCGGTCATGATGATCGTCACGCTGCTGCCGCTTGGGCTGGTGGACACGGCCTACGCCGCCGAGACTGCTAACAGCGGCACCTGCGGCGACAACGTGACGTGGCGCCTGTCCGATGACGGCACCCTGACCATCAGCGGCACGGGGGACATGGCGGACTTTGAGTGGGACGGTACACCGTGGTGCAGCGTCAGCTCACAGGTAAAGTCGGTCGTTATTAAGGACGGCGTGACCAGCATCGGTGATTGTGCATTTGGTGGTTGTATAAGCCTGACAAGTGTGTCCATTCCGGACGGCGTGATCAGCATAGGATTTGCTGCGTTTGAGAGCTGCTCGCTGCTGACCGGTGTGACGATACCAAATAGCGTGACAGGTATTGGAGACTATGCGTTTGGATACTGTTCGTCGCTGATAAGCGTGACTATTCCGGGCAGCGTGACCAGCATCGGCGAAGCCGCTTTCGCTGGCGGTAGTACATCTGTCAATGTGTCGCGAGAGAACAAAAATTATTGCAGTGTTGATGGCGGATTGTACGATAAGCAGAAAACTACGATTTTCCATCCGGGAAAGATTCAAAATGGTGCCTTTAGAGTTCCAGACGGCGTGAACAGGATCGGCGATTCTGCGTTCTTTGACTGCACCAGCCTGACCAGCGTGATCATTCCCAAAAGCGTGACCAGCATCGGCAGCCTTGCATTTTTAGGCTGCATCAGGCTAACCAATGTGACGATACCGGACGGCGTGACCAGTATCGGCGATGCCGCTTTCGCTGGCAGTAGTACATCTATCAATGTATCGCGAGAAAACAAAAATTATTGCAGCGTTGATGGCGGGTTATACAATAAGCAGAAAACTACGATTCTCCATCCGGGAAAGATTCAAAATGGCACCTTCAGAGTTCCGGACGGCGTGACCAGCATCGGCGACTATGCGTTCGACGGTTACCGGTCGCTGACCAACGTGACCATTCCGGACAGTGTGACCAATATCTGCTATGGTGCATTTCTGGACTGCATTAAACTTACAGACGTCTATTATGACGGTACAGCATCGGACTGGGCGAAGATTACTATTGAAGAAGGCAACGAGGATCTGACCAATGCCACGCTGCACTGCGCAAAGTCGGCGCCTGCTGCCCCCGTGGTGAAGCTCGGCAACTCCGCCACCAGCGGGAAGCCCATGCTGACATGGAACGCGGTGT
>URHT01000049.1 GCA_900547745.1 uncultured Eubacteriales bacterium | reverse complement strand
ACGATCTGCAGGAACAGCTCGCGCATGGCGGTGTTGATGGCGTCGCACACGAGGTCGGTGTTCAGCGCCTCCAGAATGGTCTTGCCGATGAGGATCTCGGAGGCCATGGCGGCGGAGTGGGTCATGCCGGAGCAGCCGATGGTCTCCACCAGCGCTTCCTCGATGACGCCGTTCTTCACGTTCAGCGTCAGCTTGCAGGCGCCCTGCTGAGGCGCGCACCAGCCCACGCCGTGGGTAAAGCCGGAGATGTCGGAGATCTCCTTGGCCTGCACCCACTTGCCCTCCTCAGGGATGGGCGCCGGGCCGTGATAAGCGCCCTTGGCCACGGGACACATATGCTGAACTTCAGTCGTATAAATCATAGCAGCGATCTTCCTTTCTCATATATAGTTACCAACAATGGGAATGACCATCTGTATTGTAACACGCCGTGTCGGAAAAAGCAAGAAACATCCCAAACATTTGGTGTAATTACCAGATACGGAGGCGATCCGGGCCGGACATGCCGGTTTTACCGCAAAATCTTACAAATCGCGGCGGAACAGTTCCCGTCCTCCTTGACTTTTCCCCCATTTGAAATATAATAAACAGGTATTTTTATTGACATCACAGGAGGTCGCCCCGATGAGCATAGATATGACGTATTTTGATGAGATGGAAGCCCGCATCCCCCAGGGCAGCGTCCGCACCCGGTTCGCCCCCTCCCCCACCGGCTATATGCATGTGGGCAACCTGCGCACGGCGCTGTACACCTGGCTCATTGCCCGCAGCCACGGCGGCACGTTCATCCTCCGCATTGAGGACACCGATCAGGGCCGTCTGGTGGAGGGCGCCACCGATGTGATTTACCGAACCATGGCCGAGTGCGGCCTTACCCACGATGAGGGTCCCGATGTAGGCGGCCCTGTGGCTCCTTATATCCAGTCTCAGCGCCGGGATACCTACGGTAAGTATGCCCAGCTTCTGGTGGAAAAAGGCGGCGCGTACTACTGCTTCTGCGAAAAATGCGCCTCTGAGGAGGACAGCGGCGAGTTCGACCGCGCCGCCGATCCCTGCCGTGAGCTGCCGCTGGAGGACGCCCTCAAGCGCGTGGAGGCCGGTGAGCCGTATGTGATCCGGCAGAAGATCCCCGCCGAGGGGACCACCACCTTCCACGACGCCATCTTCGGTGACATCACCGTGGAGAACAGCACGCTGGACGATCAGGTGCTGCTGAAGCGGGACGGTCTGCCCACCTACAACTTCGCCAACGTCATCGACGATCATCTCATGGGCATCACCCATGTGGTGCGGGGCAGCGAGTATCTGTCCTCCGCGCCCAAGTACGACCTGCTGTACCACGCCTTCGGCTGGGACGTGCCTACCTATGTCCACTGCTCCCCCGTGATGCGGGACGCCCAGAACAAGATGTCCAAGCGCCACGGTGATCCGTCCTATGAGGATCTGAAGGCGGAGGGCTATCTCACCGAGGCCATCCTCAACTATGTGGCGCTGCTGGGCTGGTCGCCCAGGGGCGAGCTGGCGGAGCAGGAGATCTTCACTCTGCCTGAGCTGGTGAAGGCCTTTGACATGACGGGTATCTCCAAGTCCCCCGCCATCTTCGACCGGGCCAAGCTGGATCATTTCAACGCCGTCTATCTGCGAAGCATGACACCGGAGGCCTTTGTCAAGGCAGCGGAGCCGTACATCCGGCAGACGGTGAAGGGCGATCTCGACATAGCCGCTATCGCGGGGCTGCTGCAGGCCCGCTGCGAGCGGCTGACAGATATCCCCGAAAAGGTGGATTTCTTCGATGCCTGCCCCAGCTACGATGTGGAGTTCTTCACCAACAAGAAGTCCAAGACGAACCCCGAGGTCTGCAAGGCCATGCTGGAGGCCGCCATCCCCGTGCTGGAGACGCTGCCCCTGTGGACGGATGAGAGCATCCACAACGCGCTGGTATCTCTGGCGGAAACGCTGGGCGTGAAGAACGCCACGCTGATGTGGCCGGTGCGTATCGCCGCTGCCGGCAAGCTGGTGACGCCCGGCGGCGCCGTGGAGATCTGCCGCATTCTGGGCCGCGATGAGACGCTGCGCCGTCTCCGCGCCGGTCTGGAGAAGCTGGTATGAAAAAGCACTTTCGCGCCATCGGTGATTTCTGGCGGGTGGAGTACGGCCGCTATGTGGGCATGACCGCCATCGCTTTTCTGGTGCTGGTGGTGCTGGCCTACATCGCCGGACGGCTCTTTCCCGACATCCCAGTCACCGTCATCGGCGCCTTTAACGAGGTCGTTGCAGATTCCGGCATCGTGCAGGAGGACGGCAGCTTTGACGTGCTGGCACTGTTCGGCAACAACCTGCGGGCCATGGTGCTGTCCATTCTTTACGGCTTTATCCCTTTCCTGTATCTGCCCGCCCTATCCATGGGCGTCAACGCCGCGATCATCGGCATGCTGGCCGCCATGATCGACGGGCAGTGGCTGCTGCTGGCAGCGGGCATCCTGCCCCACGGTATCTTCGAGCTGCCGGCGCTGTTCCTCAGTCTGGCCGCCGGTCTGTGCCTGTGCAGAAATATCAACGTGTATATCCGCAAAAACGAAAAGGGCATCATGAAGCCGCTGCTGCTGAACATCCTGCGTGTGGTGGTGCTGCTGGTCGTGCCGCTGCTTGTGCTGGCCGCCGTGGCGGAGACGTATGTGACCCCCGCTCTGATGCAGCTTTTTATGTAAGGATCGGCCCTGTGCCGTTTCGCTATACCTCAATTTGAAAGGAATGATCCAGATGTGTGAGAAAAAGATCGACGTCCCCGCAATGTTCGGGAAAATGGTGTTCGGAGAGCAGCAGATGCAGCAGCGTCTCCCCGCCGAGGCCTACCGCGCATGGCAGCAGTCCCGGACGCAGGGCACGGCGCTGGATCGTTCCACCGCCGGGGAGATCGCCGCGGCCATGAAGGATTGGGCCATCGAAAACGGCGCGACCCACTACACCCACTGGTTCCAGCCCATGACCGGCTTCACCGCCGAAAAGCACGACAGCTTCATCACCCGGGACGGCGCGGACGCCGTCCGCATGGAGCTGAGCGCCAAGGAGCTGAACAAGGGCGAGGCCGACGCATCCAGCTTTCCCTCCGGCGGCCTGCGGGCCACGTTCGAGGCCCGGGGCTACACAGCGTGGGATCCCACGTCCTACGCCTTCATCAAGGACGGCACCCTGTATATCCCCACCATCTTCTGCTCCTACAGTGGGCAGACGCTGGACAAGAAAACACCGCTGCTGCGCTCCATACGGGAGCTTGACCGGGAGTGCATCCGCATCCTCCGGCTTTTCGGCAACACGAAGGCACAGCACGTCACCCCGCAGGTGGGGCCGGAGCAGGAGTATTTCCTCATCGACCGGAAGATATACGACCTGCGGGAGGATCTGAAGCTCTGCGGCCGGACGCTGTTCGGTGCAAAGCCCCCCAAGGGGCAGGAGCTGGACGACCACTACTACGGTGCCATCAAGCCCCGGGTGGCCGCGTTCATGCGGGAGCTGGACGAGGAGCTGTGGAAGCTTGGGGTGCTGGCCAAGACGGAGCACAACGAGGTCGCGCCCGCCCAGCACGAGATCGCGCCCATCTTCTCCGATGCCAACACCGCCTGCGACAAGAACCAGCTGACCATGGAGCTGCTGAAGAAGGTGGCCGCCCGCCACGGGCTGGTGTGTCTGCTCCATGAGAAGCCCTTCGCCGGTATCAACGGCTCCGGCAAGCACGACAACTGGTCGCTGCAGACCGACACCGGTGAGAACCTGCTGAAGCCCGGCGGCACCCCCAGCCAGAATGCCCAGTTCCTGCTGTTTCTGGCGGCGTTCGTCAAGGGCGTGGACGAGTATCAGGAGATGCTGCGCTGCTGCGTGTCCTACCCTGGCAACGATCACCGTCTGGGCGGCAACGAGGCCCCTCCCGCCATCATCTCCATCTTCCTCGGCGACGAGCTGACCGCCATTCTGGACTCCATCGTGCAGGGCACAGAGTATGTGGACATCACCAAGAAGAAGCTGAAGGTGGGCGTGGACGCCATGCCGGAAATCCCGCAGGACACCACCGACCGCAACCGTACCTCCCCGCTGGCCTTCACCGGCAACAAGTTCGAGTTCCGTATGCTGGGCTCCTCTCAGTCCATCGCCAGCCCCAACGTGGTGCTCAACACCATCATGGCTGAGGAGCTGGGCCAGTTCGCCGACCGGCTGGAGAAGGCGGAGGACTTCCAATCCGCCCTGCAGGAGCTGCTGCAGGAGACGTTTACCGCCCACCAGCGCATCATCTTCAACGGCAACGGCTACGACGACGCCTGGGTGGCGGAGGCTGCCCGCCGAGGGCTTGCCAATCTGCGGGACACCGTGGACTGCATGCCCGCCTACATCGACAGGAAGAACGTCGACCTGTTCACGAAGCACGCCGTCCTGACGGAGACGGAGATGCGCGCCCGATACGAGATCCATCTGGAGAACTACTGCAAGGTGTCCGCCATCGAGGCCAACACCCTGCTGGAGATGGCCATGCGGGGCATCCTGCCTGCCGTGGCCCGTTACACCGGTGACCTTGCCAAGGGCATGGCCCACAAGCAGGAGGCCGATTTGGCCGGCTTCTGCCGCATTGAGGACTATCTCATCCGCCAGCTGAGCTTCCAGGGCGGCCAGCTGCTGGACGTCTGCCAGAGCCTTACCAAGGCGCTGGAGGATGCCCCCGCCGCCGACAGCGGCATCGACGCCGCCCGGTACTACCGCGACGAGGTGGGCACCCGCACCCAGAAGGCCGGCGAGCTCATCAGTCAGCTGGAATCGCTGGTGGACGCCAAGGCATGGCCCTATCCCACCTACGCCGATATCCTGTTCAGCGTGTAAAGTGCTTCTGCATTACATAGACTGCAAAAGGGCAGCCCGGAGCAATCGCTCCGGGCTGCCCTTTTGCCTTTTGTCATACTGTCTCCGCTCTTTCCTTTTTCCGCGCCTGCAGGAAGTGGATGACCACGCACACCACGAACACGATACTCAGATAGCCGAACACTGGGTACACTACGGCAATGATCTCGCCGAAGCCCAGCAGGCTGGCCGCCCATGCCAGCAGGCACAGACCCGCCAGCACCGGCTTCTTCTTTTCCCGCACAAACCGGGCCTTCTGCTCCAGATAGGAGATCAGCCCTACCAGACTGGCCAGCGCGTTGCAGAACATGGCCACCAGCAGCATCAGTCCGTACACCGTGCCCAGCATGCCGTTGAGACGGCTGGCCAGCGCCACCATGGGCAGCTCCGCCGCCACCGCCTCCGGATAGGCGGCCAGACTGGTGAGGATGCTGCCCGCCACCGCCAGCAGCATCACGCCGGACAGGGCGATGCCCGCGTAGATGTGCTTTCTTTTCCGAACATACTGCCCCACGGGAGACATGATGCCGATGCCTCCCAGAATATTATAGGAGACGAAGGTCAGCGCCGCGATGACCCAGTTGGGCATCAGGGGGTTGGTGTTCACGTTCTCCAACTGGAGGATGCCCTCTGTGCCGAAGGTGATGTAGGCTCCCGCCGCAAAGGCCACGGTGGCGGCGATGAGCACGGGGATCAGGGCGGAGAAGGCATTCACCATGCCGGTCACGCCCAGCAGCGTCACCAGAAACACCGCCGCCATGAACACGACGCTGCCCAGCCATGTGGGCACATGGAACAGCTGGGTCAGCATAGCGCCTACGCCGGCGGACATGGACACCACCACGAAGAACAGGAACACCGCGCCGATGGCGCCGGAGGCCCCCCGCAGCCATTTGATGTCCCACGGCACCAGCAGGCGATCCATGTCGGCGCAGCCGGTCATCTGTGTCAGCCGCACAAACAGAATACCGATGACGGTGAACAGCACCGCCGCCGCCGCGAAGCCCACATAGCCCCAGTTGCCGAAGCTGCCGAAAAACTGCCACAGCTCCTGCCCGGAGATGAAGCCCGCGCCCAGAAAGCACCCCACATAAGTGAACGCCAGCGACCACGTTTTGATCTCTTTCATATCTCTGACTCCTTATCGAAAATACGCACCGTCTTAGTGTATGCGTTGCGGCGGATTTCGTCAACCCCCGCTGGAATTTCTTTTGTTGAATCATTCGGTTTTCGTTGACGCTATGGGCAAGGTGTTGTATAATTACCCCAGAAAACGTCCCGGATTTGTGCTGAATTGCTTTAAATGGCAAAAGAGACTATCACTTATAGGAGGAAAACACATGATAAACACCATTGATGGCATCATTTCCGCCGCCCGCGGCGGCAAAACCGGCGTCATCGCCGTAGCCGCCGCCCACGACCAGCCGGTAATCGAGGCCGTGGTCGAGGCCCGCAAGGAGGGCATCGCTACCCCCATTCTGGTGGGTCATGCGGACGAGATCAAGTCCATGCTGGCCGGTCTGGGCGAGGATCCCGCCACCTATGAGATCATCGCCGGTGACACCGATCAGGACTGCGCCGCCAAGGCCGTGGCACTGTGCGCCGAGGGAAAGGCCAACTTCCTGATGAAGGGGATTCTGGGCACCGCCGACCTGATGCGCGCTGTTTTCAATAAGGAACACGGCCTGCGCACCTCCCACCTGACCACCCATTGCATGCTGTACGAGATCCCCGCGCTGGGCCGGATGCTGGTGCTCACCGACGGCGGCGTCAACACCTTCCCCGATCTGGACAAGAAGGCCGAGATCCTGGAGAATGCCGCCATGGTGCTTCAGGCGCTGGGCTATGAGCACATCAACGCCTCCTGCGTCTGCGGCGCGGAGCAGGTGAATCCCAAGGTGCAGTCCACCGTGGATGCCGACGCGCTGGCCCACATGACCGACCGCTGGGCCAAGTACAACATGGACGTCTGCGGCCCCGTGGCGCTGGATCTGGCCGTCAGCGAGGAGGCCTGTCATCACAAGCACTACACCGCCCCCGGCGCCGGTAAGGCCGATATCCTGCTGGTGCCCAATTACGAAGTGGGCAACGGCATCGGCAAGGCCGCCAACCTGTTTGGCAACGCCAAGAACGCCGGTATCATTCTGGGCGCCAAGGTGCCCATCGTGCTGGTCAGCCGCGCCGACAGCGCCTACTCCAAGCTGGCCTCCATCGCGCTGGGCAGTGTCCTCGCCTCCCGCATGAACCTGTCCTGAGGGCGGTTTGCACAAGGATCAGTTTCGTCAGATTACATTTTTGCTAAAAATACAGCGCTACATTGATAATTGCTTGACAATTATCATGGGCGTGGTATCATAAAAGCAGGTTTTTTGTATCTGCGCTTCTGCGCACCAACAACAAAAAAGAGGAGATTATATCATGGTCAATCAGGAATTCTACAATCTGGGCACCGCTCCCTCCGTCATCCGTCAGCTGTTCGCCTACGGTCTGGAGCAGGCCGCCAAGGTGGGCGCGGACAAGGTCTATGACTATTCTCTGGGCAATCCCAGCATCCCCGCCCCCAAGAAGGTGAACGAGTCCATCCACAAGATCGTGGACGAGACGGATTCCATCAAGCTGCACGGCTACTCCATGGCTCCCGGCTTTGAGGAGGCCCGCGCCGCCGTCGCCAAGGATCTGACCGCACGCTTTGGTCTGGATGTCAAGGCCAGCGAGCTGTTCTTCACCTGCGGCGCCGCGCCCGCGCTGATCTCCATCATCAAGGCCCTCATCGTGGACAGCGATGCCGAGATCATGGCCGTGGCTCCTTTCTTCCCCGAGTATCGCCCCTTTGTCAACGCCAACGGCGGCAAGCTGGTGGTCGTTCCCGCTGACACCAAGGCTTTCCAGATCCATCTGGACGCCGTGGAGGAGCGCATCACCGCCCACACCCAGGCCATCATCATCAACTCCCCCAATAACCCCTCCGGCGTGGTGTACACCGAGGAGACGCTGCGCGGTCTGGCCGCCCTGCTGGAGCGCAAAAGCGCGGAGTACGGCCATCCCATCTACATCATCGCTGACGAGCCCTACCGTGAGCTGGTGTACGGCGGTGTGAAGGTGCCCTTCATCCCCTGCCTGTACAAGAACACCATCGTCTGCTATTCCTACTCCAAGTCCCTGTCCCTGCCCGGCGAGCGTATCGGCTATGTGTACGTCCCCGGCTTCGCAGACGACAGCCACGCGGTGTATGCCGCCATCGCCGGCGCCGCCCGCATCATGGGCCATGTCTGCCCCCCCACGCTGATGCAGAAGGTCATCGAGCTGTGCGCCGAGGAGCGCCCCGATCTGGCGGCCTATGACGAGAACCGCAACCTGCTGTACAACAGCCTGCGTGAGATGGGCTACGAGTGCGCCAAGCCTGACGGCGCGTTCTACCTGTTCGTCAAGGCGCCCAACGGCGACGCCAATGAGTTCTCCGAGAGGGCCAAGCTGGGCCACAACCTGCTGGTCGTCCCCGCCGACGGCTTCGGCTGCCCCGGCTACTTCCGTCTGAGCTACTGCGTGTCCAACGACATGATCCGCCGCAGCCTGCCCGCCTTCAAGGCCATGATCGAATCCTTCAAGTAAGCGTTTCGCGGACAAATCGTATAAAAATGTCTCCCGGCACAGCCGGGAGACATTTTTATACAAAATAATCCTGGCGGCCGCCGTATATTTTTGCGTAAATTTCACTTGCAATCCGCTGACTCCGCGCCTATAATGGCAACATATTTTTTATCAAGAGAGGTGTTTCACGCATGAGCAAATTGACGATTCCTGCCGGCTACAAGACGCCGCTGTCCACCTACGAGATGCAGCGGGCCATCGAGTTCATCAAGAGCAATTTTCAGGTGAATCTGGGGCAGGCGCTGAATCTGCGCCGGGTCTCCGCTCCCCTGTTCGTGGAGGAGAGTTCCGGTCTGAACGATAACCTCAACGGCGTGGAGCGCCCCGTTTCTTTCGACATTCCCGACGTGGGTGCCACCGGTCAGGTGGTACACTCGCTGGCCAAGTGGAAGCGTCTGGCGCTGAAGCGCTACGACTTCAAGCCCGGCAAGGGCCTGTTCACCGATATGAACGCCATCCGCCGCGACGAGGAGGTGGACAACCTCCACTCCGTCTATGTGGATCAGTGGGACTGGGAAAAGGTCATCGAGCGGCAAGACCGCAATGAGCAGTACCTGCGCCAGACCGTCCGCGCCATCGTGGGCGCGGTGGTGGAGACCAACGACGCCCTGCAGATCGCTTTCCCCAGCCTGCACACCGTGCTGGAGCGGGAGGT
The DNA here is from genome assembly GCA_900547745.1 of uncultured Eubacteriales bacterium. Classification (GTDB taxonomy): domain Bacteria; phylum Bacillota; class Clostridia; order Oscillospirales; family Oscillospiraceae; genus Vescimonas. Next base: position 172 of record URHT01000049.1, on the reverse strand, counting down.
GTACTTCGTCACCACGCAGGAGCTGGAGGATCGCTGGCCCGACTTCACCCCCAAGGAGCGGGAGAACGCCATCTGCCGCGAGCACCACACCGTGTTCCTCATGCAGATCGGCGATGATCTGAAGCGCAGCGGCAAGCCCCACGACGGCCGCGCCCCCGACTACGACGACTGG
>URHT01000048.1 GCA_900547745.1 uncultured Eubacteriales bacterium | reverse complement strand
GGCTGTTCCGGGTGCTACCGAGTATCAGGTGTACCGCTCCACCCAGCAGAACAGCAGGTACAGCAAGATCAATACCACGACCTCCACCTCCTACGTCAACACCGGCGCAAAGGCCGGTACGACGTACTACTACAGGATCGTGGCGGTGAAGGGCACGGCGGTCAGCGACTTCAGCAACATCGTCTCCGCACGACCCGGCAAGTAAATACAACGAACAAAACCTCCGGCCTTGGCCGGAGGTTTTGTTCGTATGGAGGAACGCTTGTTATCTTCCCAACAGCTGCGGCAGGGCCTCCGCCGATTCCGGCAGCGACAGAAAGCCGGTGCCGATGCCCAGCTCTGCCGCCAGCGACATCTTGCGCCGCAGGGTGTCGGCATCGTCAAACAGGACAAAATGCGTCATGCCGCCCTCGCCGTAGGTGAAATACCGGGCGCACAGCTCCGGCGAGAAGAACACGGGCCGCTGGCCCCGCAGCGCCGCCAGCTGCTGCGCGGACAGCGCCGCGCCGTCCCCGTAGGGGGCGGGGAGGGAGAAGTCCGCCCGGACGCAGGCCAGATCCAGCGCCAGCCGCCGCGCCCCGAAGCGGCGGCAGATCTCCTCCAGCCGCCGGCGCAGCGTCCCACCGGACAGAGCGGTGCTCACCACCACGCGGGCATCCGCCACGGCGTGGCCGCAGCGCTCCGGAACGAACAGCGCGCGGCCATAGCGGCGGCACAGCTCCGCCAGCGCGTCCAGCGCCGCGGCGGACAGCACCGGCTCCAGCACCACGCCGGTGCAGCCCCGGTGCAGGCACTGGCGCAGGATGTCCCGTGCCAGCACGTCCGGCTGGGGCGGGGCGGGACAGTCTGTCTCCGTCACCAGCAGAAGCCCGCCCCGGGTGTCCGGCGGCATCGCCAGCGCGGCCAGCCGCCCGCCGCCGTCAATGCGGTAGGCGGCGTGGGCAATGGGAAGCCTCCAGCGCGACGCCTCCGGCAGATAGCAGGGGGCAGCGGCCAGATAAAGCTGCATACGGACACCCCCTTGTTTTTGCGGCGCATCAATGGTACACTATACCATATGAAAGGAGGCGGCAGCCTATGCGATTTTCCATGCGGCCGGATCGGGTCTATGACGGCTACGAACAGATACGGGGCGAGGAGCTGACCCGGCGCGGCGTCCGGCTGCTGCTGTGCGATCTGGACTACACGCTGGCCCCCAAGTCCCAGCGCGAGCCGGACGAGGGGCTGCGCCGCTGGCTGCGTGAGCTGACGCAGGCGGGCGTCACGGTGATGATTCTGTCCAACAACCGCAGTCCCGCCCGGGTGGAGCAGTTCTGCCGGGAGCTGGGCATCTCCTACGAGGGCCACGCCAAAAAGCCGCAGACCGTGGGGTTCCGCAGAGCCATGACCCGCTGCGGTGTGACGCCGGAGGAGACGGCCATGCTGGGCGACAAGCTGCTGACGGACATGCTGGGCGCCAACCGCAGCGGCGTACTGGCGCTGATGGTGGAGCCGCGGGGCGGCGCGAAAGGCGCGTGGAACAAGGTGCTTCACCTTCTGCAAAGGCCGTGGAAGGCGGCGGCGCGGGAAAAATAGGGCGGCGGCGCACTTTTTTCGCCGGAAGCCCTTGCCAAACAGGCGCTTATCATGTAGAATATATGAGGCTAATTTTCGGCCGGTATCATTTATTCGAGGGAATCGCGATATTCCCTCATCAATATGGGAGGAATATCAATATGGCAACTATTACCGCCGGTGATTTCAGAAACGGCAAGACCTTTGAGATGGACGGCAAGGTTATGCAGGTCGTGGAGTTCCAGCACGTCAAGCCCGGTAAGGGCGCCGCTTTCGTCCGCACCAAGATGCGCAACGTGGTGACCGGTGCTGTGACCGAAACGTCCTTCAACCCCACCGCCAAGTTCGAGGAAGCCTTTGTGGATCGCCGCGACATGGCGTACAGCTACAACGACGGCGACCTGTACTACTTCATGGATCAGGAGACCTTCGACATGGTGCCCCTGAACAAGGAGCTGCTGGGCGATGCGTTCCGCTTCATCACCGAGAACACCGTGTGCAAGGTGCTGAGCTACAAGGGCAGCGTGTTCGGTCTGGAGTGCCCCAACTTCATGGATCTGGAAGTCACCGAGACGGAGCCGGGTCTGGCCGGCAACACCGCCACCAACACCCTGAAGCCCGCCACCGTGGAGACCGGCGCCGAGGTGAAGGTGCCCCTGTTCATCAACATCGGCGATAAGATCACCATTGACACCCGTACCGGCGAGTATATCGGCCGCACTAAGTAAGCTGACAACCAACCGTACAGAAAGGAGCCGAACATGGAGATCTCTGAAAAGGTAGCATATCTGAAGGGTCTGGCCGAGGGCCTGAACCTGGACACCGACAGCAAGGAAGGCAAGCTGATCGCCGCCATCATCGACGTGCTGGACGACATGGCGGAGAAGTTTGCCGACATTGAGGACGAGCTGTGCGACGTGGAGGACGGTCTGGACGCCGTCAGCGACGACCTCAGCGATGTGGAGGAGACGCTGTACTTCGCATTGGATGACGAGGACGAGGACGAGGACGAGGATGAAGACGACGAGGAAGAGGAGTGCTTCATGACCAACTGCCCCGAGTGCGAGGAGGAGGTCTACTTCGACGAGTCCGTTCTGGAGGACGGCGAGGTCATCTGCCCCAACTGCGGCGCCAAGCTGGAGTTCGATCTCAGCGATCTGGCCAACGATGAGGGCGAGGACGAGGAGTAATTCCCGGCCATCATGCAAACAGGCAGTCCGCTTGTGCGGACTGTCTGTTTTTTCGCATTTTCCGCCGTCTGACCGGGAAAACGCCGACAAGGGTTGCCTAAAGGGAGAAAAAGCGGTATAATACTTTGTAACACACTTTGCGCTGTGCGCAAAGATCGATTTGAGGTATGAAGGATGAAAACACAGGAAAAGCTGAACGTGACCATGCTCTGTGACTTCTACGAACTGACCATGGGCAACGGGTATTTCCAGACCGGGTACAAGGACCGCATCGTCTATTTCGACGTGTTCTTCCGCAAGGTGCCGGACGGCGGCGGCTTTGCCATCGCGGCGGGGCTGGAGCAGCTCATCGACTACATCGAAAACCTGCACTTCTCGGAGGAGGACATCGCCTATCTGCGGGGCCGGAACATGTTCTGCGAGGAATTTCTGGACTATCTCCGGAACTTCCGCTTCACCGGCGATATCTACGCCATCCCGGAGGGCACGCCGGTGTTCCCCAAGGAGCCGTTGGTGGTGGTGCGCGCCCCGGCCATCGAGGCCCAGCTTATCGAGACGTTCACGCTGCTGACCATCAACCACCAGAGTCTCATCGCCACCAAGGCCAACCGCATCGACCGCGCTGCCCGGGGCCGGACGGTGCTGGAGTTTGGCTCCCGCCGTGCGCAGGGGGCCGACGCTGCCATCATAGGTGCGCGGGCGGCCTACATCGGCGGCGTGGCCGGTACGGCCTGCACCCTGTCGGACGAGCTGTACGGCGTCCCCGCCGGCGGTACCATGGCCCATGCGTGGGTGCAGATGTTCCCCAGCGAGCTGGAGGCCTTCAAGACCTACTGCCGCCTGTACCCCACCAACGCCACGCTGCTGGTGGACACCTATAATACGCTGCACTCCGGCATCCCCAACGCCATCCGCGCCTTTGACGAGGTGCTCAAGCCCATGGGCATCACCAAGTGCGGCATCCGGCTGGACTCCGGCGACCTTGCCTACCTGACCCGCAAGGCCCGGGAGATGCTGGACAACGCGGGCTGGACGGAGTGCAAGATCTCCGTGTCCAACTCGCTGGACGAATATCTCATTCAGGACATGCTGCTGCAGGGCGCGCAGATCGATATGTTCGGCGTGGGCGAGCGGCTCATCACCGCCAAGTCCGAGCCGGTGTTCGGCGGCGTGTACAAGCTGGTGGCCATCGAGGAGCCGGACGGCACGGTGGTGCCCAAGATCAAGGTCAGCGAGAATGTGGAGAAGATCACGGTGCCCCATTTCAAGAAGGTGTATCGCTTCTACGGACGGGATACCGGCAAGGCCATCGCCGACTATATGGCGCTCCACGATGAGACGGTGGACGACACCAGGGATCTGACCATCTTCGACCCGCTGGCCACATGGAAGAAAAAGCGCATCTACAACTTTGAAGCGCGGGAGCTGCTGGTGCCGGTATTTCTGGGCGGCAAGCGGGTGTACGACAGCCCGCCGCTGACGGAGATACGCGACTACTGCCGCCGGCAGGTGGAAACCCTGTGGGACGAGGTAAAGCGCTTCGATTACCCCCACAAGTATTATGTCGACCTGTCCGATAAGCTGTGGGATATCCAGCAGCATCTGCTGCGCAGCTCGCAGGAATAACGCAGAAGCAGGCCCGTAAGAAAGAGAGGAGGAGATGCGCCTGTGAAAAAACCGAAAGTCCAACAGAGGACAGAGCGCCGGATATCCGCGGCGCTGCGGCTGGTGCTGGTGGCGGTGCTGCTGGCGGCGCAGCTGGCGCTGGTGTTCCTCCTGACCACCGTACTGCGCCAGCGCGTGGCGCTGGCCTATACGGCGCTGGAGCTGCTGGCCTTCGTCTGCGCCGTGTACATCTGGACGAAGCCCGGCAACACCAGCTACAAGGTGGGGTGGATCTTCCTGATCCTCTTTCTGCCGGTAGTAGGACTGATCCTCTACGGGCTGTGGAACGGCGGGCGGCAGTCCAAGCGGCTGGATCTGAAAAAGCTGCCGCCGCCCTGTGAGCCGGGGCACAAGCAGGAGGAGAGCCGCCTGAACGTGGAGCGGCTGCGGCAGAGCATGCCCCAGTGGGTGCCGCTGGCGGCCTATCTGAACAATAAAGGCTTTCCCCTTTACAGAAACACGGCTGCAAGGTATCTGCCCACCGGCAAGGCGTTTCTGGAGGATATGCTGGACGCCATGGAGCAGGCGGAGCGCTTCATCTTTCTGGAGTACTTCATCATGGCCGAGGGCGAGATATGGCATCGCCTGACGGACATCCTGCGCCGCAAGAGCGGGCAGGGGGTGGAGGTGAAGCTGATCTTCGACGACTTCGGCAGTATGCTGCGCATGCCCGCCGAGGAGGTGGATTCGCTGCGCCGGGCCGGAGTGGAGGTCATGATCTTCAACCCGGTGCACCACTATGTGAACCGTCTGTACTTCAACTACCGCGACCACCGGAAGATCACCTGCATCGACGGTGACACGGCCTACACCGGCGGCGCCAATCTGGCCGACGAGTACGCCGACATCATCCGGCGCTTCGGCTACTGGAAGGACTGCGGCCTCCGGCTGGAGGGCGAGGGCGCGTGGGGCCTGACCAGGGAATTCATCTACATGTGGGAGCGGCTGGGCGGCCAGTTCCACAGCGAGCACGACTACTACCGTCCCATGCATCAGGCCGCGTCCGACGGCTTCTGCCAGACGCTGGTGGACGGCCCGGACAACAACCCCGACGCCACGGCGGAGGATGTGTTCCTCCAGCTGATCTCCCGGGCGCGGCAGACGGTGTATATCACCACGCCGTATCTGGCCATCGACGAGCCCATGCTCAAGGCGCTGTGTCTGGCCGGCGACAGCGGCGTGGATGTGCGGCTGATGATGCCGGGCATCCCGGATCACAAATTTGCCTATCAGGTGGCACAAAGCTATTTTCCGGAGTTGACAGACCACGGGGTGAAGATATACACTTACACGCCGGGGCTCATCCACGGCAAGACCGTGATGGTAGACCGGGAAGCGGCGTTCGTCGGCTCGGTGAATATGGACTTCCGCAGCTTCCAGCTGCACTTTGAATGCGGCGAGCTGCTGTACCGCATGCCGGCCATCGAGTCGCTGCTGGAGGACATGGACGACATCATGGCCCGCAGCGAGCCGGTGACGCCGGCGCGCATGGCGGCGCGGCCATGGTATCTGCGGATCGTGGGCGTGGTGCTGCGCCTGTTCGCCATGTGGATGTGAAAGGGGAGGAGCACAGTTGGCCTGTTATATTTTCGGCGCGGGCAGCTATTTCGGCCTTATCCGCCGCCCCGCACCGGAAGACACCGTCATTGCCGCTGACGGCGGCTGGCGTATCTGCCGGGAGGAGGGCATCGTGCCCGACCTGCTGCTGGGGGATTTTGACTCCCTGCACACCGTGCCGGACTTCGGCCATATCCGCCGTGTGCCGGTGGAGAAGGACGATACCGACATGATGCTGGCCATCAAGGAGGGCCTTGCCCGGGGCGAGACGGACTTCCGCCTCTACGGCGGCGTGGGCGGACGCACCGACCACACCATCGCCAACCTGCAGGGCCTGCTGTATCTGGCGGAGCGGGGCGCACAGGGCTGGCTGTACGGCGACCGGGAGCGCTTCACCGCCATCTGCGGCGGCGAGCTCTGCCTTCCGGCCCGGGAGAGGGGCATCGTGTCCGTGTTCTGCATGGGCGCGGACGCGCAGGGCGTGACCATCGAGGGCGGGCAGTACACCGTACACGACGCGGTGCTGACGGCGTCGTTCCCGCTGGGCGTCAGTAATCATTTTGTGGGCAACCCTGTCCGCGTGTCCGTCACGCAGGGCAGTTTGCTGATAGCATTGATTGAAAAGGAGTAAATCAACATGAAAAAGAACGGACTGAACAAGCTGCTGGCCCTGCTGCTGGCGCTGGTGATGGTACTGGCGCTGGCCGCATGCGGCAATCAGGCGCAGGACAACGGCGGTGCCGGCAATGACGCCGACGTGGTCACCGACGGTACCGTGGCCGATGGCGCCACCGTGGGACAGGGCAAAACCGCCTTCACCATGGAAGTGACCCAGCTGGACGGCACAACCGTCACCTTCACCGTCAACACCGACAAGGAGACGGTGGGCGAGGCCCTGCTGGAGCTGGGCATCGTGGCCGGTGACGACACCGAGTACGGCCTGTATGTCAAGACCGTCAACGGCGTGACGCTGGACTATGATACGGATGGCGCGTACTGGGCCTTCTACATCAACGGCGAGTATGCCATGACCGGCGTGGACGCCACCAGCATCGAGGCCGGCGCCTCCTACACCCTGAAGGCGGAGAAGGCCGAGGGCTGAGACTCGACCTGCAAAAAAAACGGTGCGGCCTTGCGGCTGCACCGTTTTTTCGTTGTCAACTGATGGTACCGTCAGCGGAGCAGCGCCGCCTTGGCGTCGCCCATGAGGTACAAAGAGCCGCAGCACAGCACCGCGCCGTCCGCCGCGGCGCTCTCCAGCGCCAGCGCCGCGCCCTCTGCGATAGAGGTACAGGCCGTCACCGGCTTTCCCAGCGGCGCCAGATACGCCGCCAGCTCCTGCGCCGGCAGGGCGCGGGGGCTGTCAGGCGTCACGGTGATGAACCGCGCTGCATAGGGCAGCAGGGGGGCATACATGTGCTGATAATCCTTGTCCCGCAGAACGCCGGTGAGCACGGTCAGCGGCCGTCCCGGCAGGTAATCGCGGATGTTCTCCGCCAGCGCCGTCATGCACTGGGGGTTGTGGCCGCCGTCCATCACCACCAGCGGCTCCCGGCGCACCACCTCGAACCGGACGGGCCAGCGCACCTGTGCCAGTCCCTGCCGCACCGCGTCCTCGCTGATGGCCCAGCCCCGGCGTCGCAGCACGTCCGCCACGGTCAGCACCGTGGCGGCATTGCGCAGCTGCATCCGGCCCAGTAGGGGCAGGTGCAGATCGGTCAGCTCACCGAAATCGAAGTCCTGCCCGTCCAGCGAGTGGGCGGCAGGGGAGAGGGCATCCATATCTACCCGGTGCAGCGTCACACCGCAGCGGCGGCAGCGCGCCGCCACCACCTCCACCACCGACGGTGCGCAGGGGTACAGCACCGCGTCGCAGCCGGGCTTGATGATCCCGGATTTGGTGGCGGTGATCTTCTCCACTGTGTCGCCCAGATAGGCCGTGTGATCCAACCCAATGTTGCACAGCACAGCCGTCTCCGGCGCGGGGATGACGTTGGTGGCGTCGAATTCGCCGCCCATGCCCACCTCGCACACCACGATATCGCACCGCCTCCGGGCGAACCATGTGAACGCGATGGCCGTCACGATCTCGAACTCCGAGGGGTGGTCATCCATGCCGTCCGCCAGCGGGCGCACCTCCTCCGTAATGGCGCACAGCTCCTCGTCGGGGATGGGCTGCCCGTCGATCTGCATCCGCTCGTTGAACCGGAAGATGTAGGGCGAGGTGTACAGCCCCGTGCGATAGCCCGCCGCCCGTAGGATGGACGCCAGCATGGCGCAAGTGGAGCCCTTGCCGTTGGTGCCGGTGACGTGGACGAATTTCACGGTCCGCTCCGGATGCCCCAGCCTGTCCAGCAGCCCGCCGATGCGCGTCAGACCCGGTACGCTGCGCCGCCAGTCCACCGCGTGGATGTAAGCCAGCGCCTCATTGATCGTCATGCCGCCGGCCTCCTTTGGTACGGATGTGCCGCTGTACGCTGCTGAGCGCGCCGCGCCGCAGCAGCAGCCACACGATAAGGGTGTCCACACCGCCGGTGAGGGCGAACTGGATGCTTCGCGACACCAGCTTCGTCAGGAAAAACGCCTGCTTGGCGTCGCCGCCGTATACCAGCGCCAGCGCCATGCTCTGCCACAGGATGGAGCCGAAAAGCGCCGCCGGGAAGAAGGCCAGCGCCGTCCGAGGCAGGGTGGGCTTTTCCAACACATACCGCCGCAGCAGTCCGGCCAGCAGGCCGTACAGAATGGGCGGCACGCAGAAGATGGGGTTGTAGCCGAAGGGCGAGATCAGGCAGCCGATGAGGTCGGCGGAGAAACCCACCAGCGCACCGGGCAGGGCACCGCACAGCAGGCCCGCCAGCACGATGGGCACGGCCTCCAGTGAGATGCGGGTAGTCTCTGCAGGGATGAGGGTCAGCACCCGGGCCAGCACCACGCTCAGCGCGGTCAGCAGGGCGCAGACGGTGAGGGAATAGGTGCTGAAAACGGGACGTGCGGCAGTTGACAATTCTTTTTCGGGCATAAAAAAACCTCCTTATCCTTGGGATGGGAGGGATCTCATAGATAAAATATGCGATATGCGCCGTGTGGAAGCTGGAATGGAATCGCGGAGCAAGCTCCTTCGTCCGGCGGCAGCCTCCCATCCGCTCGGCACTTAACGCACCATCCCTACACACGCGCTGACAGTATTATACAGCCCGCTCGCGGGAAATACAAGAGAGAATTGCCCGCACAGCCAATATTTTCCGGCAAGGCTCCCACACAAGCAGCTATCCCCCAGCGGAGCCGGGGGATAGCTGTTATACGGTGTTTACTTGCCGGGTCGTGCGGAAACGATGTTGCTGAAATCGCTGGCCGCCGTGCTCTTCACCGCCACGATCCTGTAGTAGTACGTCGTGTTGGCCTTTGCGCCGGTGTTGACGTAGCTGGTCGCGGTGGTGGTATTGATCTTGCTGTACCCGC
>URHT01000047.1 GCA_900547745.1 uncultured Eubacteriales bacterium | reverse complement strand
GTCAAACCACCAGTTTACTGGTGGTTATGATTTCGCCCGCCGCCGTCAGTGTCGCGGAGGAAAGCGGGCCTGTGCAAAAAGTGCATGAAGGTGTGGAAAACAAGGAAAACCTTGTCTATTTGCGTGCAAACCAGAAAAAACGGGTTCCCGCCGCCAATTATGGTAAATCTTCCGTTTATGCGTATTTTTTTGACAAATTCACATTTACATAACGTATGTGGAAAACTATGTGGAAACTGTGCAAAACCTTTTGCGGTGGGCTTTTCGGCAGTTGCCTGTCCGTTATTTTTTGTGTAAACCTGTAACCTTTTTCATCTCCCGCTCTTTTTTTGGTGAGATACCGCGCTTGTTGTCCGGCGAGACTTGCATTGATCGGGGAAATACGGTAAAATATTGAAAAACAAATGGCTCGGTGTATGCCGGAGGAAAAATATGGCGAAGAAAAACGTATACGATAACGAGAGTATCTCCAGCCTCAAGGGCGCGGATCGGGTCCGGAAGCGGCCCGGTGTTATTTTTGGCTCTGACGGATTGGAGGGCTGTGAGCACGCGGTATTTGAGATCCTGTCCAATGCCATCGACGAGGCCCGCGGCGGTCACGGAAAGCTCATCACCGTCACCCGCTTTCTGGATCATTCCGTGCAGGTGGAGGATATGGGCCGGGGCTGCCCGGTGGACTGGAACGAAAAAGAGGGCCGCTACAACTGGGAGCTGGTGTTCTGCGAGCTGTACGCCGGCGGCAAGTACGACAACGAGAACAGCGAGAACTACGAATTCTCTCTGGGACTGAACGGCCTTGGCTCCTGTGCCACCCAGTACGCCTCCCGCTATATGGATGTCACGGTGTACCGCGAGGGGAAGGAGTACCGCCTCCACTTTGAGCGGGGCGAGATCGTGGGGCAGCTTGAAAGCACGGAGCTGACCACCAACAAGAAAAGGACCGGCACCACCATTCGCTGGCTGCCGGATCTGGAGGTGTTTACGGACATCGCCGTGCCGCTGGACTACTATCAGGATGTGATGAAGCGGCAGGCGGTGGTGAACGCCGGGGTCACGTTCCGGCTGCGGAACGAGACGGCCCCCGGCAAGTTCGACACCCAGGAGTTCCTGTATGCAAACGGCATTTCCGACTATATCCGGGAGCTGGCGGGGGACGACCCCCTGACGGAGCCGGTGTTCTGGGAGGCGGAGCGCCGGGGCCGCGACCGGGCGGACAAGCCGGAGTACAAGGTGAAGCTCAGCGTGGCGCTGTGCTTTTCCAACCGTGTGGCGGTGTGCGAGCACTACCACAACTCCAGCTTTCTGGAGCACGGGGGCAGCCCGGAGAAGGCCACCCGCTCGGCCATGGTGTCCGCCATCGACAAGTACCTGCGGGACAATAGTAAGTACACCAAGGGCGAGTCCAAGATCACCTTCCCGGACGTGCAGGACTGCCTCGTTCTGGTGAGCAACAATTTCTCCACCCAGACCAGCTACGAGAACCAGACGAAAAAGGCCATCACCAACAAGTTCGTGCAGGAGACCATGACGGAGTTCCTCCGCAGCCGGATGGAGATCTACTTCATTGAGAACAAGGAGGCGGCGGAGAAGATCGCGGCGCAGGTGCTTATCAACAAGCGCAGCCGCGAAACGGCGGAGCGCACCCGCATCAACCAGAAGAAAAAGCTGACGGAAAAAATCGACATCGCCAACCGCGTCCAGAAGTTCGTAGACTGCCGCACCAAGGACGTGGATCGCAGGGAGATCTACATCGTGGAGGGCGACTCCGCTCTGGGTGCCTGCAAGCAGTCCCGCGACGCGGAATTTCAGGGTCTGATGCCCGTGCGGGGCAAGATATTGAACTGCCTGAAGGCCGACTATCCCCGTATCTTCAAAAGCGACGTCATCACCGACCTGATGAAGGTGCTGGGCTGCGGCGTGGAGGTCAGCGGCAAGGCGGTGAAGGATCTGAACCAGTTCGACCTTGCCAACCTGCGCTGGAGCAAGGTGGTCATCTGTACCGATGGCGATGTGGACGGCTTCCAGATCCGGACGCTGATCCTGACCATGCTGTACCGCCTGTGCCCCACCCTGATCCGGGAGGGCTACGTCTACATCGCGGAGACGCCGCTGTTTGAGATCACCTGCAAGGAAAAGGGCGGCGAGAAAACGTGGTTCGCCTACTCCGAGCGGGAGAAGGCCGATATTCTCAAGGAGCTGTCCGGCAAAAAGGTGAACATCCAGCGCTCCAAGGGACTGGGCGAGAACGACCCGGAGATGATGTGGCTCACCACCATGAATCCGGAGACACGGCGGCTTATCCGGGTGCTGCCGGAGGAGGCGGAGGAGACGGCGCGGGTCTTTGACCTGCTGCTGGGCGACAATCTGGCAGGCCGCAAGGACTACATCGCCGAAAACGGCTGCCGCTATCTGGATATGATCGATGTGAGCTGAGAAAGGAACCGCAATGGCAAAGAAGAAAACGGAAGAAAAGACCGTCCGCCGGCCCGCCGACCCCAATGTGATGGGTCTGCGGGGCGCGGTGGTGGAGCAGCCCATCACCCGCACACTGGACGAGAACTATATGCCCTACGCCATGTCGGTCATTGTCAGCCGCGCTATCCCGGAGATCGACGGCTTCAAGCCCTCCCACCGCAAGCTGCTGTACACCATGTACAAAATGGGGCTGCTCACCGGCAGCCGCACCAAATCCGCCAACATTGTAGGCCAGACCATGCGCCTGAACCCCCACGGCGATCAGGCCATCTATGAGACCATGGTGCGTCTGGCCAAGGGCAACGAGTCCCTGCTGCACCCCTTCGTGGACAGCAAGGGCAACTTCGGCAAGGTGTACTCCCGGGATATGGCCTACGCCGCCAGCCGCTATACCGAGGCGAAGCTGTCCCCCATCTGCGCCGAGCTGTTCCGGGATCTGGACTGCGACGCCGTGGATTTTGCGGACAACTACGACAACACCATGAAGGAGCCTACGCTGCTGCCCACCACCTACCCCAACGTGCTGGTGTCCGCCAATCAGGGCATCGCCGTGGGCATGGCCAGTCAGATCTGCGGCTTCAATCTGGGCGAGGTGTGCGACACCGCCATCGCCTGCCTGAAAAACCCTGACCACGACATCGCCTCCACCCTGCTGGCGCCGGACTTTCCCACCGGCGGCCAGATCATCTGCGACGGCGACGACCTGCGGAGCATCTATGCCACGGGCCGGGGCGGCCTGAAGGTCCGCGCCCGCTGGCGGTACGACAAGAAGGAAAATGTCATCGAGGTCTACGAGATCCCCTATTCCACCACCATCGAGGCCATTCTGGACAAGGTGGCGGAGCTGGTGAAGGCCGGTAAGGTCAAGGAGATCGGCGATATGCGGGACGAGACGGACCTGAGCGGTCTGAAGCTGGCCATCGACCTGAAGCGCGGCGTGGAGCCGGATAAGCTGATGGCCAAGCTGTTCCGCCTGACGCCCCTGCAGGACACCGTCAGCTGCAACTTCAACATCCTCATTGCCGGCATGCCCCGGGTCATGGGGGTGGGGGAGCTCCTCACCGAATGGACGGCCTGGCGCACCGACTGCGTCAAGCGCCGGGTGTACTACATCCTCAACAAGAAAAAGGAAAAGCTGCATCTGCTGCAGGGCCTGAAGCGTATCCTGCTGGATATCGATAAGGCCATCCGGATCATCCGGGAGACGGAGGAGGAGGCCGAGGTCATCCCCAACCTGATGATCGGCTTTGGCATCGATCAGGTGCAGGCGGAGTATGTGGCGGAGATCAAGCTGCGGAACATCAACAAGGAGTACATCCTCAAGCGGGTGCAGGAGACGGCGGCGCTGGCCGACGAGATCGACGATCTGGAGGACACACTGGCCAAGCCCAGCCGCATCCGCCGCATCATTGTGGACGAGCTGACGGAGGTGCGGAAGAAGTACGCCGTGCCCCGCCGCACGGAGATCGTGTACAGCCACGAGATCGAGGAGGAGCCGGAGGAGGACGCGCCGGAGGACTATCCCGTCCACCTGTTCCTCAGCCGAGAGGGTTACTTCAAGAAGATCACGCCCCAGTCCCTGCGGATGTCCGGCGACCAGAAGTACAAGGAGGGCGATGGCCCCGCCCAGTACTTCGAGGCCACCAACAACACGGAGCTGATGTTCTTCACCGACCGGCAGCAGGTCTACAAGACCCGGGCCAGCGAGTTCGGCGAATCAAAGGCCTCTCTGCTGGGCGATTATCTGCCCGCCAAGCTGGGTATGGACGCCGGGGAGAACGTGATCTTCCAGTGTCTGCCCGGCGATTACAGCGGCAGCCTGCTGTTCGCCTTTGCCAACGGGCGGGTGGCCCGCGTGGCGCTGAGCGCCTACGCCACCACATCCAACCGCCGCAAGCTCACCGGCGCCTACTGCGAGAAGTTCCCGCTGGTGCAGATCCTGCCGCTGGCGGAGGATCGGGAGCTGGCGCTGCTGACCAACGAGCCCCGCGCCCTGCTGGTACACACGGCGCTGCTGACGCCCAAGACCACCCGGGGCACCCAGGGTGTGCAGGTCATGAACATCAAGCCTAAATACCGGCTGGAGAGGCTGGCAGACGTGGCCGAAACCGGCATCACCAATCAGGCCCGCTACCGCACCCGCACCATCCCCGCTGCCGGCGCCCTGCTGCGGCCGGAAGACAGCGAGGAGAAGCAGCTGGAGCTGCTGTAACACCGGCAAAGGAGGACGTACCATGAAGAAACGCATGCTGCCGCTGCTGCTGGCCGCGCTGCTGTGCCTCACCGGCTGCGGCAGCTTTCTGGAACGGGAGTGGTACGAGGTCAAAGATCACAGCTCCTCGTATTACGAGGGCAGCGGCCGCGGTGTGCTGCAGGCCGACACCTATCAGGATCTGGTCAACGACATCCTGATCCTGGTGGGCAATCACACGGAGGAGGGCACCATCCGGCTCTACTGCTCGCAGGAGGGTCTGGACGCCAACGAGGCCGCCAGCAGCGCCTGTCAGGAGGTGGAGCACGACACGCCGGTAGGTTCCTACGCCGTGGAGTATTTGCAGTACACGGTGGACGACAGCGCCCGGAATTACAGTGAGATCGTCGTCACCATCGGCTATCGCCGCACGGAGCAGCAGCTCAACAGCATCGTCCACGCCACCAACATCACCGCGCTGCGGGATCTGCTGGCCGACGCGGCGGCGCAGGGGCTGACGGAGCTGGCGGTGCAGTTCAGCAGCGCCGACGGGACGGCTGCCGATGTGGAGCGGCTGGTGCGCGGCGTGGAGACAGCCTCCGGCGGGCAGGGGTGGACGGTGACGTTCTATCCCAGCCGGGACAATGTGGGGCTGGCGGAGATCCTGCTGGGCAGCTGAAGCCGAAAAGCGAAAAGCTGAAAATGCGGGGTTGACAAACATGCATTTATGCGCTATAATCAACCTTGCGTTTGCGGGCGTAGCTCATCTGGTAGAGCGCGACCTTGCCAAGGTCGAGGTAGCGAGTTCGAGCCTCGTCGCCCGCTCCAAAAAGAAACACCACCCATCCGGGTGGTGTTTCTTTTCGCGTGCTCCGCAGCGCTCCTTTTATTGCTGCCAGCAGAGACGCAGGCAGCAATAAAAAAAGATACCCCATCCGGCCGGATGGGGTATCTTTTTGCCGTTCAGCTTCGTCCCTCGTTCAGTTCAGATGGCGGCGGTAGTTGCCGCCGGTGCGGATACCCTCCTGCACGATGAAGAACGCCTTGGGATCGATCTCCTGCATCACCTGCTGCAGCGTGCCCACCTCGTACTTGGACAGGCACACGCACAGCACCTGTACCTCGTCGCCGGTATAGGCGCCGTGGGCCGTCCAGTAGGTCACGCCGCGATCCAGCTTGTCCATGATGAAGTGAGGCAGCTCCGGATCGTTCTTTTTGGTGAAGATCAGCAGCTCCACGTTGACGTTCTGCTGGTGCAGCCGATCGAGAAACAGGTTGCTCAGAATATTGTAAATGGCAGAATAGATGGCCGTGGCGGCGTTGAACAGGAGCAGGCACAGCGTGTACAGGCACACGTTGAAGCAGATGCAGAAGCGTCCCACGGTGAACTTGGGGTTCCTCTTGCTGAGGTACAGCCCCAGAATATCCAGTCCGCCGGTGGAGCAGCCGCAGCTGAGCACCAGCCCGGCGGCAAAGCCCACGCCGATGCCGCCGATCAGGCAGCTGGTCAGCGCGTCCTCGATGATGGGGGTGGCAGGGGAGGGGATCAGCGCCGAGAAAACGGAGTTGCACACGGTGACGATGGTGGCCTTGACGAAAAACGTCCGGCCCAGCCCCCGGTACGCCAGATAGAACATGGGCAGGTTTACCAGCAGGTACAGAAGGCCCGCCAGATCGAAGGGCAGCGACAGTCCCGCCCGCGTCACCAGCAGGGTACGGATGACCTGACACAGGCCGTAGGCGCCGCCGGCGTAAAACCCCTGGGGTACGATGAACAGGTTGATGGCCGAGGCCATCAACGCCGCGCCCAGAATACCGCCCAGCAGGCGAAGCTCCTTCTCATGGAGCAGCTTATTGTAAACGGACAAGGTGTCCTCCCTCCTCTCATGGGAACAACAGGCATTATATGCATGTGCGCCTGCAAAGTCAAGAGGTATTTTCAATTTTTAGAGGCTGTATTGCAGGATGTGATGCAAACGGCGGCGGGCGCGGCACAGCGTGCGGGACACGGTGGATTTGTTGACGCCCAGCCGCCCCGCGATCTGTGCCATGTTCAGCTTCTCATAATAATATAGGTACAGCATTTCCTTCTGGCGGGGCGTCAATTCCGCCTCTACGGCTTTCGTCAGATTCTGCAGCAGCCGCTGGTGCTGCAGGCTGTTATCGCCGGACTCCTCCCGCTGCCACAGGTGCAGGCCGGCGATGTCCATGGGATCAAAGGCGGGATGCATCATGGTATCTGTCACTCCTGTCGTAGTAATGTGCGGTCAGCCGCGCCAGCTGGCGGCACTGGCGCAGCATGGGCTGTAGCTCCGTCAGGCGCTGCCGCAGACAGCGGACGCTGTCCGGATCCTCAGTAGTGCGGAGGCGGAGACGCAGCTCCTCCATCCGTACCTGAATGCGCCGGGCACTGTCCTCATACAACGGTGACATCTCGGCAAGCTTCATGCGCGATCACTCTCCTTTTCCTGCGTAAAAATATGGGACGTTCGGAACTTTTGTGTTGACAAATCCAAAAACATCTGCTACAATAGGCCACGCTGATGGAGATGCTGGTGTAGCTCAGCTGGTAGAGCAGCTGATTTGTAATCAGCAGGTCGGGGGTTCGAATCCGTCCACCAGCTCCAAGTACATATGGGGGATTTCCCGAGTGGCCAAAGGGGACAGACTGTAAATCTGCTGGCAACGCCTTCGGTGGTTCGAATCCACCATCCCCCACCAAAAATACCGATTACCCGTCAGGGTGGTCGGTATTTTTATTGGGTGGGGGCAGGTGGAGTCGAAGTTTATGCCCCGAAGGGGTAAATCCACCATCCCCCACCAAGCTTCTCCGCTGATTGTTGATCGGCGGAGAAGCTTTTTTGTCTCCCCGCCATTGCATCCTGCCGCTGCTGCATATATAATGACAGTATCACATGGCTCTGCATCTTTAAGGAGGAACGGACATGAAACGCATATCCTGCCTGCTTCTTTCCCTGCTGCTGGCGCTGCTGTGCGCCTGCGGCGATACCTCCGCGCCCGCGCCGTCCGACCAGACGGAGCCTGACGGCAACGAAGCTCCAGCCGCCGTGCCGGAGGTCTGCCGGCTGTACTACGACTATGCGGGTCTGGCGGTCATTGCGCCTTCCGACAGCAAGCTGCCGCTGGCCGCCGGGGCATCCCACGGCGCGCCGGACTACCTGCCCCTGTGGCACAACGGCGAATACGGCCAGTTAGCCGTCTCCGGCGGGGAGGGGTACACCGTCCCGGAGCTGACGGGCGGTAAAGCCAGCGAGGAGGGCGCCTACGGGCGGTTCTGCTGGGATGGCGAGCTGTACCACTGCATCCACATCAAGGCGGACGCCAGCTATGTACCCAGCCTTTGCAGCACCTCCGGCGGCATCCTGTGGCTGGAGTTGTCCGGCGACTGCTGGGCCGACACCGGCTGGGATGAGATCGGCCACTTCGGCGGCTTTGATACGGTGGTCATCACCGGCAGCGGCACGCTGACCCTGTCCCAGCGGCTGGAGGCAGGCACCGGCAAGGAGCGGCTGCCCGCGCTGATCGTGGACGGCGTAGACGTGACCTGCCCGGAGATCGGGCTCACCGCCAACGCCGCGGCGGACGACATCGCCAACCTGCTCCTGCTGTCCGGCTCCCTGACCGCTGAACGGGCCGCCGTATCCGGCGACGCCTGCGTCACCGGCGGCACTGCCGGCATCGGTCTGCTGCTGGACTGCCCGCGTCTGGTGTGCCGGGGCGGCGAGGTCGTCCTCCGGGAGGGCTGGGGCTTCATGGACGCATACAAGGACACTGTCCCCACGGTGCTGCTCACCGGCGGTACGCTGACCACCGAGGCGTGGATGCCGGAGAACATCGTCTACCAGCTGTGGGCGGGCACCATCACCGCCCCTGGCATCCGTCACTGGCCGGAGGCGCATCTGCTCCGGGATGGTGTGACCATCACCGACCCGCTGGATGATCCGGCAGCACCCGAATAAGTGTTCCCGTGCCGCCGCCCTTTTTGGGGCGGCGGCTTTTTCGCTGTTGGAAAACCAGTTTTCTTGTTTGCTTGCTCAATATATCACAAGATTCTTGTGATGTCAAGCGTTAAATCTCAAGTTTCTTGTGAAAACTGATTGACAAAACCAAGATTCTGGGTTAGGATAGAGTCAGAATCTGTCGAAATCTGACGAGGAGGCGTTCCCATGAGTTTTTGTGAACAGCTGCGTAAGCGGCGGGAGGAGTTGGGCATGACCCGATTGGAGCTGGCAGACCGGCTGGGCGTCTCGCTTTCGGCAGTGGGCAACTACGAGACAGGCATCAGCGCCCCCAAGGAGGAGGTGCTGCTGCGCCTGTTCGACGCGCTGGAGGTGGATCCCAACTACCTGTACCGCGGCAGCTTCCGCTGCGGCAGCGAGATGCCCTCCGGCGAGGAGCTGCACCTGCTGGAAAAGTACCGGCGTCTGCCGGTAACGGGGCGCCAGACCGTCCACACGCTGGTGGACGCACTGGGCGTCATGGTGGAGGAGGAGCAGCGCTTCCGCCCCCGGCAGGAGCGCCGCACCATCCCGCTGTACCAGTCCCCGGCGGCGGCAGGCTTTGCCGCCCCCGTATTCGGCGAGGATTACACCCTTATCCCCGTGGAGGGGGAGGTGCCCCCCGGCGCGGAGCTGGCCGTTCGCATTCAGGGCGACTCCATGGCCCCCCGCATTGCCGACGGCTCTGTGGTGTACGTCAACCACGATCCCCTGCAGAACGGCGACGTGGGTATCTTCTGCGTGGACGGCGACATGCTGTGCAAGCAGTACTGCCGGGACGGCTTCGGCATGGTGTATCTGTTCTCCCTGAACCGGGCCAGGGCCGATATGGACGTGGTTTTTCACCGGGGCAGCGGCCGCAGCCTCACTTGCTTCGGCCGCGTCATGATCCACGGACAGCCCCTGCCGGAGCAGCACATGTAGGTAATCATAACCACCAGTAAACTGGTGGTTTGACCTGCCCCTAAAAAGGGCTATTACGACCGTAGCCCCTAAAAGGGGCGTTGAAGGTTTGACACCGCATTA
>URHT01000046.1 GCA_900547745.1 uncultured Eubacteriales bacterium | reverse complement strand
TGCCCAACACCACATTCCAAGTTGACATTGGAAATGGACACACGATATTAGCGCATATTTCCGGAAAGCTCAGAATGAATTTCATCAGGATTCTGCCCGGCGACAAGGTGACGGTGGAAATGTCGCCTTACGATCTGACCCGTGGCCGAATCACCTGGCGCAGTAAGTAGGAGGTTTATCAAAATGAAAGTAAGACCGTCCGTGAAGCCCATGTGCGAGAAGTGCAAAGTGATCCGCCGCAAAGGCCGTGTCATGGTCATTTGCGAGAATCCCAAGCATAAGCAGAGACAGGGCTAAGTAGAAAGTGGAGGTGCTCTAAGTTATGGCACGTATTGCCGGTATTGACCTGCCCAAGGATAAGCGAATCGAGATCGGTTTGACTTATATCTATGGTATTGGAAGAAAAAGTGCGCAGGATATCCTCGCGCAGACAGGCATCAACCCCGACACTCGCGTAAAGGATCTGACCGAGGCCGACGAAGCGAAGCTGCGTGAGGCCATTGACCAGTCCTATGTGGTCGAGGGTGATCTGCGTCGTCAAGTGGCGCTTGACATCAAGCGTCTGACTGAAATCGGCTGCTATCGCGGCATGCGCCACCGTCGTGGCCTGCCCGTTCGCGGTCAGCGCAGCAAGACCAACGCACGCACTCGCAAAGGCCCCAAGAAGACTATCGCTAACAAGAAGAAGTAAAGGAGGGAAGAATAGATCATGGCAGCTAACGTAAAAGGCAAGAAAGTCATTCGCCGTCGTCGTGAGAAGAAGAACGTCGAAAAGGGTCAGGTGCATATCCGTTCTTCCTTCAACAACACCATGGTGACCGTCACCGATGCACAGGGCAACGCGCTGTCCTGGGCTTCCTCCGGTGGTCTTGGTTTCCGCGGCAGCAAGAAGTCCACGCCCTTCGCCGCCCAGAGCGCCGCTGAGACGGCTGCCAAGGCTGCGATGGAGCATGGTCTGAAGACCGTTGAGGTCTTCGTGAAGGGCCCCGGTCAGGGCCGTGAGGCCGCCATCCGCGCCCTGCAGGCGGTGGGTCTGGAAGTGACGATGATCAAGGACGTCACCCCCATTCCCCACAACGGATGCCGCCCCCCCAAGCGTCGTCGCGTGTAATCGGAAGAAGGAGGATTATTAAATCATGGCTAAGAATATGCAGCCTGTCGCCAAGCGTTGCAAGGCGCTGGGTATTTCTCCTACCGTCATGGGTTACTCCAAGAAGGAGACGAAGCGCAACCCCGGCGGCCAGATGAGAAAGAAGAAGAGCGAGTACGCCATCCAGCTCAACGAGAAGCAGAAGGTCAAGTTCGTCTATGGCATTCTGGAGAAGCAGTTCCATGCTTACTATGAGAAGGCTTCCGCCATGCCCGGCAAGACCGGCGAGAACCTGCTGAGCTTGGTAGAGCGTCGTCTGGACAATGTGGTGTATCGTCTGGGCTTCGCCATGACCCGCCGCGAGGCCCGTCAGCTGGTGAACCACGCCCATTTCACCGTCAATGGCCATAAGGTCAACATCCCCTCCTATCTGGTTCGCGTGGGCGATGTGATCGAGGTCAAGGAGAGCAGCCGTTCCTCCGTGACCTTCAAGCGCCTGACCGCCGAGGATGCCCCCATGGTCACCGTCCCCAAGTGGCTGGAGCGTGACAAGACTGCCCTGAAGGGCACTGTCGTCACCATGCCCGCCCGCGAGGATATCGACATGCCCATCGAGGAGCATCTGATCGTCGAGTTGTACTCCAAGTAATAGGGTTCAAACCCTCACGAAGCACTGGAACCAAATTGGACGCGGCCTTTTTGGCCGCTCCGCCAAAAGAATGAAGGAGGGTACTGCATGATCGAAATTGAGAAGCCCCAGATCGAGTGTATCGAAACACCCGGCGACGCTTCCTATGGAAAATATGTGATCGAACCCCTGGAACGCGGTTACGGACTGACATTGGGCAATGCGCTGCGGCGCGTCCTGCACTCGTCCCTTCCCGGCACGGCAGCCACCAGCATCAAGATCGCCGGTGTGCAGCACGAGTTTTCCACCATCCCCGGTGTGAAGGAAGATGTGACGGAGATCGTTCTGAATGTGAAGAATCTGCTGGTCAAGCTGCACTGCGAGGGAGTCAAGACGGTCTTTATCGAGGCCGCCGGCCCCTGCGAGGTGACAGCCGGCGACATCAAGAGCGACGGTGAGGTGGAGGTGCTGAACCCCGAGCTTCATCTGGCGACTCTGGACGTGGGCGCCACGCTGAGCATGGAGATCACGCTGAGCCACGGCCGCGGCTATGTGTCCGCCAAGCAGAACAAGGCTATGCGCCCCAATGTGATCGGCGTCATCCCCATCGACAGCATCTATTCCCCCGTCTACAAGGTCAACTACAGCGTGGAGAACACCCGTGTCGGCGCTTCCAGCGACTACGACAAGCTGACGCTGGAGGTCTGGACGGACACCACCATCACGGCCCGTGATGCGGTGTCCTTGGCAGCCAAGATCCTGTGCGACCATTTTGCCCTGTTCACCGACCTGTCCGACACGCTGGGCGACAAGTCCACCGTGGTGGAGAAGGCCACCGATTCCAAGGACAAGATGCTGGAGCTGACCATCGAGGAGCTGGATCTGTCCGTCCGCAGCTTCAACTGCCTCAAGCGCGCTAACATCAACACCGTTGAGGACTTGATCTCCAAGACCGAGGACGAGATGATGAAGGTTCGCAATCTGGGACGCAAGTCCCTGGAGGAAGTTATCAACAAGCTGGCCATGATGGGGCTGTCCCTGGCCAGCGAGGACAACAACTAATTGATCTGCGCTTCCCGCGCATATCCTACAAGGAGGAAACAGAAATGCCCGGAACTCGTAAGCTCGGTAAGACTACCGATCAGCGTATGGCGATGCTCCGTCAGCAGGTCACCGATTTTCTGGACAAGGGCCGCATGGAGACTACCATCACCCGCGCCAAGGAGATCAAGCCCATGGCCGAGAAGATGATCACCCTCGGCAAGAAGGGCGATCTGGCTGCCTACCGTCAGGCGCTGAGCTTCATCACCCGCGAAGACGTGGCCAACAAGCTGTTCAAGGAGCTGGCTCCCAGCTACGCTGAGCGCAACGGCGGCTACACCCGCATCATCCGCACCGGTGTTCGCCGCGGCGACGCTGCGGAGACTGCCGTCATCGAACTGGTGAAATAAGCGAAGCCTCAACTGCATAAAAACGCCCTTTCCCATGGCATACGGCTATGGGAAAGGGCGTTTTTCCCGCCCTGCAAACCTCAGGTTGCGAGGGATCTCCAAAAATTTCCCGCCGCAACCTGAAGTTGATAGACAAACGCATCCCGCATACAGTATAATAGCTGCGAAGAACCACGAAAGGGAGGAACTGCCATGGCTTCGATCCGCTGCAAGGCCTGCGGCTGTACATACGATTACAATAAGGAGGGCATGTGCCCCAAATGCGGCGCCTATAACCGCCCGCCCCATCGGGAACGGGTGGACCCGGACGGCAGCGTCCACTATCTGGAGCCCCACGATGCTGCCGTGCCGCCCCATCGCGGCAAGAAGGTCTGCTACGAGAAAAAGACCTGCTACGAGAGCCAGACCCGCCGCAGCGCCCGCAGGGCCGCCGGGGAGCCGGACAGCTTTCGCGCCGGGGAATGGGAAAACCTGAAGGGCAGCGCCCGTAACCTGAAAGACAAATTCCAAAATATGGAAAAGAAGCACCGCGACACACTGATCGGACTTGCCATTGCGCTGCTGGTTCTCATCGTCCCGTTCCTCAACTCCTGCCTCTCCTTCCGCACTGTCCGCATCGATTCTCCCGAGCGGGAACCGGCCTACCCCGTGGAGGAGGCGGCGGCGCCGGTGGGCGGCACTACCATCTACCAGATGAACAGCCCCTTCGACCTGATGGGCAAGACCGTGCAGGTCACGGAGGTGCAGACGGACGGCCAGCGCGTCATCGTCACCGTGGAGGGGCTGCAGTCCGATACCACCCCGCCGGCCTTCCTCACCTCCTACGACGGTGAGGACTTCATTCTGGATATCGTCATGCCCGACACGATCACCTACCTGGACTACGGGACGGAGTTTATCTACGACCGCAGTACCATGGACAACTCAGAGTACGCGGTGCAGTGGCTTCTGGAGTTCGACCTGCAGGAGGAGCAGAACGGCACGATGGTGTATACCGGCGTAGTTGTGGCCGTGGATCTCACCGACGTGCTGTACTGAGAAAGGAGCGCACCATGGAGAAGCAGCTTTGCCCCTATTGCGGCGGTGAGATGCGCAAGGGCTGGCTCCGCAGCCGCCACAGCGACATCTGGTGGGAGCCTGATCCCGCGATGTCCGCGCCCAACGCGGAGAAGGGGATGCGCTGTATCGCCGCAGCCGGCGGTTTTACCGGCGCGGAGGCGGAGGCATGGGACTGCCCCGCCTGCAAGAAGCTGGTGCTTGACCGCAGCCGCCGCAATCTGCCTTCATACTGAATATCTGCGCAGCCGCCCCGTACCAGACGGGGCGGCTGCGTATGCGCTGTCATATAGACCGGGTCCGGTGCATATGCTCCCAGCGGTGATGATATGTGAAACGACTGCTCTGCGCCGTGCTGGCGGCACTGCTCCTGCTGCCCGGCTGCGGCGCCCCGGCCTACGACCCTGCCAAGCCCCACGCCCCCGCTGTCCCCACCGTTGTCCCGGCGGGCGACCCCGCCGCCCCCCAATATGTGGCCCTCACCTTCGACGACGGCCCCTCGCCCCGCTGCACGCCCCGCCTGCTGGACGGTCTGGCGGCCTGCGGCGCGCGGGCCACCTTCTTCGTGGTGGGCTGCCAGACCGTGAAAGACCCGGACATCGTCCGGCGCATTGCCGCCGAGGGCCATCAGGTGGGCAACCACTCCTACGACCACGCCCAGCTGGACAGCCTGACCTGCGAGCAGGCGCTGGCCGACCTGCGGAAGAACGACGATCTGCTGCGGGAGCTGTTGGGGGAGGGGGATTATTGGGTGCGCCCGCCCTACGGCCTGTGCTCCGACAGCGAAGCGGCGCACCTGACGGTGCCGCTGGTGAACTGGTCGGTGGACACGGAGGACTGGAAAAGCAAGGACGCCGACAGGATCGTGGACATCATCTACCGGCAGGTGTCCGACGGCGACATCATCCTGCTCCATGACCGCTACCAGAACACGGTGGATGCGGTGCTGCGCGCCGTGCCCCACCTGCAGGAGCAGGGCTATGTGTTCGTCACGGTGGCGGAGCTGCTGGCGCTCAGGGGCGTCACGCCGGAGCCGGGCGTCACCTACCGCCGCGCCCCGCCGCAGGAAGCAGAGGGCGGCTAAAACAAAAAAGGAAGTCCCGAAGCGCGGCTTCGGGACTTCCTTTTTTGTTTTGTTTCACTTACACACCGGCGGCAAAGTACCTCCCCACAAAGCAGGCCTGTGGTTGCGCATGTGGGCATTATGTGATAGGATGGATGCAGGTAAAGCAACGGGCGCCAGTCTCTGCCCAAAAATGCGCAGGTGGCGGCGGCTAAATGGTTCAGGAGGAGCGAAATGTACTATCACGCATCACCGATCGGCGGCATTACGCGGCTGAAGCCGCACATTTCCAACCACGGCATTCCGCTGATCTATTTTTCCGCAAAAAGAGAGAATGTACTGGTCTACTTAAGCAATTCCGTTGAGAAGTTTTGCCGGGAGACGGGGTTTGTGCATAAGGGGAAATACCAGAAGTGGGGTCCGTATGGCTTCGATAAAGACGGGCGGCAGCGGCTGGAGGAGTATTACCCGAATGCGCTGGCAAGCACATATAAGGGAGTTTCCGGATATATTTATTTCACGGAGACGATCATACCCTCTGATTTTGCACTTCAGATACCGGATGCCGCCGCCAGCAGTGAGCCGGTGGATATAGCGGGTGCAGAGTTCGTTCCGGACGCCTATGAAGCGATCCTGCAGGCGGAACGGGAAGGCTTGCTTACGATCCTCCGGTATGAGGAAATGTCGGATGAGATGCGTAGATGGAATGAGAAAACCATCGTGGACGAGTACGCGGGCGCTTCCGAACACCCGGAGTACAGACATTTTTTGAAGGGAAACTTTCCGGAGATTCTCAATGGCGTTTGACGCCGCTTTGTGCAGCATACTTTAAACCCTGTCCAAGGTACTGCCTTGGACAGGGTTTAAAGTATGTTTTGTTTTACTTACACACCGGCGGCCAGCATGCAGTTGATGACCAGCGTCAGCACCACAAAGATGACGCCCACCCATTTGGTGGCCTTGGCCAGCTTGGCGTCGATGCTCTTGGCCTTGGACTTGGCCATGTAGCTGTCGGCGATGCCGCCGATGCTGCCGGACAGGCCCTGGCTCTTGCCGGACTGGAACAGCACGATGGCAATCAGGATCAAAGCAGCCAGCAGCTGCAGAATGGTAACAAAAATTATCATAGCGGGAACCTCCACATCTATTCCGTGCCGCAGGGCACACAATTCACAGTACAAACAATATTACCACAACGCAACCGGCAATGCAAGAGGTGTTCGGGGATTTTTTGCGCTTTTTCCGGCAAAAATGATAGAACATATGTTGCAATTCAGAAAACGGTGTGGTACAATAGGGCTGAACCTACCGGATTTGCGGCGGAAGAAAGGGGCAAACACATGGCAAAGCTGACAAAGATGCAGCAGAAGATCTACGATTACATCGCGGAGACCACGCGGCAGCAGGGGTATCCCCCCTCCGTGCGGGAGATCGGCGAGGCCGTGGGCCTGCGCTCCCCGTCCACCGTTCACTTTCATTTGAAGCATATGGAGGAGCTGGGCGTGCTGACCAAGGGCGCCGGGAAGGGCCGCGCCCTGACGCTGGCACCGCTGGACGGCGCATCCTCTGCCGCGCCTGCCGCTGCGGAACCCGCACCGGAGCCGGAGACGCCCGCGGGCCGCGTTCCCATCGTGGGCACGGTGGCCGCCGGGTCGCCCATTCTGGCGCAGGAGTGCATCGAGGACTATCTGACCTTTGACACCAACGGGCGGGAGGGAGAGTATTTTGCCCTGCGCGTCCGGGGCGAGTCCATGCTGAACGCCGGTATCCTGCCGGGCGATCTGGTGGTGGTACACCAGCAGCCCGTGGCCCACAACGGCGAGATCGTGGTGGCGCTGCTGGGGGACGAGGCCACGGTGAAGCGGCTTAGCCGCCGCAACGGCGAGGTGTGGCTTCTGCCGGAGAACGAGGCGTACAGCCCCATCGACGGGCGGGAGGCCTCCATTCTGGGCAAGGTCACAGCCGTCGTCCGCCAGTATTGAGAGACGGCCCGTGCCGTTCCGCCGGTGTGCCCGACGGACGGATACAGGCGGGTTTTCCACCGCGTAAGACACATAAAGCAGCCCCTGCCGGGGATATCCGGCAGGGGCTGTTTTTGTTGACAGCAAAGGGCTTCCGGCGATAGCAGGAGGCAAACGTCCCGCCGGCGGCGGGGGGCTGACCGGCGCGGGCGGGGAACTTGCAGAAAGAGACGGAAGGCTGCTTGACCAGCACCTGTCCGGCAAAGACCGCCGCACAGCCCAGCAGAATACTCAGCGCCGCATACAGCGCCGCATACAGACAATTCAGAGCCAAGCACGTTTAGCCCTTTTCAAACGTGAAATAAAAAACATGAAAAAACAGGAAATATACCTGAAATGAACGGAAATATCCGGAAATATGCGAAATTGGCCCGTCACTTGGTTTTGGCGGGGCTGTTCAGATGAACAACCCACTGCTCCAGCGAGAAGAAGGGGTCAGTCTCCGTGGCTGTCAGACCCTCCACCAGACCGGTGGTGGTCACCACGGAGTTGGACTTGAAGCACAGGGGGGTGATGGGAGCCTTGGCCAGCAGCTCCTCCCACAGGGAGGTCAGCGCGGCGCTGCGCCGGGACTCGTCCGCCGTGCGGCAGGCGGCCAGCAGGGCGTCGGTCTTTTCGTCGGAGAAGCCGCCGTAGTTCAGGCTGCCCTCCGTGCCGACGAGGGACAGCACGTCCCAGTCCGCCGTCAGGCGGCACTCGCCGTAGTACAGGTCGAAGCTGCCGTCCTGCAGGCGCTGGAGATATGTCTCCCACGGCACAGCCTCCACCGTGACGGAGAGGCCCGCACGGGTGAGGGAGACGGCGATCTCCTGGGCGGCGGCGGCCTTGAAGGAGTTCTCCTCGTTGACCAGCAGCGTCACCTCCGTGCCGGCATAGCGTCCTGCGGCGTCCGCCGCGGTATCTGCACCGGCGTCATCGGAGCCGGGTCGGGTCAGGCCGTGGAGGGGGGCGGTGGTGTAGGCCGTCTCCAGCGCCGTGGGGTACCAGTCGCTGGCGGGGGAGACGGGCAGCTGGGCGGCGCTGCCGTGGCCCAGCAGGCAGGAGTCCACCAGCGCCTGCCGGTCGACGGCGGCACTGACGGCCTGCCGCAGCGCCGCGTCGTCAAAGGGGGCGCGGCGGGTGTTGAAGCCCAGAAACTGCATGACCGCGGTGGGGGCATCGGTATAGTCGCCGCTGCCGGACACGCCGGAGGCGCCGGTGGCGGTGAGATCCAGCGGCAGCAGCTGCAGCTCCCGTGAGGAGAAGGCGTAGAGCATGGTGTCCCGATCCTTGCAGTGCTGCAGCTCGATGCGCTGCAGAGGCAGGGAGACGCCCTGCCACCAGTCGGCGTTCAGCGCCAGATATGCGCCGCCGTCCGACTTGGTGAAAACGTAGGGCCCGGTGCCCACCGGCGCGGTGCGCTCCTCCGTGCCGGACTTGACGATGGGAATGTCCAGCCGCCACGCCAGCGTGGCGAGGTCGGCGTTCATGGCGATGACCACGGTGTCGCCCTGCGCCCGGACGGAGGACACCTCCGCCAGACGGGCGGCGTAGCGCTGGGACTGCCGCGCCCGCTCCAGCGAGGACACCACATCCCGGGCGGTGAGGGGCGAGCCGTCGGAGAACGTGACGCCGGTTTGCAGCGTCAGGGTGTAGGTGCGTTCCGCCGGGTCGTAGGTGCAGCTCCGGGCCAATACCGGCCGGAGGGCGAAGTGCTCGTCCAGCTCAAACAGCTTTTCGTACAGCAGCGCGCCCACCGCTGCCTGCACCGTCTCCGCGGCGGTGATGGGGTCAAGGCTCTCGCCGGCGAAATAGGGCAGGGTGAAGGTGGTCAGCGGCTCCGGCTCCGGCGTCTCGTTTTCCTTGCTGTAAAACTGGGACAGCTCCCCCAGCGGGTCGCCCGTCTCGTCCCAGTTGCCGCAGCCGGTGACGGACAGCACCAGCGCCGCCAGCAGCAGGCAGGCCAGCAGCCGCTTCGCCGGGGCGACCTTGGCGCGGGTCATGGCGTCACCTCCCGCAGAGCGATGAGCGCCGCCTGCTCGCCCCGCCGCAGGCCGGTTTTACGGTGGCTCCAGTACAGGCCGGTGCGGCAGAAGGTGCAGTCGGCGCAGGTGTCGATGCGCGTGACGCCGGCCTTCCGCAGCCACAGGGCGTTGACAGCCTTCAGGTCGATGTGCCACTTGCGGCCGTTCCACGTCATGAAGGGGGCGGCTTCATCGCCCAGCACCTCACGGAGGGCATCGGGCACATCGTTGTCCGTTTCAAAGCAACAGGGCCCGATGGCGGGGCCGATGGCGGCCCGGATGTCCGCCGGGTCGCAGCCGTAGGCGTCCCGCATGGCCCGGACGGTCTTGCCGGCGATACCGGCGGCGGTGCCCCGCCAGCCGGCGTGGGCCGCGCCCACGGCGCGGCGCACCGGGTCATAGAGCAGGATCACATTGCAGTCGGCGGAGAACACCACCAGCGGCAGGCCGGGCACGTCGGTAATAAGGGCGTCGGCGCTGTCGTAGTTCCGGGGCGTCCACAGGCCCTTGCCGGCGTCCGCCGCCGTCACGGTGCGCACATCGTCCCGGTGTACCTGACGGCTCAGGACGGCGCGGCGGACATCCATGTCCAGCGCGGCGCACAGGCGGCGGAAGTTTTCCCGCACGTTGGCGGGGTCATCGCCCCGGCGGTCGTCCAGATTCAGGCTGTCCCACGGGGCGGGGGACACGCCGCCGAGGCGGGTGGAAAAGCCGTGGAGCACGCCGCCGTCCCGGAGGGGATCGGCGGTGAGGAACGTGACGCCGTTTTTCGTTTCGGTGTGGAACATGGCCGCTCCTTTCAAGGGCAAGGCGGGCGGCGGCATCAGCCGCCGCCCGCGTTCTGGCAAAAGTCTCGCAGAGTTTGCGCCCGCAGGCGCAAAGAAAAT
>URHT01000045.1 GCA_900547745.1 uncultured Eubacteriales bacterium | reverse complement strand
TAACTGCCTTCGTGTAGGTGGAGCCCACATCGCAGCCGCCGTAATATTTCATGGTCATATACTCCTTTTATGTAAGATGATAAAGGGGGGATCACATGCAGTTCTCGTCGTCGAAATTGCACAGCGTGGGGTCAATGGGCTCGGCACGCATGACGGTGCGCATGTACTCGTTGACCTTGTCGCGCATGGTCTTGCGGGATACGGTACGCGGATCCATCAGATCGTGCTCGATCCAAATCAGGTGGTAGCCGCGTTCACGGCCCTGCTCATCCAGAATACCCTGCACGGTGGCCATATTCTTGCAGGCCACGTTCTGGTACATGATGATGATATTGGTGTTCCACGCCTCGCACTGACGCCACAGCTCGTCTACCACGTTCTGGTAGCCGCCGTTGGTGTGGCGGCGCATGACCATGCGCTCGTACAGACGGGCCAGATCCCGCAGGGCCTCCTCCTTGTCCTCCGTCTCCAGAGGCTTGGTGAAGTTCAGGGACTCCATCTCCACAAGGATGTTGATGCCCCAGCAGTTGGCCAGCCAGTTGGAGAAGTTGGCGTAGTAGTGGGCGGGGCAAGACCAGACGATGCCGCGGTAGCGCATCTTGCCGACCCACGCTTCGTCTCTGCGCTCGTAGGACTGCATCAGCAGCTGATTGACCTTCTTGCAGGTCTTTATGACGCGGGGATCGATGCCGCCGTCCATCTCGTAGTTCCACTTGCGGAACAGCTCGTAGCTGGGCCCGATGATCTGGGGATAGGCGGTCTTGTTGACCTCCCACTTCTCCAGCTCGTACTTCGTCTCCTCGTTGAAGCGCTTCATGGCGGAGAAGTAGGCATCCCAGCTCCACTTGGCGCCGGTCTGCTCCTCAATGAACCTGATGCAGGCCCGGATGTCCTCCGCGCCCATCTGCACCGTCTCCTCATCCTCGTAGCGGACGGGGAAGCACAGGTGGAACACCGGCAGGTTGGGGAACCGGCGGGACATATAGCTGGAGGCCATGGTGGAGCCGTCGCAGGGCATGGAGGAGGAGATGAAGCACTTGCCCATGTGGGGCAGGGCATCGATGACCAGCGCGCCGCACTCAGAGGACGGTACGGGGCAGCAGTCGGCGGGCAGGCCGAAGGACTCCACAGCGTCGATGTAGGGCACACAGGTCAGCTGGTCGATCTCCGATACCAGGAAAACGGGCATCAGCTGGTAGGGGATACCCAGCAGGTCGGGGAAGCCGGCCATGATCTGGCCCATGGTCATTTCGTCGAAGAGCACGACCTTCTTGTTCAGCTCCTGACTGTTGCCGTTCTTCTCGTCGCACTTGGCCAGAAACACCAGATTCTCCGCCACATAGCGGAAGATGTCGTGGGTCATCAGATGGCTCATCTTTAGAGCGTTGCCCCGCTGGCCCATGGTGTTCTTGTCCATGAAGCCCACGCAGCACATATAGGAGATCATCCAGCGGTACCAGAACGTGGTGTTCAGGGCGGGGATGAGATCCTTGGAGAACGTGCCCAGCAGCATACCCCAGATCTTCAGCCAGCCGGTGAAGTCGATAAGGGTGCTCTCCACGCCCTTCCACTCGCGGCGGACAGTGGCCATGTCGCCCTTGCGGTACAGGGTGCCCAGATGCTTTTCGCCGTTTTTCAGCAGATCCATGCGCTCCGCGCCGGACATGGCGGCGATGGTCTTGGCCTCGCGGGCCACGCGGGCTACATTATCCAGCAGGTGATCCTTCTGCTTGGCGGCAAAGGCCTTCCAGTCCGTCTCCTTGATGAGGTCAAGGGCGATGGCACCGACCTCCTTCAGGTTCTCGGCCTGCTTTTTCAGATCCATGTTGTTCCGGGCGCGGAAGAACTGGGGGTTAGGGAACTTTTTCTTCTCAGCCATCAGTGGGCACCTCCGTTCTTGTGGAGCTTTTTGATCTCCAGCGATTCCACAAAGGCCTGCACGCGGGTGCGCAGCTGGCCGGAATTGCCGTTGTTGTACAGGCGGTCGATACTCAGCACGGGCCAGTCATACTCCTCGTGCATGATGTGGCTCACCAGTGCGCGCTCGAAGCCCCAGTAATCGCAGTACTTCATCTGCTCGTAGATGATGCCGTCGGCGTGGAACTCACGAGCCAGACGGTCTGCGGTGGTCCGGCGCTGCTGCACCTTCTCGTCGGCAATGTAGCGGGCGCACTCGGAGTGCTGCATGATGTGCAGACAGATCTGGCGCAGGGCATCCTCGCCGTCGCTGAGCTCAATGACCTCCCGGCCGGGAGTGGAGCCGAAGCAGTAGCGGTCGGATACCACCAGCGCGCCGCAGCTTTCGATGAGCTTCGTCAGATTGGGGTCATCGATCTCGCTGCCCACGATGGCGACTCTGGCCCGGAAGGTGGGCTTGGCGTCGGGCTGGCGCTTCTTCAGCTCCTCCAGCGTTTCCCGCAGGTAAGGGAGGATCAGGTACTTGGGACAGGTGAAGCTCACCAGATTCAGCACATGGAACTCGTAGCCCGTGATAACGGGATTTTCGGCCTTGCGCATCTCGCCGATCTCGCTGATGATGGAACAGACCTCGTTGTGCTCCGCCACGGCCTTGCGGATGGCGGCATCGGAGGTATCCACACCGTATTTCTCCGCCAGCGGATCCAGTACGCGGCGGCGCATCTGTTTGACATAGGAATCCAGCGTGTAGTCCGTCACTTTGTAAGGGATGTCGCAGTGGGAGACAAAGAAGTTGGGCTTGTCATTCATTTGCAGGATCTCGAAGTGCTCCATGGCGCGGTTCATCATGGAGCAGGCATCCACGCCGGCCAGCGCGTCCAGGAACTGGTAGCCGCCCTCCATGCCGCGCTCCACCAGCGCGCGGGCATACTCGCAGGTGTAGTTGGACATGTAATAGGTGGCGATGTCTAGGGAGCCTGTCCGGGGCGCACGCAGGCGCACGGAAAAGCAGTTGCCGACGTTGAGCAGCGGCTCTGGCATGTGGTAGCAGGTATAGCCGATGGCCAGCTTGCCATCCGCCTGCGCCTGCTTCACCAGCTCATTGTCGGCGTTTTCCAGCAGATTTTCGAAGTAGATCAAATGCTTCAGATCTCTCAAGAATTACACCTCTCTCCAAATGTGATTTTTACAGGATCTCAAGTTTCGTCAGGGCTTCGCGTGCGCCTGCCAGCACAGGGGCGTCGGCAGGCAGATCAAAAACACTCAGGCCGCGGATGTCATTGGCAGCGTGTTGGCTGTCGCTGCCGATGCAGGCGAGGATCTCAGTGCCTTCAATATGAATGTAGGGGATCATGGCGGGATCTGTCACCCGGTTGATGATGGCGCCGCAGCGGTCGTACATCACCAGCTCATCTGCCACGCGCTTGATGGTCTCGATGACCTGTGTGCCCTTGCGGCTGGGGTCGGTGATGAGCACCAGATGGGTGACCTTTTCCATGACGCGGCGGTTGATCTGCTCGATACCGGCCTCGCCGTCGATGACCACATAGTCAAAGTCGTTGGCCAGCAGGTTGATGACCTCCTTCAGATAGGCGTTGACCTTACAGTAGCACCCCGCCGTCTCCGGTCGGCCGATGGCCAGAAAGGAGAAGGCGCGCTGCTCCACCATGGTGTCGAAAATGCGGTAGCGGGCCTCGCTCAACAGCTCGATGGCCTCCCGGGGCGCACCGTCCTCCACAGAGGCGACGATGCTCTTGCGGATGTCGTCCAGCGTCTCTCGTACTTCCACACCCAGCGCGGTGGACAGGCCCACGGCGGGGTCTGCGTCGATGGCCAGGATGCGCTTGTCTGGGCAGGCCTCCGTCAGCAGCCGCACAAAGGCGGCGGAGATGGAGGTCTTGCCCACGCCGCCCTTACCGGCAACGGCAATGATCTTGGTGTCTCTGTTCAAAGGGGTCGTCACGTCCTTTCGGAGGAATAGAGGGGGGCGGGCCGCACTGGGCGTCCAGACAATTTTCCGGTTCTGCCCGACAGGGGATGGGGCCATTCCAAGGTGAACTGCCCGTTACTCCACAGTACGGGTGATTTGTGTCTGGTATTGTTAAATCACTAACATCATTCTACCATAAAATGTGGCAGGTTGCAACGAATGATTGGCTTTTTCATCATCTTTTTTGTTGATTCTGCAAGATGAATATGCTATGCTGGAGTCGGAATACAAGGCGTGCAAATCAAACAGGAAAGTGAGGACGATCTCTTGAAAAAGGATATTCTGGTACAGCAGCTGGTGAACAGCTTCGGTAACTGGGTGCGCACGGACTGCGAGAATCGAGAGGGGGGCACCGCCCGCATGACGAAGGCGCTGTATCCCTACACGTCGCTGTTTTCTCCCATCCAGATCAATAAGCTGACGGTGAAGAACCGCCTTGTCATGGCACCCATGGGCAACTGCCAGATGGCGGAGGAGACGGGGCGGCCCAACGACAAGATGCTACAGTACTTCTTCGCCCGCGCCGAGGGCGGCGTGGGTCTGCTGACCACCGGCCTTGTGCCCATCAGCCACCACATCGATTCCTCCGTAACGGAGAAGGGGAACTACTCCTATTTCCCCCGTATCGACGGCACCCGCACCAACTTCATGGGCTGGCGCGATCTGGCGCAGGGCGTCCACGCCCGGGGCAGCCGCATCTTCATCCAGCTGACGCCGGGTCTGGGCCGCGTGGGCAATCCCCAGTGCCTGCTGACCAAATACCAGCTGCCGGTGTCCGCCTCATGGAACCCCAACTTCTATCTACCCGATGTGCCCTGCCGCCCCCTGACGGATCTGGAGTGTGACCTCATCATCCGCAACGCGGCGCAGGCGTCCATGGACGCCAAGGTTATGGGCATCGACGGCGTGTACCTCCACGGCCACGAGGGCTATCTGCTGGATCAGCTGACCAGCCCCGCCTTCAACCGCCGCAAGCTGGGCAAGTACACCGACTGGCAGCGCTTCGGCGTGGAGCTTATCAAGGCCATCCGCAAAAAGGTAGGGCCGGATTACCCCATCATGTACCGCATCGACCTGAGCCTTGCGCTGGCGGAGACGTACGGCGAGCGCATGAACACCGTCAAGAGCCTGAAACACTTCCGGAACGGCCGTTCCATCGCAGATACCCTGAACTACATGGAGAATCTGGTGAAGGCCGGCGTGGACATCTTCGACGTGGATCTGGGCTGCTATGATAACTGGTGGCTGCCCCATCCGCCGGCTGGCATGCCCTCCGGCTGCTTCCTGGATGTGTCCAAGGTGGCCAAGGAGTATTTCGCCGCCCGCGGCATCAAGTCCAATGCCGGGGTGGAGGTGCCCATCGTGGCCGTGGGCAAGCTGGGCTATCCCGATATCGCGGAAAAGGCGCTGCGGGACGGCAAGTGCGACATGGTCATGTTGGGACGGCCCGTGCTGGCCGATCCCGACTGGTGTAAGAAAGCCTATGCCGGCAAGGTGGAGGACATCCGTCCCTGCATCGGCTGTCAGGAGGCCTGCGTCAACGAGTTCGTGGAGGGCGGACATCCCCAGTGCGCCGTCAACCCCCGCACCGGCTTCGAGGAGCTGCTGCCCGCCGTGCCCGCCAAGGCGGAGAAGGCCAAGAAGATTGCCGTCATCGGTGCGGGCTGCGCCGGTCTGAACTTCGCCGTCACCGCCGCCCAGCGGGGCCACAAAGTGGAGGTCTTTGAGAAGTCCGACAAAATGGGCGGCAAGATGCACGCCGCCGGTGCGCCCCTGAGCAAGTACGAGCTGCACAACTACATGGACTGGCTCATCGCACAGGTGAAGAAGGCCAAGGGCGTCACGGTGAAGCTGAACACCACCGTGACCAACGCGGACTTGAAGGCCGGAAAGTACGACGCCGTGGTGTTCGCCAACGGCAGCAGGGAGGGGATGCCCCCCATCCCGGGCCTCACCGAGACGCGGCATATCGATGCTACATGGCTGCTGACCCATCCGGAGGAGTTGGCTGATACCGACAAGACCATCGTGGTGGTGGGCGGCGGCGCCGTGGGTCTGGAGACGGCCTACTGGCTGGCCACCGAAAAGCAGCGCAGCGTCACCTGTGTGGAGATGATGGAGAACTTCGAGGAGGGCGCCTGCACTGCCAATCGCGGTCACCTCATCCACTACTTCGAGGCGGACGGCGGCAAGCTCATCAACTGCGCCCGGGTAGTGCGGTTCGAGAACGGCCATGTGGTGCTGGCCCGGAACTGCAGCAAGGCCGTGCCTGACCCCTACTGCACATGGACGCCCATCATCCCCAAGAACGTGGAGAATCCTCTGGCGCCCAAGATGACGAAGGAGGAGTACATCGAGCAGCTGCCGGCGGATCTGGTGGTCATGGCCATCGGCAACCGCGGCGACGACGGGCCGTTCCTTTCCGCCCAGCAGGAGATGGTGGCGCCGGAGGTACACAACATCGGCGACAGCTACAATACCCAGAAGCCGGGCAACATGTGGCAGGCCACCAAGGCCGCCTATAATCTGGCTATCAAGATCTGATGCACACCCGACAGACAGAGAGGTCCGCAGGTGCGGCCCTCTCTGTCTATCGAATCAGCCCGCAGTTTTCCCATGGCACAAATGCGGGAATAACAGGCGGAGAAATTTCTTTGGAAATTTGTAAATTAGGGGTTGACATTTTTCGTGTTTATGCTATACTGAGCAAGTCGACGGCGAGAAAGCAACAACATATGGGGGTATAGCTCAGCTGGGAGAGCGCTTGAATGGCATTCAAGAGGTCAGCGGTTCGATCCCGCTTATCTCCACCAAAGAAAACCTTGAAACCACAACGGTTTCGAGGTTTTTCTTTTTTCCGCAGGAGGGAAGCGGCAGCTTCTTTCTAACACATTTCTAACAGGGTGGTGGTCCCTTGACAAACGCCCGCTTGGCGCATATAGTAGAAAATGGATCGTGTGTGTGCGATACCTGTATTTTCAAAGGAGAATTTTTTGAAACGTAACAAATCTCGACTGGAGAGTGTGGCCTGACCGGGAGGTTGGCAAATCACTTTCCGCCATTCCTCCCGAACCGGATCACCGATTCTTCAGGAGGAACAGGACATGAACCGCGAAAACAAGCGCAAGCAATACGAAAAAGGCTACTACAAGACCCATCCCTGTCAGGACGGCTTTACCTGTAAGGTCTGCGGCCGGCTGATGACGCCGGAGAACGCAGGCTCAGACCACCGGAATCACTGCAGCAACTGCCTGTGCAGCCTGCATGTGGACATTGAACCCGGCGACCGCGCCGCAGTCTGCGGCGGGATCATGGAGCCGGTGGCGGTGTGGGTGCGCAGGGGAGGCGAGTGGGCCATCATCCACCGCTGCCGCCGCTGCGGAGTCCTCAGCTCCAACCGATCGGCGGCGGACGACAACCCCATGAAGCTGATGAGCATCGCCCTGCGGCCCCTCTGCGAGCCGCCGTTCCCGCTGGAACAGATCCGGGAGATGACCGAGCTGATGGGCGGCGACGGCAAGCTGCCGCCTGACATCTCGGATCGTATGTAAAAGCGCAGCACAGGAGCCCTCCGCACATCTTGCGGAGGGCTCCTGCGTTTATCTCATATGGGGAGGATCAGACCTTCAGCTCGCCATTTTTGACCTCCTTCAGGCTGGTCGCCACCATGCCCGTCAGGGCGAACAGCGCGATGACGTTGGGCAGGACGATGAGGTTGTTAAACATGTCGGTCAGTTCCCAGACGAAGTCGCTGCCGGAGACGGTGCCGAGGAAAATGAACACCAGCGCGATGACGGTGTAGATGACGCTGCACAGCTTGCCGTTCTTGCGGCCGAACAGGTAGTTGGCGTTGATCTTGCCGAACAGGTTCCAGCTGAGGATGGTGGAAAAGGCGAAAAACAGCAGGCAGATGGCCACGAACTTGGCGCCCAGGCTGGCACCGAACACGGAGCCGAAGGCGGTCTGGGCCAGATTGGTCTTGCCCAGCGTCTCGGTGATGGCACCGGTGTAGCCGCCGGCCAGCGGGCCGCCCTTGGTGTACAGTGTGCAGATGATGACCAGGGCATTGAGGGTCAGCACCACAAAGGTGTCGATAAACACGCCGATCATGGCCACCACCCCCTGATCGTGGGCGTGGGCCACGTTGGCCTGCGCGTGGGCGTGGGGCGTGGAACCCATACCGGCCTCATTGGAGAACAGGCCGCGCTTGGCGCCCTGGCTGATAGCGGTCTTGATGGCGTAGCCGAAGCCACCGCCGATGATGGCCTGCGGTTGGAACGCATACTTGAAGATCATGCCGAAGGTGGCGGGGACGTACTGGATGCGGGCGATGAGGATCGCCAGACCGCCCAGCAGGAAGATACCGGCCATGATGGGAACGAGCTTCTCCGTCACGGCGGCCAGGCGCTGCACGCCGCCCAGGAAGATAACGGCGCAAATGATCACCAGCACGACGCCCATGATCCAGGAGGGAATGCCGAAGGCCGTCTCCATGGTGGAGCCGATGGAGTTGGACTGCACCATGCAGCCCATGAAGCCCAGCGCCAGAATGATAGACACGGCGAAGAAGCCTGCAAGGAAC
Organism: uncultured Eubacteriales bacterium; assembly: GCA_900547745.1. Classification (GTDB taxonomy): domain Bacteria; phylum Bacillota; class Clostridia; order Oscillospirales; family Oscillospiraceae; genus Vescimonas. The sequence continues at coordinate 1,865 of URHT01000045.1, read as the reverse complement.
TTGCCAAAGCCGCCCTTGAACGCCGTGGTGATGTAGTACACGGGGCCGCCCTTGATGTTGCCGTCCGGCCCCACGATGCGGGTCTTCTGGGCCAGCGTGGCCTCTGCGTAGATGGTGGCCATGCCGAAGAAAGCGATGACCCACATCCAAAAGATGGCGCCGGGGCCGCCGGTGAGGATCGCGCCGGAGGCACCCACGATGTTGCCGGTACCCACCTGCGCGGCGATGGCGGTGGCCAGCGCCTGGAAGGAGGTCATGCCGCTTTTCTGCGCGCCGCCCCGGAGGTTCATCTCACCGAAAAACTTCTTCATGCCCTCGCCGAAGCAGCGTACCTGCACGAAGCGGGTGCGGATGGAGTACCACAGGCCGACGCCCATCAGCAGGAAGATGAGGACGTAGTTACTGAGATACTCGTTGATCTTGGAAACGATAGGGAACAGGGTAGATTCAATCATGGTTTCTTTCTCCTTACATAAAAATGAGAGCCGCTGCATGGCAGCGACTCTGGAGAAGTCAGGGGGGCAAGCAAAACTACTTGTCAGCTCCGTCCTTTTGCCTGAGAGATTCGGCGTGTGCGCGCCTTGCACCTTCGGCACCCAACTGAATGGGATTCTCCAGAGTACCCTCCGCATCCGGTCTGAACATTCCGGACCTTTCATCGAGTGTATCAAATTGATGGACGTATGTTACCACAGAACGGACAGCTTGGCAACCCCCAATTTCGATTTTTTTACAAAAAATACAAGGCGGGTCGAAAGGCGTCCGTCAGCGCGGCTTTTTCGAGCGCATCGCTTGTCAAGCGGCGGCGCTTGTGGTATGATGGACAAAAATCGAGAGAGAGGAACGCGGCTATGGAAACCAGCTTCAAAACGTGTATGTTCGGAGGATTCGACCGGGAGGATGTCATCGCCTTCATTCAGAAAACGGCGGAGGAGAACCAGACACGGCTGGATGCGCTGATGGCAGAGAACGAACAACTGCTGACGGACAAGCAGGCCGCGGAGCAGCAGAACCGGGAACTGACCGACCGTCTGGCAGAGCTGGAAAAGCGGCTGGACAATGAGTCCGCGCTGCGCTACCGGGTGCGAGAGCTGTCGGAGAAGCTGGAAACCGTGCGGCGGGAGAACGACGCCCTGCGGGAGCCGGCGGCCCAGTACCAGTCCCTGAAGGAGCATATCGCGGACATCGAGATCAGTGCGCACCGCCGCACGGAGGAGTTCCGGGGCAAGGCCATTGCGGAGCTGACGCAGCTTATCGGGCGGCAGCGCCAGTGGTGCGCCGAGCAGCGCGGCGAGTACCAGCGCATGGCGGAGGATGTCCTGCAGGAGCTGCGGCGGGCGGAGCGCCATGTGGAGGAGTGCGATTTAGAGAACTTCGACCGGATGGAGGAGTCCCTGCGCCAACTGGAGGACGCCCTCAACAGCGCGGAATAAGAGCCATACGAAAACCGGCCCTGCGGCATGCGCCGCAGGGCCGGTTCTTTGTATGGGAGGATTTACAGCAGCATGACGCCGGCCTGTGCGCAGCCATCCACGGTGGCTTTGTCCCACAGGCTGGCCTGCACCTCGCCGATGTGGCAGGTGCCGATCATCAGCATGCACAGACGGCTCTGACCGATGCCGCCGCCGATGGTCAGGGGCAGCTGGCCGCTGAGCAGCATCTTGTGGAAGGGCAGCTCCCGGCGGTCGTCGCAGCCGCGCTTACGCAGCTGGTAGTCCATGGCGGCTTCGTCCACACGGATGCCCATGGAGGAGATCTCAAAGGCGCTGTCCAGCACGGGATCATACATCAGGATATCGCCGTTCAGCGACCAGTCGTCGTAGTCGGGGGCGCGGCCGTCGTGGGGCTTGCCGCTGCGCTTCAGA
>URHT01000044.1 GCA_900547745.1 uncultured Eubacteriales bacterium | reverse complement strand
CGGGATGGGCTCGCCCCAGTAGCGCTGGCGGGAGAACACCCAGTCGCGCAGCTTGTAGTTGACCTTCTCCTTGCCGAAGCCCTGCTCCACCACATACTTCTTCATGGCGGGGATGGCCTCCTTCACGGTCATGCCGTTGAGGAAGCCGGAGTTGACCATGACGGCGCTGTCGTCCTTGGCCACGAAGGCCTCCTTGGTGATGTCGCCGCCCTTGACCACCTCGATGATGGGCAGGCCGAACTTCCTGGCGAACTCCCAGTCGCGCTGGTCGTGGCCGGGCACACCCATGACAATGCCGGTGCCGTAGCCCATGAGGACATAGTCGGACACGAACATGGGCAGGGCCTGATGGGTCACGGGGTTCATGACCTCGATGCCCTCCAGCCGCACGCCGGTCTTTTCCTTGTTCAGCTCGCCGCGCTCAAAGTCGGACTTGTGAGCCGCCTCGTCCTGATACGCCGCCACGGCGTCCCAGTTTTTGATGAGGGGCTGCCACTTCTTCAGCAGCGGATGCTCCGGGGAGATGACCATGTAGGTGGTGCCGAACAGGGTGTCGGCACGGGTGGTGTACACCGTGACCTCATCGTCCACATTGGTCTTGAACGTCACCTCGGCGCCGGTGGAGCGGCCGATCCAGTTGCGCTGCTGGATCTTCACGCGCTCGATGAAGTCCACGTCGTCCAGATCGTCGATGAGCCGCTGGGCATAGGCGGTGATCTTCAGCATCCACTGGCTCTTTTCCTTGCGGATGACCTCGCTGCCGCAGCGCTCGCACACGCCGTTGACCACTTCCTCGTTGGCCAGCACGCACTTGCAGCTGGTACACCAGTTCACGGGCATGGTGGTCTTGTAGGCCAGACCGTGCTTGAACATCTGCAGGAAGATCCACTGCGTCCACTTGTAATAGTTGGGGTCGGTGGTGTCCACGCAGCGATCCCAGTCGAAGCCGTAGCCCAGCATCTTCAGCTGGCTGGTGAAGTTCTCGATGTTGTTCTTCGTCACCACAGCCGGATGGATGTGGTTCTTGATGGCGTAGTTCTCCGTGGGCAGGCCGAAGGCGTCAAAGCCGATGGGGAACAGGACGTTGTAGCCCTCCATCCGCTTTTTGCGGGTGACGATGTCCATGGCGGTAAAGGGCCGGGGATGACCCACATGCAGGCCCTGTCCGGAGGGATAGGGGAACTCGATAAGTCCGTAGAACTTGGGGCGCTTGTCGCCGGTGACGGCGGCGTAGGGCTTGGTCTTTTCCCAGTTGGCCTGCCACTTCTTTTCAATGGCCGCAAAATCGTAATTCATGCTGCTTCTCCTTACAATATCTGAATTTTTCTGTCTGCAAAAAAACATCCCTGACCGTTTTCAACGGTCAGGGACGTGTCATGACGTGTTACCACCCTGCTGCCGCCGCCGGTCGCCCGGACGGCGCTCAGTCCCCCTCTTGTAAGGGGCCGCGCCTATAACGGTGCGCTTCCGTCCCGCCCTGTTCAGGCGGGATGCTCCGGGGCCAGTACAGCGAAGCGCCCCCACCGGCTCACACCAGCCGCCGGCTCTCTTTCGGCGGGCCTGCTTCGTCTTTTTCCCATCCTTGCATCTTGTGATATCAAGGCTTATTTTATCTCTTTTTTGCCGATTGTCAAGCCCTCTTTTTCGTCATAATGACAATTTTTACGCAGAAGCTGTGATGCTTTTTATTTTCCGCTTATTCGTGGTCGTCGGTGACGCCGGTGAGATCCAGCGGCTTACCGTCCCGCCACAGGCGCTCCAGCCCGTAGAACTCCCGTGCCTCGTGGTTGAACACATGGACGGCGATGCAGCCGTAGTCCAGCAGCACCCATGTGCCGCCGCGGTAGCCCTCCCGGTGCAGCGGCTCCTCGCCGGCCTCCTCGTGGAGCACCTTCTCCACGTTGTCCACCAGCGCGTTGATCTGGGTGTTGCTGGAGCCGGTGGCCAGCACGAAATAATCCGCCAGCGTGGTCAGATCGGCGATCTCCAGCGCCTGGATCTCCCTACCCTTCTTGTCGGACAGTGCGCGGGCCGCCAGCAGGGCCAGTTCCTTCGGTGTTTTCATCGTATCCCTCTTTTCAATAAGTAGTCCCGCGCATCGCGGGTCAGATGGTGGACGGGGTTCCCCATCTCCTCCATCTCCTGTATGGTCATGGTCAGGCCCAGCAGCAGGCCGTGGTCCAGATCCTCGTACACGGCCTTACGCAGCTCCTCCACGCCGGGGAAGTCCCGGCTGGGCTCGATGTAGTCCGCCAGATAGATGATCTTCTCCAGCCGGGTCATGTCCGGCTTGCCGGTGGTGTGATACCAGATGGCGTCGTACACCGCGTCCTCCACGCCGAACACGCGGCGGGCGACGGCAGCGCCGGTCTTGCTGTGCAGCAGCTTCAGCGCCCGCTGCTCCAGCTCGTCCAGCGGGATATCATACGCCGCGCACAGCGCCAGCTGCTCCGCCATGTCCAGCTTCTTCGTGCAGTCGTGGAGCAGCGCCGCGATGCGGGCCTGCGTCTCGTCGCCGCCGTAGCGGCGGACAAGGCGCACCGCCTCCTGCTCCGTGCCCAGCACATGGGGCATCCGCTTGGGCTTGAGGCAGCTCAGGGCGATGGGCCGCAGCTCGTCCGGCGTCAGCCCCGTCAGGGTCTTGTGCGTCCCGTACAGCTTTTCCCGCAGCACATAGCCGTATACGGCGGGGGGCAGCAGCGCTTCGCCGCCGCCCTGCGCCAGCGCCTGCCGCACCTCCGTGGAGGACAGCTCCACCGCCTGCGGGTTGGGGATGACGGTGACATCCGCGCCGTATTCCCGCTCCAGAAACGCCTTCTGCCGGGCAAAGGCGTCCGCCTCGCCGCTTTCCATGCGGCTGAACGCGCCGATGCGGGCCAGCGCCATCACCTGCCGCGGCTCCCGCCAATCCTGCAGGGTCAGGAACATATCCGACCCCATCAGCAGCCACAGCTCGTCCTCCGGATACCGGCTCCGCAGCAGGCGCAGCGTCTCCCATGTATAGCTGGGGCCGCCGCGTTCCAGCTCCATATCCAGCACCTCGGCCTTTTTGCCCAACGCCGCCGTGGCCAGCACGGCCATGTCGTACCGCTGCCGCGGTGATGCCGCCCCCGCCGGCAGCGCCTTGTGGGGCGGGATAAACGTGGGGATCAGCAGCAGCTTATCCAGCGAGAGACGCTCCATGGCGGCCTTCGCCGCCGCGATGTGTCCGTTGTGGGGCGGGTCGAACGTCCCGCCGTAAATGCCGATCCGCATCTCAGTCAGCGGCGCGTCTGGCCTTCACCAGCTCGATCTTCCGCTTACTTTTATCGTGCTGCATCCGGTAGAGCACGAACTTGCTGCCGATGACCTGCACCACCTCGCAGCGGGCGGCAACAGACAGCTGCTCCGCCGCCTCCCGTGCGGTGAGCATGGAGTTCTCCAGCACGCGGCCCTTGATGAGCTCCCGCGCCTCCAGCGCGTCGTTGACCTGCTTGACGAGGTTGTCGCCGATGCCGTCCTTGCCCACCTGCACGATGGTGTCGATATCGTTGGCAAGGCCCCGCAGCTGGGCTCTCTGTTTGCTTGTCAGTTCCATAGCTTATTTCTCCAAATTTCCGTTTTTTCCAAGGTATTTCTCCAGCTCCGCCGCGAATTTCCGCAGGGCGCTGCCCCGGTGGGAGATGGCGTTCTTCTCCTCCGGCGTCAGCTGGGCGAAGGTCTTGCGCAGGGACGGCACCAGAAACACCGGGTCGTAGCCGAAGCCGCCGTCGCCCATGGGGGCGAAGGCGATGGCGCCGTGACAGTCGCCCTCCGCCGTCAGCACATCCCCGTTGGGGAACGCGCAGACGATGGCGGTGTGGAAATAGGCGCTGCGATCCGTGGCGCCCCGCAGATTTTGCAGCAGCAGCCGGTACCGTGCCGCGTCGTCGTCCAGTCCGCCGTAGCGGGCGGAGTAGACGCCGGGCGCGCCGTTGAGCCAGCTGACGCACAGGCCGGAGTCATCGGCGATGGCCGGCAGGCCGCTGGCGGTCATGATGGCCTTGGCCTTCAGGGCCGCGTTCTCGGCGAACGTCCCCCCCGTCTCCTCCACGTCCACGGTGATGCCCAGCTCGGCGGGCATCACCACCTCCACGCCCAGACCGGCCAGAACGGCCTGCATCTCGGCCAGCTTTCCCTTATTATGGGAGGCGAGTACAAATTTCATCTCAGTATATCCCCCAGCAGTTCTTTCTGTTTGCGGATGAGCTCCCGGTTGCCCCTGGCGCACAGCTCCACCAGCTCCTGCTGCTCCTTCAGGGAGAAGGCGCGGCCCTCGCCGGTGCCCTGTATCTCGATGATCTCACCCAGCTCGTTCATAATGCAGTTCAGATCCACCTGCGCGCGGCTGTCCTCCGAGTATTGCAGATCCAGCATGGGCGTTTCCGCCACGATGCCGGCGGAGACGCCGGCCACATAGTGCCGGATGGGCATGCGGCCGATATCGCCGCGCTCCACCAGACGGCGGCAGGCCAGCGCCAGCGCCGCAAAGCCGCCGGTGACGGAGGCGGTACGGGTACCGCCGTCGCCCTGCAGCACGTCGCAGTCGATGGTGACGGTGCGCTCGCCCAGCAGGGACATATCCACCGCCGCCCGAAGGCTGCGGCCGATGAGCCGCTGGATCTCCGCGCTGCGGCCGGACAGCTTCAGCTTATCCACGTCCCGGCGGCTGCGCTCCCGGTTGGCCCGGGGCAGCATGGAGTACTCCGCCGTGACCCAGCCGTGGCCGGGCCGCACATGGGGCGGCACCCGCTCCTCCACCGAGGCGTTGCACAGCACCATCGTGTCGCCGCAGCGGATGAGCACGCTGCCCTCCGCGAATTTTGTAAAGTCCGCCGTCATCTCCACGGGCCGCAGCTCGTTGTATGTCCGGCCGTCTGCTCGTTCCATGGTCGCGCCTCCTTAAAACAGTTCTTTTGTAAATTCTTTGGCGTCGAAGGGCCGCAGGTCGTCGATGCCCTCGCCCACGCCCACGAACTTCACCGGCACCTGCAGCTCCTGGGCGATGGCGATGACAATGCCGCCCTTGGCGGTGCCGTCCAGCTTCGTCAGGATGATGCCGGTAAGCCCCGCCGTTTCCTTGAACTGGCGGGCCTGAATAAGGCCGTTCTGGCCGGTGGTGGCGTCCAGCACCAGCAGCGTCTCCTTGGCGGCATCCGGCGTCTCCCGGTCAATGATCTTGCGGAGCTTGGCCAGCTCGTTCATCAGGTTCTGCTTGTTGTGGAGACGGCCCGCCGTGTCGCACAGCACCACGTCGGCATGGCGGGCCTTGGCGGCCTGCAGCGCGTCGAACAGCACGGCGCCGGGGTCGGCGCCCTCGTGCTGGCGGACGATGTCCACCCCGGCGCGGTTCGCCCAGATCTCCAGCTGGTCGGCGGCGGCGGCGCGGAACGTATCGCCGGCGCACAGCAGCACCTTCCTGCCCTCGCTCTTGAGCCGGGCGGCCAGCTTGCCGATGGACGTGGTCTTGCCCACGCCGTTGACGCCGATGATCAGCACCACGCTGGGGCGGGTGCTGAGATCCATCGCCGGATCGCCCACGTCCAGCTTCTCCGCCAGAATGTCCCGGAGGGCGTCCTTCACCTCGTCGGCGCGGGTCATCAGCTTCTGGCTCACCCGCTTGCGCAGCTGCGCCACCGTGTCGGCGGCGGTGGCCGCGCCGATATCCGCCAGGATCAGCGCCTCCTCCAGCTCCTCGTAAAAGTCGTCGTCCAGCCTGTCGAAGGTCATGGACGCCAGCCACGCCTCCTTGAATTTCTTGAAAAAGCCCATGTGAGAACCTCCTTATTTGATCTTCAGTTCCTTGGCCATGTCGTTGAGGTTGATGGTGAGGATGCGGCTGACGCCCTTCTCCTGCATGGTCACGCCGTACAGCACGTCGGCCTCCTCCATGGTGCCCCGCCGGTGGGTGATGACGATAAACTGTGTCTTGCCGGCGATACGCCGCATGTAGCGGGCGTACCGCACCACATTGGCCTCGTCCAGCGCCGCCTCGATCTCGTCCATGACGCAGAACGGCGTGGGATGCACCTTCAGGATGGCGAAGTACAGTGCGATGGCGACAAACGCCTTCTCGCCGCCGGACAGCAGCGTGATGGTCTTGAGCTGCTTGCCGGGGGGCTGCACCTTGATCTCGATGCCGCAGTTGAGGATGTCGCCCTCGTCCTCCAGCTCCAGCTGGGCCTTGCCGCCGCCGAACAGCTCCAGAAACGTCTCCTGAAAGCTCTCGTTCAGCAGCTTGAACTGCCGGCCGAAGATATCCGTCATCTGGCTGGTCAGCTGGTCAATGACGCCGGTCAGCTCCTCCTTGGCCTTTTCCACGTCGGCGCGCTGGTCGGAGAGATAGGTATAGCGCTCGTTGACCCGCTGGAACTCCTCGATGGCGCCCAGATTGGGGGTGCCCAGCGCCTTGATCTCCCGGTTCAGCTCCGCGATGCGGCGGGTGGCCTTGCTGACGCTCTCCAGCTCGATGCGCTGCTCCTGCGCGGCGCTGTGGCTCAGCTCGTACCGCTCCCACAGCTTGTCCAGCAGCTGGCTCTCCTCCATGGCGCTGCCCTCCAGCTTCTGCCGCAGGCGGCTCTCCGCCTGCGTGGCGTTGAGCAGCGCTTCGTTGAGCTGGCGGCCCTCCCGGCTGTACTGCTCCCGCCGGGCCTCCAGCGCCAGCTTGCCCTGCGCCAGCTGCTCCAGCTGCCGGCGCAGCGTCTCCGCCTGACCGGTCAGGTCGTCGATATGGGTCTGGCGGGCGGCAATGTCCGCCGCCGCCTGTTCATTGTCCGCACGGAAGCGGGCGGCCAGCTGGTCGCGGCCGGCACGGTCGGCGGCCATATCCGCCTGCACCCGGCGCAGATCCTCCGCGCCCCGCAGGGCGGCGTCCCGCTCGGCCAGCAGCGCCGCCTGCTCCGCCTTTCTCCGGCTGACCGTCTCGGCCAGCCGGTCGGTGGCGTCATTGAGGTCGGTCTGCCCCGCCAGCTTCTCCTGCGCCTGACGGCGCAGGGCGGCGGCATCGGACTCCGCCTTGCCGATGGCGGCCTGCACCTCTCTGATGCGGGCCTGATCCTCGCTGTCGCGGCGGTCGAAGCCCGCCAGCTCCTGCTCCATCGTTTCGCAGCTGAGACGCAGGCTGTCCAGCAGGATATCGTAGTGATCCTGCCGGGTCTGGAGGGTCAGCACCTCGGCCTCCGCCTTGTGCTGCTGCTCCTTTGCCACCTGTAATTCGTACTCCGCCTTTTGCAGCTCACGCTGGCTGTCCTCCGCCTGCTGGGCGGCGGCGCGCAGCTTTTCATGCATAGCGCTCTGCTTCTCCGTCAGGCGGCTGAGCTCGTTGGCACGGGACAGCACGCCGGCACCGCGGCTGACGGAGCCGCCGGTCATGGAGCCGCCCCGGTTGATGAGCTGGCCGTCCAGCGTCACGATGCGGAAGGCATTGCGGTATTTGCGGGCCATGGCAATGCCGCTGTCCAGATCCTCCGCCACCACCGTGCGGCCCAGCAGATCCCGGAAAATGTTGTCGTATTTGGGGTCATGCGTTACCAGACGGCTGGCGACGCCTACAAAGCCGTACTCCCCGGACACGTCCTCCCGCAGCTCCGTACCGCGAATGGCCGTCAGGGGCAGGAACGTGGCGCGGCCGCCGTCCCGCTGCTTCAGGAAGCCGATGGCGGACTTAGCGTCCTCCTCCCTGTCCACCACGATGTTCTGCAGCGCGCCGCCCAGCGCGATCTCCAGCGCCATCGCGTACTCCTGCTTCGTGGTCATCAGACCGGCCACCGGGCCGTGGATGCCCCGCAGCGTGTTCTTCTCCGCCGCCTGCATCACGGTCTTTACCGCCTTGGAGAAGCCCTCGTACTCCTTTTCCATCTCCGTCAGCAGGCGGATGCGGTCGTCCAGCGCGGCGGCGTCCATGGTCAGCTTCAGCTTGGCTGCGGCGGTGTCCTCCGCCCTTTTACGGCGGCTGTCCATCTTCAGGCTGTGTCCCTGGATGATATTCGCTACCGTCTGCGCCTCCTCCTGCGCATCCCGCAGGGCGCGGCGGTTTTCTTTACTCTCTTTTTCGCTGTTTTCCAGCTTCTCCCGGGCGGCGGACAGCTCCTGCGTCACCGTCTCGCGGCGCTGGGCGATCTCCGCCGCTCCGGCGGTGATGGCGGACAGCTGCGCCCGTCCGTCGGCGGCGGCGGCCACGGCCATGGCCTCCTGCGCACGGAGGGTCTCCGCGTCCTCCGCCGCGCCCTTGGCGCTGTCGGCCAGCTCCTGCGCCTGACGCAGCAGCTCGTCCAGCTCCGCCTCCACCCCGGTCATCTGGCTGTTGATGGCGTCCACCCGGGCCAGCTGGCCGTCGATCTGGCTCTGCAGGTTGTCCCGGCGGCTGTCGCTGTCGGCCAGCTCCTGCTCCAGACGGCGCAGGGACTCCTCGTTGTGGGTCACGCCGGTGCGCAGCACGGCCACGGCGGACTCCTCGTCGCCGATGGCGCTCTCCAGTCCGTTGAGACGGGCGCGCAGGGCCTCGGCGTCCATGTCATTCTGCCGCACCTGCTGGCCGCAGCGCTCGCTCTCCTCGTAGGAGGCGTCCAGCGCCGCCTGTGCCCGGCGGCACTCCTCCGCCGCCAGCTCCGCGTCGGACTCCAGCTTCAGCTTGGCGGTGCGGATGTTCTGGAGCTGCTCCAGCCACACGGAGATCTCCAGCACACGCAGCTCGTCCCGCAGCACCAGAAACTTCCTGGCTGTCTCCGCCTGCCGGCGCAGCGGCTCCACCTGCAGCTCCAGCTCGGCGATCTTGTCGTTGATGCGCACCAGATTCTCCTCGGTACGCTCCAGCTTGCGCTCGGCCTCCTCCTTGCGGTGGCGGTACTTGCTGATGCCCGCCGCCTCCTCGAAGATCTCGCGGCGCTCGCCGCTTTTGACGGACAGGATCTCGTCGATCTTGCCCTGTCCGATGATGGAATAGCCCTCCCGGCCCATGCCGGTGTCCATGAACAGCTCGTTCACGTCCTTGAGACGCACGGACTGCTTATTGATGTAATACTCCGACTCGCCGCTGCGGTAGTACCGGCGGGTCACGGCCACCTCCGCTTCATCGCGGGAGGGGAAGATGTGCTCCGTGTTGTCGATGACCAGCGTCACCTGAGCAAAGCCCATCTGGTTCCGCTTCTCCGTACCGCCGAAGATGACGTCCTCCATCTTGGCGCCCCGGAGCTGGCGGCTGTTCTGCTCGCCCATGACCCAGCGGATGGCGTCGGAGATATTGGATTTGCCGGATCCGTTGGGTCCCACGATGGCGGTGATGTCCTCGCCGAAGTCCAGCACCGTCTTGTCGGGGAACGACTTGAATCCTTGGATTTCCAGAGCCTTTAGATAGATATGGCTCACCCCTTTCGCATTTGCATACTATAACTAAGTTAGTATACACCGCAAGGCCCCTGTTTTCAAGAAAAACCGTGCCGCGGCCGGGAAAAGTTTCTTTCCTCCGCCGTTGACAATCCCCCTTCCGTGGGGTACAATAGCATCCGTATCCGCCTCCGCAGCTCAGTTGGATAGAGCGACCGCCCCCTAAGAGAACCGAGCTGATTTCAACTAGCAAAAACCGATCTTCATACTTGCCTCCGTACCTCACCGGGATAGAGGGCCCGCCTCCTAAGCGGCAGATGGTTCGATTCCTTCGAGCAATGAAAATTGCATAAATCTTAAAAATGTCTCAGTAGCTCAGCTGGATAGAGCACACGCCTCCTAAGCGTGGGGTCGGAGGTTCAAATCCTCTCTGGGACGCCAGAAGGCACCGCTGCAAGCCTTTTTTCGGGGTTTGCAGCGTTTTTTTGTTCCTCCTTCTCCCGGTAATTTCACTTCCGTTACCGAGAGATTTTTATACGCCGCATGATGTATATTTGCTAATTGGACTCGAACGCTTTTTAGAAATTTGCTAAGAAAATTCTACGTTTTGCTAATTCGATTTTTCGGATCACTTTGCCGGGGCTTGCGCCGCTATCAGGGCTGCGAGCGCACTCGCCAGCTCCGGCGACTTCTGAAGCTGCTCCACAAGGCTTTCAAGGTCCAGGGTCGCAGGCTCCGATTTTACCGGTTCCTCCGGCGGACGGACGTTGCGAAGATCAGGCTTGGCATAGAAGGCAGTCTCGAATTTCTGAGCATTGACCTTTCTATCCTCGTCCAGAATGTGAGCATAGATACTGGTTATCATGTCGATCTCGGCATGGCCTGTATCGCCCTGGGTGGCTTTCAGATCGCCGTGGTTGAGTTTCAGTTTGTAGGTGGTACTGGAATGACGGAGAGAATGAAAGACCACCTTCGGCAGCCCTGCATCCTCACGGAGCTTTGCAAACTCTTTGAGGATGATCCGATCCTCGCAGGGCCGTCCATTGGGAAGTGCCACCACCAGATCGAAATCTTGATACTCGTCGCCCAGGAAGCCTTTCAACTCGTCCTGGGACTTCTTCCATTCCCGCAGAATGTAGGCAAGCGTTTTCGGCAACCACACCTTACGGATACTGGAATCGGTTTTCGGCTTTTTCAGGATAATTCTTGTGCTGGTGTTCGGCATGAGCGGAGTGAAGATGTAATAGATATCCTTCTCGCCCAGCGTTTCAATCGCCCGTTTGGATGCCCGTGTCAGCTCCTTGTCGATGTAGACATAGGCGTTATCCGCCGCAATATCTTCATCGGAAATATGGACGTTCTCCCAGGTCAGCCCCAGGATTTCACCCATACGCAGAGAGCATGCAAAGGAAAGGTTCATTGCTACATAGAGCTTGCTGTCCGTGCATTTGTCCAGGGCAAGACGGATCATATCCGCTGTCCAGATATCCCGTTTCGCATACTCCGTTTTCGGGAGGATCACATTGTCAAAGGGATTTCTTGCAATGATTTCCCATCGTACCGCCTGCTTAAACGCACACCGCAGGAGCTTGATGATCTTTTCGATGGTCTTGTCGCTGACATAGGTGGTAACGGCCTTTCGGGTCTTGGTAGACACCGACTTGGTTTTCTGCAAGGTTTGGATATAACCGTCAACCGCACGGGGAGTAACCGCCTGTACCTCCATATCACCGATGATCGGATTGATATAGTTCGCAATCAGTGCCGTTTGGCTGTCATACATAGACACGCCCCATTTCTTTTCTCCGTAAAGAGATACAAAGTCATAAAGGAACTCGGTGATCGTCTGATTGCTTGGCGGGAGAAAAGTTCCCGTGTGCTGCTGATTTTCGATTTCCGCCTTACGCTTCAAGGCCTCCTTGTGGGTATGCCAGGTTTCCCATTTCTGTTTTGTTTCTCCGTTTTCGTCCACATAGTTGTAAACAACGGAATAGTTTTTCTTTCGCTTGATAATAGATGCCATATCGTTCTTCCTTTCTTGGATCAAAGGTCGAGGGAGTCAAGCCACTCGTCAAATGACCGCTTGGAAATGCGTATGGCGTTACCAATTCGCACGATTTTGAAGTGCCCTTCTTTTACAAGGATATATGCGGAAGTTCTTCCGATGCCCAGAATTTGAGCAATATCGTCAACCGTATACGTCCTTCTTTCAGGGGTTTCTTTCTTCGTGCCGTTCCATGTTTGAGACATGAGAACCCCCTTTCAGTTATGAAAAGGAACAGCACGAATATGTGTGGGTAATATAACTTCCACCATTATTTTACCGTGCTGTTCCGTATTTGTCTGCTGCTAATTGAAAAGTTTATGATCTATCCATAAACTTTCAAAAAAGAAAAGTAGGCTTACGGACGGCTGCTGGCACAGCTCCACGGGA
>URHT01000043.1 GCA_900547745.1 uncultured Eubacteriales bacterium | reverse complement strand
AACTCCGTACAATCGCTATGGACTTCTGGGCAAGCCTTGAGCATACCATCCGCTACAAGAAAAACTTGCCGATAAATACTGAAGTCGAAACTGAACTGAAAGAGTGCGCTGATTCCAGCAGAGAATGGGATGGTAAAATGGAGCATCTACTGCACATCCTAACTTAATTCGTCGAATATAAAATGAAAAGCACGCACTTTATTGCTTGTTTCGGTTGGATGGCTTAGGCTTGTCAGGGATCGCCACATCCGCCTTGGGTGGGTGACCCCTGCGAGCCCCAACCAATTTCTCCGCTTTCTGGGTTTCAGTCATAGTCTTTTCTGCTTTCGGCGGACTGCCACGGCACAGTTTTTTTGTTTCTATAATTAGAAGGAACATGACTTTTCACTGAATGTAAAGCGAAACTGACCCGGGCTGGGGCGGTCTGTGTTAAAGCGATAATTTTTTGGAAATTATCTTGACAAAATTTATCGAGATTGATATGATGGCAGTACAAGCAAGCGAAAAGAGGATGCGGGACATGATCATCACCAAAGAGACGGACTACGCGCTGCGCATTTTGCGGGTGCTGCTGGATGGGGAGAAACATTCGGTGGCCGAGATGTCGGAAACGGAGCTGATCCCTACTCAGTTTGCCTACCAGATCCTGCGCAAGCTCTCCGCCGGCAATTTGGTGCGGGTGAGCCGCGGCGCTCTCGGCGGCTGCGAGCTGTCCTGCGACCTGGACGCGACCTCCCTCTACGATCTCATGGGGGTCATGGGGGAACGGGGCGTTCTGTGCGCCTGCATGGAGCCGGGATTTGAGTGCCGCTGGCAGGACAAGCATGGGCGGTGCGCCATCCACTGTCAGCTGGCGGCCTTGCAGCGAAAGCAGGACGAGGCGTTCTGTGCCGTGAGCCTGCGCAGGCTGCTGACCGGCGGATCCGATCCCCAAGATACAAGCGAGCTGTATAATTTTAAGAGGAGGTACCCGTATGCTGTTTCAAACCACGGCGGCGCACGAAGAGCTGCGCACGAAGATCCGGAGTTTTGCGGAGGAGGAGATCAAGCCCCTCGCATTTATGATGGATCAGAACAATGAGTTTCCCGAGGAGGCTGTCAAGAAGCTGGGTAAGCTGGGCTGGATGGGCATTCCCTTCCCCAAGGAGTACGGCGGTGCCGGTCTGGACGCCCTGAGCTACGCCATCGCGGTGGAGGAGCTGGCTCGTGTGGACGGCGGCGCGGGCGTGATCCTCTCTGCCCACGTCTCCCTTGGCTCATGGCCCATTTTCGCCTATGGCACCGAGGAGCAGAAGAAGAAATATCTGGTTCCGCTGGCCAAGGGCGAGAAGATCGGCGCCTTCGGCCTCACGGAGCCCAACGCCGGATCCGACGCCGGCGGCACGGAGACCACGGCGCTGGATAAGGGGGACTACTACCTCCTCAACGGCGGCAAGATCTTCATTACCAACGCCCCTAAGGCGGACACCTATGTGGTTTTCGCCGTCACCACGCCGGACATCGGCACCCGGGGCATCTCCGCTTTCATCGTGGAGAAGGGCTGGAAGGGCTTCGAGTTCGGCGACCACTATGACAAGATGGGTATTCGCTCCTCCTCCACGGCGGAGCTGATCTTCAACGACGTGAAGGTCCCCAAGGAAAACCTGTTGGGCAAGGAGGGCGAGGGCTTCAAGATTGCCATGTCCACGCTGGACGGCGGACGCATCGGCATCGCCGCGCAGGCGCTGGGCATCGCCCAGGGCGCGTTTGAGCACGCGCTGAGCTATTCCAAGGAGCGTATTCAGTTCGGCAAGCCCATCGCGGCCCAGCAGAGCATCGCCTTCAAGCTGGCAGATATGGCCACCAAGCTGCGCTGCGCCCGGTTCCTTATCTACTCCGCGGCGGAGCTGAAGGAGCAGCACGAGCCCTACGGCATGGAGTCCGCCATGGCGAAGATGTACGCCTCGGACATCGCGCTGGAGGTCACCAACGATGCCTTGCAGATCCACGGCGGCAGCGGCTTCCTCAAGGGCATGGAGGTGGAACGGGCCTACCGCGACGCCAAGATCACCACCATCTACGAGGGCACCAACGAGATTCAGCGGGTGGTCATCGCCTCCCATCTCATCGGCAGGCTGGGCAAGAGCTCCGGCGGCGAGAGCCGTTCGGCGGCCAAGAAACCCGCGCCCATCACCGGCATTCGCAAAAAGACCATCTTCCGGGAGGGGGATGCTGCCCAGCAGGTGGCCGACCTTGTGGCGGCGCTGAAGAAGGACGGTCACGACTTCTCCGTGGGCATCCCCATGGATACGCCCATCCCGCAGGCGGAGCGGGTGGTCTCCGCGGGCAAGGGCATCGGGGAGAAAAAGAACATGAAACTGGTAGAGGCGCTGGCCAAGGCCGCCGGCGCGGCCATCGGTTCTTCCCGCCCTGTGGCGGAGACCCTCAAATATCTGCCGCTGAACCGCTATGTGGGTATGTCCGGTCAGAAGTTCACCGGCAATCTGTACATCGCCTGCGGCATCTCCGGCGCGTCGCAGCACCTTAAGGGCATCAAGGACGCCTCCACCATCGTGGCCATCAATAAGAACGGTAACGCGCCTATCTTCAAGAACTGCGACTACGGCATCGTGGGCGATGTGGAGGAGATCCTGCCCCTGCTCACCGCTGCGCTGGATAGCGGCGAAAAGCTGCCCGCGCCGCCCATGGTAAAGATGAAGCGGCCCACGCCGCCCAAGCCCGCCCCCATCGGCGACCGCTACGTCTGCAGCGGCTGCGGCTACGAGTATGTGCCGGAGCTGGGCGACGAGGACGGCGAGATCGCGCCCGGTACGCTCTTTGAGCAGCTTCCTGCCGAGTGGGTGTGTCCCGAGTGCGCGGAGACGAAGGATCAATTTGTAAAGGCTTGAGCTGTGAAGGAGGTAAGATAAGATGTATTGCGTGCGTAAAGTAACGAACGACCTCTACTGGGTGGGCGCCAACGACCATCGCCTGGCCCTGTTTGAAAACTGCTTCCCCATTCCCCGGGGCGTAAGCTACAACTCCTACTGCCTGCTGGATGAAAAGACGGTGCTCTTTGACACTGTGGACTGGTCTGCCTGCCGCCAGCTTTTGGAAAATCTGGCGTATGTGCTGGATGGCCGCGAGCTGGACTACCTGCTGGTCAACCATCTGGAGCCGGATCACGCCGCCTGCATCGAGGAGATCCTGCTGCGCCATCCCAAGGTGAAACTGATCTCCAACGAGAAGGCATTCATGCTCATGCGGCAGTTCGGCTTCCATGTGGACGGACATGAGTGCATCGAGGTGAAGGAGGGCGACACCTTCTCCTTCGGCAAGCACACCGTCACCTTTGTGGGCGCGCCTATGGTTCACTGGCCGGAGGCCATGGTGACCCTCGACGTCACCGACGGCGTCCTCTTTTCCGCCGACGCCTTCGGCACCTTCGGCGCGCTGGACGGCAAGCTGTTCGCCGACGAGGTGGACTTCGAGCGGGACTGGCTGGACGACGCCCGCCGCTACCTCACCAACATCGTGGGCAAGTACGGCCCCCACATCCAGCTCCTGCTGAAAAAGGCCGGCGGTGTTTTGGATCAGATCAAGTACATCTGCCCGCTCCACGGCCCCGTGTGGCGCAAGGATCTGGGCTGGTTCATCGAAAAGTACGACACATGGAGCCGCTATGCCCCTGAGACTCAGGGCGTGCTCATCGTCTACGCCTCCATGTACGGCAACACGGAGAACGCGGCGCAGGCGCTGGCGGCGTCGCTCTGCGATAAGGGCATGAGCAAGGTGGCGATGTACGATGTGTCCTCCACTCATGTCTCCCAGCTGATCTCCGAGGCGTTTAAGTACAGTCACATTGTCCTGGCCTCTGTGACCTACAACCTCGGCATCTACCCCGCCATGCATGACTTCCTCATGGATATGAAGGCACTGAATCTGCAAAACCGCACCTTTGCCATCATTGAAAACGGCTCATGGGCGGTGAAGTCCGGTGACCTCATGCAGAAATTCGTCAACGATGAGCTTAAGAACATGACGGTGCTCAACGAGCGGCTCAGCCTCGCCTCGTCCATGGGCACGGACAAGCGCACTGAGCTGGAAGCACTGGCGGACGCCATTCTGGAATCTATGAAGTGATTGGCAGGGAAGCCAAAACCAAGACAACAGACAACTAACAGCCCCGCCGCGTCGGCTGCAGAAAAACCGGCTTTCAAAAACAGAGCGGGCAAGCGTGATACTGCGCTTGCCCGCTCTTTGCCCAAAAGGACATGAGAAGTGACCGGAGAAGATGAGAGGATCGAAATGGAGATCAGAAAACGAAACGGGGAGTCTGTTCCCTTTCAACAGGAGAAAATTTTCAACGCCATGAAAAAAGCGTTTGATGGACAGGGGATGGAGATCGGGAGCAGAGAGCTGAATGAGATCCTCGCCGCCGTTCTTGACAACCTCGCCGCCGCAGCGCCGCTCACCGTGGAGCGTGTGCAGGACGAGGTGGAGCGGACGCTCATGGAGCGCGGATACTATGAGGTGGCAAAGGCGTACATCCTCTATCGCGAAAAGCGGTCTGCGCTGCGCCGCGTCCGGCATACCATCGCGCAGACTGTGGGGGATAACTCGCTTGACGAGGTGCTGCGCCGTATCCAGATGGATTTTACCGAGGAAGTCTACTCCCTCGCGGCGCTTCAAATGAAGTTTGAGAGCTTCTGTCGCCCGGGCATGACGGAGGATGAGCGGGCTGAGGCACTGACCAAGGCAGCGGTAGAGCTGACTACGGCAGAGGCACCCAAGTGGGAGTTCATCGCGGCGCGGCTTCTGAACCACTCCTTTCGCTGTCGCAACGCACAGGAATGGGAGGGGCGCGGCGTCGGCGACCTCTATGGCAGGCTTCGCTATCTGACGGATAAGGGACTCTATGGTGACTATATCCTTGCCCACTATACCCACGAGGAGATCGCCATGGCGGAGGGCTTCCTCTGCCCGGAACGGGACGAGCTGTTCACCTACTCCGGCCTTGACCTGCTGCTCAAACGCTATGTGATCCAGTCACGCAGCCGCGTGCCGCAGGAAACACCGCAGGAGATGTTTTTGGGTATCGCGCTGCATCTTGCTATGAACGAAGGCTCTGACCGCATGGGGTGGGTAAAACGCTTTTACGATATGCTCAGCCGTATGGAGGTCACGATGGCGACACCTACCATGTCCAACGCACGAAAGCCCTACCATCAGCTTTCAAGCTGCTTTGTGGACACTGTGCCGGACAGTCTGGACGGCATCTACCGCTCGCTGGACAACTTCGCAAAGGTCTCTAAATTCGGCGGCGGAATGGGGATGTACTTCGGTAAGGTGCGCGCTGCAGGCAGCACCATCCGCGGCTTTCAAGGGGCGGCGGGCGGTGTTATCCGCTGGATCCGGCTGGTCAACGACACCGCCGTGGCGGTGGATCAGTTGGGGATGCGGCAGGGCGCTGTGGCGGTTTACTTAGACGCATGGCACCGGGATCTGCCGGAATTCCTTCAACTGCGCACCAACAACGGAGACGACCGCATGAAGGCACATGATGTGTTTCCCGCCGTGTGCTATCCGGATCTCTTCTGGCGACTGGCGGAGGAGAACATAGACGCGCCGTGGCATCTCATGTGCCCGCATGAGATCCTCACGGTCAAGGGCTACGCACTGGAGGATTACTGGGGTACGGAATGGGAGAAGCGGTATCTGGACTGCGTCAATGACCCGCGCATCGAAAAGCGCAGCGTCACCGTCAAGGACATCGTGCGGCTGGTGCTTCGCTCGGCAGTGGAGACCGGCACGCCCTTCGCCTTCAACCGCGACAGCGTAAATCGTATGAACCCAAACGGCCACACGGGAATGATCTATTGCTCCAATCTCTGCACGGAGATCGCACAGAACATGGCGCCTATCGAGCATATCAGCACTGAGGTGCACACGGAGAACGGCGACACAGTGGTGGTGACGGCCACACGCCCAGGTGAGTTTGTGGTCTGCAACCTGGCGAGTCTGTCTCTCGGTAATCTGCCGGTGGAGGACGAGGCCTATATGGAACACACGGTGGAAACGGCCATCCGCGCACTGGATAATGTGATCGACCTCAATTTCTACCCTTTGGAATACGCGCGGCTTACCAATCAGAAGTACCGCAGCATCGGCCTGGGCGTCAGCGGCTACCACCACATGCTGGCAAAGCGCGGCATCCGATGGGAGAGCGATGAGCACCTTGCCTTCACCGACGCGGTATTCGAGCATATCAACTACGCCGCCGTCAAGGCGGACACAGCACTGGCACGGGAAAAGGGCCGCTACGCGCTCTTTGAGGGCAGCGACTGGCAGACGGGCGCGTATTTTGAAAAGCGGGGTTATACCTCCGAAAAGTGGCGGGCGCTTGCGGAAACGGTGGCGGTGCAGGGAATGCGCAACGCCTATCTGCTGGCGGTCGCACCGACCTCCAGCACATCTATCCTCTCCGGTACGTCGGCGGGCATCGATCCAATTATGAAGAAATTCTTCTTAGAGGAGAAAAAGGGCAGCATGCTGCCCCGCGTTGCCCCGGAGCTTTCTATGGATACATGGTGGTACTATAAGGCGGCGCATCTGATCGACCAAAGCTGGTCGGTGCGCGCCGCGGGCCTTCGCCAGAGACATATTGACCAGGCGCAGAGCATGAATCTCTATATCACCAATGACTATTCCATGCGTCAGGTGCTCAGACTGTATTTAGAGGCGTGGAGGGTCGGCGTCAAGACCATTTACTATGTCCGCAGCAAGGCCCTTGAGGTCGAGGACTGCGAAAGCTGCTCGTCATAAGGAGGATAGCATGACGGAACTGAAGAAAAAGCCCCTCTTTAACCCGGAGGGCGACCTTGATGTGCGCCTGCGGCGCATGATCGGCGGCAATACCACCAACCTCAACGACTTCAACAATATGAAGTACGCTTGGGTCAGCGACTGGTACCGGCAGGCCATGAACAACTTTTGGATCCCTGAGGAGATCAATCTCTCGCAGGATGTGAAGGACTATCCCCGCCTGCTGTCAGCCGAGCGCAACGCCTACGATAAAATTCTGAGTTTTCTTGTCTTTTTGGATTCCATTCAGACAGCGAACCTGCCTAATATCGGTGCCTACATTACAGCCAACGAGGTCAATCTCTGCCTGTCCATTCAGGCGTTTCAGGAGTGTGTCCACTCACAGAGCTACAGCTATATGCTCGACACCATCTGTTCCCCCGTGGAGCGCAATGACATCCTCTACCAATGGAAAACGGACGAGCATCTGCTGCGCCGCAACACCTTCATTGGGAACTGCTACAACGAGTTTCAGGAGCGGAAGGACGCTCCCACGCTGCTGCGCGTGATGATGGCGAACTATATTTTGGAGGGCATCTATTTTTACAGCGGCTTTATGTTCTTCTACAATCTCTCCCGAAACGGGAAGATGTCCGGTTCGGCGCAGGAGATCCGCTATATCAACCGCGACGAGAACACGCACTTGTGGCTGTTCCGCAATATCATCACGGAGCTGCAAAAGGAGCAGCCGGAGTTGTTCACCGCCGAGAGCGTACAAGCGCTGCGCGAGATGATGCGTGAGGGCGTGGAGCAGGAGATCGCATGGGGGCATTATGTGATCGGCGACGACATCCCGGGGTTGAACCGGCAGATGATCAGCGATTACATCCGCTATCTCGGCAATCTTCGCTGGACGAGCCTTGGCTATCCGGCATTGTATCCGGGCTTTGAGAGCGAACCGGAGAGCATGGAATGGGTCAGCCAGTACGCCGACGCCAACATGGTCAAGACCGATTTCTTTGAGGCACGCAGTACCGCCTACGCCAAGAGCACCGCACTGATAGACGATTTATAAGAAAACCAAAGACATCAGAATAGGAGATACACTACTATGAATTACAGCGCTATGATTCAAAATCGCAGATCCGTTCACGCATTTCGCGAAAAGGAAGTTCCGAGCGAGGCTATCGGCCAGCTCCGATCCTACTATGAAAAGACCTGCCCCCGTCTTGTCCCGGAGATTGCAACGGAGTTGATCGTCTTGGACAAGGATGCACAGCCGGCGCTGGAGAGCTCAGCGGGCTATAAGCAATTTCTCATCGGAGCACCGCACTACCTGCTCCTTATGTCTGCCCCGCATTCCTATGCGGCCATCAACGCCGGCTACATGATGGAAGATCTCGTCCTCAAGCTGACTGAGTTGGACATTGACACCTGCTGGATGACCTTCACCGACAGCGACAAAATCAAAAAGGCACTTTCTCTCACCACCCCGTTAGAGGTGGCGGCAATCGTTGCCTTTGGCTACGGGGAAAAGACCGCAAAAAAGCTGCGGCTGAATATCCTAAGTATGTCTCAGATCGATGTGCGGGCCGAGCAGCAGTACTACGCGCCCAAAAAGAGCGTGCATGATTTGGTTCACATGGGGAGCTGGAGCAACAAGTCTGGGCTTGACGAGATGATGGACTTCTACGACGATATGCTCTGGCAGTCCTTCTACGCCGCTTCGCTCTCTCCCAGCTATCTCAACCGTCAGCCCTATGGCTTCCTTGTACAGGATCACAGCATCTATTTGGTGCAGCAGGAGGATGCCTACACCGATAATTTGGATGCCGCATTGGATCTCGGTATTGTCATGCTCCACTTCTCCGCCGTCGCCTCCCAGTGGGCGGGGCAGGTGCGCTGGGAACTTTCACCTGCTGCGCCCGACGGCCTGCCGGAAGGACTTCGCTCCGCTGCGGTGTACCACATGTAACGACTCTGGGGGAAGCAAGACAACGGCAAAATGCGCGACCGTCGATCCGCGGTTGAGCGTATGTTCCGTTAGAAAAGAAGAACCTATCAATCAGGGTCTGAGTAAGGGAAATAGGAGGTATTTTTTATATGGCTATCCAAACGGTAACAGATGCCATCCGCTATGTAGGGGTGGATGATAACACATTGGCACTCTTTGAAAACCAGTACCCCGTCCAGCCTATGGGAGTGAGCTACAACTCCTATGTCATTCTGGATGAGAAGATCGCCGTGATGGACAGCGTGGACGCACGGGCGGCGGAAGAATGGCTTTCTAATGTGACGCGGGTGTTGGAGGAGCGCAGCCCCGACTATCTTGTGGTTACACACATGGAGCCGGATCATTCCGGCAGCCTCATGCGGCTGGCACAAAAGTACCCGGAGATGAAGATCGTGGGAAATGCGAAAACATTTACCCTGATCAAGCAGTTCTTCGGCACAGGTGCATTGTCGGAAGAGCGTATGCTGGAGGTTGGCGAAAGAGATACGCTTTCCTTGGGTTTGCACCGGCTGCGCTTTCTGCTGGCGCCGATGGTACACTGGCCGGAGGTGATGGCAGCGTATGAAGAGGAGGAAAAGATCCTGTTCTCGGCGGATGCCTTCGGCCGCTTCGGTTCACTGGAACGGACTGCCCGTGCCCCTTGGGCGCCGCAGGCCCGGCGGTATTATTACAACATCGTCGGAAAGTATGGCGCACAGGTGCAGGCGCTGCTGAAAAAAATCTCCGCGCTGGAGATCCAAATGATCTGCCCGCTCCATGGCCCCATGCTCACAGAAGACTTGGGGGAGTATCTGCGGCTCTATGATCTCTGGTCACAATGGAAACCGGAAGAACCGGAGGGCATCCTGATCGCTCACGCATCCATCCATGGAAATACCGCATATGCATCGGAGGCCCTCAAGAGCAAGCTGGAGGGAAAAGGTGCGCAAGTCACCATGTGCGATCTGACGGCAACAGACCTTTCCTATGCCGTGACCAGCGCATTCTACTGTGGGAAACTGGTGTTGGCCTGCTCCACTTATGACGGAGGACTGTTCCCGCCCATGAAGGAGTTTTTGGAACATTTACAGACAAAGGGATTCCGAAACCGCCGGATCGGCCTCATGGAAAACGGCTCATGGGCCCCTGCTGCCGCGCGGCTGATGCGCGCCGAGTTGGAAAAGATGAAGGAACTCCGACTGTGTGAAACGGAGGTATCGCTGCGCGGCGCACTGAACCAAACCAGCGAAGCGCAGATGGACGCTCTGGTGGCGGAGCTCTGCGCGGAATAAGCTGCAACAAACCGCAGCTATTGCAGCTATTCTCGTACAGATGATGGTCTTACTCATCTGCTTTATGTCCCAAGGGCAGAGTACCGTCATCTCAGGTTGAGGTCACGATGTGGTGTGGGGCGAGACCGGAGTCTTGAGAACGCATAAAAGCACAGCCGCAGAGTACATCTGTGGCTGTGTTTTGTGTTCAGTTGCTCACTGTTGCGTGGACTGGATATGGAGAGACAACATATCTCCCGATCTTACATGGGTTATCTTATCTGCCATTACTCTGGCAGTTTGCCTTGCAGATATGCCGGCATCCCCACTGCGGTCGTATCCGGCCTGACCTTAAACATGGCTTTTTCAATCTACATCCCTTATCGGTTTTCCGCGATATATTTCTCCGCCATGTGGACTGCCACCGCGCCATCCGCCACGGCGGTGACCACCTGACGGAGGGGCTTCGTCCGCACGTCGCCCACGGCGTAAACGCCGGGAATACTGGTTTCCGTGGTCTCTCCGGCCACGATATAGCCGCCGCCGTCCAGCGCCAGTTGACCCGCCGCCAGCGCCGTGGCGGGCTGTCGGCCCACGCTGACAAATACGCCGTCGCAGTCCACTACGCTTTCCTCACCGGTGACGGTGTCCCGCAGGCGTACGCCGGTCAGCCTGTCCCCGGAAAGCAGCGCGGAAACGGTGCTGTTCCAGCGGAATTCCACATTTTCGGCTTGTTCCAGTGACTCGTGATAGATCTTGGTGGCCCGCAGGGTGTCTCTGCGGTGGACGAGGATCACCTTTTTCGCTACGCGGCTGAGAAGGAGGGCATCTGCCGCGGCGGAATTGCCGCCGCCCACCACGACCACCGTTTTGTCCTTGTAAAACATCCCATCGCAGGCGGCGCAGTAGGCCACGCCCCGGCCCACCAACTCCGCCTCTCCGGCTACGCCCAGCGTTCTGGGGTCCGCGCCGGTGGCCAGCACCACGGTTTTCCCCCGGAAGATCCCCTCACTGGTTTCCAAGAGCTTGGGAACCGCCGTCAGATCCATGCGGAGGACTTCTGCGTATTCGCTGCGTACCCCGAAGCGCTCCGCCTGCTTTTGCATCTTCTCCGCCAGAGAGAAGCCGTCGATCCCGTCCTCAAAGCCGGGGTAGTTGTCGATCTGCTCGGTCAGGGCCATCTGCCCGCCGGCGGACAGTTTTTCCAGCACGACGGTGTCCAGCCCCGCCCGTGCCGCGTACAGGGCGGCGGTGTAGCCGCCTGGGCCGCCGCCCACCACGAGCATATCATAAACATGATTGTTGTTCATATCTGAACCCTCCGTTATTTCGCCAAGGCTTCCTGAATGAAACGGTCGATCTCTGCCTTTGAGCCGGGTGCGGTGACGAAATCCACGGCCTTTCCGTTCCGGTACAGCACCAGTGTCGGGAGCACCTCGATCCCCTCGGCCCCCGCCAGCCGCGGCTCCTCGTCAATATTGATCTTGCCGACAACGAGGTTGTCCGCGTATTCCTCTCCGATCTTCTCATACGCAGGGCCGATCCTCCGGCAATAGCCACACCAGGGCGCCCAGAAATCCACCAAAACAGGCTTTTCCTCCCGGATCAACTGCTTAAACTGCTCCTGATTCATATTCATAGCTGCCATATCTGTCAGCTCCTTTCCTTTGTTTGGGTATAGTATACCGCATGACAAGCGGTTTTACTGTGACGGCGTCACATAATTTGAGAAAATCGGCGCGGCGCTGCTCTGGTTGTATGATTAGGCTCCTTGAGCTCTGCAGCCACGCCCTCACTGCGCCAGCGTTTCCCGGATAAATGTCTCAATGGCGGCTTTGGAGTCGGGCGCTACCACAGAACCGATCACCTCGCCGCTCTTAAAGAGCATCAGCGTGGGGATGGTGTCGATGCCGAAACGCTCGATGAGCTGCGGCTCCTCGTCGTAGTTGATTTTCCCGGTGATGAGCGTGTCGGCGTACTGCTCCCCCACCTTGTCGAAGGCCGGGGCAATACGGCGGCAGTAAGGGCACCACTGGGCCCAGAAATCCACCAGCACGGGCTTGTCCGCGTGCAGGACGTCATTTTCAAAGCTGTTGGTCGTAATGGTAAGCATCGTAAAATCCTCCTATTCCTGTGTAAAAAGCTGTGTTTCAATATCCGTGACGGTAATGCGCGAGAGATACGCGGCGCACTGCTCGTTCATGTTCCGGTACAGCGTGTCCATCACGCCCGCCATGCCGGAGCAGATGGCGCAGTCCCGGTCAATGTCGCCGCTGTGCCACGCGCAGTCCACAA
>URHT01000042.1 GCA_900547745.1 uncultured Eubacteriales bacterium | reverse complement strand
CCCCCGGCTTCGCCGGGGGATATTTATTCATGTATTTCAATATATTTCATAAACGACTTCGACACTTTCAAGAGGCCGTTGATATAGCTGCCTTTTCTTCCCTTCTGGCTCATAAACGTGCTGAATTGCCGCACCACAGCCAAATTGATTTCCTCTACCTCTTGGATGTGCGCCTCCTGCTCACAAAAGCGCAAAAAGAGATTGAGGCTATTCCGATACCCGCGAATGGTCTTCGGGGTATACTTCCTAACCTCAATCTCAATCAAATATTCTCTGATAGCGGCGCTGATTTTCATGTCATTTTCTCCTTTGGTATGTCGCAATCAAAGGGGAATGTATATCACAGCGCAATCGATGTATTTCGCAACCGAGAAAAAATCAGTTCCGAAAATGCATTGTTTTACAGAAAATCAGCTTCTTTTCCGCAGGAAAAGTTCCATCAATCCTGCTGCCAGTTATGCCAGACGTTCTGGACATCCTCGTTGTCATCCAGCATGTCCAGCAGCTTCGTCATGCTGCGGACGTCATCCTCGTTGGTCATGGTGATGTAGTTCTGGGGCACCATCTCGATCTCGGCGCTCTCGAAGGTGTAGCCCTTCTCCTCCAGCGCCTTCACCACGTCGTTGAAGCTGTCTGGGTCGGTGGTGACCTCGAACACGGGGCCGTCGGCCTCCATGTCCTCGGCGCCGGCGTCCAGCGCATCCATCATGACGGTATCCTCGTCCAGCTCCTCGTCCTCATTGTTGATGACGATAACGCCCTTGCGGTCGAAAGACCAACTGACGCAGCCCTGCGCGCCCATGCCCTTGCCGAACTTGTCGAAGTAGTGGCGGATCTCCGGGGCGGTGCGCTGGCGGTTGTCGGTCAGTGCCTCCACGATGACGGCGATACCGCAGGGGCCGTAGCCCTCGTAGGTGACAGCCTCGTAGTTGTCGGTATTGCCGGAGCCCAGCGCCTTGTCGATGGTGCGCTTGATGTTGTCGTTGGGCATATTGGCCGCCTTGGCCTTGGCCACCACGGTGGCCAGACGGGAGTTGTTGGCGGGGTCACCGCTGCCGCCCTGCTTGACGGCCACGATGATCTCCTTGGCGATCTTCGTAAAGACAGCGGAGCGCTTGGCGTCAGCCGCGCCCTTGGTCTTCTGGATATTGTGCCACTTGGAATGTCCGGACATAGTTTACTTCTCCTTTATGCAGTATTGGATGACCTCGCTGCTGTGCGCGGTCGTTTTTATAACAGTGGCTGCGGGGAACACCTTTTGCAGATAATCGGCCAGCGGGACGCAGATCACATCCTCCGTGGGGAAATGCCCCGCGTCGATGAGGTTCAGCGCCGTGGTATCCAGAAAATCATGGTACCGCAGGTCGGAGGTTACAAAGGTGTCGCAGCCGGCGGCGATGGCCTTGGGGATATAGTCGCCGCAGGCGCCGCCGCCCACCGCCACGCGGTGAACGGGCTTGCCGCAGTCCGTATACCGAAGACCATTGCATCCTAAAGATTCTATCACAAAACGGGTGAACTCCACAAGGGGTATTTCGCATTTTAACGTGCCGATCCGCCCGATTTTTTCTTCCGTCAACGGGGAGAGCTGCGTAAGCCCCAGTTTTTCGGCCAGCACATCGTTGACGCCGCCGTCCGCCGCGTCCAGATTGGTATGCATGCAGATGGCGGAGATGCGGTTTTCCGCCATCTTCGTCAGGATGCGGCCCTGCCGGTCGTCGGTACGCAGGGTCTGAACGGGGTGCCATGTACAGTTCATCACCGGGTGGTGTGACACGATGAGATCGAACCCGCCTTCCACGGCCTCCTGCACCACCGGTTCCGTGATATCCAACGACACCAGCACGCGGTGCACCTCCCTGCCGGGGTCACCCACCAGCTGTCCCACATTGTCCCAGCTCTCCGCCATCTGGCGGGGCGCCCAATCAAAGAGCTTCTGCTCCACTTGCTGTACGGTTATCATACTTTACACCTCTTTTGCTCCAGTTCCTCCGCCAGCGCGTCCATATGTGCCGCCTGCGCGGCGGCATCCGGGTTGCTGCTGCGGCGCAGCCCCTCCGCCGAGCGGCGCAGCTTAGCCGCATGCTCCGACAAACAGGCGTCGTACAGCGGGTCGTCCGCCAACAGGACGCCGCACAGGGCCTCCGCTTCGGTCAGTGGACGGTGGGTGCCGCCTGTTACTATCAGGATAGGATAGAGACGGCCCTTGTCCTCCACCAGATGTTCGCCTGTAAAGGTATATCCATTGTCAGCCAGCCAATGGCGCAGGTCTGCGGCCTTTGTCATAGGCTGAAGCAGCAGCGTGTGCCGCCCGTCCTTTGTCCATGGGGCCGCCTGCAGAATAGCGATGATCGTCTCGCCGCCCATGCCGGCGATGACGATGACATCCGTCTCCTCCGGCGCGATGGCGGACAGACCGGGGCAAAGGCGGAAGTCGATGTCCGTCACGCCGTACTGCATCGCCGTGCGGCGAGCGTGCTCCAGCGGCTCCGCGCCTATGTCGGAGGCGATGGCGGAAAGTATCCGCCCCTGCTGCAGCAGCGATACCGGCAGGTAGCCGTGGTCGGTGCCCACATCCGTCAGACGGCAGTCCTCCGGCACCAGCCGGGCCAGCATGTGCAGGCGGGGCTGCAGGGCCAGTTGCTTATGTTCCATTTCTCTCCCTCAGCACAGAAAGCGCCACGCATACAGCCGTATGCGTGGCGGCTCTTCTGTTTATTCCGCGACAGGCTTGTTGGCTTCCTCGTTGACGACGGCCAACAGCTTGTCCACGTCAATGCCGTGGACGGCGCAGGCCTCCTCCACCGTTTCGCCGCGGGAGGAAGGGCAGCCCAGACAGTGCATGCCGATGGACAGGAAGATGGGCGCCGTCTGGGGGGCAACATCCAGAATATCACCGATAATGGTGTCTTTCGTGATCTCGATCATGTGAATAACCTCCGTATGATAGTTGTAGGTATAGTATACCCCAATATCCCGTAGGTTTCAACAGGATTTTTGGAAGAAAAGAAAGGATACGCGCCTTCTGGCGCGTATCCTTTTCATATCATGATCGATAGTGTGCAGAATAACTCAGCCGTTCTCGCGCATCTCAGCGAAGCAGGCGCTGCAGTAAACGGGACGATCGCTCTTGGGCTCGAAGGGCACCTTGGCCTCGCCGCCGCACTTAGCGCAGACAGCGGTGAAGTACTCACGGGGACCGCGGGCGGCGTTCTTGCGAGCATCGCGGCAGGCCTTGCAGCGCTGGGGCTCGTTCTGGAAGCCACGCTCGGCATAGAACTCCTGCTCACCGGCGGTGAACACGAACTCGTTGCCACACTCTTTGCACACTAAAGTCTTGTCTTCGTACATGATTTTACCCTCTCTTTGAGAAAAAATATATTGCGCTCAGCCGTTGCTGATATCGCCGGATAAAAGTTGCCGCGCTATTTTGCGGCGTATGCGCTGCACAGCGTTGTCCACCGATTTGGGGGACTTGCCAACAGTCTCTGCGATCTCACGGCAGGTGAGACCTTCTAAATAATACCCTAAAATCTTTACCTCGAATTCGGACAACAGCTTGCGGGCGTTTTCCAACAGACTGGCAGCTTTTTCTCTGTCGATCAGGAGCCCCTCCGGATCGGCATTGGCAAAAGAGAGATTCGCGTCAAAGAATGAGGGATCAAGTGGAACCGCGTGGTTCAGCGGTGCATGCTTGCCGGAGGCGGCGGACCTCAGAACAGAGTACAGCCGGCGGCGGATGCATGTCTCGGCAAAGGTATAGAACGAGGCGCCATGTCCCGGCTCATATTCCCGGATGGCCTTGATAAGGCCGAACATACCCTCCTGCAGCAGATCCTCACTGTCGCCCCCCGCCAGAAAGTACGGACGGGCGCAGCTGCGTACCAGCCGGTGATAGCGCGCGGCCAGCACCTCCTCCGCCAGACGGTTCCCCGCCCGGACGGATGCGCACAACGCCTCGTCGCCCTCTGTCATCAGATGGTTATAATCTGCCCGTGTATCATTTACCATAGTGCATTATACCTTTTTACAAAAGAAGTTGTCAAGCAATTGCGTAAAGTTTGTCAAAAATAACCCAAATTCGATGGTCATTGCCGTCGATATGACGTATTGCTTCTTCTCTTTTGGCGATTCGATGTTTATAAAGAGAGTTGCACCGGCTCCGGACTGCTGATGTGCAGGTGCTCGTAGGCCTTCCGGGTGACGCAGCGGCCGCGGGGGGTGCGGGTCAGGAAGCCGAGCTGCATCAGATACGGCTCGTACACATCCTCCAGCGTGACGGATTCCTCGCCAATGGTGGCGGCCAGCGTCTCGAGTCCCACCGGGCCGCCGCCGTAGTTCTCGATGATGGCGCGGAGCATGCGGCGATCCACCTGATCCAAACCCAGATAGTCCACCTCCAGCGCCAGCAGGGCCTCGTCGGCCACCTTGCGGGTGATGACACCATCGGCTACCACCTGCGCAAAATCCCGGACACGGCGAAGCATCCGGTTGGCGATACGGGGCGTACCCCGGGAGCGGCGGGCGATCTCCATGGCGCCCTCCGGCTCGATCTCCACGTTGAGGATGCCGGCACTGCGCTTGACGATGGTGGCCAACTCCTCCGGGGTGTACAGCTCCAGCCGCAGGGTGACGCCGAAGCGGTCGCGCAGCGGCGCGGACAGGGAGCCTGCCCGGGTGGTGGCGCCGATCAGCGTGAAGCGCGGCAGATCCAGCCGGATGGAATTGGCGGAGGGGCCTTTACCAATGATGATGTCGATGGCGTAATCCTCCATGGCCGGATACAGGATCTCCTCCACAGACCGGTTCAGGCGGTGGATCTCGTCTACGAACAGGATGTCGTTCTCATTGAGGTTTGTCAGCAGCGCCGCCAGATCGCCGGGCTTCTCGATGGCCGGGCCGGAGGTGATGCGGATATTGACGCCCATCTCCCGAGCGATGATACCGGCCAGCGTGGTCTTTCCCAAACCCGGAGGGCCGTGGAGCAGCACATGATCCAGAGCCTCCGTGCGGCGGCGGGCGGCCTCGATGAAAATGGACAGGTTCTGCTTGGCCTTCTCCTGCCCGATATATTCCGCCAGTGTGCGGGGACGGAGAGATGTCTCACCGGCATCCTCGTTCAGAAACGTCTTGGCGACGATGGGTTCCTCGTAGATATCTGCGCCAAAGTCGATGCTCATGCTGTCCCCTCCCCTACTTTACCATTTTTTTCAGTGACTGGCGGATGATCTCCTCCAGCGGCAGCGCGTCCATGTCGATGCCCTTCAGGGCGGCGGCGATCTCCTGACTGCCGTAGCCCAGCACCGCCAATGCGGCGGCGGCTTCGCCGGACTTGCTGTTCTGGACAGGCAGCGGCACCGACACGCCGCTGCCTGCGTCGAAGCTGCCCTGCTCCTTGGCCAGCTTGTCCTTCAGCTCCAGAATGATGCGCTGGGCGATCTTCTTGCCGATGCCCGGCGCGGCGGTCAGCGCCTTTTCGTCGCCCATCACCACCGCCATAGCAAGCTGCTGGGGCGTGGTGGACGACAGGATGGACAGCGCCGCCTTGGGCCCCACGCCGGACACACCGATGAGCATTTTGAAGCTGCGCAGCTCGCTCTGGCTGGCAAAGCCGAACAGCTCCATGGCGTCCTCCCGGACGTTCAGATAGGTGTAGAGCTTGGCGCGCTCCCCCTTTTTCAGCTGGGAGAGTGTGTAGTTTGTGGTGGCGCAGGCATATCCCACACCGCCGCAATCGATTACGGCCAGACCAGCCTCCAGCTCCGCCACAGTACCGTTGACATAGTAAAACATATCAGACTGTCTCCTTCACGTTGGGGTCCTTGCGCCGCAGCAGACTGGTGGCGCTGCGGGCGTGGCAGATGGCGATGGCCAGCGCGTCCGCAGCGTCGTCGGGACGAGGCACGGCGCTGAGCTTCAGCAGCCGCCGCGTCATGTCCATGACCTGCTTTTTCTCCGCCAGACCGTAGCCCACCACCGCTTGCTTGACCTGCATGGGCGTGTACTCATAGATGGGCACACCCAACTTCTCCGCCGTACAGAGGATCACGCCGCGCCCGTGAGCCACGGCGATGCCAGTGGTGATATTCTTGCTGAAAAACAGCTCCTCGATGGCGATCTCATCCGGCTTGAACTGCTGGATCAGCTGGGTCAGATCCTGCTCGATCTGCACCAGACGGGTGGCCAGCGGCATCCCTGCGGACGTATTGACCGCGCCGTACTGCAGCATCCGCACGGCGCCGCGCTCCGATTCGATCAGTCCGAAGCCCACGATGGCCACGCCGGGATCGATGCCCAAAATGCGCATGGTTTTCCTCCGCCTCTTAAACATTAGTTCTATTATAGCAAAGCGGCGGCAAAATAGCAACAAAAACCGCCCGGCAAAAACCGGGCGGCAAAGCAGCATATCAGCAGCGGATGCCGTATAAATGCTCAGGCGCGGGGATGGGCCTTGTTGTATACATCCTTCAGCTGTTTTTTGATGACATGGGTATAAATCTGCGTAGAGGAGATATCAGCGTGGCCCAGCATCTCCTGAATGGAGCGGAGGTCGGCACCGTTTTCCAGCAGGTGCACCGCAAAGGAGTGGCGCAGGGTGTGGGGCGTAATGTCCTTGTCGATCTCCGCCTTCTCCTGATAGTACTTGATGATCTTCCAGAAGCCCTGTCGGCTCATGCGTTCGCCGTTCATGTTGACGAACAGGGCCGGTTCGTCCTCGTCGGCGATGATGCGGGGGCGGATATCCTTTACATAGTCCTCCAGCGCCCGGACGGCGGCGGGGTACAGGGGCACGATGCGCTCCTTGCCCTTGCTGCGGCAGCGGATAAAGCCGGCGGAAAGGTTCACGTCGTTGATGTCCAGACCGATCAGCTCCGACACGCGGATACCGGTGGCATACAGCAGCTCCAGCATGGCGTGGTCGCGGAAGCCCTTTTCATCCACGCACTTGGGCTGCTCCAGAAACAGCTCCACCTCGCGGTTGGTGAGGATCTCCGGGTATTTGCGCTCCACCTTCATGGCCACCACGGACTTGGCGGGGTTGGTCTTGACCGCACCGGTCTGCACCATATAGCTGTAGAAGGACTTGATGGACGCGGTAGAGCGGGTCACGGTGGCAGGAGATTTCCCGTTGTGGTTCATGTAGAGCAGGTACTCGTTGATGGTGTCCTTTTTCACCTTTCGCAGGTCGGCGGCGTTATTGGCGATGAGCCAGCTCTGGAACTGGGTCAGGTCACGTATGTAGGAGCTGAGGGTGTTGGCGGAGGCGTGCTTTTCCTCGGCGAGATAGTCGCGGTAAGCCGCGATGTAATCCGTCATATTCCCTCACTCCCTTCTCTTTACGACAGCCGCGCCAGAATAAGCGCGAAAAATTTCGGTACAATGGCGCACTCCACCACCGTACCGGTAAGAAGCACAAACACACAAAACAGCAGCATCCGCCACGGTATCCCGCTTTTGACAGGTCGCTTCTGCGTCAGCGTCTGGCAGGCGCGAGAAAAACCGTCCTGCGAGATGCAGAGCATGCACGGCAGCAGGAACAGGCACCGGAGCCCCAGTGCCGCCAGCGCCAGCAGTACGCCCTGGTGTCCCAGCGACGCCGCAAAGCAGCAGACGGAGAAGGACAGACAAAAGCCCTGCACCATGCACAGCGCCGGGATCAGCACCGCTCCGGCCGCGCTGAGTCCGCACAGGAACGCCAGCAGCGGACAACGCAGGTATGCCGCCGCCGTGGACAGTACGGACGACGGTTGCTGCACCCGGCCCTCCGCCAGCTGTGCATAGCTCTGCACGTAGGCGCCGAGCTGGGCCAGCGCTTCACTGCCGATCCTGCGGTGGACGGGCCACGCGGCCAGCATCCCTATCAGGAAGCAGATACACAAGGTCAAAAGGCGCATGTCCGGCGGCGCGGACGGGCGCGCATGCTTTTTACGCAGCTTCATGGGCTCACCTCGTCCTACCTTATGAGCCAAGCTGTATAAATAGACCGCGAACGAACGTACTCAATAATATATGGCAAATTGCCTGAAACCGCAAGGGCTTTTGCGCAAAAAGCCGTTTTTTGTAAATTATGTCAAAATGTTATGTAAACAATATTATGTTAACTCTTGAAACGAGACGGAAGCAGCGGCGGAAAAGCGGTGGAAACTGCGATATGTGGTCAGAGCGCGGAAAAACGCGCACAACATATTGGCCGCTGCCATTCTGCCCTCTGCCGCGCCGGGAGCGCTGCTCTCCGTCAAGGGATTTTGGGCGAAAAGGCAAATTTCGTTATTTTAACCATGCCCCGTTTTATGTTACCGCCGCTTGCGGCGCGGGACGGCGCGTGCCCGCTCCTTCGACTGCCGCTTATCAGGCTGCCGTTTTCCCCTCTTTCGTCCCAACAGACCCGCCAGCAGCGCACCGCCGAACAGTCCCGCCGTCAGCAGCAGGCCATGGGCGGAGAAGTCCGTTTCGCCGCTCAGCGCGATCAGCCATACCGCCGCGTACAACAGCACAGCCAGTGTCAGCGCCTGCGGCAGCGGTCCGGCCTCTCCCGCTCCCCTCCTGACCGCTTGCCGCGCACCCACGAACACGGACGCCGCGTAGGCCGTGCAGACCATGACCGGTGCGGCATTCTCCGGCAACAGGCCCCGCTGGAGCATCAGAGACGCTGCCGCCAGCAGCAACAGCAGCAGGAGCATGGACAGCAGCAATCCCTTCCACAGGGACGCACCCAGCAGCTTTTTGAAAGACATAAAAATACCTCCCCCAAATGCTTTTTTACAGCATATTCGGGGGAGGTATTTTTCTATGCAGGAAAACTTACTGGGCGTCGCTGTCGTTGGACTCCGTCTCGGCAGGGGCCTCGACGGCCTGCTCCTCGGCCTTTTCCTCAACAGCCTTCTTGTCCTTTTTGACGGGACGCTGCTGGGCGGCGGCCTGCTCGTCCAGCGTGCCGACCTGACCAATGGCGGACTTCAGGAACTCCACACGGACGCGATCCTCGCTGGTCTCGATGACCACGGTGCGGTCGGTAATGGAGACAACGCGGCCGTACACACCGCCGATGGTGGTGAGCCAGTCGCCTTTCTTCAGGGAACTGCGCATCTCCTCCGCCTGCTTTTTCCGCTTATTCTCGGGGCGGATCATCAGGAAGTAGAAGATGGCGATCATCAGAACGATCATCAGGATCGTGGAACCCATACCGGTGCCGGAAGCGGCGCCGGAGGTAGATGCTGCGTATGCGATGTCAAACATGGAACGTTACTCCTTTTTTACAAAGTATTACTATTATACAAAACCTTGCCCTCTTTGGCAAGAGGTTTCACACACGTTCTGCCAGTTTTTTGCTGTAAGTTTCCCGGAAGGCGTCAAAGCTTCCCTCGTTGATGCTGTCGCGGATGCGCAGGGTCAGCTTGTTATAAAAATACAGGTTATGCATCACCGCCAGACGCATGGCCAGCATCTCCTCCGCCGTGAACAGGTGGCGCAGGTAGGCGCGGCTGAAGCTGCGGCACACCGGACAGTCACATTCCGGATCAATGGGGCTCTCGTCCAGCTTGTATTTGGCGTTTTTGATGTTCAGCGTACCGCGCCATGTGAACAGCTTGCCGTGGCGGGCGTTGCGTGCGGGCATCACGCAGTCAAAGAAGTCCACGCCCCGTGCCACGCCCTCGATGATGTTGCTGGGCGTACCTACGCCCATAAGGTAGCGGGGCTTGTCCACCGGCATGTGGGGCTCCACCGCGTCGATGATCTCGTACATCACCTCTGTCGGCTCCCCCACCGCCAGACCGCCGATGGCGTAGCCGTCGCAGTCGAGCTTGGCGATCTGCTGCATGTGCCAGATCCGCAGGTCGGCATAGGTCGCGCCCTGGTTGATGCCGAACAGCATCTGCCGGGGGTTGATGGTGTCCGGCAGTGCGTTGAGCCGGTCGTGCTCCGCCTTGCACCGCGCCAGCCAGCGCAGCGTCCGCTCACAGCTGGCCTTGGCGTAGTCGTAGGCGGCGGGATTCTCCACGCATTCATCAAATGCCATAGCAATATCGGAGCCGAGGTTGGACTGGATGCGCA
The DNA here is from genome assembly GCA_900547745.1 of uncultured Eubacteriales bacterium. Lineage (GTDB taxonomy): Bacteria > Bacillota > Clostridia > Oscillospirales > Oscillospiraceae > Vescimonas. Next base: position 2,731 of record URHT01000042.1, on the reverse strand, counting down.
TGCTCTCCTCCGGCCCCATGAAGATGCGGTGGCCGTCCAGATGGCTGGCGAAGGTAACGCCCTCCTCGCTGATCTTCCGCAGGCCCGCCAGTGAGAACACCTGAAAGCCGCCGGAATCCGTGAGGATGGGGCCGTCCCAGCGCATGAACCTGTGCAGGCCGCCCAGCTGGCGCACCACATCGTCGCCGGGGCGCAGGTGCAGGTGGTAGGTGTTGGACAGCTCGATCTGCGTGCCCAGCTGCTCCTTCAGATCCAGCGCGCTGACACCGCCCTTGATGGCCGCCTGTGTGCCCACATTCATGAACACCGGGGTCTGCACCTCGCCGCCGTGGGCGCAGGTGAACACGCCGCGCCGGGCCTTCCCCTGCGTTTTGATGACTTTGAACATTTATGCCTCCTCCATATCGTCCAGCGCCTTCTCCGCCATGCGGCGGGAGCCCAGCAGCCAGACCAGATCGCCGTGCTGTATCACGAAATTCACGTCCGGCCCGATGATGGGCAGCAGGTTCCGCTGCAAGCCCAGAATCATGCAGTCGTAGTTCTCGCGCAGACCGCTGTCGCGGATGGTGCTGCCGGCCAGATGGTCGTTTTTCGCCACGTCCAGCGTGTATGTGTAAAGCGCCTTCTCACCGGCGATGTAGGTGTGCAGCGTGGGGATATCCGCCGTCTCGCCGGCACCCACGGACAGCCGCAGCGATACCAAATTCTCCCGCTCACCGAGAACGGCCAGCAGGTCACCCTCGCTGAGCACCGTGTCGCCGGACGGAATGTCCAGCTCCTTCTTGCTGCGGACGATCTTGATGATATTCACGCCGTAGCGCCGGCCCCAGCCGAGAGCCCGCAGATCCTTCCCGGCCTCCTCCGGCGGGCAGGTCAGCTCCGTCACATACAGCTTCTCATCCAGCCATGTTGCATCGCTGCTGTCGCCATACTGCTGGAGCAGACGCTCGTTAAAGTTGGTGAGGAACCGTGTCTCCACCGAAAGGTACGCCGAGGCAAACCAGCCGAAGTGACCGGCCACCAGCACCGCCGCCGCCAGCAGCGGCAATATCCACAGGCTGTGGATGCCCAATACCGTGCGGATGGGCAGGAACACGATGAGCACGATGATAAGGACGCGGATGATGCTCAGAGCGATAAGCGGCAGACGGAAGCTGCGCTTCTTGGCCCACAGTACCGTGTACTGGGGGGAATGGGCGTCCAGCATGGGGCGGACGAACATGGCAATGCAGAGGTACACGGCGCACAGCGTCACCGCCTTGCTGACCCACGGCGCGGCAGGGATCGTCTCCTCCAGCAGCGGCAGCAGTACCGTGTCGCCCAGAATGACGATGCCCAGCATCAGCGTGCCGTAGAACACCGTTCGCTTTATATAGCGCCGCAGGAACACCGCCCAGTCGCCATCCTGCTCCTTGGAGGTCTGCTCCTCGTCCGTGTAGCGATCCAGCTTCTGCACCAGCTTCTCCGGCAGCAGCTTTTCAATGCCGGCGCAGATGCCGTCGGCGCTCTTGATAAAGAACGGCGTGGTCAGCGTAGTGATGACGGATACGGAAATGATGATGGGATAGATGTAGTCCGCGATCACGCCCAGCGACAGGCCCAGCGACGCAATGATAAACGCAAATTCACCGATCTGCGCCAGTGCGCAGCCGCAGTGGATGGCCTGACGCAGCGTGTGGCCGGACAGCAGCACACCCAGCGAGGAGAACAGCAGCTTGCCCACGATGGTCACCAGCGTCAGGATGAGGATTGGTACGATATACTTCACCACGGCGCCGGGATCCAGCATCATACCCACGGAAATGAAGAACACCGCGCCGAACAGATCCTTGACACCGGCGATCAGGTGCTCCACCCGCTCGGCATGGACGGTGCCCGCCAGCAGTGAGCCGGCCAGAAACGCGCCCAGCGCCGAGGAGAAGCCCAGCGCGTCCGCCAGCAGTACCATGCCGAAGCAGATGCCCAGCGATACGATGAGCAGCGTTTCGTCGCTCATCAGCTTAGAGGCCTTGTTCAGCAGCGTGGGCAGCAGGAAGATACCCAGCACCAGCCACAGCACCAGATACAGTACCAGCAGTCCCAGCTGCAGCGCCAGCGCGCCGCCGGAGATGGACTTACTGACGGAGATGGTGGACAGGATGATCATCATGAAGATGCCCGCGATGTCCTCCATCACCAGCGTACCGAATACCAGCTGGGCGAAGTCCTTCTTTCGCACATTCAGTTCGTCAAAGGCCTTGATGATGATGGTGGTGGACGACATGGACAGCATGCCGCCCAGGAAGATACTGTCCATGGTGCCCCAGCCCATGAGCTGCCCCACGGCGAAGCCCATGGCCAGCATGCCGCCTACCTCCACCAGTGCGGTGATGATGGCGGTGCCTCCCACGCTGGCCAGCTTGTGGAGGTTGAACTCCAGGCCCAGACAGAACATCAGGATGATGATGCCGATCTCGCTCCATGTGGCGATGGCCTCGCTGTCGCCCAGCGAGAAGAAGAACGGCATGTAGGGTCCGATAAGAAAGCCCGCCAGTATGTAGCCCAGCACAAGGGGCAGGTTCAGCTTTTTGAAGATCACGGTGATGATGCCGCCCGTCAGCAGAATGACGGCCAGATCGGAAACAAGCTCCGGCAGATGCATCTGTGTTCCCCCTTCTTTAACGAATAAACATCGCGTCACCGATGCTCACGCGAAGCGTGATTTTCGGATTTTCTGCATAGTAATTCATCG
>URHT01000041.1 GCA_900547745.1 uncultured Eubacteriales bacterium | reverse complement strand
GGCAGCAGCCTTTTTTGAACCACTCGCCCAGCGAGTGGTTTTCGATATACAAAAACAGGGCCGCTTCCTCCGGAAGCGGCCCTCTTTTTCGTTATTCCATGGGCTTCAGGCGGAAGGTGTACACGCCCTCGGCGCACACAGCGCCCGCCGCGTCCTCCACCCACGCCCGGATAACGGCGATGCTGCGGCCCATGCGCACTGCCTCTGCGCGGGAGGTCAGATGCGCGCCCTGCGCCGCCGCCAGAAACCGCACCTCGCAGTTGACGGTGCGGCACATGCTGCCACGGGTGCAGGCCGCCGAACCGGCCACCTGATCCATCATGGTGCAGTACACGCCGCCGTGGACGATGCCCATAGGGTTGCGGTGCCGCTCCTCCAGCAGCAGCTCACCTCTGGCCCAGCCATCCCCCAGCTCCGCCACCCGCATGCCGCCGGTGACGGCGTAGGTGCCCGGCTGGTTGGCCCGCTCCTTCAGCGCGTCATACCACACCTGCTTTTCCTGTTCTGTCATGGCTCATTTCCTTCCGTTAAGAGCGTCATTTCACCCAGTACCACGAACCGGTAGTTGTCCGCCTCGTAGGAGCAGGTACACATGCCCACGATGCGCCCCGTGGGGACGCCCCGCCCGGCGTTGAAGGTGGACTGGCTAATGAAGCGGGACAGCGTCTCGTCGCTGAACGACGTGTTGAACACCTCATGCTCGCCCGGCACGATCAGCCCCGCGAACAGATCCACCCGGTACGTCCCCTCGTTGGTATACAGGTAGAAGGACGGGTGGGCGTCGTAGTACCACTGCTGCTTGTACCCGGAGATGGAGGCGAACATGGTACCGTCGGCCATATGGTGGCCGTAGAGCATGTTGCTCTGGGACGTGAAGTCCCGGTTGGCCCGTGCGTCCAGAAAGATGGTGCCGTAGGCACTGTAATTGCCGTACAGGTCGTGGTGCAGGTAATATTCGTTGTTGCCGTCGTAGGCGATGGGGTAGCTGATGGGCGTGCCGGGGCTGTACACGTACCCGATGATGTCGCTGTAGTGGGACTGCCACCAGCCCAGATCGATCTCCGCCGGGGGCGTCAGGTGGATGGACTTCTCCGCCGTTTCGGCGATGTCGGCCCGCAGCTGCTCCAGCGCCGCCGCCAGCGGCTCCGCCGCGGACAGCGCCGTCTCCTCCATCGCACCGGCCCGCGCCATGGCCGTCACCAGCACCGGCTGGCCCGCCGTCTCCGCCGGCGCGTCCGCCCCCGTCAGCTTCAGCGCCAGCCATGCCGGCAGGCACACCACGGCGGCGGCCAGCAGCAGCGCGATCCATCTGTTTTTCATCGGCTTCTCCCCCACGCACACAAAATACGGCCCTATTATACGCGGCTTTCCGCCGCACCGTCAAGATTTCCCGGAAAATTTCCCCAATTTTTGCGCCGCACACAGACACGGCGCACAAAAAGACCGCCGCGCTCAAGCGCGGCGGTCTTTTTATGCGTTTGTTCTGTCAGCGGGGTACGGCTTATTTGTCGTACATCTCCACCAGCTTCTGCAGGTGCTCGAAGCGGGCCTTGGCCTCGTCCTCGTTGCGCTGGAACAGCACGTCCGCGCGCTCGGGGAACTCGCGGGTCAGACGGGAGTAGCGTGCCTCGTTCATCAGGAACTCCTGATAGCCGCCGGCAGGCGCCTTGGAATCCAGCGTGAACTTCTTGTCGCCGCCGTCGGGATTGTAGCGGAACAGATTCCAGTAGCCGCAGTCCACAGCCTTCTTCATTTCCTTCTGGCAGTTCATCATGCCGCCCTTGATGCTGTGCATCTCGCAGGGGCTGTAGCCGATGATGAGGGACGGGCCGTGATAGGCCTCGGCCTCGGTGATGGCCTTGATGGTCTGAGCGGGGTTGGCGCCCATAGCCACCTGTGCCACATACACGTAGCCGTACTGCATGGCGATCTCGGCCAGGCTCTTCTTCTTGATCTCCTTACCGGCAGCGGCGAACTGTGCCACCTGACCGATGTTGGAGGCCTTGGAGGCCTGTCCGCCGGTGTTGGAGTACACCTCGGTATCGAACACGAAGATGTTCACATCCTGCTTGGAGGCGATAACGTGATCCAGACCGCCGTAGCCGATGTCGTAGGCCCAGCCGTCGCCGCCGAAGATCCACATGGACTTCTTGGCCAGATACTCCTTCTTGCTGAGGATGTCGGCCACCAGCGTACAGGCGGCGCAGTCGCAGAACAGCGCGCCCTTGGCCTTCAGCTCGGCGGCATGCTCGGCGAACTGCGGCACGGCGGCCAGCTCCTCCACGGTGCAGATGCTCTCCTCCAGTGCCTTGACATAGGCCTTGGCGGGCTCGGCGTTGGCGGTGCCGTCGTCCATGGTATCCAGCCACGCCTGTGCGGCGGCCTTCAGCTCCGGACGGGCCCACTCAACGGCGATGAGCTGGCGGGTCTCCTCGGCCAGATCCTCGCGGATCTTGTTCTGGCCGGTGAACATACCCAGACCGTGCTCCGCGTTGTCCTCAAACAGGGAGTTGCACCATGCGGGACCGTGGCCCTCCTTGTTGGTGCAGTAGGGAGAGGTAGCCGCGGGGCCGCCCCAGATGGAGGAGCAGCCGGTGGCGTTGGAAACATACATATGATCGCCGAACAGCTGGGTGACGAGACGGGCATAGCTGGTCTCGGCGCAGCCGGCGCAGGAGCCGGAGAACTCCAGCATGGGCTGCTTGAACTGGCTGCCCTTGACGGAATTGTCCTGCATATCCTTCTTCTCGGCGACCTCGGCCACGCAGTAGTCGAACACATCCTGCTGGGCAAGCTCGCCCTCCTGTGCCACCATGGTCAGCGCGTTGACGGGGCAGGCGCCGATGCAGACGCCGCAGCCCATGCAGTCCAGAGGGCTGACGGCCATGGTGAACTTGTACTCGCCCTTGCCCTTGCCGGCCTTCACGTCCACGATCTTGGCGGCCTCGGGAGCCTTGGCGGCCTCGTCGGCGGTCAGCGCGAAGGGACGGATGGTGGCGTGGGGGCAGACATAGGCGCACTGGTTGCACTGGATGCACTTGGTGCTGTCCCAGGTGGGAACGGACACGGCCACGCCGCGCTTCTCATAGGCGGCGGCGCCCAGCTCGAACTGGCCGTCCACATGATCCACGAAGGCGGAAACGGGCAGGCTGTCGCCGTCCATCTTGCCCACGGGCTCCAGAATATCCTTGACCATCTTCACCAGCTCGGGCTTGCCCTTGAGCTGCTTGGGCTCCCTGGTATCCACGGCGTTGGCCCAGTCGGCGGGCACGTCGATCTTCTTGTAGGCGGTGGCGCCCAGATCGATGGCCTTGTAGTTCATATCCACCACGTCCTGGCCCTTCTTCAGGTAGGATGCCTTGGCCTTCTCCTTCATGTAGGCGATGGCCTCCTCCTCCGGCATGACCTTGGCCAGAGAGAAGAACGCGGACTGGAGGATGGTGTTGTTGCGCTTGCCCATACCGATCTCGATAGCCAGATCAATGGCGTCGATGGTATACAGCTGGATGTTGTTCTGGGCGATATAGCGCTTGGACGCGGCGTCCATGTGGTGGTTCAGCTCGTCGAAGTCCCACTGGCAGTTGATCATATACACGCCGCCGGGCTTGACATCCTGCACCATCTTGAAGCCCTTGGTCACATAGCTGGGATTGTGGCAGGCCACGAAGTCGGCCTTGTTGATATAGTACGGGGAGCGGATGGGCTTGTCGCCGAAGCGCAGGTGGCTGATGGTGACGCCGCCGGTCTTCTTGGAGTCGTACTGGAAGTACGCCTGCACGTACTTGTCGGTGTGGTCGCCGATGATCTTGATGGAGTTCTTGTTGGCGCCCACGGTGCCGTCGCCGCCCAGACCCCAGAACTTGCACTCGATGGTGCCGGCCGCGGCGGTGTTGGGACAGTTCTGATCCTCGGGCAGGGAGATGTTGGTGACATCGTCCACAATGCCGATGGTGAACTGACGCTTCATCTCGTCCTTCTTCAGCTCGCTGTATACGGCAAACACGGAGGCGGGAGGCGTATCCTTGCTGCCCAGACCGTAGCGGCCGCCGATGACCTGCACGCGGTTCATGCCGGCATTGGCCAGCGCGGTGACGACATCCTGATACAGAGGCTCGCCCTGGGAGCCGGGCTCCTTGGTGCGGTCCAGCACCGCGATCTTCTTGACGGTGGCGGGAATGGCCTCGATCAGCTTCTCGGGGGCGAAGGGGCGGAACAGGCGCACCTTCACCAGACCCACCTTCTCGCCGTGGGCGTTCAGATAGTCGATGACCTCCTCGGCCACGTCGCAGATGGAGCCCATGGCCACGATAACGCGGTCAGCGTCGGCAGCGCCGTAGTAGTTGAACAGCTTATAGTCGGTACCCAGCTTGGCGTTGATCTTGTCCATGTACTTCTCCACCACGGCGGGCAGCTCGGTGTAGTACTTGTTGCAGGCCTCGCGGTGCTGGAAGAAGATGTCGCCGTTCTCGTGGCTGCCGCGCATATGGGGATGCTCGGGGTTCAGGGCGTGGCGGCGGAACTCGGCCACGGCGTCCATGTCGCACATATCCTTCAGATCCTCGTAGTCCCACACGGCGATCTTCTGGATCTCATGGCTGGTGCGGAAGCCGTCGAAGAAGTTGATGAAGGGCACCTTGCCGGACAGGGCGGCCAGATGCGCCACAGGACTCAGATCCATGACCTCCTGCACGTTGCCCTCGCACAGCATGGCAAAGCCGGTCTGGCGGCAGGCCATGACATCGGAGTGATCGCCGAAGATGTTCAGGGCGTGGGTGGACACGGTACGGGCGGAAACATGGAACACGCAGGGCAGCTGCTCCGCCGCGATCTTGTACATGTTGGGGATCATCAGCAGCAGGCCCTGAGACGCGGTGTAGGTGGTGGTCAGCGCGCCCGCGCCCAGAGAGCCGTGGACAGCGCCGGCGGCGCCGGCCTCAGACTGCATCTCGACGACCTTGACCCTGGTGCCGAAGATGTTCTTCAGGCCGTTGGCGCTCCACTGGTCGACAAAGTCGGCCATGGGGCTGGACGGTGTGATGGGGTAGATGGCAGCTACCTCGGAAAACGCATAGGAAACATGCGCTGCGGCGTTATTGCCATCCATGGATTTCATTTTTCTTACCATAACGTGCCTCCTTAAATAAATAGTCTTTTTCAAAATTTCCCGTGCCGCGCACAGGCGAAAGCGCTCCCTCCCCGTCCCTTTTCACTGCGGCCGGGGAGAAAGCTCCTGCCAAAGACGCCGGTTGAAGGCGCCTTCTTCGTTGATATTGTTGATAGTATCACAAACATTTCCCGCTGTAAACCTGATTTTTGTGATTTCCACTACTGTGAAACTTTTTTAGCGCCATGCACAAAAATTCTCACGCGCTGCCCCCCGGAAAGCGTCGTTCCGCGCAAAAGTCTCTCTGGTTTTTCCCCGGTTTTTGAAAAAAACCGCTGTTCACCGCCTGCATTTTATGGTAAGATGAAGGTTGAACGACAAATAGGAAGGGGGATGGCTGCCCATGGTGGTCACTGTGCGTTCTCTGGGTCTTACCGGCATCCGCGGCTACGAGGTGACGGTAGAGTGCTTCCTCTCCGGCGGACTGCCCGCCTTCGACATGGTGGGTCTGCCGGACGCCGCCGTCAAGGAGTCCCGGGAGCGCGTCCGCGCCGCCGTGAAGAACTGCGGCGCCAAATTCCCCGTCAGCCGCATCACCGTGAATCTGGCTCCCGCCCGTGTCCGCAAGGAGGGTACGCTGTACGACCTGCCCATCCTGTTGGGTATCCTTGCGGCGGCGGAGGAGCTGAAGCCCCTGCCGCAGGACGCCGCCTTTCTGGGCGAGCTGAGCCTCACCGGCGCGCTGCGCCCCGTCACCGGTGTGCTGCCCATGGCGCTGTGCGCCGCCCGGCTGGGGATCAAGACCCTGTACGTCCCGGCGCAGAACGCCGCTGAGGCCACGCTGGCCGACGGCCTCACCGTCTACGGTGTGGAGGATGTGTCCCAGCTCATCGCCCACCTCAGCGGCGACGCACCCATGACCCCCACCCCCCGCTGGCAGCCGGCGCCCTCTGCCCGTCCCCTGCCGGACTTTACCGATGTGATGGGGCAGGAGAACGTAAAGCGCGGGCTGGAGATCGCCGCCGCCGGCGGCCACAACGTGCTGCTCATCGGCTCCCCCGGCGCGGGCAAGTCCATGCTGGCACGGCGCATCCCCTCCATTCTCCCCGATATGACCCGCGCCGAATCCCTCCAGACCACGGAGATCTACTCCGTGGCCGGGATGACCGACGCCGCCCACCCGCTGGTGGATGTGCGGCCCTTCCGCAGCCCCCACCACACGGCCTCCACCGTGTCGCTGGCCGGCGGCGGCGGGACGCCCCGCCCCGGCGAGATATCGCTGGCCCACAACGGCGTGCTGTTTCTGGACGAGCTGCCGGAGTTCGACAAGTCGGCGCTGGAGACGCTGCGCCAGCCGCTGGAGGACGGCTTCGTCACCATCACCCGCGCCGCCGGGACGCTGACGCTGCCCAGCCGCTTCATGCTGGTGTGCGCCATGAACCCCTGCAAGTGCGGGTGGTACGGCCACCCCTCCGGCCGCTGCACCTGCTCGGAAAATCAGGTGGAGCAGTACATGCGCCGCATCTCCGGCCCGCTGCTGGATCGCATCGACATGTATATCGAGGTGCCCTCCGTGGAGTACGAGGCCATGCGCCGCCGGGAGCAGCCGGAATCCTCCGCCGTTATCCGGCAGCGGGTCAACGCCGCCCGGGAGGTGCAGAAGCAGCGCTTTGCCGGCACGGAGGTGTCCTGCAACGCCTATATGACCCCCGCCATGATCGGGCGGTACTGCCGGCTGGACGACGCCGGTGAAAAGCTGATGCAGGGCGCCTTTGACCGTCTGGGCCTTACCGGCCGCAGCCACGACCGGATCCTGCGCATGGCCCGCACCATCGCCGATCTGGAGGGTGCCGAGGCCATCGAAGCCCCCCATCTGGCGGAGGCCATCCAGTACCGCAGCAGCAGTATCCTGAAGTGACCGCCGCCGCGTCCCCGCATAAACCGCACATCCCGTAGGGCGGGGCCAATGCGCCCCGCCGCGTCCCCGCATAAAACCGGATATAAGGAGAAACCATACCATGCACGAGATCATCCTGTGCAAGCTGGGCGAGGTGGTCCTGAAGGGCCTGAACCGCCGCAGCTTTGAGATGAAGCTGATGAGCAACATCCGCCGGCGCACCCAGCCGTTCGGCAAATTCAAGATCTACTCCCGCCAGTCCACCATCTATGTGGAGCCGGCGGAGGACGCCTGCGACATCGCCGGGGCCTACGCCGCCTGCAAGCAGGTGTTCGGCATCATCGCCATCACCCGCGCCCTGCCCTGCGAGAAGTCCAGGGAGGCCATCCTCGACACCGCCAAGACCTATCTGGCCGGCGCTCTCACCGCCGCCAAGAGCTTCAAGGTGGAGAGCAAGCGCGCCGACAAGACCTTCCCCATGGGCAGCATCCAGCTGAGCCAGTGGGTGGGCGGCGCGCTGCACGACGCCTTCCCCCACCTGACGGTGGACGTCCACCACCCGGAGCTGACGGTGTATGTGGAGGTGCGCGAGGACGCGGCCTATGTCCACGGCCCGGCGGAGGCCGCCGCCGGCGGTCTGCCTCTGGGGATGGGCGGCCACGCGGTGAGTCTGCTGTCCGGCGGCATCGACAGTCCCGTCTCCAGCTATATGATCGCCAAGCGCGGCGTCCAGCTGGAGATGATCCACTTCGCCTCCCCTCCCTACACCAGTGAGCTGGCGCGGGAGAAGGTGCTGAAGCTGGCGCAGGAGCTGACGCCGTGGTGCGGCCGTCTGGCGGTGTTCATCATCCCCTTTACCGAGATTCAGGAGGAGATCCGCCGCAAATGTCCGGAGGATCACTTCACCCTCATCATGCGTCGCTTTATGATGCGCCTTGCCGATATGCTGGCGCAGGAGCTGCGCTGCCGCGCCCTCGTCACCGGCGAAAATCTGGGGCAGGTGGCCAGCCAGACCATGCAGGCGCTGGCCGTCAGTGAGGATGTCACCACCATGCCGGTGCTGCGGCCCCTCATCGGCCTTGACAAGGAGGAGATCGTGAAGATCGCCCGGAGGATCGGCACGTTCGACACATCCATCCTGCCCTATGAGGACTGCTGCACCGTGTTCACCCCCCGCCACCCCAAGACGAAGCCCAGCGTGGAGGAGACGCGGGAGTACGAGGCCGCGCTGGACGTGGAGGGCCTGTGCCGGCGGGCCATGGCCAACCGGGAGCTGATCCGCGTCAAGCCCACATTCTAAGGAGGCGTTTTCCATGCCCCGTACTGCGGAGATCATCGCCGTCGGCAGCGAGCTGCTGACCGGCGGCGTCACCAATACCAACGCCCGGCTCCTGTCGGAGCTGCTGACCGCCTCCGGCGTGGACGTGCTGTACCACACCGCCGTGGGCGACGATGAGGGCCGTCTGGAGGCCGCCGTCACCGCCGCGAAGCGCCGTGCGGAGCTGCTGGTGTTCACCGGCGGGCTTGGCCCCACCTACGACGACATGACGAAAACGGCGGTGTGCGCCGCGCTGGACACGCCGCTGGTGTTCCACCCGGAGGTGGCGGACGAGATACGCCGCTACTTCGACACCGTGTTCCATCGGGAGATGCCCGCCTGCAATCTCCAGCAGGCCTATCTGCCGGAGGGCTGCACCGTGTTCCATAACCCGGTGGGCACCGCCCCCGGCTGCGCCTTTTCCGCCGGCGGCGTCACCGCCGTGCTGCTGCCCGGCGTCCCCTCGGAGTGCCGCTATCTGGCGGAGCACTGCCTGCTGCCCTATCTGGCGCGGCTCCACGGGCAGGTCATCCGTTCCCACGACCTGCGGATCTTCGGCCTGACGGAGCCGCAGGTGCAGGAGCTTCTGTCCGACCTGCTGCGGCGGGAGGACGACCTGACGCTGGCGCCCTACGCCGGTACCGGCGAGGTGTCGCTGCACCTGTCGGCCCGTGCCGCCGATGAAGCCGCCTGCGAAGCCCGGATGGCCCCGCTGCTGGCGGAGGTGCGGCAGCGTCTGGGCGGCTATCTCTACGGCGAGGACATTTCCGGACTGGAGGAGGCGGTGTTCCGTCTCTGCCGGGACAGACACCTGACCCTCTCCGCCGCCGAGAGCTGCACCGGCGGTCTGATCGCCAAGCGCCTGACGGATGTTCCCGGCGCGTCGCAGATCTTTCTGGGCGGCGTGGTCAGCTACACCAACGAGGTAAAAAACCATGTGCTGGGCGTCCCCGCCTCCCTGCTGGAGGCTTACGGCGCCGTGTCCGCCCCGGTGGCCCGCGCCATGGCCGTGGGCGTCCGTGTCCTCACCGGCTCCGACCTGTCTCTGTCCGTCACGGGACTGGCCGGCCCCGGCGGCGATGACCGGGGCACCCCCGTGGGAACCGTGTTCACGGCGCTGTCCGCGCCGGAGGGCGTCTTTGTCCGCCGCCTGACGCTGGGCGGCAGCCGGGAGCGCATCCGCGTCCTGTCCGCCCACCACGCCTTTGACCTGCTGCGCCGCTATCTCACCGATCAAATGACAGAAGGAGAATGACCCATGGCCAAGAACAACTACCGCATGAACGTGAACCAGTACGCCAATCAGGAGGACAACATCCGCAAGGCGAAGGGCAACCCCAACAAGAACATCCACCACAAGAAGAAAAACAGCAACTACGGCGGCTATACCGCCGGCAGCTACATGGCGCAGAGGATCATGGACAAGGCCAACCAGCAGGAGCGCGTCAAGCTGCCCACATGGCTGAAGGTCTGGCTGGGCGTGCTGTTCGCCGCCGTCATCGTGGTGCTGATCCTGCGCCTGACGGTGTACAAGGACAGCATCCTGCTCAACAGCCTGTCGTCCCTGCTGCTGGGTATCACCTGCCTGTCCCTGTTCTACATCCGCCGCTTCAAGCACACGAAAAAGGACAGCGGCCTGTACAAGGCCGTCACCGTGATCCTGACCCTCTGCGGCGTCATCTACACGTTCATGGGCGTGGTGGGACTGCTGACGCTGGCCGGTATCCTGTAAAAAATCGGATTTTTCGGCAAAATTGCCATTGACAAGGGCAGTTTTTGTGAGTATAGTAGCGTTATCTCAAGGAAACACCGAATAACTGCGATGAAGGAGACGCGCCCCGCCTCCCTGCCGCGCAAAGAGAGCCGCCGTTTGGTGCGAGGCGGACGGGCAGCCGGTCTGGGGTATCACTCCCGAGCATCCGCCTGATGGCCCCTGCGGGCCGGTAAGCGCGGACGGCGGCGGGCCGTTATCTCCCCGTGCCCACAGCTGGTGGGGCTGAGCGGCCGCACACGCGGCAACGAGAGTGGTACCGCAGAGGATGCTTTCACGCGCCTTTGTCTCTTAGGAGGCAAAGGCGCTTTTATTTTATCATCAAAAAATTCAGATAAAGGAGAAGCAACATGGAGTACAAGAAGACACTGAATATGCCCAAGAGCGGCTTTCCCATGCGGGCGGGCCTGCCCAAGCGCGAGCCGGACATGCTCAAGCACTGGGAGGAGCTCGACCTCTACAACGAGCTGCTGAAGAAGAACGAGGGCAAGCCCCTGTTCAACCTCCACGACGGCCCTCCGTTCTCCAACGGCGCGCTGCACATGGGCCACGCCCTTAACAAGTCCCTGAAGGACTTCATCACCCGTATGTACGCCATGCGGGGCTACTACACCCCCTATATCCCCGGCTGGGACAACCACGGCATGCCCATCGAGTCCGCCATCATCAAGCAGAACAAGCTGAACCACAAGGCCATGAGCGTGGCGGACTTCCGCACCGCCTGCCACGAGTTTGCCGACCACTATATCGACGTCCAGCGCGAGGGCTTCAAGCGTATGGGCGTGGTGGGCGACTGGGAGCACCCCTACAAGACCATGGACCCCGGCTTTGAAGCCCAGGAGGTTCGCGTTTTCGGCAGCATGTACCGCAACGGCCACATCTACAAGGGTCTCAAGCCCGTGTACTGGTGCCCCCACGACGAGACGGCGCTGGCCGAAGCGGAGATCGAGTACAAGGACGATCCCTGCACCACCGTCTACGTCAAGTTCCCCATGCACGATGATCTGGGCAAGCTGCCCCATCTGGATCACAGCAAGCTGTACTTCCTGATCTGGACCACCACCGTCTGGACGCTGCCCGGCAACCTGGCCATCGCCCTGCACCCCGACGAGAGCTACGCCGTGGTAAAGGCCCCCAACGGCGAGATGTATGTCGTGGCCGAGGCGCTGGCCCAGAAGGTCATGAGGATCGGCGGCTTCGACAGCTATGAGCTGGTGGAGACGCACCCCGGCAGCTTCTTTGAAAACATGCTGGCTGACCACCCCTTCCTGCCCAAGACCTCCCGTCTGGTGCTGGCGGATTACGTCACCATGGACTCCGGTACCGGCTGCGTCCACACCGCCCCCGGCTTCGGCGCCGACGACTATATCACCTGCAAGCGCTACGGCATGGACATGGTGGTGCCCGTGGACGATCAGGGCAAACACACCGCCTACGCCGGCAAGTACGAGGGCATGACCACCGATGCGTCCAACCCCGTGATCCTGCAGGACATGAAGGACAACGGCTCCCTGTTCGCCAGCGAGGACATCATCCACAGCTACCCCCACTGCTGGCGCTGCAAGCAGCCCATCATCTTCCGCGCCACCCCCCAGTGGTTCTGCTCCGTGGACTCCTTCAAGGATGAGGCCATCGCCGCCTGCGAGGACGTGCGCTGGGTGCCCTCCTGGGGCAAGGATCGCATGCGCTCCATGATTCTGGAGCGCACCGACTGGTGCATCAGCCGCCAGCGCCGCTGGGGCCTGCCCATCCCCGTGTTCTACTGCAAGGACTGCGGCAAGCCCGTCTGCACCGAGGAGAGCATCGAGGCCGTGGCCGGCCTGTTTGAGGAGAAGGGCTCCAACGCATGGTTCGATATGGACGCCGCCGATATCCTGCCCAAGGGCTTCACCTGCCCCCACTGCGGCAAGGCCGCCGGCTTTGAGAAGGAGACGGACACGCTGGACGGCTGGTTCGACTCCGGCTCCACCCACTTCGCCGCCATGGAGCGCGACCAGCACTTCTGGCCCGCCACCATGTATATCGAGGGTCTTGACCAGTACCGCGGCTGGTTCCAGTCCTCCCTGCTGGTGTCCGTGGGCGCGCTGGGCCGCGGCGCCCCGTTCAGAGAGTGCGTCACCCACGGCTGGACGGTGGACGGCGAGGGCAAGGCCATGCACAAGTCTCTGGGCAACGGTATGGATCCCGCCGAGATCTTCGAGAAGTACGGCGCCGACCTGCTGCGTCTGTGGGCCGGCTCCGCCGACTACCATGTGGACGTGCGCTGCTCCGACGAGATCTTCAAGCAGCTGAGCCAGAACTACCTGAAGTTCCGCAACACCTGCAAGTTCTGTCTGGACAATCTGGTGGGCTTCGACGCCGACCGGCTGGTGCAGCCCGACGAGCTGCTGCCGCTGGACAAGTGGGCCGTCGCCCGCCTGAACAGTCTCATCGAGAAGGTGTTCGCCGCCTACGACAACTACGAGTTCCATGTGGTGTCCCACATGATCAACGACTTCTGCGTGGTGGATCTCAGCTCCTTCTACTTCGATATCATCAAGGATCGCCTGTACTGCGGCGAGGAGAACGGTCTGGAGCGCCGCAGCGCCCAGACGGCCGTGTGGATGATCCTGGACGCCATGACCCGCATGTTCGCTCCCATTCTGGCCTTCACCTGCGACGAGGTCTGGCTGGCCATGCCGCACCGCGCCGGCGACGACGCACGCAACGTCCTGTTCAACGAGATGGTGCAGCCCTATGCCGCCTACGCCCTCAGCCAGGAGGAGATGGGCAGATGGGCCCGCATCGCCGCCCTGCGTACCGCCGTCAACGGCGCGCTGGAGCAGGCCCGCGCCGACAAGACCATCGGCAAGAGCCTGGAGGCCGAGGTGGATCTCACCGTCACCGCCGAGGACGCCTTCCTGACGGAGATGGACGCCGATGCGCTGGCGGATACCCTCATCGTCTCGCAGGTGCGCGTGGACGTGGGCGCGGAACAGGCCGTGGCCGTCCGTCCCGCCAGCGGCGCCAAGTGCCTGCGCTGCTGGAAGGTGCTGCCCACCGTGGGCAGCGATGCCCAGCACCCCGACCTGTGCCCCCGCTGCGCCGCCGTGGTGAAAAAGCTTCCCGTGGTGGAGTGATCTCC
>URHT01000040.1 GCA_900547745.1 uncultured Eubacteriales bacterium | reverse complement strand
GTGATGCCGTCCGCCCCGATGGTCACGGAGCCGCTGACCAGCTTCCACCCGTCCAGAAAGTACCCGGCGGTGCTGATGGTGCCGCTGACGCCTCGCTGATTCACCGGACGGCCAAAGTACCAGTTTCGCAGCAGATTGGGGGCGCAGGGGAACGCCTGCGTGGAGATAACGCCGCCGCTGATGCGGATGTTGTCACCGGCCGCGTACACCGGCGCCGCCGCGCCGGTATCACCCTTCTCCCCCTTGTCGCCGGTATCACCCTTGTCGCCCTTGTCGCCGGTATCGCCCTTGTCGCCCTTGTCGCCCTTCTCTCCCTTCTCTCCCTTGGGGCCGGACGCACCGGTATCACCCTTAGGCCCGCCGGTGCCCACCGGCAGACGGCTGGCCTGATACGCGCCGCTCTCCGCGTCCCACAGCATCCAGTACCCCTCGCCGCCCGGCTGGGGTGGATGCGCCGCCAGCTCCCGCAGCCGCGTCTCCAGCTGCCGGAACGCCGTGGGCAGCTCCGGCCATGCCGCCCCCTCCGACAGGCTCTCCGGCACCAGCACCTCCGTCACGCTGCTGTGCCGCTGGGTCACGCCGTCGGCGCGCAGCGTCCCCCGCACCTGCAGGGTGTAGATACCGCCCTTGGGCAGATTTTCCCGCTGCAGCAGCACACCCGCACCGCCGGGCCGCGCCTGCATCGGCAGGATGTCCAGACCGCCCTCCGGCTCCTGCAGCAGCAGCTCCCAGTCGTACCCCTCCGGCATGTCCCCGATCACGTCCAGCCACACGCTGCCGTTATCGAACTGCATAGCCGCCGGCGCACCGTCCCACGTCAGACGCCAATCCTTCCATTCGATCATACTTGCCACTCCTCCCTGAATGATGTCACCTCTCCCCGCGTCGCCGCCCCCGGTTGTACGTCCCTGCGTGTTCCTGAAATTTTTCCGTCCTTATTTCATCAATTGCGCAAGTGTTTCACGCTATCCTGTACTATCCTGACTTTTCTTGTACTTTTCCAATAAATTTTCGTGGATTTATTGCTTTTGCCAAAAAATATGGTATACTGTCTTTGTTTGCATATACAACATCTTCCGCCGCGCTTTGCGGTATGAAGTTTCCACGCTCCGGGCACACTGTTGCCAGAGCCTATTGACCACCTGAAAAGAGGGAACTGCCTTGAACAAATACATTATCCACGGCGGCCATCCGCTGTTCGGCGAAGTAACCATCAGCGGCGCGAAGAACGCCGCCGTCGCCATCATCCCCGCCGCCCTGCTGGTGGACGGCGTCTGCCGCATCGAGAACATCCCCCAGATCAGCGACGTGACCCTGTTCTTCTCCATTCTGGAGGAGCTGGGCGCCCGCATCCGCGTGCTGAACCGCCACGCGGTGGAGCTCGACTGCCACGCCATCCACAGCACCCGCCCGTCCTACGAGCTGGCCCGCCGCATCCGCGCCAGCTACTATCTGCTGGGCGCGCTGCTGGGCCGGTTCGGACAGGCCACCGTGGCCATGCCCGGCGGCTGCAACTTCGGCGTCCGCCCCATCGACCAGCACATCAAGGGCTTCACCACCATGGGCGCGGAGGTATCCGTGGAGGGCGGCTTCATCCACACTGCCGCCAAAAACGGCCGACTCACCGGTGCCCCGGTGTACCTGGACGTTGTCTCCGTGGGCGCCACCATGAACATCATGATGGCCGCCGCGCTGGCCGACGGCGTCACCACCATCGAAAACGCCGCCAAGGAGCCCCACATCGTGGATCTGGCCAACTTCCTGAACTCCATGGGCGCGGATATCAAGGGCGCCGGCACCGACTCCATCAAGATCCGGGGCGTGGAGCGTCTCACCGGCGGCACCTACTGCATCATCCCCGACCAGATCGAGGCGGGCACCTATATGGCCGCTGTGGCCGCCACCGGCGGTCAGCTGCTGCTGAAGAACATCATTCCCAAGCACATGGACTGCATCAGCGCCAAGCTGATGGAGATGGGCGTCGTGGTTGAGGAGAACGACGACACGCTGCTGGTGCGCCGCAGCGAGCCGCTGCAGAAAACCAACGTCAAGACCCTGCCCTACCCCGGCTTCCCTACGGATATGCAGCCCCAGATCGCCGCCGTGCTGTCCCTGGCGCAGGGCACCAGCCTTGTCACCGAGGGGGTCTACGGTGCCAACCGCTTCAAGTATGTGGACGAGCTGAAGCGCATGGGTGCCCACATTCAGGTGGACGGCAAGGTGGCCGTCATCGAGGGTGCCGGCCAGCTGGTGGGCGCGCCCATTCAGGCCTGCGACCTACGGGCCGGTGCGGCGCTGGTCATCGCCGGTCTGGCCGCCAAGGGCACCACCGAGCTCAGCTGCGTCCAGTATATCGAGCGCGGCTACGAGGATCTGGTGGGCAAGCTCCGCGCCGTGGGCGCGGATATCGCCATGGTGGACGTGCCCGAGGAGAGCGAAGTCGAATCCCACATCAGCTGACATACACCTTCCAGCGTCCGCTGCGAGAGGCCGCAGCCTTTGCGGCTTGCTGCAACGGACGCTGTCATTTTTCCGGAAAGGTACATACCGCTTTGATCTCTGTACATACACTGGCCAGCGGCTCCGAGGGCAACAGCCTGCTGGTCTCCGCCTGCGGCGTCCACCTGCTGGTGGATGCCGGCATCTCCGCCCGCCGCATCAAGCAGTCCCTTGCTCTGCTGGATCTGACGCCGGACGACCTGTCCGCCATCCTCATCACCCATGAGCATACGGATCACACGGCGGGCCTTGCCACCCTCCTGAAGCACCATGCCGTCCCGCTGTACGCCAGCGGCGGCACGGCCTTCTATCTCCGCAGCCGCCTGCCGGGGCTGGACGATCACCTGCGCCTTGTATCCCCCGGCAGCGTCTTTGCCGTTGGCCCCGCACAGGTGACGGTGTTCGCCACCAGCCACGACGCGGGGGAGGGCGTGGACTACCGCATCGACTGCGGCGGCGAGTCGGTGGGCATCCTCACCGATACCGGCTTCGTGCCGGAGCCGCCGCTCTCACCGGCGTAGACCTGCTGGTGCTGGAGAGCAACCACGATGTGGAGTGGCTGCTGTCCGGGCCGTACCCCTACCCCCTGAAGCAGCGCATCCTGGGCCGGCGGGGCCACCTGTCCAACGAGGACGCCGCCGCCTTCGCCCGCCGCATGGCGGAATGCGGCACCCGCCGCTTCGTGCTGGCCCACCTGAGCCGGGAGAATAACACCCCCGCCCGCGCCCTGCAGGTCATGGAGACGGCGCTGTCTGATCTGGATGTCTCCGTGGATGTGGCGCCCCGTGGTGAACTCAGCGTCTGTTATGAAGCGGAGGTAAGCGTATGCAGAAGGTAACGATCCTCTGCGTGGGAAAGCTGAAGGAAAGGTTCTATATCGACGCTGCTGCCGAGTATGTCAAGCGCCTCCAGCGGCTGTGCCGCCTGGAGGTCATCGAGCTGCCGGAGAGCCGCCTGCCCGATGACCCCTCCCCCGCTGAGCTGCGCCGCGCCCTGCAAACGGAAGCCGCCGCCATCCGGGAAAGGCTGCCTAAGGGCGGCGCGCTGGTGGCGCTGTGCATCGAGGGAGAGCCCTGCTCCAGTGAGGAGCTGAGCCGCCGTCTTGCGGACTTCGGCGTGCAGGGCAAGACCCAGATCACCTTCCTCATCGGCGGCAGCGTGGGGCTGGACGGAAGCCTGAAGCAGCAGGCCGACTGGCGGCTTTCCATGTCGCCCATGACGTTCCCCCACCACATGGCCCGTATCATGCTGCTGGAGCAGATCTACCGCGCCTATCAGATCGCCGGCGGCGCAAAATATCACAAATAGGAGGTCATCCCATGGAGAATTGGAGCTTTACCGGCCGTCCGGACGTGCCTGCGTGGCCCAAGGACGAAGCCGGACACGACGAAAGGGCCGTGCTGCTGAAGCAGACCTTTGACTCCGCCGCCGATGCCGACACCGTCATTTCCCTGCTGTCGGCCTACGGTATCCCCTGCTTCAAGTATTACGACCGCGAGGGCGGGGCCGGCAAGGTCATCAACGGCTTTTCCGGCTTCGGCGTCAGCCTGTATGTCCCCGCCTCCCGTCTGGAGGAGGCGCAGGAGCTGCTGACCTCCCGGCCCGTGGAGGAAGACGAATAAGTACATATCATCCCGAAAGGAGTACCTATATGAGCTACAAACAGGAATACGAGCGCTGGCTCCACAGCGACGCCCTCTCCCCCGCCGAGCACGCGGAGCTGGAGAGCATCGCCGGCGACGAAAAGGAGATCGAGAACCGCTTTTACGGGCCGCTGGAGTTCGGCACCGCCGGTCTGCGCGGGACCATGAAGGTAGGCCTGCACCAGATGAACATCCACGTCATCCGCTGGGCCACACAGGGCTTTTCCAACGTCATCGCCGCCGAGGGCGAGGAGGCCAAAAAGAAGGGCGTGGCCATCTGCATGGACTGCCGCAACAACAACATGCTCTTTTCCCATGCCGCTGCGGAGGTCTGCGCCGCCAACGGCATCCATGTCCGCATCTTTGAGTCCCTGCGCCCCACGCCGGAGCTGAGCTTCGCCGTCCGCTACTACGGCTGCCAGGCGGGCATCAACGTCACCGCCAGCCACAACCCCAAGGAGTACAACGGCTACAAGGTCTACTGGTCTGACGGCGCGCAGCTGCCGCCCCAGCACGCCGACGCCATCGCCGCCCAGCTGGAGAAGATCGACATCTTCACCGGTGTGAAGCGCATGGACTTCGATGAAGCCGTAAAGGCCGGCCTCATCGAGATCATGGGCGAGGAGACGGATCGCGCCTTTATGGAGAACGTCATGGCTATGGTCAATGACCGGGATTCCATGGCTAAGGTGGCCGACACCTTCAAGGTGGTATACACCCCGTTCCACGGCTGCGGCTGGAAGCTGGTGCCGGAGGCTCTGCGGGGTCTGGGCGTAAAGCACCTGTACTGCGTGGAGCAGCAGATGGTGCTGGACGGCAATTTCCCCACCGTGGCCTCCCCCAATCCGGAGAATCCGGAGGGCTTCTATCTGGCCATCGAGCTGGCGGATAAGGTGGGCGCGGACTTCATTCTGGGCACCGATCCCGACAGTGACCGCGTGGGCATCATGGTGCGCGACCACAGCGGCAAATTCGTGGCCGTCACCGGCAACCAGACCGGCGTGCTGCTGCTGGACTACCTCATCGGCGCGCTGCGCCGGGCCGGCAAGATGCCGGAGAAGCCGGTGTTCCTCAAGTCCATCGTCACCACCAACATGGCCCGCAAGGTGGCCGAATCCAACGGCGTCACCTGCTACGACACCTTCACCGGCTTCAAGTTCATGGCCGAGAAGAAGGGCGAGCTGGAATCCTCCGGTCAGGGCGAGGTCATCATGTCCTACGAGGAGAGCTACGGCTACATGCTGGGCGACTACGTCCGGGACAAGGACGCCGTCACCGCCTCCCTGATGGTCACGGAGATGGCCGGCTGGTACGCCGCGCAGGGCATGACCCTCTACGATGCGCTGCTGGCGCTGTACGCCAAGTACGGCTGGTACGGCGAAAAGACCCACAACCTTGTGATGCCCGGCGTGGACGGTCTGGAGAAGATGGCCGCGCTGATGAAGCGCCTGCGCCAGACGCCGCCCGCCGAGATCGCCGGCGTCGCCGTGTCCGTCCGCAAGGACTACGCCGACGGCACCGCCGTGGACTGCGCCACCGGCGCTGCCTCTCCCATGGAGCTGCACGGCAGCAACGTCCTGCGCTACGAGCTGGCCGACGGCACCACTATCCTCGTCCGCCCCTCCGGCACGGAGCCCAAGATCAAGGTCTACATCCTGACGCAGGGCAGGGACGCGGCGGAGCGGGACGCCAACATCGCCAAGTACTCCGCATGGGTGGAAACGCTGACCAAATAACCGCCCCTCCATAAAAAATACCGGGAGCCTTTTCCAAGGCTCCCGGTATTTTCTGTATTTTCCGGTTTTTCAGGGATATTTCCATGTTATTTCCATGGTTTTCAGGGGGTCATCTCCACGTCTCGCTGAAGAAATAGACCGCCAGCATACCCGGGCCCACATGGGCGCCGGTCACCGGCTCGTGGCACACGGTGAGGATCTCGCCGGTGCAGCCCACCTGCCGCAGCCGGGTGGCCACATGCAGCGCGTCCGCCGGAGAACCGGCGTGGGAGATGCCCACGGGAGCGCTTTTGTCCTCCGCCATCCGGTCGTAGAGCTTCACCAGCTCCTCCATACCGGCCTTCCTGCCCCGCACCTTGGCCAGCATCACGATCTTGCCTTCCTCATCGCCCTGCAGGATGGGCTTGATCTGCAGCAGCGTACCGGCCAGCGCCGCGCTGCCCGAGATACGCCCTCCCTTACGCAGGAACTTGAGATCGTCCACCATGAAGTGCTGGCGCATCTTGCCGCACAGCTCCTCACAGCGCACCACGATCTCCTCCAGTACGCGGCCCTCCGCCGCCAGCCTGGCGGCCTCCAGCACAATCAGGCCCTCGCCCAGCGACGCGCCCCGGGAGTCCAGCACGCGGATCTTCCGCTCCGGGTACTGCTCCGCCAGCTCGCGGGCCACCAGTCCCACACCCCAGCAGGTACCGCTGACGCCGCCGGACAGGCCCACATACAGCACATCGTCGCCGTTGACGAGGTGAGGCTCCATGCCCTGCCGCGCCGCGTCCGGCGTGACCATGGAGGTCTGCACCACCGCGCCGCGCCGCATGGCGTCGTAAAAGCTGCGGCCGTCGAACTCGGCGGCGGTGTCCGCCGGTTCGCCGTCCACCGTATAGGTCAGGCAAAGCTCCCCGATGCCGTACTGCTCCAGCAGGGCCTTGGGCAGGTTTGCCGCGTTGTCAGTCATGATCCGTACCATAATGTATCTCCTTTTGCTCTTGTTCGTTACAGCTGTGGAGTGACCCACTGGGCCAGCGTGTCAAACAGCTGCCTGTACCCCGGCATGGTCAGGTGGATGCCGTCCGCCGCGATCATCTGCGGCAGCTCCCGCAGCGGCAGAAAGCGGCGGCGGACGTCGATGAGAGGCAGCCCCTCGCTCATGGCGAAGGATGCTACCGTGTCGGAGTACAGCTCCTGATGCCGGTAGATGCGGCCCTCGTCGCCCAGCCACTGTAAAATGCGCTCCCGACTTAGCCCGTCTCTGCAAATATAATCCAAATAACGCTTCCCGTCAATAGGCGGCAGCGTCATCAGCACAGGCTGCACCCCGGCCCGCACCAGCTCCGCCACCGTCTGCTTCAGCTTGGCCAGGAACTCCGGCAGCTCCGTGCGGGGCTTGTGCTCCCCCTCCGGGTCGGCGGCGATGCCCGCCCAGTCGAAATCACTGTCGTTGCCGCCGTAGGCCACCAGCGCCCAGCGGGCGTCCATGCCCCGCTGCACGTCGTGCGCCACCAGTGACAGCCCCTTGCTGATGGTGGAGCCCATCTTGGCCCGGTTCACCACCTCCAGCCGCTCCGTGGGGTACCGGGCCATGACCTCCGCCAGATGGAAATGATACCGCATGGCCTCATCCGGCACGGTGGCCTTCAGCAGCGAATCCCCATACACATACGCCCGTTCCATAGTATGCCCTCCTCAGCGATTTTTTCATAATATAACATATTAGGTGATATGCGTCAAGATATCATATTTACGTTTTTCTTGTCAAGCACAGCCATTTGTGATATAGTGTATTACGTTTATAAGTCAGGGGGCGTTTTTATGCAGTACGACAAGGATCTTGTGGCTCATAAGCTGCGGCGGTGGGACAAGTTCATCACCGACTATCACCTGCCGGATTGGAACGCCATTCCGGATCTGGGCCTGTATATGGATCAGGTCATCGTGCTGCTGGAGCAGTATCTCAGCTTCATACCCGCACCGACGGGGATGAAGGAGCGCTTTGTGACCTCCTCCACCATCAACAACTATGTGCGCCTGAAGATCATGCCGGCGCCGGTGAAGCGCAAGTACCACCGGGTACACATCGCCTACCTCATCATGATCCTCACCATGAAGCAGAGTCTCAGCATCAGCGACGTACAGAAGGTCATCCCGCCGGACAGCAGCGAGGAGGAGGTACGGGCGGTCTACCAGGACTACTCGGAGAAGTTCCGGCGGCTGGCGCTGTTCTTCAACCAGCAGGTGCAGACCGGCGCGGAGGGCATCCGCACACCGGGGCAGACCGGCGACAACGCCGTGGAGCTGCTGGTCATCGAGAGCGCGCTGATCGCGGGGTTCTCCAAAATTCTGGCGGAGAAGCTGATCCGTCTGTGCGGCGCCGACACGGAGGATGTGCTGGCGGCGGAAAAGGAGACAGCTCAGCCGTAACAGGACGCCGCAAAACCGCTATTTATGCAGAAAGCAGCCATTTCCCACAGGAAATGGCTGCTTTTTTACTTCCTACCGTCATCCCGGTGGGCGTTGATCTTCTCCTTGTTGAACATGCAGAACGCCGTCATCAGCAGGATGCGCAGATCGAAGGCCGGCGACCAGTTCTCGATGTAGTACAGATCGAACTCGATGCGCTTGGTGATGGACGTGTCGCCCCGGAAGCCGTTGACCTGCGCCCAGCCGGTGATACCGGGACGCACCTGATGCTTCACCATATAGCGGGGGATCTCCTCCTTGAACTGCTCCACGAAGAACGGCAGCTCCGGCCGGGGCCCGATGAGGCTCATGTCGCCCTTGAGCACGTTGAAGAATTGGGGCAGCTCGTCCACGGAGCACTTGCGGATCAGGGAGCCGAACCACGTCTTGCGGTCGTCCACATTTTTGCTCCAGCCGGTGTTCTGGCTGCTGTTCACCTTCATGGAGCGGAACTTGTACATGTAGAACGGCTTTTTGTCCTTGCCCACCCGCTCCTGCTTGAAAATGATAGGCCCGGGAGAGGACAACTTCACGCCGATGGCCGCGATGAGCATCAGCGGCGAGGTCAGCACGATCAGCAGCAGCGAGCAGACGACATCCACCGCCCGTTTGAAAAAGGCATTGCCCAGATTGTCCAGCGGGATGCGCCGCAGGTTGATCAGCGGCAGGCCGTCCACACTGTCGAATTGGGGGTTGGAGGGCATATACTTCACATAGGACGGCACCACGGACAGCTTCGTGCCGTCCTTTTCGCAGGCATTGATGATCTTGCCGATCCACTGGCCCTCCTCCGTGGGCAGGGCCACCACCACCTCGTCCGGCTGCTCCCGCTGAAAGACCTCCTCCAGCTGGGCGTAAGTGCCGCAGTAGGGCAGGGCGTCCCAGCCGCTCTGATCCGCCACATAGCCCACCACCTGATAGCCCAGGCGCTTATCCGACGTGACCCGTTCCAGATACGTCTCGGCGCTTTCGCCGTGACCCACCAGCAGCACCCGCTTCTGGTTATAGCCCATGGCGCGGTAGCGCCGCAGGATCATCCGCAGCGCGCCCCGCTTGCCCACCAGCAGGAGCGTGGCCACCGCGTAGAAGAACGCCACCGACCAACGGGACGTTTCGCCCAGCCGCAGCACGAACATGGCCGCCATGACGATCAGCGCCACCAGCAGCTCCAGCACCGCCACCCGGCCCGCCTCCACATGGAACCGCACGGCCCGGAAGGATTCGTACAGTCCCGCCACGGCAAAGACCAGCAGCGTCAGCGCCGCCGCCACCACGCCCAGCCAGACGTAGTAGTTGAAGGGCATGCCCTTCACGCCGTGGAACAGCTCGAAGCGCAGCCAGTAGGACACCAGCATGGCCAGAAAGACCGCCACCGCGTCGGTGAGCACATTGAATTGATTGAGCAGACGTTGGTTTTCCCGTATCATATCCGTTTTCCTTTATCACCCGTCACGGACAGGTATCGTTCCATCACCTGCGGCAGCACCGTATCCAGCGCGTACCGCTGCATCTTCTCCCGGCCGGCCTGTCCCAGCCGCGCACGCAGCCCGGCGTCCTCCGCCAGCGTCCGCACCGCGGCGGCGAGGGCCGCCTCGTCCCCACGGGGGAACAGCAGACCGTTTTCCGGCCCGATCAGGTCGGTATGGCCCTTTACGGCGCTGGCTGCCGCCGGCAGGCCGCAGGCCATGGCCTCCATGATGTTGAAGGGCAGTCCCTCCGACCGGCTGGTGGACACGGCGATATCCGCCGCACCCAGCCACGCCGGGATATCGTGTACCTGCCCCGGGAACTGCACACGATCCGCCACGCCCAGCTGGGCGGCCAGTCCACGGCAGGCGTCCAGCAGCTCGCCGCTGCCCGGCAGCAGCAGCTTGATGTGCGGCGGCAGGCGCTTCATGGCCCGCAGCAGCATGGCCTGATCCTTCCGGCCGGAAAACTCCGCCGGGTAGAGCAGGGCGATATCCCCCTCCGTCAGGCCCAGTCTGTCCCGCATGGCCTGCCGCGTCTCCCCCGCCGCACGGAAGCGGCTGAGATCCACGCCCATGCCGGGTATCTCCTCCACCCGGGCCGCCGCGTGGTGCGCCGCGGCCCACCGGGTATCCCATGCGTTCATGGTCAGCAGCAGGTCGGTCTGGGGCGCTGTCAGCAGCTCCGCCCGCGTCAGCAGCAGCTTTTTGACCGCCGGCGTCTCGTCGGTAAACAGGTAGCCGTGCATCACATTGACGATGGGCGGGCGGTTTTTCATGCCACGCGCCGCCCAGCGGGTGAAGAACGATGCCAGCGACGTGTGGGTGATGACCAGATCGTAGTGCTCCCGCTCCATCATCCCCCGCAGCAGCTTTGCCGCCCGGAGGTTGGCCGGGGAGGACATCTTCTTCTCCAGCGGCAGCGCGGCGGTCACATCGGCAAAGGGGATGTCCCGCATGGCGCCGCCGCAGGCTACATCCACCTGCCAGCCCAGCTCACGGAAGCGCCGGAGGTAGGGCAGGTGGAAATTGACGATATGGGAAAATGTGGACGCCGTGATAAGAACGGACGGCATAGGCGTTCCTCCTCTTCTGCTGTTATGACGCCGCGGACTGGCCCAGCATGCTGTCGAGGTAATCCGACACGTCGCTGCTCAGGCTGATGGTGCCCAGATTATCCCGGTTCCAGCCTTCCAGCTTCTCCCGCAGGCGGGCCGTCCCCTGCAGGAAGGCGTCACTGTTGTCGTTGTACTGCATGACCAGACGGAAGCTGGCGTCCCATGTGCCGGGGTTGGAGGGCGTGTAGTCCACGAACTTCTCCAGCATGGCGAAGCCCTTTTCCACATTCCCCAGATTGAAATACGACTCCGCCAGATACTTGGGCACGGAGTTGGAGTTCAGCTTCTCCAGATCGGCCATGTAGCGCTCCACCGTCTCCCGCATGTCGCCGGACAGCTCACCCGCCGCCGAGGCGTTGTACACATAGGTCAGCTTGTGATCCGCCCACTCGTAGGGATCCATGTCCGCTGCCCGCGCCATGGCGCTGTAGCTGCCCTGACGGCTCAGACGCGCCGCCAGCAGGTTCAGGAGCAGCAGTACGCTGAACACCGCCAGACCCAGCGCCTCCGCCCGCACTATCCAGCGGCGGGTCCGCTTCCCCGCGAAGCGCAGGGGCACCAGCCGGCCGCAGCTCAGGTTTATGACGGCCAGTGCGCCGAAGCCGAAGGGCAGGAAATAGCCGCTGGAGAAGATGACCTCCACGGCGGCGTGGATCATCAGGAACAGCAGCAGCGCGCACAGCGCCGGGGCCATGGTCAGCTGCTCCTCCCTGTCCCCGCGCCACAGGCGGAACAGGCCCACGGCGTTGGCCGCCAGCAGGCCCAGCCACAGGGCAAGGCCGATCAGGCCCGTCTCCACCATGGTCTGGATATAGTGGTTATGGACGTACTTCGTCTCGTAGTGATAGGTCTGCACGTTGTAGATGCCGTTTTCAAAAGCGCCCATGCCCAGTCCGACGATGGGACTGCGCTTGAATAGCTTCATGGCGTCACTGACATACACGAACCGCTGCGCTACGTTGCCCTCGGCCCGCAGGGTCTGGATGCGCCCGGCAATGGCCTCCGGCAGCAGCCTGTACTTCAATTTCAGTTCGCCGGACACCGCGCCCTCGTAGCGGATAGCGGTGATGTCCACCGTCTCATCGGCACTGATGAGGAACGTCACGGACTGGTTGCCCTCCGGGGCGGTGAACACCGCGCCGTCCGCCTCGCCCTTGTACACCGTGATCTTGCGGTTCATCACCGCGTCCTCACGGGTCTGGGTCTGCACCCGCACCGTCACGGGGCCGCTGGCCTCCACATGCAGGGTGTACTCCCCCGCGTCCAGATACGCGCCGCGTGTGATCTGCTCTCCGGCGCTCATATGGATGGCGCCTGTCCAGCTCACCGCCAGCACCATGGCCGCTATGGCGGCGGCCAGCACCGCCAGCAGCACGATATTCACGGTCTTCATCCGCCGCGCCATGCGCTGCGCCAGCGGGCGTCCCACAAAGATGTCCAGTACGCACAGCGCCGCAGCGGCGGCCAGCACCGCCAGCAGCGGCAGCATCTGCGCCTTCCGCCCGGCGGCGGCGTAGGCCGGCAAGACCGCCAGACTGGCCGCTGCCGTCAGCAGCAGCGTCTCCGCCATCAGCACGAAGGAGACGGCGCGGCGCTCCCCCCGCTCCAGCAGCAGGAGCAGCAGGAATGCCGCCGCGATGGCCGCCATCGCACCGCGGCTCACCGCCAGCAGGAACACGGTGCTGCTCAGCAGCAGGCACGACAGGTGCAGGCAGCGCTCCGTCCGCTTCTCCGCCGTCACCGCCAGACCCAGCGACAGCAAGATGGCCACGCCAGCGCAGCCCGCGAATACGTTGGGATTTTCAAAGATGGTCTTGAGCCGCTGCTCCTGCAGCACCGAGCTGAGGATCATCGGCGCGCCCAGCTCCGAGGTCAGGGTGGCCAGCAGGTTATACAGCACGCGGGTGGACACGGTGTCGATGCTGAACAGCGCCGCCAGCGCGCCCGTTACCTCCAGCACCACGGCGGCACACCGTCCGGTGCGGTGCTCCCGCTCCGGCTCCAGCGCCGTCAGCAGCAGCGCCATGCCGGACGCCGCCGCCACCTTCAGGAACTCATACAGCGCGAACTTGCCGGAGGGCGCGTACAGCGTGGAGATGCCGTCCAGCAGGACATACAGCCCCAGCAGCAGCGCCGGCCACGTCATGCGCTGCGCCAGCGTCCGGCCCCGTATGACCGCGCACACGATGGCCGCCAGCAGCACCACCAGCGTGATGCCCTTGTTGCTGCCGTGGAGCATCAGGCATGTGATGAAAAAGTAAAAAACCGCCAGCACCGGCACCAGCCACGGATGCCGCAGCTCCTGCGGCGCTCCCACAGCGGGCGGGGCCTCCCTGCGGCCTCTTTTCTTCGCCATAGTGTTCTCCTTACTCTTGATACCATCAGTTAACAAGGGCAAACACGCCTGACAGCGCGTCTTTCCGGCGCTTTT
>URHT01000039.1 GCA_900547745.1 uncultured Eubacteriales bacterium | reverse complement strand
TAGTTTTATTTGCTGCTCGCATCTCTTCGTCCAAGTCGGCAAACATCAGCTTTAGGGAATTGATCTTTCTCTCCACTATTTTGCAGCTGCTCCATAGTGTATCGAAGCCCGTCAACTTCTTTATACGTACCCATATAGTAATCTCCCTAAAATGTATGTATGCTTGAATAATATAACTAATTTTATTATACCAATTTTAGGTCAAAAATCAATGGTTCACTTAAGACTGAAATAACATATCTCAACCGTTTGCGTCGCAATAGACAAAGAATAAGAAAAATCCCTCTGAAATCAACGATTTCAGAGGGATTTTGGTCCGAGTAGTGCGGCTCGAACGCACGGTCTCCTGGTCCCAAACCAGGCGCGATACCAACTTCGCTATACCCGGATATTCACTTTTCTGCCATGATACCACGGCGAACGGTAAAAATAAAGTTTTTTCTGTCTGTGGTCATTTATGTGGTCAAAGCCGATTTTATACCGCTTTCGGCAATCGTGGAAAGTCCCGCAAACGCAGGTGTTACAAGGCTTTGCGGCGTTTCGCCTCACCCTATCCCGGATACCGCCACGGCACTCCCAAATGTCGCGCCCTACCAGTTGAGCCACACCCGGATATTCACTTTTCTGCCATGATACCACAGCAGAGGGGGAAATCATGGTTTTCTCTGCATGCAGTCAAATCTCATGAGACTATCAGAGTAATACCCTGCTATCCTACCATGCCGCAACTAAAAAAGCAACAGGAGGCGGGCAGATTTTCTGCCCGCCTCCCACATTTTTAAGAGATCTGCCCGGCGCGGGGTGTCAGCTCTGCTGCACCAGCGGCAGCGTCACATCCGCCCGGAACAGGTCTGCGTCGATGGACAGGCGGAACGTGCCGCCCATCAGCTGCACCAGACTCTGGGCGATGGACAGCCCCAGCCCGCTGCCCTCCGTGTGGCGGGAGGCGTCCCCGCGCACAAAGCGCTCCATCAGCTCGTCGGGGGAGATGTTCAGCTCCGCCCGGGACACGTTCTTGAAGCTCAGTGTCATCTGGCCGTCCGCCACGGTGCCGGACACATAGACCCGCGTTTCCGGCATGGCGTACTTGCAGATATTGGACACCAGATTGTCCATGACGCGGCTGAGCAGCTTGCTGTCGGCGGCCACCACGGGCTGCCCCTCCGGCGGCTGGGCCACCAGCGTCAGATGGCAGTCCGCCAGCCGATCCTGATACTCGCCCACGATCTGACTGAACAGCACGTTCACGTCTGTGGGCTGCAGATCCACCGGCAGCGCGCCGGAGGACGCCTTGGACGCCTCCACCAGATCCTCCGTCAGCTTCTTCAGTCGCTTGCTCTGCCTGTCCAGCACCGCGATATACTCCCGGGCGATGGGGGAGGGGATGTCCTCCTTCTTCAGCAGATCGACGTAGTTGACGATGGATGTCAGCGGCGTCTTGATGTCGTGGGACACGTTGGTGATGAGCTCGGTCTTCATCCGCTCGGCGCGCATCTGCTCCTGCACGGCGCTTTCCATACCGCTCTGCAGGCGGTTCATGGCCTGTCCGTACCGCCGGAACGCGCCGAACAGGCGGCGGGTGTCCACCGGTGTGGTCAGATCGCCCTCCGCCAGCCGCTGCCCGTTCTTCTCCAGCGTCCGCAGGTTCAGCGCCACCGCCAGAAGGGTCAGCAGCTCCACGATCTTCAGCGCCAAGAAGATATTGTACCGCACGAGGTAGAAGTCGTTGACATAGAGCAGGAACTCCCCCCCGGCGATGACCAGCCCCACCAGCGCCGTTTTCCACACCAGCGGGAGGCCCCTGCCGATGTGCCACAGCCAGACCCTCAGCCCTCGCAGGATGCGCCATAAAAGCCGCAGCACCCGGGCGATGACGGTGCCCCGGATAATGGTGCCCGCCTTGCACTGGGCGGCAAAGACGCACAGAAACAGCAGGACGAACGGGATCATTGCCACGCAGAACCAGATACGCCCCCACTCCATGTAGAAGGCGTCCCAGCCCGCGGAAAATGCACAGACCAGCACCGCCGCCCACAGGTCGGCGGGGATCTTGTCCAGCCACGTCAGGTGGATGCCCTCCCGGCCCGGCCAGTGCCCGGCGGAGGCCATGGAGAAGCAGAAGCAGAACAGCGCCAGCAGACCGAACAGCGCCGTCAGGAACACTGCCAGCCCGGTGTGCTCCAGCAGCCATGCAGCCATCAGCGCGGCGTAGCTGGAGGGAGCCATAGGCTCCAGCAGATAGGCGGAGATGGTGAGGTACAGCGTGGCATCGGTGGTCAGTCCGTAGACAAACGTCTCCTCCAGCGAGCGGAGGATCGTCTCACCGCTGTTCACCGAGAAGTTGTCGAAGACGACCTCGCCGCTGTTTGTGTCGATCACCGCCAGACGGCAGGGAAAGCTCTCCCGGGGGAAGTGCTGGGCGAACAGGTGGGGGATGACTGCATCGTCTAAGTAATAGCCCTCGAAGTAGGTGCCCCCGTCCGGCTGTCCTGCCGCGTCGTAGCTTTCGTTCAGCAGCCCCGCGTCTGTCAGCACGCCGCGCAGGAAGGTGTCCGCCTGCGAGATGGCGCTGTGGCACTGCTCGTCGTAGAGCGCCGCCGACAGCGCGTCGCCGCCGTCCAGAAACACGCCCTGGCTGACCAGCACGGCGATGCCGAGGGCGCCCAGCGCGGTCAGCGCGGCGAACACCAGCGTCAGGGCGAAGGCGGCGGCCTTGGCCCACGTTCTGTTCACCCATTTTTTCACGTGATACCGCCCTCCATCTTGTAGCCCTTGCCCCAGACCACCTTGATATACCGGGGCTCGGATGGATTGATCTCGATCTTTTCCCGCAGGTGCCGGATATGGACGGCGATGGCTCCGGCGGCGTTGAGGGGCACGTCGTCCCACACCCGGCGGTAGATCTCACTGGGGGAGAACACGGTACCTGCGTTCTGCATGAGGAAGCGCAGGATGTCGTATTCCTTGGGGGTCAGCGCCGCCGTCTCGCCGTCCACCGTGACCGCCTTGGCGTTGTCGTCCAGACGGATACCGCCGATGACCAGCGTGGACGGCTGCACCGCGCCGCCGCCCAGCTGGAGATAGCGCCGCAGCTGGGAGCGCACCCGCGCCAGCAGCTCCACCGGGTTAAAGGGCTTGGTGATGTAGTCGTCCGCGCCTACGTTCAGCCCCAGCACCTTGTCGGTGTCCTCACTCTTGGCCGTCAGCAGGATCACTGGCACGTTGCTGGTCTGCCGCAGCTGGGCCATGGCGGTCAGGCCGTCCATCACCGGCATCATGATATCCATGAGGATGAGATGCACGTCCTCCCGCCCGGCAATGGCCAGCGCCTCCTTGCCGTTATACGCCTTCAGGACGCGGTAGCCCTCCGCCGTCAGATAGATCTCCAGCGCCGAAACGATATCCCGCTCATCATCGCAGACCAGAATGGTATACATGTGCCGCGCCTCCTTTTCCTTCTCCGCTTATCATACGGGAAAACGGGGCGCGGCACAATAGGGGAAGTATTAGTTTTTCATTAAGTTTACGGACTGGGCCGGTATCCGGGCCGCCGCGCCGTGGCGGATGGGCTTCCACTCCACCTTCATGAACAGGGCGGCGAAGGAGATGGGGATGTAGGTGAACATGAACAGGGGGAAGCTGAACGTGTACATCACCTTCTGCCACGCCGGCGCGTGGATCTGTCTCCACTCCGTAACGGTGGTGACGGCCCCGATGACCAGCAGCGTCAGGTAGATGCTGCCCAGACACTCCAGCAGGGAGCGCATGGCGAACCACAGTCCCGCGCCCTCGGCAAGGCCGATACCCGCCAGCGTCACGTTGGCAAGGATGCTGATGCACGTCAGCACGAAGGCGGGCATGATGGCCATGGCCATGTCGAAGCAGCTCCAGCTGCCCTTGGCCGCGCCCTTGAGGAGCTTGCCGCCGTACCGCTGGAACACCTGCACATAGCCCTTGGCCCAGCGCAGCCGCTGGCGGCAGGACTGGCGGAAGCCGGTGGGCTGCTCGTCGTAGAGCACCGCGTCCTCGCAGATGGCGATGACCTCGCCATCGGTGATGTGGTGGACGGAGAACTCGATATCCTCCGTCAGCAGGTAGAACCGCCAGCCGCCGGTCTTTTCCAGAATACGCTGGGAGAACAGGAACCCCGTTCCGCCCACGGCGGCGCTGGTGCCCAGCCGCATCCGCGCACCGTTGAGATAGCGGCTCTCCCGCAGGAACCACAGGCCGTAACCGGCGCTGATCCAGTTGTCGGCGTAGTTCTTGCTGTTGCGGTAGCTGGTGACGATCTCGTATCCGTTGGAGAACACGGCGTTCATCTTCTCAATGTAGTCCGGGGCCAGGATATTGTCAGCGTCGAATACGAAGTAGCCGTCGAAGCCGCCGGGGTAGTCGGCCTCGATGTGCTGGGTCAGAAAATCCAGCGCATAGCCCTTGCCCACATTGATGTGGTTGAACCGCTCGTACACCACCGCGCCGTGCCGCCGTGCGATGGCGGCGGTGTCGTCGGTGCAGTTGTCCGCCGCCACAAAGACGGTGAGCAGAGCGGGGTCATACGTCTGCTGCCGGAGGCTGTCCAGCAGCCCGCCGATGACAGCGGACTCGTTCCGCGCCGCGATGAGCACGGCGTAGCGGTGGGAGGACGGCGGGCAGGGGAGGGGGCGCCGCTTTTTTGCCAGTACCAGCGGGATATATAGGAACTGATAGGCGTAGCAGATAAAAAACAGTGCGGAGATCAGCGCGTTCACTGTGCGCAGGGCTGTTTCCATACAGAACACTTCCTTTCTTTCTCTGTGTGCTCCATGGTAGAGAAAAAGCCCTTAAGAAACAAGAAACCGGCGGATTAAGGTTTTATTAAGAGCCTGTCCGCCGCCGGACGGGGATTGCTTTTTCCGGGTCTGCTGGTATATAATCAAATAGAAAGAAACCGATGGCCGGCCCGTCAGGGTCGTGGATGCGGGCGCGTCCCGCAGGGGAGGAACTTTATGAAACGAGCTTTGACGATGCTGCTGGCGCTGGTGCTGCTGGGCGCCCTTGCCGCCTGCGGGCAGACGCCCCGCCCGGCGGAGGAGGATCCGCTGACGCTGCTGCGGCAGGAGATCGCGGACAGCGGCAGCCAGCTGGGCGTGGCCTTTCTGGGCGTAATGAAGGATACGGACGGCGATATGGCGGCGTGGCTGGCGGACAGCGGCTGGACGCAGACGTTCCCGTTCCTGACGGCGCTGACGGCGGAGCAGACGGTGTCTCAGCCCGGCAATGAGGTGTACTGCATCGTACCGGCGGACGAAAGCGCCTGCCTGACGGTGCGGGCCTATGACCCGCTGAATGAGACGTCTCCCGTGGGCGAGGTGCTGTACGAGAGCGCGGACGGCACGCCGGTGTGCCTGCGGGGCAATGTCAGCGACATCATGCCCAACATGGAGGTCACGGTGTCCGGCGAAGGCGGCGAGACGGTGTACCAGCCTGCCCTGAGCCTGATGGACGGCGCGGTGAGCATCATCGCCGGCAAGGGCAGCGTGTACGACTTCACCCCCGGCGCGTCCCACGATGCCCCGCAGATCAAAGAGCTGTACAGCGAGGACTTCAGCTATACCGACGGCGTGGGCAATACCGGCCGCTACACCTACCGGGTGCCCCAGCTGCTGGCGGACACGGAGGGCGCGGCGGACATCAACCGCGCCATCGACGAGGAATACACCCCCATCATCCGGGATATACAGGAGTGCATGTCCGGCGGCTTCAGTATGACCTGCCTGTACATCGCGTGGGAGACGTACCAGTACGGCGACATTCTGTCGCTGGTGATCTCCTGCGGCTGGGATGCCGACATGAACAGCTATGACGTGTACCTGTACGATACAGCCAGCGGCCAGCGCCTCACCACGGCGGACCTGCTGACGGCCCTGCACGTGGACGAGACGGCGTTTCTGGACGCGGTGCGCCAGACGGCGGCGGAGCGGTTCGATACCGGCTATGAGCAGCTGGGCGACGATTTTGCCGATGTACTGGCGGAGCGCCGGGCGTGGACGCTGTCCGACGAGAACATCAACATGGACGTGCCTGTCTACGTTGACAGGGCGGGACGGCTCCATGCGGTGCTGTACATCGGCTCCATTGCCGGTGCGGGGGCCTATCCGCATGTGCTGACGCTGGACGACATCGGCTGACGGCGGACCATACGAGGGGAGGACGCAGCGTGCCCAGACAGAAACGGCTGAATACCATCTACATATCTGAGCGGCTGCAGGAGAAGCTGCGGCCCATCGCCCACAGCCGGCTGACCACTGTGGTGGCTCCCATGGGCTACGGCAAGACCACGGCGGTGAACTGGTATCTGGCCCAGCGCACCGAGACGGAGGACGCGGCGGTGATCCGCATCAGCGTCTACTCCGACAATCTGGCCATTTTCTGGCGCAGCGTGCAGGAGGCCTTCGACCACGCGGGGGTCCCGGCCCTGCGGGACTACGATCGCCCGGCGGACGACGCCGGAGCCAGCCTGTTGGCGGACGGCCTGTGCCGTGCGCTGGCCGGGGCGCGGCCCTGCTACATCTTCATCGACGACTTTCACCTGCTCAGTGACCGGCAGGTGGCGGGCTTTCTGTGTACGCTGGCCGGACGGCTGCCGGAGAACGTACACCTTATCGTGGCGGGCCGCGACCGCTTTCTGCCGTCGGAGGAGATTCTCCGGCTGGGCGGACGGGTTTGCCGCATCGGCAGGGAGGAGCTGTGCCTGAACTACACGGAGCTGTCGGTCTACGCCCACCGCTGCGGCGCGGAGCTGACGGATCAGCAGGTGGAGCACCTGCTGCACACCAGCGAGGGCTGGTTCGCCGCCGTGTATCTGGGGCTGCAGTCCCTGACGGAGGGCGGCGCCCTGCCTGACGGCAGCCCGGACATCTACACCATGTTCTCCGCCGCCATGATCGAGCCGCTGCCGCCCGGCCGCCGGGAGTTTCTGGCGGTGATGGGCCTTGCGGACGAATTCACCGTGGAGATGGCCTGCGCCGTCACGGGAGACGGGGACGTGGCGCGCCAGTTGGCGGCGCTGACGGAGCAAAACGCCTTCGTGACGCGCCTGCCGGACGGCGAGACGTACCGCTTCCACCACATGATGAAGGAGTGCGCCCGCCGCACGTTCCGCACCCTGCCGCCGGAGACGCAGACGGCCTGCCTGCGCCGCTACGGACGGTGGTACGAGTCCCATGAGCGGTATCTCCACGCGCTTTCGGCGTATCAGGACGCGGCGGACTACGACGGTATGCTGCGGGCGGTGGAGCGCGACGCCGGTATCCTGCTGGCCTCGCTGGAGCCGGAGCGTGTGCTGGCCAGCCTTGACCGCTGCCCGGAGCAGGCGCTGAAGGCCCACCCGCTGGCGCTGCTGGTGCTGATGCGCAGCATGTTCAACTGGCGGCGCATCCCCCGGATGATGGCGCTGAAGGCGCTGCTGCTGGCATCCATTCAGGAGCATTCGGACATGCCGGAGGCAGAGAAGGGCGACCTGCTGGGCGAGTGCGACCTCATTATGAGCTTCCTGTGCTACAACGACATCACGGAGATGAGCCGCCTGCACCGCAGCGCCAGTGCCCGGATGTCCCGCCCGGCGGTGAGCATCCGCCGCCACGGAGGCTGGACGTTCGGCTCTCCGTCGGTGCTGATGATGTTCCACCGCCAGCCGGGGCAGCTGGACAAGGAGCTGACGGAGATGGACGAGTGCATGCCCCATTACTATAAGATCACCGATGGTCACGGGCAGGGCGCGGAGCGCATCATGCGGGCCGAGGCGGCATTCCTGCAGGGGCGGTTCGTGGATGCCCAGATCGAACTGGAGCGCGCCTACGCCCAAATCAGCGGCAACGGGCAGGAGAACATGGCCCTGTGCTGCGATTTTCTGGCGTGGCGGCTGTCGCTGTGTACCGGCGACGCGCCCCGCTGCACCATGGCCCGGCGGCGTCAGGAGCTGCTGCGGCAGCACAATGTCTCGTGGCTGAACATTCTGGACGCCACCGCCGCCTACTACGGCGCGTTGACCGGCGGGACGGAGGAGATACCCCCGGTATTCCGGGAGCACCGTCTGTCGTCCCTGAGCCTGCTGGCGCCGGGACGGCCCATGCTGGAGATGATCGAAAATCAGGTCTGGCTGGCGCAGGGGGCCTACGCGAAGGTCATTGGCCGCAGTGCCGCGCTGCTGGAGACATGCGCCGGCCTGCACTATGCGCTGGTGGCGCTGCACGTCCGCATCCAGACGGCGGCGGCCTACGCCCGGCTGGGCAAGGTCCGGGAGGCCCGGGAGCTGCTGGCGCGGGCGCTGGCCGATGGCGGGACAGACGGCTTCGTGGTGCCCTTTGCGGAGAACTACCGCTACTTGCGGGAGCTGCTGGCGGAGGACGGCTCGGACACGGCCCGGCAGGCGGCGCGGCTGGGCGCGGCCTGCGAGGAGCGCTGCCTTACCCTGCGGCAGCAGAGCGCGGAGCCGGAGGCCTTTGCCGTGCTGACCGGCCGGGAGCGGGAGGTGGCGCTGCTGGCGGCGGCGCGTATGAGCAACCGGGAGATCGCGGAGAAGCTGTACCTCTCGGAGGGCAGCGTCAAGCAGTACGTCAACCGCATCTATGCCAAGCTGTTTATCGAGGGCGACACCCGCACCAAGCGGAAGCGTCTGGCGGATATGGTGCGTCACTAACCAAAGGTTAATAGTTATCCGGACGGATCCACCGTACAATAGCGGTACGGTGGATCTTCCTGCATCCGGCAGGCACCGTTATACGGAACGTACCGGTACGAGAAAGGAGAACGGATATGAAGACCATAAGCAAACCGGCGGCGCTGCTGCTGGCGCTGACACTGGCGCTGAGCCTGATGGCCTGCGGCGATAACGGCGGCGCACCGGATGACGGCGGCGCGGACGGCGACGTGCCTTCCGGCGGCGACTATACCGCACTGGCGGGCGACTGGTATCTGGACGGCGACCCCGCCGCCGAGAGTATCCTGAGCATTGCGGCGGACGGCAGCTGGGAGCTGTACGAGCGTCCCGGCGGCGACGGCGACCCCGCCAGAGTGGACGGCGGGACCCTCCGGGAGGGCGGGGAGGCCGGCGTGTACTACGCCGATTCCACGGACTTTGACGGCGTCACCTACGACATGCAGGCGGTGGACGAGGACGTGCTGTACTGGGGCGGCGAGTACGACTGCTACCAGCGCGGCCAGTGAGCGGTGAGAGGGAGAGAACGATGAAAAGCTGGAGAAAGTACACGGCGCTGCTGCTGGCACTGGTGCTGGCGCTGTGCCTGAGCGCCTGCGGCAGCGGCGCCCCGGCGGATGACGGCGGCGACGTACCCGACGACGGAGGCGGCTCGAACAGCTCCTTTTCCGGGGGGAGTATCCTGTCCGACGAGGATTTTGAGGCGGATGTCTCCACATGGCAGGGCGATGACGGCGGCCAGCTGCGGCTGGATCTGCCCAACGGCAGCTACACCTACCGCACCTGGTACGGCCGGGTGGGGACGGGCAGCCTGTACCATGACAAGGACGGCGATCTGGTGCTGGAATTCGGCGATCTGTCCGGTGAAAACGACTACTACCTCATTCAGGAGGGCAGCGGCTTCCGGCCCTTCCACCTCAACGGCGAGGAGGGCGGCCAGTGGGGCCAGCTCAACGGCCTGTACTTCCAGCCCGCACAGGGCGAGATGACGGCGCCGGACATCAGTGTGCTGGACGGCGTGTGGCAGAACGCGCTGGGCTATACGTTGGCCTTTGACACCCAGCGGATGCGGGTCATCGAGTGTGACATCAACGACACCATGAGCAGCAGCGCACTGTACGACTGGGCCGATGGGCGCGGGGTGTTCATGGGCGGCGCCGAGGTGCTTCATCCCTGCGTCAGTCTGGACGGCAACGCGCTTGTGCTGTTCCCGGACAACGGCGAACCCCGCGATCTGGACAGCCGCAGCACCGGCGTGTTCTACCGGAACGGCGACGCGGCGGCGTATGCCGATCTGGACAATGCCGCCTGCGAAGAATCGGACGGACGCATCTGGTACTATGACGGCGTGAATTATTTCGCCGTGCCCGCGGGTTATACGCTCAACGGGGACGGGCAGGCCTGCGACGAGGACGGCAAGCTGTTTGCGCCGGTCTGGAGCCAGGAGCGCTACGACCCCGCCGCCGTGTGGGGCGAGAACTGGCTGGCCGAAAACTGGGGCAGCAACGGCTGAGATATGCGGAAAAACGGAGGGCCATACAGCTCTCCGTTTTCTGTGTCAAAATGGTTTGCGTTCCGCTGTGCGCCGTGCTACAATAGCCGCAGACCGCGCACCAAAAGCGCCGAAGAAAGGAATGATGCACATGAGACAGTACGTCCCGGACGCCTTTACGGACAAGGTCTTTGCCGGTAATTCCGCCGCCGTCTGCGGCTCCGGCCGCTGCCGCATCGTGCCCTACCGGACGGATACGCCGGGCTGCGGCACGCCGGTGGCCTATCAGGCCAGCCCCCGCGGCGGTGCGCTGTACTGCACCCGGGAGGGCGGGCGCATCCGCATGAGCGGAAGGGCCGCGCTGTACGCCGTCTCCGACATCTTCGTGGACTGAGGTGCCGCCATGACCTATACATCCCGGTACGCGTCCCCGCTGGGAGACATCATCCTCGCCTGCGATGAGGACGCCCTCATCGGCCTGTGGTTCAACGGGCAGAAGTACTGCGGCAGTACCCTGCCCGCCGGGACACAGGAGCAGGAGCGGCCCCTCCTGCGGGAGGCGAAAGAGTGGCTGGATATCTACTTCTCCGGCCGCCAGCCGGACTTTCTGCCGCCGCTTCGCTATGACGCCACCCCGTTCCGGAAGGCCGTCTGCGATATCATGCGTACCATCCCCTACGGCCAGACCATGACCTATGGGGAGATCGCCGCCCGGATGGCACGGCAGCGAGGGCTGGAAAAGATGTCCGCGCAGGCCGTGGGCGGCGCGGTGGGCCGCAACCCCATTTCCCTCATGATCCCCTGCCACCGCGTGGTCGGCACAAACGGCAGCCTGACCGGGTACGCCGGCGGCATCCGGCGCAAGGTGAAGCTGCTGGAGCTGGAGCACGCCGATATGACAGGCCTTTTCGTCCCGAAAAGGGGCGCCGCCCTGTGATGCCGGCGTCACCGGAAAACGGATAAAACGCCGCAGACCCGTCCAACGGGCCTGCGGCTAAAAGCGGCTGCCGACGCCTCCTGTGCATCGGCAGCCGCCCGCTGAATGGGAATATTTACTGGATGAGCCCGCTTTCCTTCAGCAGGATCTCAATATCCGTGCCCTTGACCTTCTTCAAAACCATCTTAAGCATTTCCTTCTCCTTGAAGGGCAGAGGCGCCTCGCTGATGGGCTTCTTATCAATGGCATAGTAGCAGGCACGCAGCAGC
Source organism: uncultured Eubacteriales bacterium (assembly GCA_900547745.1). GTDB lineage: Bacteria > Bacillota > Clostridia > Oscillospirales > Oscillospiraceae > Vescimonas. Next base: position 2,164 of record URHT01000039.1, on the reverse strand, counting down.
TCCCGCACATCGTACTTGCTGCCCCACACCTCCGGCACACCGCGGTCGATATCCAGCAGGGTGTAGACCGACTCCATACCGGTACGCATGGAATATTCGGTGGTGAAGATGGTGTCGCGGGGCGTCTCGGCGAACTGGCCGATGAAGGCGAAGTTCACGGCGCCGTCGGGCACGACCTTGGGCCGGTCGGACTCCTTGCGGGGCTGGAAGAAGGCGTTGATATAGGGCATGAAGCAGGTGGTGGTATTGCAGGCATCGTGAGCCAGCGCGTCGATCCTCTCGACCGGTATGCGTATATGATAGGGCGACAGACGCCGCATACCTCTTGAAAATGGACATCTAACGATAAGCAGCAGTCCCCCGGACGTTTCGTTGTCCGGGGGACTGCTGCTTATATCGTAATCGAAGCACGGCACGGAATTTCCGGTTGATACAGCCCACACTGCCTCAGTTTACAAACGATGCGTTTCCCAGCCGGTAGTACCGGCAGCCGTCTTCCTCGTACCATTCAAACGTACCCACCACGGTGATCTCCGCCCCCAGCTCCGGATACGCATCGGGATATTCTTGAAGACTTAAGCGATCCGGATATTGACCCGAAAGACTTCGTGTTTCATAGTCTCCGATATACGAGCGCGGCGGCAAAGCTAACCCTGTCGCCCGGTCCATCCAAAACCGCTCATCCGTAGAAGAGCCGATTAGCAAAGATTTCAGCCTGTCGAAATATCGTATTAGCAAAAGCCCCTCTCCAAAAGCAAAAAATTCTGCTAATATCAGCAAAAATCCTGCTAATGAAAAGGGGCTTGACCAATCAAAATGCTTGCTAACCGTTCAACCTTTATTAGCAAGCACAAAACCCGCAAACGCTTGTGGCGTAAGGGATTGTGGCACCCCCGGCGTGACTCGAACACGCTACATCCCGCTTAGGAGTATGGCTTACCATGTGATACACGGTTCGGATGTAACTTCCAATATCATCCCTTACGCAGAATGACTTGTAGTAAACGAACTTTATGGTGCAAAACACCTATTCTGACGCAGTTTTATGTGTCCGTTGGGTGGTCCTATTAGCAAATTCTTAGCAAGAGGACACCCAGCCAAAGCCGATTGCTACTGCCATTCTTCACTCCCTTATAGCTGGTGCCATTCTGCGCGGCCTGATGTTCAATATAGCTCTTACCCTTGTCCTGTCCGGGGATGATGACGGACAGACCGTGTTCCTTGCAAAGCCGGTCTGAGGTGCGGCGGATATAGTGATAGCTCCGCTTGTTGGAATGATAGTGCTTGTGATCCGCAAAGCTGACCGCATTGAAAATCAGATGGTTATGAACATGATCTTTGTCTATATGGGTGGTAAGCACAAACTCATACTTGCCGCCCAGAATTTCTTTTGCAAGCTCCATACCGATCTCATGGGCCTGTTCCGGCGTGACCTCCCCAGGCTGAAAGGCTTGGATCAGATGGCGGCCCAGGTTTGTTCCTTTGTCGATGGCGTGGCGGCGAGTCCAGGCAAATTCAATGTCCGCGGTTTCGGCGGCGCAGCCATAGGAAGAAACAAGCAGTTTTCCGTCCGTCTTTTCCGGGTTGCAGATATAGTCAATGGCCGCTTTCAGCGTTGACTTGATAGGATGTGTCTTTGTAACTGCCATATCTCGTCCAGCCTTTCCCGTATCTCTTCCATGTCGGCCTGATACGCAGGACCTCCGGCGTTGATCCGTTTGGCAATCTGGTTGACATTCCGACCGATGGCGGAAAGTTCTTTTGTGAACGCCTTGATATCTGCGGTGTCCGTATAGATGATATACCCGTCAATCGCCATCTTGCGGAGATATGCGCCATATCTGCGTGTGGGTAACTGGCTCATTTTTTCGTCTATGAGCCGTTTTTCATCCTCCGTAACATAGAATTTCATTTGGATATTCCGCTTTCGGTTTGCCATGCGCCGCCTCCGTTCTTTATAAGGGTTTGGGACTATCCCAACAAGCATTTTTGAATTTTCGGGCAAGGGACCTGAAAATTCAAAAATTCGCAAGCGGGTACTCGCTTGCTGTGCTTGCTACCGTATCTTATCCCTACTTATAAAGCGTTGCGGAAGCCCCAAAATGCTCACAAAATAAGAAAAACAGAGGATGTTCAGACACCCTCCGTTTCTTCATTCGGCTTT
>URHT01000038.1 GCA_900547745.1 uncultured Eubacteriales bacterium | reverse complement strand
CGTCCAAAACGAACTTTAAGAGCTTTTTGGACTTCTTCACAGCTTCGCATTCCTTGACCTTTACGGCACGGAAATCGCTCTTAGAGAAGGTGTCAAAATCGACCTGATCAGCAAACAAAGGCTCAATCTGAACATTAGAAAAATCAATTTTTTCTTCCACAACGGGAGCCGTCTGAGTAGCCTCCGCAGGAGCCGAAACTTCCTTGGAAGCCTTCTTGTCGGAGTCCAACGGCTTCATTGTCGGGAACAGGATGACATCGCGGATGGAATCCGTGCCGCACAGCATCATGCTGCACCGGTCGATGCCGAAGCCCAGACCGCCGGTAGGCGGCATGCCGTACTCCAGCGCCATGACGAAGTCCTCGTCCATCATGTCGGCCTCCTCGTCGCCGTTGGCCCGTTTCTCCGCCTGGGCCTTGAAGCGCTCGTACTGGTCGATGGGGTCGTTCAGCTCGCTGAAGGCGTTGCCCATCTCGCAGCCGCAGATGAACATCTCATACCGCTCGGTGAGGGCGGGCTGCTCGGGGCTGCGCTTGGCCAGCGGGCTGACCTCCACCGGGTACATGGTGATGAAGGTGGGCTGCACCAGCGTCTCCTCCACCTTCTGGTCAAACGTCTCGTACAGGGCGTTGCCCCATGTGTGGGCCACGCCGTCCATGTCCACGCCCACGCTCTTGGCCAGCTCCACGCCCTTGTCGGCATCGCCGATGCAGGCCATGAAGTCGGCGCCGGTAACGTTCTTCACGGCGTCCGCCATGGTCACGCGCTGCCAGCTTGGGGTCAGGTCGATCTCGTGGCCCAGCCACTGGACGTGGTAGGTGCCCAGGATCTCCTTGGCCGCGCCGGAGAGGATACCCTCCAGAATGTCCATCATGCCGTCCAGATTGGTAAATGCCTGATACAGCTCGCAGGTGGTGAACTCCGGGTTGTGCTTGGTGTCCATGCCCTCGTTGCGGAAGATGCGGCCCACCTCGTACACCCGCTCCATGCCGCCCACGATCAGCCGCTTCAGGTGCAGCTCCGTGGCGATGCGCATATACATATCAATGTCCTGCGCGTTGTGGTGCGTGATAAACGGACGAGCGTTGGCGCCGCCGGCAATGGGGCTGAGAACAGGCGTCTCCACCTCCATAAAGCCCAGATCGTCCAGATAGCGGCGCAGATACGCCACGAACCTGCTGCGGATCTCGAAGTTCCGCTTGCTCTCCGGGTTCATGATGAGATCGACGTACCGCTGGCGGTAACGGATCTCCTTATCGGTCAGGCCGTGGAACTTCTCCGGCAGGGGGCGCAGAGACTTGCTCAGCAGCGTGATCTCCCGTGCGCGGACGGACATCTCGCCCCGCTGGGTGCGGAACACCTCGCCCTTGACGCCCACGATATCGCCGATGTCGTATTTCTTGAAGCGGTTATAGTTGTCCTCATCCATCTCATCCTTGCGGGCGTAGATTTGGATGCGGCCCGTTTTATCCTGCAAGTCGCAGAAGGACACCTTGCCCATGCCGCGCTTGCTCATCAGGCGGCCGCCCACGGATACCTCGCTGCCCTCCAGAGCGTCGAAGTTGTCCTTAATGTCCTGCGTGTGGTGTGTCACGTCGAATTTCGTGATCTGGAAAGGGTCGCGGCCCTCGTCCTGCAGGGCCTTGAGCTTCTCACGGCGGATGCACAGCAGCTCGCCGAGATCCTGCTGCTGGGTGTCGTTGCGGTTGGTTTCGTCTGCCATTTTGCAGCCCTCCTTTGTATATTGCCAATGCCGGGCGCCATGCGCCCCGCACTCAGCGTTCGATCTTGTCGATACGGTAGCGGATCGTGCCCCGGGGCGCCTCCACGACTACCTCCTCGCCGGCCTTGTGGCCCATCAGCGCCTTGCCGAAGGGGGAATCCTCGCTGACGGCGCGGGACATGACGTCCGCCTCCTGGGAACCCACGATACGGTATGTCGGCAGCTGCTTGCCGCTGCCCAGCTCCGTTACGGTAACAACGCTGCCGATGGAGATCTTGTCGGAATCCTCGCTCTCGTCCACGATCACCGCGTGCAGCAGGATATCCTCCAGCTCTGCGATGCGGGAGTACAGCTTGCCCTGCTCGTTTTTCGCCTCATCGTACTCGCTGTTCTCGCTGAGGTCGCCGAAGCCGCGGGCCTCCTTGATCAGCTCCGCCACCTCATCGGCACGGGTGGTCTTGCTGTAATCCAGTTCCTTTTTCAGCTCGTCATAGCGGGCCTGACTCATTTTGAATTCTTTCGCCATGCTGCACATTCCTTTCTATTGGTAAGATGCCCCTGAACAGGCAAAATACGCACAATATATCACGTTGCATTATAGTGAGTTTCCCCCCGCCTGTCAAGCGCGGGAAGTCACCGATACCACATGAATTTGCGATGGCTCCCATCTGCCCGCCGCAAACAGCGCCGCCAGCAGCTGCTCCGACACCGGCCACGGCCCCAGCCCCGCCGCCGCGTACCGCACCTCCTGCCGCGCCGTGCAGTCCTCCCCCAGATACACCGCCGCGCCGTCCCGCTCCTCTCCCGCCGTACCGCACCACACCGTCACCGCCGGCGTCTGACCGCCGCAGCCCGCCGCCACGCCGTACCGTGCCAGCAGCCACTGCTCCAGCGCCGCCTGTCCCGGCGGCTCCGCCGCCACATACCGGGCCCGCTTCACCAGCACCCGCGCCGCCCGCCGCGCCGTGCTGCCGTCCTCCCCGGTGCACAGCCGCGCGGTCTTTCCGCTGAGCACCGGACACACGGCGTCCAGCAGCTCTCCCAGCTTGGCCAGCCGCAGCGGCCCCACCGGCACCGGCCGGATGCCGTACCGCGCCGCCGCCTCCCGCCATGCGCCGTCCTCAAACACCGCCGCGCTCACGCCCTGCCGCGCCAGACGCCGCAGCAGGCGGCGGGCACGCACCCGCCGCAGCGGGCCTGTCCCCACCGTCAGCACCTGAAACGCCACGCCGCCGATGAGCTCCCTTGTCAGCGCCGTCCGCCGCCCCTGCCGGATATACCCGTACATACGCCGCCCTCCACGCAAAAAAACTCTGCATCATGGTATGATGCAGAGTTTTCCGGTATGTCCGTGTCACCAACGTGCAATGTAGCCCGGCAGATAGTCCAGCGGGTTCTGGTTCACGCCGTTGATCATCACCTCGTAGTGCAGGTGCGGGCCGGTGGAGTTGCCGGTAGAGCCGGTAATGCCCACCGTATCGCCCTGCCCCACCATCTGTCCCACGCTGACGGAGACGGAGGTGAGGTGCGCGTACAGCGTGGTATAGCCGCCGCCGTGATCCACCACCACATAGTTGCCGTAGCCGCTGCCGCCGTAGGAGCCGTACACCACCGTCCGGGCCAGAATGACCTTGCCCGCCTTGGTGGCCATGGCCGCGCTGGTAGTGCCCACGCCGCCGATATCCACGCCACGGTGGTTGGTACTGCCGATGCCGCCGGGGGACACGCGCCCGCCCATGGGAGATGTAATGATCTTACTGGTGCTCACCGGCCAGATGAAGCCGCCGGGGCTGGGTGTCACATCGGAGGTCTCCAGCAGCTTCTTGATCTGGGCCTCGATCTCTTTCGCTTCCTTCTCCTCCGCCGCGGCCAGCTCCTCGTAGCCCTTCTGGGTGGCGGCGTACTCGGCGATCAGCGCCGCCGCCTCGTCCACCTTCTGCTGCAGCGCGTCCTGCTGCTGGGCCAACAGCTGCTCCTGCTCCTCCATGGCGGTCTTCTCCGCCTTGATGTTCTCCCGTGTCTGGCGGATGGCCTCGATGAGGTTCCGGTCGTATTCCGCCACCTCGTTGACGAACTCCAGCCGGTTCAGGAGGTCTGCGATGCTGGTAGCCTTGAACAGCACCGACCAGTAGGACAGGCTGCCCCTCTCCTCCTCGCTGCGCACCTGCTGGCAGAACAGGTCGTACTGCTCCGACTCCATCTCCTCGTATTCCGTGATCTGCTGGGCATACAAGTCGATCTGCGCCTTGGTATCGTCGATCTCCTCCATCAGCAGCTGGTTCCGCTGATCCAGCAGGGTCTTGGTGCCCATTACGTCCTCTTTCTTGGCCTTGGCCTCTGCGATCTGCTTCTGCAGCTCCGCGACGCGCTCCCTTTTCTCCTGCTTCTTTTTCTCCAGCTCGTCCATCTCCGCCTGACGCTGGGCCTGCTCCTCGGACTTCTTTTCCTCGTCCGTCTTGGTGGCATAGGCCCGCTGCACGGTGGCCGCCGCCAGCAGCGACAGCCCCAGCACCAGCGCCAGCGCGCCGCACAATAGGCGTTTTCCTCTCCTCATGGTCACGCTCCTCTCCTTGTCATACCGTCATACCCGCAGGAACCGCCGAATGGCCGTCAGGCTGCCGCCCACGCCCACCAGGATGCCGGCGCCCAGAAATACCAGCGCCACCGGCTGCCAGATCTTCACAAACGGCACCACCGTCAGGATCTGCAGGGTGTCGGATGTCCCGATGCCCCGCGCCACGGCGGTGTACAGCAGCCACTGCAGGCCAAAGGCGATAACGGCGCTGAACAGGCCCAGCAGCATACCCTCGTACACGAAGGGCCACCGGATGAATCCGTTGGTGGCGCCCACCATCTTCATAATGGCGATCTCGTCCCGCCGGTCGAAGGTGGTCAGCTTGATGGTGTTGCTGATGATGAACACCGACACCAGCAGCAGTATGGCGATGAGGGCGATGCTGATGATGCCCGCCACGTTCCGTGCGGTGGTAAAGCCCTCGGCCACCGCCTGATCGGCCCGGGCCTTGGCAATGCCCGCCACCTGCTCCACCGCCTCCTTCGTCTCCATGATGCGGTCAGGATCTGTCACATGGATGACGTACCGGTGCCGGAACACGTCCGCCGGCAGGTCGCCGTACAGCTCGTCGCCGTCGTACCTGGCGATGTAGTTCTCCTTAGCCTCGTCCCGGGACATAAACGTGCAGTCCGCCACGTTGTTCACATTTTCGATCTTCGTCTGCAGCGCTCTGGCCTCCTGCTCCGTCAGCGCGTCGTCCACAAAGGCCAGCACCGCGTTCTCCTGCTGCAGGTCTGCCAGATTCACGTTGGCGTTGTACGCCACCAGTGTAAACGTGCCCATAATCAGCAGACACGCCACGGTGATGCCGATGGCGGCGAAGGACATGAACCCGTGGGAGAACATGTTCCCCGCGCCTTCCCTGATAAAAAATTTAAAATCGTGCCGCATGCCTTACACCTCGTAGCTGCCCATACCATCGCCGATGACGCGGCCCTCGTTGAGCAGGATGATCCGCTTGTTGAAATGGTTCACCAGCCCCCGCTCGTGGGTCACCACGATCACGGTGGTGCCCAGCGCGTTGATGCGCTCCAGCAGGGTCATGATCTCCAGTGAGCGGCCCGGGTCAAGGTTGCCGGTAGGCTCGTCGGCCACGATGGTGCTGGGGTTGTTCACCAGCGCCCGGGCGATGGCCACACGCTGCTGCTCGCCGCCGGACAGCTCGTCGGGGTAGCGGTTCTCCTTGTCCGCCAGTCCCACCAGCTCCAGCACATAGGGGATGCGGCTGCGCAGCTCCCGGGGGGAGGCGCCCACCGCCCGCATGGCCAGCGCAAGATTGTCGTACACGGTCTTGTTGCCGATCAGGCGGAAATCCTGAAAAATGACGCCGATGGTGCGGCGCATATAGGGGATCTGCCGCTCGGAAATGCGGCTCATGGAGAAGCCGTTGACCATGACGCGGCCCGCCGTGGGCACCACCTCGCCGGTCAGCAGCTTGATAATGGTGGACTTGCCGGAGCCGGAGGGCCCCACGAGGAACGCGAATTCCCCATCGTCCACGGTAAAGGACACTCCCTTGAGGGCGTGTGTCCCGTTGTCGTATACCTTTTCAGCGTCTATCAAACGGATCATATCTCTGCTCCTGTTCGTCCCAATGCAACATCTTGTGGCCTTTTTCGACCGATGCTCCCATGATGTTCCCATTATATATAAATGGTTACAAAATGGCAACAGGAAAGATATGAATATTTCCTTAATTTGCCCCACCCGTTTTTTGACGCTTTCCCCTGCCCGCCGGTTCCCCGAAAACCCAATTTTCGCAAAAAAAGGACGCCTCCCGGCGTCCTTTTTTGCTTAGTCGATGCTGTCGATGTCCAGCGAATAGCCCAGCACCTCGCCGACTGCGGTGATCTTCCCCCGCACAGTGATGGGATCGCCCGCGCTCATCTCCATGACCCTGTCCGTCTGCTCCGCACTCTTGATGTAGCACTGCACGCTGTCGAACAGGTAGTCATAGCTGTTGGACGATGCCTCCACGCAGATGTACTTGCCGCCGCTGTCGATGGTGCCCAGATACCCCTCGATCTCCACATACTGCCCGTTGTAGGTCTTTTCGGCGCTAAGGGCGTTCTTCTTCAGGGCATCGAACAGCTCCGTCACATTGTAGTGGGTATAGGATACCGTCTCCTGCTGCTGGCCGCCATCGGCTACCATCAGGTGCAGATCGCCCGGTACGAGACAGGCCACAATACGCCGCCTATTGCTTACCTCGTCAAATTCTGCCAGCACGATCATGTCAGCGCCGACTATCTGCTGGGCCTGCCCCGCGGACTGGACTGGCCCAGGGACGCGTGACGCGGCGAACCCCCGGCATCCGCCGTGTCACGGATACAGAGGACGGAGCAGCGCCAACAAAACCAGACGGCTGCCATACCGCAGCCGTCTGGTTTATGTCAACTTATATTCTCTTATGTGTCGATGCCGCGGCTGGTCAGGTACTTCTTGACCATCAGCGCCACCTTGAAGGTGATGGCGTCGTCGAACTCCCGCAGGTCAAGACCCGTCAGCTTCTTGATCTTCTCCAGCCGGTATACCAGCGTGTTCCGGTGGACGAACAGCTTCCGCGCCGTCTCCGACACGTTCAGGTTGTTCTCAAAGAACTTGTAGATGGTGAACAGCGTCTCCTGATCCAGCGCGTCAATGGGGTTCTTCTTAAAGACCTCCTGCAGAAACATCTCGCACAGGGTAGTGGGCAGCTGGTAGATCAGCCGGCCGATACCCAGATTCTCATAGTTGATGACGTAGCGCTCGGTGTCAAAGACCTTGCCCACCTCAATGGCGATCTGTGCCTCCTTGTAGCTCTTGGCCAGATCCCGCAGGTGCAGGGCCAGCGTGCCGATGCCCACGAACACGCAGCTTTCGCCGTCCACCCGCAGGGCCTCCTCGATGCGCTGGGCCACCGCCTCCAGATCCTTGGCGCCGGCGTTTTCGTCCATCTGGTGGATCAGCGCCACGTCCTGCTCGCCCACACTGATGACGAAGTCGTTCTGCCGGTCGGGGAACAGCCCCTGTATCACATCCACGGGTACTGTCTCCAGCCGGTCGTCCACAGGCCGGATGACGAACACGCCCCGGGCCGTCTCCGCCGCCACATGCAGCTCCTTGGCGCGCATGTAGATATCGCTGATCAGGATGTTGTCCGAAATGATATTTTTGATGAAGGAGCCCTTGTCGTGCTTCTCCTCGTAGTAGCTTTTGGCGGCGTTGAGGGACACCGCAGCCATGGCGCACACCGTGCGGCTCATGCTGTCGTCGCCGCTGGCAAATACCGCGTAGTCAAAGTGGGTGCTCCAGCTGGGCAGTGCCTTGAACGTCCGGCCCTCCAGCGTGATGCAGGCGCCCTCCGCCGCGGCGATAGGCTCCACATACTTCGTCCACTTCTTGCCGATCCCCGTCAGTTCGCTGCAGGCGATCACCGTCCCGTCCGCGTCGATGACACCGATGGTGCGATCCGTCGTCTCCTTGAATTGCAGTACCACATTCTGAAAAATTCTTCCCGACATAACGACTTCCTCCTGCGAACCTCGCGTAGGTATTTTGTGCAATCTGCCAAGCCGATGCTCCTATTATATCGTCACTATGACGATTTTGCAAGTATTTTTTCTCGTTTTCCACAAAAAATATGTCGTGTTTTTTGTGGTTCTGTCGAAATAATCACAATCTCGCCGCAGCCCGCAGCGCCGCCGTCTCCTCCGCTGTCAGTTCCCGGAACGCGCCGGGCGCCAGCGTCCCGTCCAGCGCCAGCGGCCCCATAGACAGCCGCTTCAGGTACAGCACCGGCGCACCCCGGGCCGCCAGCATCCGCTTCACCTGGTGGAACTTCCCCTCCCGCAGGGTCACGATGCACTCCCCAGGCCCCAGCGGCTCCAGCCCCGCCGGCAGACACACCAGCCCGTCCTCCAGCGTCAGGCCCGCCGCGAAGGCCGCCGCGTCCGCCGGGCCCAGCGGCCCGTCCACACGGGCGTAGTACCGCTTGTCCACATGGTATTTCGGGCTCAGCAGCCGGTGGGCCAGCTCCCCGTCGTCCGTCAGGAGCATCAGCCCCTCCGTGTCCTTGTCCAGCCGCCCCACCGGCGACAGTCCCCGCCGCCGCAGCTCCTGCGGCAGCAGCTCCAGCACCGTCGCCTGCCGCCGATCCTCGGTGGCGGACAGCACCCCCGCCGGCTTGTGCAGCATCACATAGGTGAATTTCTGCAGCCGCACCGGCTCTCCGCCCACAAGGATGACCGCCGTCCCCGGCTCCACCTTCTCCTCGGCGGAGGACGCCGCCGCGCCGTTGACCTGTACCTGTCCCTGCCGCACCAGCAGCTTTACCTCCCGCCGCGACCACCGGCCCGTACCGGCCAGTACCTTGTCCAGCCGCTCCATACCGCCGCCCCCTCTCTGTCATTTTCCTGATTTTATCATATCCCCGCCGAAATACAAATAAAATTTGGTGAGAGGTGATGAACTTGTACATCATACATATGCGCTTTACACGCCGCAGGCTCCTGCTGACCGCCGCCGCGCTGGTGCTCGTCACCGGCATGACCCTGCTGCTGGCCGGCTGCTTCCGCAGCAGCACCCCCTGTGAAGAGGTAGATCTTGCCACCAACGACCAGCGCGTGGCCTACCTGGAAGGTCTGGGCTGGCAGGTATCGCCGGAGCCGGTGGAGACGCTGGATCTCCAGCTGCCGGAGGATCTGAAGTCCCAGTGGGGCGACTATCTGAAGCTGCAGGAGAAGCAGGGCCTGCCCTTCGGCGGCTGCGCCGGGCAGACCGTCCGCCGCTTCACCTACACCGTCACCAACTACCCGGAGGTGCCTGACGGCGTGCAGGCCAACCTGTTCCTCTGCGGCGACCGTCTGGTAGGCGGCGACATCATCGCCACCGGTGAGAACGGCTTCCAGACTGTGCTGGCCTTCCCGGAGAAGTAGCTGCGCAGGCAGCTGCGCCGCTCCCGCGCCCACATTCGCCGCCGCAGGAAAGCTCCTCACACAGCAGGAGGGCCGCACGATCTGCGGCCCTCCTGCCCATGCGGCAACCGCCCGGCAGGAGAGCATTCTTCCGCCAAACGCCGCTCTCCGACACATAAAAAGGGAGACACGCTTGTGCGTGTCTCCCTTTTTTAGATCATCTGATCCGTTACCCCCGGTGGGAAATTACTCCTCGATGCCGATAACGACGCCGGAACCGACGGTACGGCCACCCTCACGGATAGCGAAACGCAGACCGTTCTCGATAGCGATGGGGGTAATCAGCTCCACGTTCATGTCGACGTTATCGCCGGGCATGCACATCTCAACGCCCTCGGGCAGAGTGATGACGCCGGTCACGTCGGTGGTACGGAAGTAGAACTGGGGACGATAGTTGTTGAAGAAGGGGGTGTGACGGCCGCCCTCATCCTTGGTCAGAACGTACACCTGGCCGGTGAACTTGGTATGGGGATGGATGGAGCCGGGCTTGGACAGAACCTGACCGCGCTCGATCTCGGTCTTGGCAACGCCGCGCAGCAGGGCGCCGATGTTGTCGCCGGCCTCAGCGTAGTCCAGCAGCTTGTGGAACATCTCGATACCGGTAACGGTGGTCTCGCGCTTCTCATCGGACAGACCGACGATCTCGACCTTCTCGTTCAGATTCAGCTTACCACGCTCCACACGGCCGGTAGCAACGGTACCACGGCCGGAGATGGTGAACACGTCCTCGACGGGCATCAGGAAGGGCATATCCTCCTTGCGGTCGGGGGTGGGGATCCAGGTGTCAACAGCGTCCATCAGCTCCTTGATGCAGGCATACTCGGGAGCGTTGGGATCGGTGGACTCGGAAACCAGAGCGTTCAGAGCGGAACCGCGGATGATGGGGGTTTCGTCGCCGGGGAAGCCGTAGAAGTCCAGCAGCTCGCGGACTTCCATCTCCACCAGCTCCAGCAGCTCCTCGTCGTCGACCTGATCGCACTTGTTCAGGAAGACCAGCACGGAGGGCACGTTCACCTGACGGGCCAGCAGCAGGTGCTCACGAGTCTGAGCCATGGGGCCGTCAGAGGCGGCGATGACCAGGATAGCGCCGTCCATCTGGGCAGCACCGGTGATCATGTTCTTGATATAGTCGGCGTGGCCCGGGCAGTCGACGTGGGCATAGTGACGTTTGGCAGTCTCATACTCGACGTGAGCGGTGTTGATGGTAATACCACGCTCGCGCTCCTCGGGAGCCTTATCGATGGAAGAGTAATCGGTGTACTCAGCGCCGCCCTGCATCGCCAGATACTTGGTGATAGCCGCGGTCAGAGTGGTCTTACCATGGTCGATGTGGCCGATGGTGCCGATGTTGACATGGGGTTTCGTTCTTTCAAATTTCTGCTTAGCCATTTGAAATGATCCTCCTTAACAGTTTTGTATCATGTGTTGGGCAGCGGTAACAGTCTAGCACTGCCATTTTACAGTATTTTCGTGGGAAAATCAATCGTAAATTACGGTTTTAGAAATTTTCCCGTCCGGTACGCTTGCTGATGAGCTTTTCCTGCAGGCTCTTGGGCAGTTCGATGTAGTGGCTGGGCTCCATGGTGTACTGACCGCGGCCCTGTGTACGGGAGCGCAGGTCAGTGGCGTAGCCGAACATCTCTGCCAGCGGCACGAAGGCGTCGATCTGCTGGGCGCCGGAGCGCATCTCGTAGCCCTGGATCTGGCCGCGCCGTGCGTTCAGGTCGCCGATCACGTCACCCATATACTCATCGGGCACAATGACGCAGACCTTCATGATGGGCTCCAGCAGCGTGGGATCGGCCTTGCGCATGGCCTCCTTGAAGGCCATGGAGCCGGCGATCTTGAACGCCATCTCGGAGGAGTCCACCTCGTGGTAGGAGCCATCGTACAGCGTGACCTTCACGTCCACGACGGGATAACCCGCCACGACACCGGCCAGCATGGCGCCCTGGATACCGGCGTCGATGGCCGGGATATACTCCTTGGGGATAGCGCCGCCCACCACCTTGTTCTCGAACTCATAGCCCTTGCCGGACTCGTTGGGCTCGACGTGGATCTTGACGTGACCGTACTGGCCCTTACCGCCGGACTGGCGGGCATACTTCGTCTCCTGATCCACGGCCTTGCGGATGGTCTCCTTGTAGGCCACCTGGGGTGCGCCCACGTTGGCCTCCACCTTGAACTCGCGGAGCAGACGATCCACGATGATCTCCAGATGCAGCTCGCCCATACCGGCGATGATGGTCTGACCCGTCTCCTCGTCCGTGTAGGTGCGGAAGGTGGGATCCTCCTCGGCCAGCTTGGCCAGGGCGACGCCCATCTTCTCCTGACCGGCCTTGGTCTTGGGCTCGATGGCCACGCGGATCACAGGCTCGGGGAACTCCATGGACTCCAGAACAATGGGGTGCTTCTCATCGCACAGCGTGTCGCCGGTGGTGGTGTTCTTCAGACCCACCACGGCGGCGATGTCGCCGGAGTACACGGTCTCGATGTCCTCGCGGTGGTTGGCGTGCATCTGCAGGATGCGGCCCATACGCTCGCGCTTGCCCTTGGTGGCATTGAGGACGGAGGAGCCCGTGGTCAGTGTACCGGAGTACACGCGGAAGAAGCTCAGACGGCCCACATAGGGGTCGGTCATGATCTTGAAAGCCAGCGCGGAGAAGGGCTCATCATCAGAAGACTTGCGCTCCTCTTCCTCGTCTGTCTTGGGGTTGACGCCCTTGATGGCAGGGACGTCGGTAGGTGCGGGCATGTAGTCCACGATGGCGTCCAGCAGCTTCTGCACGCCCTTGTTTCGATAGCTGGAGCCGCAGGTCACAGGCACCATTTCCACGGCGCAGGTAGCCTTGCGGATAGCGGTACGGATCTTGCTGGTGGGGATCTCCTTCCCCTCCAGATACAGCTCCATGATCTCGTCGTCGAACATGGACACGGCATCCAGCAGCTTCTCGCGGTACTCGTTGGCGATGTCGACCATATCCTCGGGGATCGGCTCGACGCGCATATCCTTACCCAGCTGATCGTAGTAGATATCGGCGTCCATCTCCACCAGGTCGATGATACCCTTGAAGGTATCCTCCTTCCCGATGGGAAGCTGGATGGGGACAGCGTTGGCCTTCAGGCGGTCATGCACCATGTCCAGCACGTGGTAGAAATCCGCGCCGGTGATATCCATCTTATTGACGTAGATCATCCGGGGGACATGGTAGTGATCGGCCTGACGCCACACCGTCTCGGACTGCGGCTCCACGCCGCCCTTGGCGCACATTACGGTGACGGAACCGTCCAGCACGCGCAGAGAACGTTCCACCTCCACAGTAAAGTCCACGTGGCCCGGGGTGTCGATGATGTTGATGCGCGTCTGGGGGAACTGATCCTTGGAGCCCTTCCAGTAGCAGGTGGTAGCGGCGGAGGTGATGGTGATACCACGCTCCTGCTCCTGCTCCATCCAGTCCATGGTCGCGGTGCCCTCGTGCGTCTCGCCCAACTTGTAGTTCACACCCGTGTAGTACAGAATGCGCTCTGTCGTGGTGGTCTTTCCTGCATCAATGTGGGCCATGATGCCGATATTTCTCGTATTTTCCAGTGTAACCTTTCTCGGCATACCGTTCTCCTTCTTAAATCGTAGTTGCGCTTACCAACGGAAGTGGGCGAATGCCTTGTTGGATTCGGCCATCTTGTGGGTATCCTCGCGCTTCTTCACGGCGCTGCCGGTGTTGTTGGCAGCATCCATGATCTCGCCTGCCAGGCGCTCGGCCATGGTGCGCTCACCGCGTGCGCGGGAGTAAGCCGTCAGCCAGCGCAGACCCAGGGTCTGACGACGGGCGGGACGGACTTCCATGGGGACTTGGTAGGTGGCGCCGCCGACACGGCGGGCCTTGACCTCCAGGCTGGGCATGATATTCTCCATAGCCTGGGTGAACACTTCCAGAGGATCCTTCTCGGTCTTCTCCTTGATGATATCAAAGGCGCCGTAAACGACCTTCTGAGCGACGCCCTTTTTACCGTCCAACATGATGCTGTTGACCAGCTTGGTCACCAGCACGGAGTTGTACATAGGATCGGGCAAGATCTCTCTCTTGGGAACATTACCTCTTCTGGGCACTATGCTTCCCTCCTTCATAAAAATATGATTTCATAGGTACTCAACAACCGCTGACCGGCTGTTGTACGGCCTGCCAAAGAGGTACATTATAATAAATAATGAGAAACCTTTTGGCAAAGCACAGAGCTGCAGGTTTACTTGCTCTTGGGGCGCTTTGCGCCGTACTTGGAGCGGGCCTGCATACGGCCGGAGACGCCCTGGGTATCCAGAGTACCGCGGATGATGTGGTAACGGACGCCGGGGAGATCCTTGACACGGCCACCGCGGATCA
>URHT01000037.1 GCA_900547745.1 uncultured Eubacteriales bacterium | reverse complement strand
CGCCGTTTTCGGCCTTGGAGGGCATCACGTCTCCAATAAACATCGCATCGCCGAATGAGAAGAAACGGTAGCGCTTTTCCACCGCTTCCTTGTAGGCTGCCAGCACGTTCTCCCGGCCCGCCAGCGCCGAAACCAGCATGATAAGCGTGGACTCCGGCAGGTGGAAGTTGGTGATCAGCGCGTCCATGACCTTGAAACGGTAGCCCGGATAGATGAAAATGTCCGTCCAGCCGGCGCAGGCCCGCATGGTGCCGTCCTCCGCCGCCTGCGACTCCACCGTGCGGCAGCTTGTGGTGCCCACACAGATGACCCGGCCGCCGCTCTGCTTCGTCTCGTTGATGAGATCCGCTGTCTCCTGTGGAATGACGCAGTACTCGCTGTGCATGGCGTGGTCGGTGATCTCCTCCTCCTTCACGGGGCGGAAGGTGCCAAGGCCCACATGCAGTGTAACGTATCCGACCTTTACACCCATTTGCCGGATACGCTCCAGCAGCTCCGGCGTGAAGTGCAGGCCGGCGGTGGGCGCGGCGGCAGAGCCGTTCACCTTGGAGTAGACGGTCTGGTAGCGCTCACGATCCTGCAGCTCCTCCTTGATGTAGGGCGGCAGCGGCATCTTGCCCAGACGATCCAGCACCTCCAGAAAGATGCCCTCGTAAAAGAAGCGCACCAGACGGTTGCCGTCTGGCAGCTCCTCCGTGATTTCCGCTGTCAGCTCCCCATCGCCGAAGGAAACCTTCGCGCCGGTACGCAGCTTCTTGCCGGGACGAACAAGGCACTCCCACACGTTATCTCCCCGGTCGATGAGCAGCAGTATCTCGCAGGCGCCGCCGCCCGGTACGCGGTGGCCCAGCAGACGAGCCGGCAGCACACGGGAGTTGTTGAGGATCAGGCAGTCGCCGGGGCGCAGATACGCCGGCAGGTCGAAGAAATGCCGGTGCTCCGTGGCACCGGTGTTCTTATCCAGCACCAGCAGCCGGGAGGCGTCACGCCGCTGGATGGGCGTCTGGGCGATAAGCGCCGGCGGCAGGTCAAAATAAAAATCGTGGGTCTTCATACGTGCATCACTCGTTTTCTGTAGTAGTAACATCTTATTATAATATAAAACCGCGCCGCGTTCAACCTCTTTCTGCTCATTGACAGAACAAACACAGAAAGGGCTGCGGCGCTTGCCGCAGCCCTTTCTGCATGGAGATCATATGATGGTCATCATATGTGAGATCAAACGGGGCTGTTACACCAAAACAGCCCGGTGGAAGACCTTCTTGCCCTTCTTGATCACGATGCCGTCGCCGGTGAACCGCTCGCAGCCGAAGGTCGTCTCAATGGCGGACACCTTCTCATCGTTGACGGTTACGCCGCCCTGCTGCACCAGACGGCGGGCCTCGCCCTTGGAGGCGGCCAGACCGCACTTGACCAGCAATGTCAGCACGTCGATGGAACCACCGCCGAAATCATCGTTGGTCAGCTCGGTGGTGGGCATGTGCTCGGCATCGCCGTCGCCGGAGAACAGCGCCTTGGACGCGGCCTTGGCCTTCTCGGCCTCCTCCTCACCGTGTACCAGCTTTGTCAGCTCGTAGGCCAAGATCTCCTTGGCCTCGTTGAGCTGGGAGCCTTCCCACTTGTCCATCTTGTCGATCTCTTCCAGCGGCAGGAATGTCAGCATGCGGATGCACTTGAGCACATCGGCGTCGCCCACGTTGCGCCAGTACTGGTAGAACTCGAAGGGACTGGTCTTGTTGGGATCCAGCCACACAGCGCCGCTGGCCGTCTTGCCCATCTTCTTGCCCTCCGAGTTCAGCAGCAGCGTGATGGTCATGGCGTGGGCGTCCTTGCCCAGCTTCTTGCGGATCAGCTCGGTGCCGCCCAGCATGTTGCTCCACTGGTCATTGCCGCCGAACTGCATATTGCAGCCGTAGTGCTGGAACATGTAGTAGAAGTCGTAGCTCTGCATGATCATGTAGTTGAACTCCAGGAAGCTGAGGCCCTTTTCCATACGCTGCTTGTAGCATTCAGCACGGAGCATGTTGTTCACGGAGAAGCAGGCGCCCACCTCGCGCAGCATCTCGATATAGTTCAGGGGCTTCAGCCACTCGGAGTTGTACAGCATCAGAGCCTTGCCGTCGGAGAAGTCGATGAACTTTTCCATCTGGCGCTTGAAGCACTCCGCGTTGTGCTTGATGGTCTCCTCGGTCAGCATCTGGCGCATGTCGGTACGGCCGGAGGGGTCTCCGATCAGCGTGGTGCCGTCGCCGATGAGGGCGATGGGCTTGTTGCCCGCCATCTGCAGGCGCTTCATCAGACACAGAGCCATAAAGTGGCCGACATGCAGAGAGTCCGCCGTGCAGTCAAAGCCGATGTAGAACGTGGCCTTGCCGTTGTTGACCATCTCGCGGATCTCTTCCTCATTCGTGACCTGGGCGATCAGGCCGCGGGCTGTCAGTTCTTCATAAATTCCCATTTTTCCAGTTTCCTTTCCATTGTTTTTGTTGTCGGTTCCTGTGCAGAGGACGTAAAAAACGCCCCCTGCCTGTCGACAGAGGGCGATATTGATCGCGGTACCACCTCATATTCGCCGCGCCCTCACGAACACGGCCTCATCGAGTGCTGACACACCCTATCGCTATAACGGGCGAACCCGACACATCCCTACTGGCCCGCACGGGCGTTCGGGAGGCTGCTCCGGGATGTATTCACAGGCTCCGCCCTCTCCTCCTTCCACCAGCCGGAGGCTCTCTTTGCAGGCGCTGAAGCGTGTTACTTCTTCCTTTCATCGCTGTCACGGTATCAAGTTGAGGTTATTGTAGCAGATTTTTTTCGTTTGTCAACTATTATTTTCACAAAACGAAAAAATATCCGGCATCATATGGAATCGCGGAACTTTTCCGCCTCGGCCAGCAGCTCCTCCGCGCCGTCCAGCATAGTCTGGGACACATGGCTGCCGCCGGTGAGACGGGCCAGCTCCTGCCGGCGCTGCTCCCGATCCAGCCGCTGCACCGCCGTGTAGGTGCGGCCGTTCTTCTCCCCCTTCTCCACGGAGAAATGGGTGTCGGCCATGGCCGCCAGCTGGGGCAGATGGGTGACGCACAGCACCTGCTTGCGGCGGCTGATGCGGGCCATCTTCTCCGCCACCTTCTGGGCGGCGCGGCCGCTGACGCCGGTATCCACCTCGTCGAACACCAGCGTGCCCACCATGTCCTGCTCACTGAGCACGTTCTTCATGGCCAGCATAATACGGGCCAGTTCGCCGCCGGAGGCGATCTTGTGGATAGGGCGCAGCTCCTCGCCCACGTTGGCGGACATGAGGAAGCGCACCTGATCGATGCCGTCGGCGCCGAGAGGCTTCTCCGTAATGTCCACGGCGAAGCGGATCTTGCCCATATCCAGCTGACGCAGCTCCTCCAGTATCTGGGTGGAAAGGCGCTCCGCCGCCTGACGCCGCCCGTCGGACAGCGCCCGCGCCGCCGTCATGGCCGCCTTCTCCGCCTTGGTGCGCGCCTGCTCCAGACGGGCCAGTGTGTCGCCGGCGTACTCGATCTGCTCCAGCTCGGCGCGGCAGCGTTCCAGATAGGCCAGCATGTCCTCCACGCTGGGGCCGTACTTTTTCTTCAGGCGATACAGCTGATCCATGCGGCTCTCCACATCGTCCAGCTCGTTGGGGGAAAAGTCGAAGCCCTCCCGCTTGTCCTCAATGGTGGCCGCCACGTCGTAGGCCTCGCTGTACAGCGCCTCCATGCGCTCATACAGCCGGGCGTAGTCGTCGTCCAGATGGCGCACGGCGCCTACGGCGTCCTGCGCGCGGCGCAGAAGTCCAAGCGCCCCATCGCCGCTGTCGTCGCCGTTGAGGGCATAGTCGGCTTCGGAGACGGCGGAGATGAATTTCTCCGCGTTGCGCAGCAGGTTGCGGCGAGCGGAAAGCTCCTCCTCCTCGCCGGGGCGCAGCTTCGCCCGCTCCAGCTCGTTGATCTGGTAGGTCAGGGTGTCCACCCGGCGGGCTTTTTCCGATTCATCCATTTCCAGAGACTGTATTTTGCGTTGGATATCTGTAAAGGTATTATACTTTTCTGTGTATGCACTGATAAGCGTTTCCAGATTTCCGAAGCTGTCCAGAAACACGAGGTGTTGCTCCTCGTCCAGCAGCTGCTGGCCGTCATGCTGGCCGTGGATGTTCAGCAGGCGGCTGCCCAGCGCCTTCAGCTGTCCCACCGTCACGGGACGGCCGTTTACCCGGCAGGTGCTCTTGCCGTCGCTGCCGATCTCGCGCTGCAGCAGCAGAGAGCCGTCCTCCTCCGGCGCAATGCCCAACTGCTCCGCGGCGGCGTCGATCCCGGAGAACACGGCGCTGACAAACGCCTTGTCCGCGCCGGTGCGGATCAGCTCGCGGCTGGTGCGCTGGCCCAGCACGGCGCTGAGGGCATCGATGACGATGGATTTGCCCGCGCCCGTTTCGCCGGTCAGGGCGTTGAATCCCGGCTCAAACCGGATGTCCGCCTCCTCAATGATGGCGATATTCTCAATATGGAGCACTTCCAGCATGGCGTTGCCCTCCCTCAGCTCCTCAGCGGAGCATCTGTCTGACCTGCTCGCAGAAATCCACGGCACGGACGTTGTCGTGGAACACCAGCAGAATGGTGTCGTCACCCGCCAGCGTGCCAACGATGTCCGTATCCGCCATATTATCCAGCGCAAAGGCCGCACCCTGCGCCATACCCTCGATGGTCTTCAGCACCACCAGATTCTGGGCCGCTTCCACCGACAGCACACACTCACGGAAGATGGTACGCAGCTTTTCGGCAAAGTTCAGCTTCGTCTTCTGCACCGACACGGCGTAGCGGTAGCGCCCATGACCGGTGGGCTCCTTCACCAGATGGAGCTGCTTGATGTCGCGGGAGACGGTAGCCTGCGTACATTTCACGCCGCGCTCCGCCAGCAGGCGCAGCAGCTGTTCCTGCGTCTCCACGGCTTGCTGCTCGATGATCTCAAGCAGAATGGTCTGACGGTCATTTTTCATGCTTGGCTGCCTCCATTCCCATTTTTGAATCCAGTATCTCGCAAAAGCTCTTTTTGGAGAGCCGCACCAGCTTTGTGGTGAATTTGGACTGCCGCACCCGTACCTTGTCCCCGTTTTTCAGGGAGAACGCCTTGCCGCCGTCCACGGAGAGGTAGACGAACTTGCGGTTGGCATCTGCCGCTTCGATGGTGATAGTGTGATCCGGAGACAGCACATAGCTGCTGGCCCGGGTGGAGTGGGGGCAGATGGGCGTCAGCAGCAGGTTGCGGGCCGTGGGCTCCACGATGGGCCCGCCGGCGGCCATGGAGTAGCCGGTGGATCCGGTGGGCGTGGAAACGATGCCTCCGTCGCCGGTGATCTTCGTCAGCCGCCCTTCCTCTGTGGCCACATCCAGCCGCACCACGCGGGCTACGGAGCCCTTGGACACCACCGCGTCGTTGAGAGCGATGTTGCTGTACACCGGCTTGCCCTCCCGCAGCACCGTCACATCCAGCATCATACGGGATTCCACGGAGAAATTCCAGTTTTTCAGGTCGTTGAGCCGCTCCAGCTCGTTGGGCTCCAGCTCCGACATGAAGCCGAGACTGCCCAGATTGATGCCCAGCACCGGCACGCTGTGCAGCGCCACGGTGCGGGCCAGATGCAGGATGGTGCCGTCGCCGCCAAAGGCAATGAGCAGATCAGCCCGCTTGATCTCCTGCTGTAACTGCCGGATCGGCACGCCCAGCTGGTCGCCGTAGCCCTCCCGGTTGAAGGGCAGGCATACCACCGTTTCAAAGCCGATATGCTCCAATATCTCACGGGAGTGCTTGGCCACCGTCAGCTCATCGTCCCGATAGGGGTTCGGGCAGAGGATCACTCGTTTCATTCGTTGTCCCTTCTCTCTTTCAGTTCCTCATGGGAGGCATCCACCAGTGCGGTCAGATCCGGAATGCAGTCCGGCTCTTCGCTTTTCCGCAAATAGCCCAGATATTCTATATTGCCCTCCGGCCCGCGTATCGGTGAATAGGTAACGCCAAGTACTGTAAAGTGATTTTCCTTTGCATGCGTCAGGAAGCCTTCCAGCACCTCCAGATGCACCTTCGGGTCGCGGACGACCCCCTTCTTCCCCACCTTTTCCCGGCCGGCCTCAAACTGTGGCTTGATAAGGCAGGCGATCTCGCCGCCCTGACGCAGCAGGCCGTACAGCGCCGGGAAGATCAGCTTCAGGGAGATAAACGACACATCGATGGACGCAAAGTCCAACTCGTCGGGTATCTGCTGACGATCCAGATAGCGGGCGTTGGTGCGCTCCAGACACACCACACGCGGGTCGCTGCGCAGCTTCCAGTCCAGCTGGCCGTAGCCCACGTCCACAGCGTAGACCTTTGCCGCGCCGTTTTGCAGCATACAGTCGGTAAATCCGCCGGTGGAAGCGCCGATATCGGCGCAGGTCCTGCCCGCCAGCGTGATGGGAAACGTCCTCATAGCCTTTTCCAGCTTCAGGCCACCCCGGCTGACATAGGGCAGGGCGTGGCCCCGCACCTCTACGGGCGCGTCCTCCGCCACCGCCGTGCCGGGCTTGTCCACCCGTTGGCCGTTGACGAACACCAGACCCGCCATGATATTGGCCTGCGCCTTCTGGCGGCTGTCCAGCAGGCCGCGCTCCACCAGAAGCACATCCAGTCTCATTTTTTTGCTCATGCCAGCACCTCTCTGACGGCGGCGGATACGCCGTCGGCGTCCAGTCCCAGCGCACGGTACAGTTGGGTCACGCTGCCCTGCGCGGGCGGGGTCTCACCCACGTTCAGCAGCCGCAGCTTCTCCGGCGCCGCGCCCCGCTCCAGCAGTGCGGCGGCCAGCCGCTGCCCCATGCAGCCCTGCCGCAGCTGATCCTCCAGCACCACAAGATGCTTCGCTCCGTCCAGCGCGGCGCACACCGCGTCCATGTCCAGCGGCGCGGTGCGGTTCAGCTTCACCACCCGCACCGCGGTATGCGTCTGCGCCAGCTGCTCCGCCGCCGCCAGCGCCTGTTCCGTCAGTATACCGCAGGTGAGGATACAGGCGTCTCCCCCCTGCCGCAGCACCGATACCGGTGCGTTGCCGCAGTCGTCGCGGTAAGCGCCCTCGCCGCCCCGGGGATAACGGACGGCCACGGGGCCAGTGCAGTCGTACAGCGCCGTGCGCAGCATGCGCCGCAGCTCCGCAAAGCTGGCAGGGCACAGCACCGTCATGCCGGGGATCTGGGACAGATAATCCATGCAGCCGTGGTGCGTCTCGCCGTCGGCGCCCACCAGTCCGGTGCGATCCACGGCGAACACAACGTGCAGCTTGTCCAGCGATACGTCCTGCATCAGCATGTCGTAGCCCCGCTGGAGGAAGCTGTCGTACACCGCAAAGACCGGCAGCATGCCCTGCTTGGCCATGCCCGCCGCCATGGCCACGGCGTGGCCCTCCGCGATGCCAACATCGAAAAACCGCTCCGGGTGTGCCGCGGCAAAGCCGGACAGTCCCGTGCCGTCCGTCATGGCCGCCGTGATGGCGCAGATGCGCTGGTCGGACGCGGCCAGCGCCGTCAGCTCCTCGCCGAACACGGAAGAAAAGGACGGGGACGGCGACGCGGACTTGCCGGTAGCCGGGTCAAAGGGCGGTACGCCGTGAAAGCGCTCCGGCTCCCGCTCGGCAGGTGCGTAGCCCCGGCCCTTTACGGTGTGCACATGCAGCAGTACCGGGCGGCGCTGCTCCTTTGCCATCCGCAGCATATCCGTCAGGCTCTGCACATCATGGCCGTCCACCGGGCCCATGTAGGTAAAGCCCATGTCCTCGAACACGGTGCTCACCGGCAGCAGCGACTTTTTCAGTGCCGTTTTCACATCATGGCTCATCTGGTACAGCCGATGGCCGACCTTGCTGCCGTCCAGCACCTGCCGGTATTTCTTCTTGAATTCGTAGTAGCCCGGCTTCGTCCGCATCCGGGCCAGATGGCGGGACATGCCGCCCACATTTGCGCCGATGGACATGCCGTTGTCGTTGAGGATCACGATCAGCGGCTCGCCGGAGGCGCCCGCGTCGTTGAGTCCCTCGTAGCTCAGGCCGCCGCCCAGCGCGCCATCGCCGATGAGGGCCAGCACACTGTAGGACTGCTGCCGCAGCGTCCGGGCACGGGCCATGCCCAGTGCCACGGAAACGGAGTTGGAGGCGTGGCCCGCCACAAAGGCGTCGTGGACGCTCTCATAGGGCTTGGGGAAGCCGGAGAGCCCCTCGAACTGCCGCAGGGTGGAAAACAGCTCCCGACGGCCGGTCAGCGCCTTGTGGACGTAGCACTGGTGCCCTACGTCGAACACCAGCCGGTCTGCGGACGTATCAAAAACGCGGTGGATGGCTACCGTCAGCTCCACCGCTCCCAGATTAGAGGCCAGATGTCCGCCGGTGCGGGATACCTGCTCCACCAGAAACTGCCGCAGCTCGCGGCACAGCAGCTCCGTCTGTTTTCCGGTCAGGCGCTTTACGTCCGCCGGAGAATGTATTGTTTCCAAGATCAACGTGTATACGCCCCTTTTTTCAGCGATAGAGATGCAGCGCGTTCATGATCCGCGCCACGCGGTACACCACCTTGGTGCAGTCGTTAATGGCCACCGATTTGCCCAGTGCCTTGCCGCCGATGGTAATGCCGGAGATCAGCGCCGTCACGCCGATGGAGATGAGGATGGACGTGGTGCTGAAGTCCCGTTGAAGCTGCACCACGATCACCGCCGCCGTGGAGCCGGAGACGATGCCGCAGATGTCGCCCACCACATCGTTGCACACGGAGCTGACCTGATTGGCGTTCTGTAAAAGGCGGATGGCCTCCCGTCCGCCCTTTTCCTTATGGGCGGCCATGGAGTGGAACGGCTTGGGATCCGCCGCCGTAACGGCCACGCCCACCATGTCGAAGATAATGCCCAGTCCGATGAACACCGCCAGCACGATGATGGCCACCGCATAGTCGGCCCCCTCCAGCGCGGTGGAGGAGAAAAAGCTCAGCACGGCGCTGAGCGCCACCGCCAGCAGAAAGACCCGCAGCGGCCAGCTTCCCTGTTTCTTTTTCTTCTTTTTATCCTTGTCTGCCAAGTGACGAACCTCACTTAATCCTAATAGTCATGCTGAACAGGGCGGCTCCGGGAGTAAATCTTGCGGCTTAGGTACGGGTTGGATTTCCCCGCAGCACACCTCTCGTTGCCGATGAAGGCGGTTTCCCCTTCGGTGCTGTGTCACGGTGTCGCCCGCCGTGATACCCGACTGCCACTTAGTCCGCACTGCAATCCCCCCGGCGCCCCGTCAGGACAGCCTAGGTGATTTCCACCGCAGTCAAACCATCTCTTATCCTCTTTTGCAAACAGGGTTTCAGGGAAATAGCGCTGCGTCCCTGGCCGGGGACATGACGCGTTGACTCTCCCATCCACCCTGCCCACGCAAGGCAGGCTACTCTGCACACAGCGTTCACGGCACAAGGCCGGGTAGCACCGCGATGCAGGTTCGCAATCTGCTTCGTACACAGGTCGCTGACCACAAAGGGAGTACGCCTGTGCACAACAGCAGGTCTCCACAACCGCAGGGTCGGGTCCTCCATGCCATTGGAGGGCGCCCTACGGCCGCAGGCACGGTGACTGGCCGTGCCTCCCTTCCAGCACCCACCCCAAACTGGGCGTAAGAAGCAAGCACCAGAGGTTTCACAGTTGTGCCCTTTAAGGGATTTTTAGGCCCCTCTTCAGAAGACGGCAGATCTGACTAGGATACTGCGCCGCTGTTCAGCAGTATAATATACTACCATACCGGCCCGGATTTTACAACTGTTTTATGCAAGATATTCTGTATAATTCTCGCTCTATGCACAGTCGAAACGGATAGACTTCCCGCCGGGCTTGTGGTACAATGGCATTGGACAAGAGAAAGGAGCCGCCTATGAACGACAAGCGCAAATACCTTTTCTGGCTGATTCCCGCCGCACTGGTGCTGCTGGCCGTCCTGTTTTTCCTCTATCCCCGCCGAGTGGACGTAATTCTGCACATGCCGGCGTCGGCGGCGGACATCCACGACGTCCGTTTCCAAAGGATCGAGCCTGACCACGAGACGCTGGAGTATGTCTGTCAGGACTACACCCTGACAGCGGAGCGCGAGCCGGAGCTGCTGCAGGAGGTCTGCGACTGGCTGTACGCCGCACGGCTCAACCGGCCCTTGTCCGGCAGCGGCGGGCTGCACGATCCCGGCGTCATGTATATCCTGCACGCCCAGCCGTCAGACAACTCCGCGGCCCCCACCATCCTTATTTTAGAGGACGGCCGCGCCGTGGTAAACGGCGTTCGCTATCGCCTGCGCCAGCGGGATATGGCGGCGCTGCACGCCATCTACCAGCATCTGAACACCATCTATGACTGAGGAATATCCCGAAAGTGCCTGCCGGCTTGGTCGACAGGCACTTTTTTGCGCCCGCGCACATACAATGACCCTGTAAGAATGTGGTAAGGAGGTCTGTCATGAACGAACAGGACATGATGCAGAAGCTGAAAAGCGATCCGAGAGCGCTGAAGTCTGTCATGCAGTCGGCGGACGGACGGGCGCTGCTGGGGATGCTCTCCGGCGGCGACACCGCCGCTCTTGGACGCGCCGCCCAGCAGGCCGCCGCTGGGAACACATCGGCGCTATCCGCCATGCTGCAGCAGGTGCTGTCCACGCCGGAGGGCGCGGCACTGGTGCAGCGGCTGGAGGATTCCCTGCGCCGGTAAAGAGAGGAGGGCCGCAGCATGGCCGAGCTGGATGAAAAACTGAATGCGCTGCTGTCAGATCCCAACAGCATGTCCCAGATCATGCAGATGGCCCAGCAGCTGTCGGCCACCATGGGCGGCGGGACGGACGCCGCGCCCCAGGCACAGCAGCCGCCTGCGCCGCCGTCCGTACCTGTCACACCCCCTGCGCCGCCGCTGGGCGGCCTCGACCCGCAGGTGCTGGCCCGCTTCCTGCCTCTCTTGCAGGAGTACAGCCGCTCCAACAGCCAGACCATGCAGCTGCTGTATGCCCTGCGGCCCTTTCTCAAGGAGAGCAAGCAGGACAAGGTGGAGCGGGCGGCACGGCTGGCGCGGCTCATCCATCTGGGCAAAAAATTCCTGACAGACTGGGGGGACGGTCATGTATAACCGCTATATCCGGGGCGACGGCGGCGCCTACACCCGGGTCAGCGCGGAGGACGCGCCGCTGCCGCCGACCAACGCGCAGCGTCCGCCTGCACCTCCCCCGCCGCCAGCCCCACCGCCGGGCGCACCGGCTGACGGGCGGCCACCCCACGGCCCGCCTCCACCGCCGCAGCCGTCTCCGGAACGAGGCATCCTCAACGGGCTGCTGGAGAAGCTGCATCTGTCCGATCTGGACGCCGGGGACATCCTTTTGCTGCTTTTACTGTTCTTCCTGTTCCGGCAGGAGGCCGATGAGGAGCTGCTGATCGCCATCGGGCTGCTGCTGATCTTATAGCTGGCAGATATTACATTTGCAAAAGAGTTACAAATTGGTTACAATGATATTGTCCTTGCAAGGGAAATACACATAGGAGGTACAGCAATGTTCTGCAATTTCGACTGCGCTTCCCTGCTGAAGCTGCTGTGCGGTTTCTTCGGCAAGTGCTGACGTACATACGCACATAAAAGCACCCCCGGCCGGTGGCCGGGGGTGCTTTGTGTGCGGGCTGCGCATTTGTGTATGGTACTTGCCACTTTTTCGGAAATGTGCTAACATACCCCTCGGAAGGGGGTGAAATCATGTCTGACTCGCCGCGTCACTTCACGTCGCACGATGCTCTTGAGGCTTATTATCTGATCGACTGTCTGCGCCACCAGATCCAGCGCAAGAGCAGACTGCTCAAAAGAGACCGCTTTCTTCTCCGGAAGATCGACCACCTGACGGGCCGCCTTTTCTCCATCTACCCGGAGATGCACTTTGTGAACGGCTCATCCCATTCCGACCAGTCGGAGCGTCTGGATCGTTGACTTTGCAGGCGGCCTCCGCTGCCGCTAAGCCGGAGGCCGTGCACCGCACATCCTGATACACAAAAAGAGAGCACCGCCGCAAGGGCGATGCTCTCTTTTCTTCTGCTAACCTTGCCCACATTTTGAAAAATGCAGGTAATATGTGGACAAAGCCATTTTTTCGACCGGGTCTTCACTGCGCCGGGGCACTTTGCCCGCCGACCCCGAAAATCCAGTAAACGACGGTATATCAGGCTTTGACAGCTTCCTCCACCGCGACGGCCACGGCGACGGTAGCACCCACCATGGGGTTGTTGCCCATGCCCAGGAAGCCCATCATCTCCACATGGGCGGGGACGGAGCTGGAGCCGGCGAACTGCGCATCGGAATGCATGCGGCCCATGGTGTCGGTCATGCCGTAGCTGGCGGGGCCGGCTGCCATGTTGTCGGGATGCAGCGTGCGGCCCGTACCGCCGCCGGAGGCCACGGAGAAGTACTTCTTACCCTGCTCGATGCACTCTTTCTTATAGGTACCCGCCACAGGATGCTGGAAGCGGGTGGGGTTGGTGGAGTTGCCGGTGATGGACACGTCCACGCCCTCGTGATGCATGATGGCAACACCCTCGCGGACATCATCCGCGCCGTAGCAGCGGACATCGGCGCGCTCCGTCTCGGAGTAGCGGATCTCCCGGACGATGTTGAGCTTACCGGTATAGTAGTCGAACTGGGTCTGCACATAGGTGAAGCCGTTGATGCGGCTGATGATCTGGGCAGCGTCCTTACCGAGACCGTTCAGGATCACGCGCAGCGGCTGCTTGCGGGCCTTGTTGGCGTTCTTCACGATACCGATCGCACCCTCGGCGGCAGCGAAGGACTCGTGACCGGCCAGGAACGCGAAGCACTTGGACTCGTCGCTCAGCAGCATGGCGCCCAGATTGCCGTGGCCCAGCCCCACCTTGCGATCCTCGGCCACGGAGCCGTCGATGCAGAAGGACTGAAGCCCTACGCCGATCATCTTGGCGGCCTCGGCGGCGGTCTTGACGCCGGACTTGACGGCGATGGCGGCGCCTACGGTGTAAGCCCAGCAGGCGTTCTCGAAGCAGATGGGCTGGATGCCCTTGACGATCTCATAGGGGTCGAAGCCCTTCGCCTTGCAGATATCGCGGCACTCCTCCACGGAACCGATGCCGTACTGGGCGAGGACGCCGTTGATCTTGTCGATCCTTCTCTCGTAACTTTCAAACAGAGCCATTATAGTCGTCCTCCCTTCTTACTCCTGCCGCGGGTCGATATACTTCGCCGCGTTATCCCACTGGCCATAGTGGCCGGTGGCCTTCTTCATGGCCTCGTTGGCGTCGTCGCCCTTCTTGATGAAGTCCATCATCTTGCCAAGGCTGATGAACTCGTAGCCCACGATCTCATCGTCCTTGTTCAGAGCCAGACGGCTGCAGTAGCCCTCGGCCATCTCCAGATAGCGGGGGCCCTTGTCCCTGGTGGCGAACATGGTGCCCACCTGAGAGCGCAGACCCTTGCCCAGATCCTCCAGAGAAGCGCCCACGGCCAGACCGTCCTCGGAGAAGGCGGACTGGGTGCGGCCGTACACGATCTGCAGGAACAGCTCGCGCATGGCGGTGTTGATGGCGTCGCACACGAGGT
>URHT01000036.1 GCA_900547745.1 uncultured Eubacteriales bacterium | reverse complement strand
AGGGCTTCGACCGCCGCCGCATCGACCAGCTGTCCGGCGGCCAGCAGCAGCGTGTGGCCATTGCCCGCGCGCTGGTGAACCGTCCGAAGGTCTTGCTTCTGGACGAACCGCTGGGCGCATTGGATCTGCGGCTGCGCAAGGATATGCAGAACGAGCTGAAGCGTATCCAGCAGCAGATGGGCATAACGTTTATATATGTGACCCACGACCAGGAGGAGGCGCTGACCATGTCCGACACCGTGGTGGTGATGGACAAGGGCCGCATCCAGCAGATCGGCACGCCGGAGGATATCTACAACGAGCCGAAGAACGCCTTTGTGGCGGACTTCATCGGCGAGAGCAACATCCTCAACGGCGTCATGGTCCGGGATAAGGTCGTGAAAATGTACGGCAAGGAGTTCCCCTGTGTGGACGTGGGCTTTGCTGAGAACGAGCCGGTGGACGTGGTCATCCGCCCCGAGGATATTGACATCGTTCCCGTGGAGCAGGGCCAGCTCGTCGGCACCGTCACCAACGTGACGTTCAAGGGCATGCAGTACGATATCATTGTGGACTTCCGGGGCTTCAAGTGGCTCATCCAGACCACCGACCACTCGCCGGTGGGCGCACGCATCGGCGTGAAGATCGACCCCGACGGCTTCCACATTATGAAAAAGAGTGAATACTCCGGACTGTTCGGCGACTACTCCTCCTATTCCGAGGAGTATGAGGAATTGGCGGACGCCAGCGTGGAGCTGGAAGAGGAGGAGAGCGAGGATGAAGACTAAGCTCTCCCGTTTCGCCGTACCCTATGTGGTATGGATGGCTATTTTTGTGGTGGCCCCTATCGTCATCATGGTCATCTACGCCTTCTCCAACGGAGAGGGCGGCGCCACGCTGGACAACTTCGTACAGATGGGCGGGTACGCCGCCGTGTTCGGCCGGTCGTTCAAGCTGGCGCTGATCGCCACGGCCATCTGCCTGCTCATCGGCTACCCGGTGGCCTATCTCCTCAGCCGGGAGGGGGCGTCCTTCCAGCGGACGGCCATGGTGCTGATCATGCTACCCATGTGGATGAACTTCCTGCTGCGGACGTACTCGTGGATGACCATTCTGGAAAACCACGGCCTTTTGAACCAGCTGCTGCAAAAGATCGGCATTCTGGCGCTGTATAATCACCTGACCGGCAGCGATCTGGAATATTTTACCCTTATCAACACCCAGGGCGCGGTGGTGCTGGGCATGGTGTATAACTACCTGCCCTTCATGATCCTGCCCATCTACTCCGTCATCGTCAAGCTGGATCACTCCCTGCTGGAGGCGGCCCGGGATCTGGGCGCCAACACGGTGACGGTGTTCCGCAAGGTGATCCTGCCCCTGTCGCTGCCGGGCGTGCTGTCCGGCATCACCATGGTGTTTGTCCCGTCGGTGTCCACGTTCGCCATCAGCCGGATGCTGGGCGGCGGCACGGAGCTGCTGCTGGGCGACCTCATCGAGCGGCAGTTTTTGGGCGGCGCGTACAACCCGCAGCTGGGCGCGGCGATCTCGCTGGTGATGATGCTGGTGGTCGTGGTGTGTATGCTGGTGATGAATCGCTTCGGTGAGGGCGAGGAACAGGCGGTGATGCTATGACCCGTAGAAAGACCAACAGCTTCGGCGACCGTCTGCTGATGGTGCTGGTGGGCCTTTTCCTCTATGCGCCCATCATTATCCTTATCGTATTTTCCTTCAACGCCGGCAACAGCTCCAGCGTGTGGAAGGGCTTCTCCCTCCACTGGTATCAGCAGCTGTTCCAAAACCGGCTCATCATGCACAGCGTGTATACCACGCTGCTGGTGTCCCTGCTGGCCACGATCATCGCCACGCTGGCCGGTACGTTTGCCGCCATCGGCTTTTTCGCCATGCGCCGCAAGCCCCGTGAAACGCTGATGGCCGTGAACAACATCCCGATGATGAACGCGGACATCGTCACCGGCGTCAGCCTGTGCCTGCTGTTCGTGGTGTTCTTCAACGGCTGGGGCGCCTTTGCCGGCTGGGTCAACAGCTGGCAGACCGCCGTGGTGCTGCCGGAGCGGCTGACCATGGGCTTCGGCACCCTGCTTATCGCCCATGTGTGCTTCAACATCCCCTATGTCATTCTGGCGGTGGGCCCCAAGCTGCGGCAGATGGACCGCAATCTGGTGGACGCGGCCCAGGATCTGGGCTGCACATGGATGCAGGCGTTCTGGAGGGTCATCATCCCGGAGATCAAGCCGGGCATCGTGTCCGGCGCGCTGACGGCCTTCACCATGTCCATCGACGACTTTATCATCAGCTACTTCACGGCGG
The DNA here is from genome assembly GCA_900547745.1 of uncultured Eubacteriales bacterium. Taxonomy (GTDB): domain Bacteria; phylum Bacillota; class Clostridia; order Oscillospirales; family Oscillospiraceae; genus Vescimonas. The sequence goes on along the minus strand of URHT01000036.1, from coordinate 12,946 downwards.
GCACCTCGTCCTCCACGCTGGCCATGACCATCTACGGCATGACGAAAAAGCGCGTCAGCCCGGAGATCAACGCTGTGTCCACGCTGCTGTTCGTCACGGTGATCCTGCTGCTGGCTCTCATCAACATCCGGGAGAACCACCACAGCCACGACCACGTCCGCCGTCCGGCCCGCGCCGAAGCGCCGGCCCCGGTGAAGCCGCCGAAAAAGTATCCCGGTCTGGGGAAGAAGATCGCCGCCGGCGGTCTTGCCTGCGTGCTGCTGGCTACGTTGATCGTCACCGGTACGGCGGCCCGCAGCGAGCGTGTGGTGAACGTCTGCTCGTGGGGCGAGTATATCGACGAGTCCCTCATCACGGAGTTCGAGGAGCAGACCGGCATCCGCGTCAACTACCAGACGGCGGAGAGCAACGAGGCCCTGTACTCCCTCATCAAGATGGGCGGCGCGGACTTCGATGTCATCGTGCCCTCGGACTACATGATCGCCCGGCTTATTCAGGAGGATCTGCTGGCGGAGCTGAACTATGACAATATCCCCAATTTCCAGCTGATGGACCCCCAGTTTACCCACCTGAGCTTCGACCCGGAGAATAAGTACACCGTACCCTACACATGGGGCAGCGTGGGTATTATCTACAACACGACGATGGTGGACGAGCCCATCACCAGCTGGGGCGCCATGTTCGACGAGAAGTACGCCGGGCAGGTGCTGATGATCAACAACTCCCGCGACGCGCTGATGGCGGCCCTGTGCTATCTGGGCTATGACATCAATACCACCGACGAAGCTCAGCTCACCGAGGCGTTCCGGCTGGTGAAGGACGCCAAGGACAAGGGCGTCTATCAGGCCTTCGTCATGGACGAGGTCTTCGGCAAGATGGAGGGCGGCAACGCGGCCATCGCCATGTACTACGCCGGCGACTACCTGACCATGCTGGAGAACAACGAGGATCTGGCCTTCGTCATCCCGGAGGAGGGCAGCAACTGGTTCGTGGACGCCATGTGCGTCCTGAAGTCCAGCCAGCACAAGGACGAAGCGGAGGAGTGGATCAACTTCATCGCCTCCACCGACGCCAATCTGGCCAACATGGACTATATCTGGTACGCCTCCCCCAACGCGGAAGCGCTGGCGGACTACCCCGCCTACTACGAGGCGGAGTACGAGGAGCCGCTGGATGAGGACATCTACAGCATCATGGCCATCCCCGACGAGGAGCGGGCCCGCTGTGAGCTGTATGTGAACCTGCCCCAGGAAACACTGAAATTCTATGACAAGCTGTGGACACAGCTGGGCGTATAGGAGGTATCGCTATGATCGAAGCAGGCATGACCCATACCGTGGAAAAGACCGTCACCGCTGATATGACCGCCAAGGCCGTTGGCTCCGGCGGGCTGGAGGTGCTGGGCACCCCCTACATGATGGGCCTGATGGAGTGCGCCGCCATGTGGTGCGTGCAGAACGAGCTGCCGGAGGGCAAGGGTACCGTGGGCGTGGATATCGCGTCCAGCCATCTGGCCCCCACCCCCGTGGGCATGAAGATCACCGCCACCGCCGAGGTGACGGGCGTCTCCGCCAACGGCAAGATGATCACCTTCAAGATCACCGCCTCTGATGAGGAGGGGCTGATCGGCGAGGGCACCCATACCCGCGCCGTCATCGACAACGCCCGCTTCCTGCAGAAGTGCAGCGACAAGCTGGCCAAGGTCAGGTAAGTCCATACGCCGCGAACGCCGCCCGTGCAGGGCGGCGTTCTTTCGCGCTGCCCCTTGCGGCGGGACGCCGTATCTGGTACAATAAACCGATCGAATTTACCGGCGGGGAGGGGAGAGCGTATGCGCGTATTGGCCACTGCCGCTTTCTCCTTCGCCGCGGGACTGTTCCTTATCCTGCTGCTGCCGTGGAGCGGCTGGTACCTCTGGGCGGCGGTTGGCGTCTGCCTGCCGGCGCTGGGCCTGCGCCTGTGGGCGAAGCAGTGGCGGCACCTCCGGCGCAGCCAGCTGATACTGTGGCCGCTGGCGGCGGCGCTGGTGTATTTCACCGTCTATCAGGCGGCGGTGCAGCAGCCGGTGCAGGCGCGGTGCGGCGCGGAAAACGACTTTTCCGCCACGGTCTGCGCGTGGCCGGAGGAGACGGAGCGGGGCGGCAGGGTCACGGTGCGCCTTCACGGCTTCTTCGGCGCCAGGGCTGTGTACTACGGCGGCGGGGAGGTACTGGCGCTGGAGCCGGGCCAGCAGCTGTCCGGCACGGCATGGTGGCAGGATGCCGCCAGCATCCGGGGCACGGAGCTGACGCAGTTCACCGCCCGTGGCGTGTACGCTCTGCTGTACCAGAGGGAGGACACCGCCGTGGACGACGGCAGCAGGGGCGGTGTGCAGTGGCTGCCGCTGCGGGCCGTCCATGCCCTGCGGCAGCGGATCGCCGCCGTCTGGGACGACCCGTCGGTGCGGGGCTTCCTGACGGCGGAGCTTACCGGCGACCGGACGGAGCTTCCGGAGGGCGACGCCGTGGCCATGCAGGAGACGGGGCTTGCCCATCTGTTCGCCGTGTCCGGCCTGCACTGCGCGTTCCTTGTGACGCTGCTGGGGCTGCTGGTGCCCGCCAACAGACGGCGGACGCTGTGCGCCGTCACCATCCCGGCGCTGCTATTCTATATGGTGATGGTGGGCCTGTCGCCATCGGTGGCGCGGGCCTGCATCATGCAGATCTTCCTGCTGACCGCACCCCTGCTCCGTCGGGGCAGCGACGGCCTGACCGCCCTTTCGGCGGCACTGGCCGCCATCCTGCTGGAAAACCCCTTCGCGGCGGGCAGCGTCAGCTTACAGCTGAGCTTTGCCGCGGCGCTGGGTATGGTGCTGCTGGCGCCCCGGCTCGACCGGGTGTTCACCGGCTGGTATCATGGCGGGAGCCGCCTGCTGGGCGGCGTCATCCGCTTCATCGCGGCCAATCTGGCGGCGACGCTGGGGGCCATGGTATTCACCGCGCCGCTGATCGCCTGGTATTTCAACATTTTCGTGGTGGTGGCCCCGCTGGCCGGCCTGCTGGCGGTGCCCGCCGCCGGCTGGAGCTTCATGGCGGCCTTTGTCACGACCCTGCTGGGCTTCGTATGGCTGCCGCTGGGGCGGGCGCTGGGCTGGCTGTCCTTCGCACTGGTCAGATACATCCTGTGGACGGCAAAGACCCTGACGGCCCTGCCGTTCCACGCCGTGTATTTCGACAACCGCTATCTGGCCTACTGGATGGCCTACACCTATATCGCTTTCATCGGCTGCGCCCTGACCAGGGACAGCCGCCGCAAGTACGCGCTGGCGTCGGTGCTGTCGGCGCTGCTGCTGGCGGTGTCCGTCTGGCTGGGCGGCAGCGCCGGACGGTATGGCGATATGGGCGCGCTGGCGCTGGACGTGGGACAGGGCGAGAGCGTGGCTCTCTGGTCGGGCCGGGAGGCGGCGCTGGTGGACTGCGGCAGCAGCAACAGCTTCGTGGACGCCGGCGGCACGGCGGCCGACCGGCTGGAGAGCATGGGCCTGCACCGCCTGCGGTGCGTGGTGGTGACCCACTACCACGCCGACCACACCAACGGCCTGTACGAGCTGCTGGCCCGCCTGCCGGTGGACACACTGTATATGCCGGACATCGAGGATGAGTACGGCGTGCGGCAGCGTCTGGAGGAGCTGGCGGCGGAAAAGGGCACGGACGTGGTGCTGGTGACGGATACGGTACAGCTGACGCTGGGGGATATGACCCTGACGGTCTATCCGCCGGTAACGGCGGGGGGCGATCTCAACGAGCAGGGACTGACGGCGCTGGCCACAGCGGGGGATTTCGACATCCTCATCACCGGCGACATGGCCGGCAGCACCGAGCGGAAGCTGGCGGAGACGTATGCCCTGCCGGATGTGGAGGTGCTGGTGGTGAGCCACCACGGCTCCCGGTACAGCTCAGACGAGACGTTCCTGCGCGCCATCCGTCCGGAGACGGCGGTCATCAGCGTGGGGGACAACAGCTACGGCCACCCTGCCGGGGAAACGCTCCAACGTCTGACGGACGCGGGCGCGGACATCTGGCGCACAGATGAACAGGGGACGGTGCGCATCACCGTGAACGGAGGAAACTGACATGGCGAAAAACGACAGCCGCGGCCGCAGCGGCGGCTACGAGGCGCTGCGCGCCGCCATCAAGGCGGGCGTACCGGCCAATCTCTATATTTTCTACGGCGAGGAGCGCTACCTGCTCCAGACCATGGCCCGGCAGCTGAAGGAGCTGCTGATCCCCGGCGGCTTTGAGGAGTTCAACTACCACCGTCTCACCGGCAAGGGGCTGACGGTGCAGGAGCTGGCGGAGACGGCGGAGGCCATGCCCATGATGGCGGAGCACACCCTCATCACCGTCACGGACATGGACATCTTCAAGCTGGACGAGAGCCAGCGCACGGCGCTCATCGACCTGCTGGGCGACTTTCCGCCCTACTGCACGCTGGTGTTCCTGTACGAGCAGGTGCCCTACAAGCGGGACGGCAAGATGAAGAAGCTGTGCGCCGCCCTGAACGAGTATGTGCAGGAGGTGGAGTTCGTCCAGCAGGAGCGCTCCGACCTGCTGAAATGGCTGAAGCGGCGGTTTGCCGCCACCGGCCACGACATCGACCAGACGGCGGCGGATCACCTGCTGTTCACCTGCGGCAGCCTGATGCGGGGGCTGATACCGGAGGTCGAGAAGATCGCCGCCTATGCCGGGCATGAGCGCATCACCGTCGCGGATATCGACGCCGTGGCGGAGCCGGTGCTGGATGCCCGCATCTTCGACATGACCAACGCCGTCACCGCCCGGAACTACGACCGTGCCGCCGCCATTCTGGCCGACCTGCTGCGGATGCAGACGGAGCCTATCGCCATTCTGGCGGCGCTGGGCAAGGAGCTGCGGCGGCTGTACACGGCCCGTCTGGCGCTGGACGGCGGCAAAGACCGCGTCTGGCTCAAGGAGCTGTGGAGCATGAGCAGCGACTATCCCGCCAAGCTGCTGCTGCAGGCGGCGAAAAATGTGGATCACGACTGGTGCCGTCAGGCGGTGAAGCGCAGCCAGACGCTGGACCGCCGCATGAAAAGTGAGCGCAATATGGACAGTGAGGGCGAGCTGAAGCTGTTTCTCATGGAACTGGCAGGTGCCCGATGAAGCCCCGCGTCCGCGAGGTCATCGTGGTGGAGGGCCGCTACGATAAGAACACGCTGCTGCAGGCGGTGGACGCCGCCGTCATCGAGACGGGCGGCTTCGCCGTGTTCAATGACCGGGAAAAGACCGCCTATCTCCGCCGTCTGGCGCAGACACGGGGCCTGATCCTGCTGACCGATCCCGACGGCGCGGGCTTCGTTATCCGCGATTACCTGAAGGGCGTCCTTCCGCCGGACAGACTGAAGCAGGCCTACGTCCCGGACGTGTACGGCAGGGAGCGCCGCAAGAAAAAGGGCGGCAAGGAGGGCAAATTAGGCGTGGAGGGCATGTCCCCGGCGGTGCTGGTGGAGGCCCTGCGCCGGGCCGGGGCCACGTTCGAGGACGGCCCCGCCGCCCCGCGGCGGACGGGCCTGACCAAGGCCGACCTGCTGGAAAAGGGGCTGATCGGCCCCGGCTCCGCCGCAAGGCGCGCGGCACTTCAGCAGCGGCTGGGGCTGCCGGCGCGGCTGACGGCCAACGGCCTTCTGGAGGCGCTGGATCTGCTGCTGACCCGGGCGGAATTCGACGCGCTGTGACTTTTTTGCGGGAGGGTGGGCAAACCCCTTGCAATTCGCGGCGGCGGCGGGTATAATAAGCCATTGCTTTTGCAAACATATTTTTTGACAACAAGGAGTGTGAGAAAGATCATGGCCGAGGAAATCAAGACCCCCGAAACGGAGGAGTCCGGCAAAAACTTTATCCTGAATTTCATCGACGAGGACATCGCAGAGGGTGGTCGGTTCCAGGGAATGACCGTCCACACCCGTTTCCCGCCGGAGCCCAACGGCTACCTGCACATCGGGCACTGCAAGGCGCTGACCATCGACTTCGGCACCGCCGAGCGCTACAACGGCCTGTGCAACCTGCGTATGGACGACACCAACCCCACCAAGGAGGACGAGGAGTTCGTGGAGGCTATCAAGCAGGATATCCACTGGCTGGGCTTCGACTGGGGCGACCGCTTCTTCTACGGCTCCGACTATTTTGAGGAGGACTACCGGCAGGCGGTGCTGCTCATCAAGAAGGGGCTGGCTTATGTGTGCCAGCTGACGCCGGAGGAGTTTAAGCAGAACCGCGGCGATATCGGTATCCCCGCCGTGTCCCCCTACCGCGACCGTCCCGTAGAGGAGAGCCTCGACCTGTTCGCCCGTATGCGGGCAGGGGAGTTCCCCAACGGGGCCATGACGCTGCGGGCCAGGATCGATCTGACCAGCGGCAATTTCAATATGCGCGACCCGGTGATCTACCGCATCAACCACATGAGCCACCACCGGCAGGGCAACAAATGGTGCATCTATCCCATGTACGACTTTGCCCACCCCATTCAGGATGCGCTGGAGGGTATCACCCACAGCCTGTGTTCCTTGGAGTTTGAGGCGCACCGCCCCCTGTACAACTGGGTCATCGACCACTGTGAGCTGCCTGCCCGTCCCCGTCAGATCGAGTTTGCCCGCCTTGGCATCGACCACACGGTGATGTCCAAGCGGAAGCTGCGCAGGCTGGTGGAGGAGCACTATGTCTCCGGCTGGGACGATCCCCGTATGCCCACGCTGTGCGGTCTGCGCCGCCGGGGCTACACCGCTGCGTCCATCCGTAATTTCTGCGAGCGCATCGGCGTGGCCAAGTCCCCCAACGTCATCGAGTACGGTTTTCTGGAGCATTGCCTGCGGGAGGATCTGAACGCCCACGCGGAGCGCACCATGGCGGTGCTGCATCCGGTGAAGCTGACGGTCACCAACTACCCCGAGGGGCAGAGCGAGACATTCACCGTGGAGAATAACCCCACCGACCCGACGCAGGGTACCCATGACATCACCTTCTCCCGCCACCTGTGGATCGAGGAGGATGACTTCATGGAGATACCTGTACCCAAGTACAAGCGCCTGACCCCCAACGGCCCGGAGTGCCGCCTGAAGGGCGCGTACCTTGTCACCTGCACCGGCTGCGTCAAGGACGAGAGCGGCCGCGTCGTGGAGGTGCTGTGCACCTACGACCCCGACTCCCGGGGCGGCGACCCCGCCGACGGCCGCAAGGTCAAGGGCGCCACGCTCCATTGGGTGGACGCGGAGAATTGTCTGGACGCCGAGGTACGCCTGTACGACAACCTGTTTCTGGACGCCGCGCCCGACGGCCCCGACAAGGACTTTTTGGACTGCCTGAACCCCGACAGTCTGACGGTGCTCACCGGCTGCAAGGTGGAGCCGGAGATGCGCCGCGTGGCGGAGGCCTTCGACAAACAGGAGAATCGCACCGGCGCCAACGCCCCCACGTTCCAGTTCATGCGGGTGGGCTACTTCTGCATGGACAACCGGGACTGCACGGCGGAGCATCTGGTGTTCGACCGCAGCGTGTCCCTGAAGGACAGCTTCAAAAAGTAAAAGGAAATAAGCGAAAAACAGCGCCTCCGGCCTTGCCGGAGGCGCTGTTTTCTCACCCGAACCACCCCTTTTTCCGCCGGGGCGGCGGTGGCGGCTGCCGCTTCTGGAAGGGCTTGTCGATGAGGATGATGTCGTCCCCAAACTTCTGGATGCAGTCCCACGGGACGTAGAAATCCTCCCCGCGCCCGAACAGTCCGAAAAACCGGCACGGCCCGAACACGATGATGCCCTTCACCGTGCCCTCCGGCACCTGCACGTCCAGATCGCCCACGCAGCCCAGCCGGCACCCGTCGCACAGGTTGATGACCTCCTTGCGCCGCAGCATGGAAAATTTGCACAGCATCGCACTCACCCCGACCTACTCTATGCGCCGCGCCGCCTGTCCCATGCTGTCGTTTCCGGGGACATTCCGCCCTGTGGAATAGCCGCCGCCGCGCCGGGAAATACTGCCACTATCACAGTGGAAGGACGGGCGCACATGCGGGGGAAAGTGGAGATCTGCGGCATCAACACAGCCAAGCTGCCGGTGCTGAAAAACGATGAGATGGTGGCGCTGCTGCGCCGCACCAAGGCCGGCGACACGGCGGCGCGGGAGCAGCTGATCTGCGGCAACCTGCGGCTGGTGCTGTCGGTGCTCCAGAAATTTCAGGGCCGGGGCGAGAACGTGGACGACCTGTTTCAGGTGGGCTGCATCGGCCTGATGAAGGCTATCGACAACTTCGACATCGACCAGCCGGTGCGGTTCTCCACCTACGGCGTGCCCATGATCGTGGGGGAGATACGCCGCTACCTGCGGGACAACAGCGCCGTCCGGGTCAGCCGCAGCATGCGGGACACGGCCTATAAGGTTCTGCAGGCCCGGGAGAAGCTGCAGGCTGAGAGCCAGCGGGAGCCCACCGTGGAGCAGATCGCAAAATATCTGGACATCCCGCGGGAGGACGTGGTGTTCGCCATGGACGCCATCGTGGACCCCGTCAGCCTGTACGAGCCGGTGTATGCCGACGGCGGGGGCGACGCGGTGTGCGTCATGGACCAGGTGCGGGATGACCGGAACACCGACGAGAACTGGCTGGATCGCATTGCCCTGAAGGAGGCCATTTCCCGGCTGGAGCCCCGTGAGCGCAGTATTCTGGCCCTCCGGTTCTGTCAGGGCAAGACCCAGATGGAGGTCAGCAGCGAGATCGGCATTTCGCAGGCGCAGGTATCCCGGCTGGAAAAGGGCGCTATCAGCGCCATCCGCCGGAGCATGTGAACGGCATACGCAAAAGCACGGCGGGGAAAACCCCTGCCGTGCTTGCTTCGTTATGCCCCTGCGTCCTCCGCGTCCTCCGGCTCCGCAGGCTCCTCCCACGGCACCATGGCGGCCACGCACCGGTTGATGTTCTTGCCCTCGCTGAAGAACTTCCGCTCGTAGTCGGTCATGACCCCCACCGGGCCGTCCCGGTGCAGGTCTGTGGTGACCTCCGACAGCCGGAAGCCGAACCGGGGGATCTCCTCCAGCGACCACGCAAACAGCTTGTCGTTGTCGGTCTTGAAGTGGATCTGCCCACCCTCGGCCAGCACCTGGCGGTACAGCCTCAGGAAGTTCCCGTGGGTGAGCCGCCGCTTCTTCTGGTTGCTCTTGGGCCACGGATCGCAGAAATTGATGTACAGCCGGTCTACCTCGCCGGGGGCGAACATGTCCGGCAGCAGCGCCGCGTCGCCGTCCACGAAGAACACGTTTTTCAGTCCGGCCTCCGTCACCCGCTCCATGGCCACCACCATGGCGTCGGGCACCTTCTCCACGGCGATGAGCAGCACGTCCGGCTCGGCGGCGGCGGTGTCCGCCGTGAAGCGCCCCTTGCCGCAGCCCAGCTCCACCCGCAGCTCCCGCGCATCGGGCATCAGCGTCCGCCAACTGCCCCGCATGGCAAAGGGATCGCGGATGAGACAGCCGCCGCAGGCCTCCATCCGGGGCGCCAGATTCTTCTTTTTTCGCATACGCATGGCGCAGACTTCCTCCCATATGTGGTAAAGCTTCTCACCTGTTTTTATGCCATGGCGCCCGCGCCATGGCATAATTCGCCGGCGTTTTCGGTTGCCCGGTCTTACCGGGCGAGAAAACCGGCGGTCAGATATATTAGCCGTTTTACGGCTAATATACCACATTTTCCGTCCTGTTGCAAACCCCAAATTCCCCGAAGCCGGAATTTCCCCGGAAATGACGAGGTTCTACCCTTAAAATTGCGCAAAGAACGGCGTCAACTTTTGTGAGAACTGCTAAAAAAGCAAAAGCACTATCGGTTGGACTTGATAAAATTCTAACGGTCTACTATAATACAGAATGTATGTGGAGGATTGCGCCCGCAGGGCGCTTTGCCCTCTCTGACACGCTGCCGCAGCGGTATTTGCTGCGGCGGAACAGGATGTAAGGAGGAATTGATATGACTCATGTTCTGCTGGAAAAGAAGGAGCATATCGCCGTGGCCACCATCAACCGGCCCAAGGCGCTGAACGCTCTGAATTCTGAGGTGCTGTCCGACCTGAACGAGCTGGTGGATATTGTTGCCGCCGATCAGGATATTTATGCGCTGGTCATCACCGGCAGCGGCGAGAAGGCCTTCGTGGCCGGCGCCGACATCGGCGAGATGAGCACCCTGACCAAGGAGGGTGGCGAGGCCTTCGGCAAGCACGGCAACGACGTGTTCCGCCGCATCGAGACGCTGCCCATCCCCACCGTCGCTGCTGTCAACGGCTTCGCGCTGGGCGGCGGCTGCGAGCTGAGCATGAGCTGCGATATCCGCATCTGCGCCGACACCGCCGTGTTCGGCCAGCCCGAGACGGGTCTGGGCATCACCCCCGGCTTCGGCGGCACCCAGCGTCTGGCCCGTCTGGTCGGCCCCGGCATGGCCAAGCAGCTGATCTACACCGCCAAGAACATCAAGGCCGACGAGGCGTATCGCATCGGTCTGGTCAACGCCGTCTACCCGCTGGAGGAGCTGATGCCCGCCGCGGAGAAGCTGGCACAGACCATCGCCAGGAACGCCCCCATCGCCGTCCGCGCCTGCAAGAAGGCCATCAACGACGGCCTGCAGACCGACATGGATCAGGCCATCGTCATCGAGGAAAAGCTGTTCGGCAGCTGCTTCGAGACGGCGGATCAGAAGGAGGGCATGGGCGCCTTCCTGGAAAAGCGCAAGCACGAGCCCTACCGGAACAAGTAAGTTAATTGACAGGCGCGAGCCTGATAATTAAGCAATTCATGTAAAATTTTAATTAGGAGGAACAATCATGAAAGTAGCAGTATTTGGCGCAGGTACGATGGGCAGCGGTATTGCTCAGGTTTTCGCAGCGAAGGGCCACACCGCCCTGATGTATGCATCCAGCACGGCAAGCGCGCAGCGTCATAAGGACAAGCTGGCCGCCTCCCTGAACAAGAAGGTCGCCAAGGGCAAGATGACCCAGGAAGCTGCTGATGATATCATGAGCCGCGTTCTGGTGGAGGAGTTCGAGGGTGCCGCCGATGCCGATCTGGTCATCGAGTGCGTTGCCGAGAACATGGCCGTCAAGAAGGAGCTGCTGGGCAAGCTGGACGCTCTGTGCAAGGACGAGACGATCTTCGCCTCCAACACCTCCTCTCTGTCCATCACCGAGATGGGTCAGGGCCTGAAGCACCACCTCATCGGCATGCACTTCTTCAACCCGGTGCCCGCCATGAAGCTGGTGGAGGTCATTGCCGGCGGCAACACCCCCGCTGAGCTGGTGGACTACATCAAGAACCTCTCCACCGAGATCGGTAAGACCCCCGTGGTGGTCAACGAGGCTCCCGGCTTTGTGGTCAACAAGATCCTGATCCCCTACTGCAATGAGGGCGTTTGCGTTCTGCAGGAAGGCGTTGCCTCCGCGGAAGATATCGATATTGCTATGCAGCTGGGCTGCAACCACCCCATGGGCCCCCTGCATCTGGGCGACCTGATCGGCTGGGACGTGGTGCTGAACATTATGGACGTGCTGTTCAACGAGACTCACGATAGCAAGTATCGCGCAAACGTGCTGATCCGGAAGATGGTTCGTGCGGGCAAATTGGGTATTAAGTCCGGCGAAGGCTTCTTCAACTACAACAAGTAAAAATCAGGAAAAGGAGAAAAGAGTATGGATTTCCATCTGACTAAGGAACAGCTGCTCGTTCGCAAGATGTACCGCGAATTTGCAGAGAACGAAGTAAAGCCCCTGGCCGCCGAGATCGACGAGGAAGAGCGCTTCCCCATGGAAACCGTCGAGAAGATGGCGAAGCTGGGTATGATGGGCATTTACTTCCCCAAGGAGTACGGCGGCGCCGGCGCCGACGTGCTGTCCTATGCAATGTGCGTGGAGGAGCTGGCTAAGGTCTGCGGCACCACCGCTGTTATCGTTTCCGCCCACACCTCCCTGTGCGCCGCCCCCATCTTTGAGAACGGCACCGAGGAGCAGAAGATGAAGTATCTGCCCGACCTGTGCTCCGGCAAGAAGATCGGTGCTTTCGGTCTGACCGAGCCCGGCGCCGGTACCGACGCTCAGGGCCAGCAGACCACCGCCGTGCTGGACGAGTCCGGCGAGAACTACATCCTGAACGGCTCCAAGTGCTTCATCACCAACGGTAACGTGGCTGACACCTTCGTCATCATCGCCGTCACCGGCAAGGTCACCGACAAGCGCGGCCGCTCCATGAAGGAGATCTCCGCTTTCATCGTGGAGAAGGACGACAAGGGCTTCTCTCAGGGCAAGCACGAGAAGAAGATGGGCATCCGCGGCAGCTCCACCTGCGATCTGATCTTCGAGGATTGCGTGATCCCCAAGGATCGTATGCTGGGCAAGAAGGGCGAGGGCTTCAAGATCGCCATGAAGACGCTGGACGGCGGCCGTATCGGTATCGCTTCCCAGGCTCTGGGTCTGGGCGAGGGCGCCGTTGAGGAAGCCATCAAGTACACCAAGGAGCGCGTTCAGTTCGGTAAGCGCATCTCCCAGTTCCAGAACACCCAGTTCCAGCTGGCCGATATGCATACCCGTATGCAGGCCGCTCAGTATGTGGTCTACGCTGCTGCCATGAAGAAGCAGAACCACGAGCCCTACTCCATGGACGCCGCCATGGCCAAGCTGTTTGCCGCCGAGGCCGCTTCCGATGTGACCCGCCGCGCCGTTCAGCTGTTCGGCGGTTACGGTTACACCCGTGAGTATCCTGTGGAGCGCATGATGCGCGATGCCAAGATCACTGAGATCTACGAGGGCACTTCCGAGGTCCAGCGCATGGTCATCGCCAGCAATCTGGGCGTTAAGTAATTGAGGAGGTAAAAGGTAAAATGAAAATCATCGTCACTGTTAAGCAGGTTCCCGATACCTCCGGTAAGGTGGCCG
>URHT01000035.1 GCA_900547745.1 uncultured Eubacteriales bacterium | reverse complement strand
TTAAGAGTGGTACTCCTTGCAGGTACACTTCTTCCACTTCAGGCCGCTGCCGCAGGCACTTTGACGCCCCAAATCTTTGATTTGGCTGGCGTCATGCGACCGGAGGCAGCGCGCGGGGGAGAGGTACGAACCGAAGTTTAAGAGTGGTACTCCTTGCAGGTACACTTCTTCCACTTCAGGCCGCTGCCGCAGGGGCACAGGTCGTTGCGGCCCACCTTTACCACGCGGGTGGGGCGCTTCTTCACGGTGCCGTCGCCGCCCACGTTTTCGGTGATGCCGGAGGCCACGCGCTCCCGCTTGACCTCCTCGTTCTGGCGCAGGCGCACGGAGTACAGACGGCGCACCGTCTCCTCCTTCATGGCCTCCACCATCTCCTCGAACATCTCCAGAGACTCCTTCTTGTAGGCATCCACCGGGTTGGTCTGGGCATAGGCCCGGAGACGGATGCCCTGCCGCAGATCCTGCATGGCGTCGATGTGCTCCATCCAGTACTCATCCACCACGCGCAGGAGGATGACACGCTCCAGCTCGCGCATGACGGGGGGCGTGATCTCCGCTTCCTTCTTGGCGTAGTAGTCGGCGGCGGCTTCCGTGAACAGGTCGGTGAAGTCCTGCTGGGTCATGGTCCTGAGCTGCTGCTCGTCGAGCTTCACGGTGTACTTGGGGAAGTAGACGCCCTCCACGCTGCGCAGCAGGTCGCGGCAGGCGGCCATGTCCAGATGCTCCGCGCCCACAAAGGCGGCGTTCACCAGATTGGAGATGGCGCCGTTCATCATGTTCATGATGATGCCCTTGACATCCATGCCGTCCAGCACCTGCTTGCGCTGGCCGTAGATGATCTCGCGCTGCTTGTTCATGACATCGTCATACTCCAGCACGGACTTACGGGCCTGGAAGTTGCGGCTCTCCACGGTGGTCTGGGCCTGCTCGATGGTGCGGGAGAGCAGCTTGTTCTCGATGGGGGTGTCCTCGTCGATGTTCATGCGCTCCATGAGGGAGGTGACGCGGTCGCCACCGAACAGGCGCATGAGGTCGTCCTCCAGCGAGATGTAGAACCGCGTCTCGCCGGGGTCGCCCTGACGGCCGGCACGGCCGCGCAGCTGGTTGTCGATACGGCGGGAGTCGTGACGCTCGGTGCCGATGATGAACAGGCCGCCGGCGGCGCGCACCCGCTCGGCTTCGCCGGCGATCTCGGCCTTGTGCTGGGCCAGCTTCTCGGCGAACAGCTTGCGGGCATGGAGGATCTCCTCATTGTCCGTGTCGGCGTAGCCGGTGGCCTCGGCGATGAGCTCGTCGGTGAGTCCGGCCTTGCGCAGGTCGTTTTTGGCCATGTACTCGGCGTTGCCGCCCAGCATGATATCCGTACCGCGGCCGGCCATGTTGGTGGCCACGGTGACGGCGCCGAGCTGACCGGCCTGCGCCACGATCTCGGCCTCGCGCTCGTGGTTCTTGGCGTTCAGCAGGTTGTGCTTGATGCCCTCGCGGGTCAGCATCTTGCCCAGCAGCTCGTTCTTCTCAATGGAGACGGTACCCACCAGCACAGGCTGACCCTTGGCGTGGCACTCCTTTACCTGCCGGATGACAGCACGGTACTTGCCGTTCTCGGTCTTGTAGACGGAGTCCTCGTTGTCGATACGGGCGATGGGACGGTTGGTGGGGATCTCGATGATGTCCAGCGCGTAGATGGTGGCGAATTCCTCCTCCTCCGTCAGGGCCGTACCGGTCATACCGGACAGCTTGCGGTACAGGCGGAAGTAGTTCTGGAACGTGATGGTGGCCAGCGTCTTGCTCTCGCGCTGGACGGACAGGTGCTCCTTGGCCTCAATGGCCTGATGCAGACCCTCGGAGTACCGGCGGCCGAACATCAGACGGCCGGTGAACTCGTCCACGATGACGACTTCGCCGTCCTTCACCACATAGTCCACGTCGCGCTTCATGATGCCGTGGGCCTTGATGGCCTGATTGATGTGGTGGGCGGTGGTGCTGTTCTCCGGGTCGCTGAGGTTGTCCAGATGGAAGAACTCCTCCGCCTTTTTAATGCCCCGAGCCGTCAGAGAGCAGGTGCGGGCCTTCTCGTCCACGATATAGTCCGCGTCGATGTTGACGTCCTCCTCCTCCTTGTCATCCGTCTCCGCCACCACATACTTCTTCAGGCGGGCGGCGAACATCTCGGCCATGTCGTACATCTGGGTGGACTTTTCGCCCATACCGGAGATGATCAGCGGGGTGCGGGCCTCGTCGATGAGGATGGAGTCCACCTCATCCACGATGGCGAAGGCGTGGCCCCGCTGCACCTGCTCGTTGGCGTAGATGGCCATGTTGTCCCGAAGGTAGTCGAAGCCCATCTCGTTGTTGGTACCGTAGGTGATGTCCGCCTGATAGGCCTTCTGCCGCTCCTCCTTGGTCATGTCGTGGATGATGAGGCCCACGGTGAGGCCCATGAAGCGGTGCACCTTGCCCATCCACTCGGAGTCGCGCTTGGCCAGATAGTCGTTGACGGTGACGATGTGGACGCCCTCGCCGGTCAGCGCGTTCAGGTAGGCGGGCAGCGTGGCCACCAGCGTCTTGCCTTCACCGGTCTTCATCTCGGCGATGCGGCCCTGATGCAGCACGATGCCGCCCACCAGCTGGACGGGGTAGGGGCGCATGCCCAGCACGCGGTCGGCGGCCTCCCGCACGGCGGCAAATGCCTCCGGCAGGATGTCGTCCAGCGTCTCGCCGTTTTGCAGACGCGACTTGAACTCCGGGGTCTTGGCTTGCAGCTGGGCGTCGGTCAGCGCCTTGTAGGCGTCCTCCAGCGCGGTGATCTTATCCACGATGGGATAGATGCTTTTCAGCTCACGCTGGCTGTATGTTCCGAAAACCTTGGTAAACAGTCCCATATATTCGTATCCTTCCTTGTAAAAGAATATTTGCACATTATTACAATGATACAGTATAGCACAGGAGATTGTCTAATGCAAAAGAATTTCTGTGAACAATTGCGCGATGCGGTGGACAAAGGGCGCGGTTTGCGGTTGTACAGACCGGAAAAATGTGGTATACTCTCCCATATAACTTCGCATATTAACTTTGAAAAGGAGTTTCCGCCATGAAGCTGAGCTTTTACGGCGCTGACCAGTGTGTTACCGGCAGCTGCCATTGTCTGGAGGTCAACGGAAAGAAAATCCTGGTGGACTGCGGCCTGCAGCAGGGACGGGATGAGATCGACAACGCGGCGCTGCCGTTCCATCCGGGCAGTATTGACGTGGTGCTGGTGACACATGCCCACATCGACCACTCCGGACGCATCCCCATGCTCATCAAAAACGGATTTCAGGGCCGCATCATCACCACACGGCTGACAGCGGAGCTGCTGGACATCATGCTGCAGGACTCCGCCCACATCCAGGAGCAGGACGCGGAGTACCAGAACCGCAAGAACAAGCGAGCCGGCCGGCCGGAGGTGCAGCCCATCTACACCGTGGCCGACGCCATGCAGGTGCGGGAGTATATCCAGACCTGCGAGTACGGCCAGCAGGTGCAGGTCACTGACGATGTGACGGCGGAGTTTATCGACGCGGGCCACCTGCTGGGCTCCGCCAGCATCAAGCTGACCTGCCGCGAGGGCGGCGAGACGCGGACGGTCATATTCTCCGGCGATATCGGCAACGTGGATCAGCCTATCATCCGCAACCCCCAGTTCTTCGACAGCGCCGACTATGTGCTGATGGAATCCACCTACGGCGACCGCAACCACACGGAGGTGTGGAGCTACACCGACCAGCTGGCGCAGATCATCGACGAAACACTGGCCAAGGGCGGCAACGTGGTGATCCCCGCCTTTGCCGTGGGCCGTACGCAGGAGCTGCTGTACTTCATCCGGGAGATCAAGGACAGGGGCCTTGTCACATCCGTCAAGGATTTCCCGGTGTATGTGGACAGTCCGCTGGCCAAGAAGGCCACCACCATCTTCTGCGGCGACCTGCGGGGCTATCTGGACGAGGACGCGCTGGCGCTGGTACAGGACGGCACCCATATGTTCAGCTTCCCGGGGCTGCACCTGACGGAAACGGTGGACGAGTCCAAGCTGCTGAATATCGACAAGACCCCCAAGGTCATCATCTCCGCCAGCGGCATGTGCGACGCGGGCCGCATCCGCCACCACCTGAAGTACAACCTGTGGCGGGGCGACAGCGCCGTGGTGTTCGTGGGCTTCCAGTCCCCCGGCACGCTGGGGCGGAACCTGCTGGACGGTACGCCCAGTGTGAAGCTGTTCGGCGAGGAGATCGCCGTGCGGGCCAAGATCGTGAATTTCCAGGGGCTTTCCTCCCACGCCGATCACGACCATCTGGTGGACTGGGTGAAGCACTTCGACCCGGAAAAGACCACCCATGTGTTTATCGTACACGGCGACCGGGAGGTGGCGCCGGTGTTCGCCGAGACGGTGAAGGGGATGGGCTTCGCGGCCCACGCGCCCCAGTACACCGAGGAATATGACCTGATCGCCGACAGGAAGCTGGCGGTGGGCTATCTGCCGGAGCGCAAGACCCGCGCCTACGAGGGCGCACCCAAGGCCACCGGCGCGTACCAGAAGCTGGTGCAGCTGGGCGACATGCTCATCGGGCTTATCCGCCGCAGCAAGGGCCGGGACAACAAGACGCTGGCCGCCTTTGCCGAGGCTATCAGCAAGGTCATCAGCAAGTTCGAGTTCTGAGCCGTGCCGGAGAAGAACAGGGTATATCGCGCCCGCATCGAGGGGTACACCTCCGAGGGACTGGGCGTGGCCCGCATCGACGGGCAGGCGGTGTTCGTACACCGGGCGCTGCGGGGCGAGGACTGTGACGTCCTCATCCTGAAGGTGCTGAAAAACGCCGCCTTCGGCAAGGCGGTGCGGGTATACGAGCCGTCGCCCCACCGGGTGGAGCCGGACTGCCCGTACTACGGGCGGTGCGGCGGCTGCGATTTCCGCCACATGGGTCGCACCGAGGAGCTGGCGGCCAAGCGGCAGCGGGTGCAGGACGCCCTGCGCCGCATCGGCGGCAGCGCCGTGACGGTGGAGGGCATCGACGGCGGCGCGCCGCTGCACTACCGCAACAAGAGCCAGTACCCGGTGGCGGCGGACGGCAGCGTGGGCTTTTACAAGGCCCGGAGCCATCAGGTCGTGCCGGTGGCGCAGTGCTTGATCCAGAAGCCCCAGGCCGACGCAGCGGCACAGGCGCTGCGGACGTACATCGCGTCCTGCGGCGTCAGCTGCTACGACGAGAAGACCCGGCGGGGGCTGGTACGGTACCTGTACATCCGTACCAACGGCGCGGGGCAGTCGCTCATCTGCGTGGTGGTAAACGGGAAAAAGCTGCCCGGGGAGGAGGAGCTGGTGCGCCTGCTGCGGCAGGCGGCGCCGGAGACCGTGGGCGTGGTGCTGGGGGTGAACACCCAGCCAACCGGCGCGGTGCTGGGGACGGAGTACAGGACGCTGTGGGGCGCGGACGTGTTGACGGATACCCTGTGCGGCCTGACGTTCCGGCTCAGCGTACCGTCGTTCTATCAGGTGAACCGGGAGATGGCGGAGAGGCTGTACGCCAGAGCCGTGGAGTTCGCGGGGCTGACGGGGACGGAGACGGTGCTGGATCTGTACTGCGGCGCGGGCACCATCACGCAGGTGATGGCGCGGCACGCGGGACGGGTCATCGGCGCGGAGATCGTGCCGGAGGCCATTGAGGACGCAAAAGCCAACGCAAAGCGCAACAACGTGGAGAATGTGGAATTTTTCTGCGGCGATGCGTCGGCGGTGGCGGCGGACTTGGCTGCCAGAGGGCTGCGGCCCGACGTGATCTGCGTCGACCCGCCCCGGAAGGGGCTGGCCCCGGAGGTGGTGCGGGCGGCGGCGCAGATGGCGCCGCGGCGCATCGTGTACGTCTCCTGCGACCCGGCCACGCTGGCGCGGGACGTGAAGCTGTTCGGACAGGAGGGCTACGAGGCCGTCCGCGCCGCCGCAGTGGACATGTTCCCGGGCACGGCGAACGTGGAGACGGTAGTTCTTTTATCCCACAAAAAAGCTGACAGTTATATCCACATTGATGTGGAGTTTGGAGAGGGCGAGGGCAAGATTCCGGTAGATAGTATTGCTAAAAGAGCCGAAGCGTATAAGCCCAAAGAAAAAGTGACCTACAAAATGATTAAGGAGTACATAGAAGCGAAATACGGCTTCAAGGTACATACCGCATATATCGCAGAGGTAAAGCGAAATTTGGGATTGCCGATGTATGATGCTCCTAATGCGGTAGAAGAATTGAAACAGCCGAGGAAACATCCGACACCAGAAAAGGTAGAAGCAATCAAAGATGCACTTCGTTATTTTGCAGTGATATAAAACTTTACTTACAATCGAATATTTCTTACATAGCCGTTTATTCATTTATTTGAGTAAGCGGCTTTTTTCATCCCTATTTTTCGGAATAGGGATATTTTTTGTAGAAGGAGGAGGTTTATTTGAACACGCAAATCATCGCCATCGCCAACCAGAAAGGCGGCGTTGGCAAAACAACAACCTGTGCGAACTTGGGAATAGGTCTGGCACAGGCCGGAAAGAAAGTGCTTCTGATCGACGGGGACCCACAAGGAAGTCTGACAATCAGCTTGGGAAATCCGCAACCGGACAAGCTGCCATTTACACTGTCGGATGCAATGGGCAAAATTCTGATGGATCAGCCTATACGCCCCGGAGAAGGTATTCTGCATCATGCAGAAGGCGTTGACCTGATGCCTGCGGATATTCAGCTTTCCGGTATGGAGGTTTCTCTGGTAAACGCCATGAGCCGTGAAACGGTTTTAAGATCGACTTCGCCGTGACCATGACCGTCACCCAGATCGACTGATCCAAGCAGATACAGCGCTATGCTGTCCGCCGGAGGGGGCATCCCGCACGGGGGCTTCCTCCGGCGTATACGCAGGCGGCCCGGCGGACGGGCCTTCGGCGTATGCGCCTACGGGCACAGAAAGGAGAATTACCGTGAAAAACAGAAAGAACAGTACGCTCCGCATCGCGGGAGGACTGCTGGCGCTGGTCATGGTCACGTCCTGCTTCGTGGGCGGGACATTCGCCAAATATACCACCGCCGCCGACGCAACGGAGAGCGCCCGTGTGGCCAAGTTCGGCGTGGAGGTCAGCATCAGCGGCGGGGCGTTTAAAACCAGCTACAATAAGGACAGCGCCACCAGCATTGCCGAAACCGTGGTATCCAGCAACGGCGACAAGCTGGCGGCACCGGGCACGCAGGACGAGAACGCCGTGACCTTCACCATCAAGGGCGCGCCCGAGACGGCGGTGCGGGTCCAGGTGGGTATGGACGATATGCAGGACATCGTGCTGAAGAAGGGCGACTATCGGGATTATACCAAGGCACCGTATAACGGCACATTCCAGGTGCCGACGGACTATCACCCCATTGCCTTTTATCTGAAAAAGGGCGATCAGGTTGTGGTGGCGGGCACACTGGACGACATCAACGGTTATCTGCGCAGCGCGTATGTGTCCGGCGATTATCAGGCCAACACAAATCTGGGCACGGAACTGTGCTCCAGAGGCGGCTATCCCACATCAGGAGGCGGCTACAGCAGCAACAGCACGGATACCACCGGCGTCTATACGCTGTACTGGCATTGGGTCTATGAGCACAACAATGCGTACTTTACGGGCGGTGACGCGGCGGATACTCTGCTGGGCAATCTGGCGGCGGACGCCGTCACCTATGCGGCTGGCGGTAAATGGAACCAGACAGCCGGAGCGTTCGGCGACATGACGGCCACCGACTACAACACCAATGTGGCGTTCAAGCTGACCATCTCCGTGACCCAGATCGACTGATCGAGACTCTATTCCCCCCCCCTTTACAATAGAGACGTACACACCCCCCACCGAGGGGCGCTGCCCCGTGGCAGCGCCTCCCGGCGTGTACGCAGGCGGCCCGGCGGACGGGCCTTCGGCGTATGCGCCGGTGCAAGACCAGCGGAAAGAGGAGAGCCATCCTATGCGCAGTTCCAAGATAAACAGAACGCGGCTGAGAACCGCTGTGCTTATATTGTTCCTGCTTCAGACGTTCATGCTTCCCGCTGCCATCGGAGTTACCTACGCATCCCGCAGCCTGAAGCCTGAGCATATCCTCACTTATAGCGCCGGAAGGCTGGTATGGGACGCGGGAACGGATACCGACAGCAGCGGCGCGGCGCGGCTGCGGCTGTTCGACACGGCGTACAGCCATGTGGACAGCGGCGACGGCGCGGAGGTAGTGGCTCCCGGCACCGAGGGCCACAGTCTGGTGCGGCTGAAGAACGACGGCGGCAGCGCCGTGACCTATACGGCGGTGCTGTACCGCATCCGGACGGAGAACGTGCCGGTGCAGGCGGCGCTGGAGGGCGAGGGCTTCGCCGATACGGAGCAGTACGCCATGCCGGAGAACGCGGCGCGGGAGAATGTGCTGCGGGCCGTGACGGGCAAGGTGGAGGCCGGACGGATACAGGATTTCGACATCCGGTGGCTGTGGCGGTTCGACGACGGCCCGGTGCAGGATCAGGCGGACACGGCGCTGGGCGACAGCGCGGCGGCGGGCCGGGCGGCCCGGGTGACGCTGGGGTTCTATCTGGTGGTGTCGGAGGAGCCGGGACAGTGGATACGGCCCGATGAGTACAAGACGGGGGACGGCTTCCCGCTGGGCTGGTATGTGGGCATGATGGCCGTTACCGGCGGAGCGCTGGCGGTGCTGGGCACCGGAGGAAGGAGACGCAGAGGCGATGAAGATGAGAAGGGCGGCCAGACTGGCCGGTAAAATAGGCGGCGGCGTGGTGACGGCGGCGCTGGCGGTGCTGCTGGCGGCGAACCTCTATGTGCTGGCGGCGCAGCGGCTGGGCGTGAAGGAACCGGCGGTGCTGGGGCTGCGCAGCGCCGTGGTGCTGACGGGCAGCATGTCCGGCGCCATCGAGCCGGACGATCTGGTGGTGACACACGCGGAGACGGCCTACGCCGCCGGGGACATCATCATGTTCCGCAGCGGCGGCCATACGGTAACGCACCGCATCACGGCGGTGACGGAGGAGGGCTACCGCACCAAGGGCGACGCCAACAACACGGAGGACGCCGCCGTGACGCCGCCGGAGGACGTGCTGGGACGGGTGATCGCGGTGATCCCCGGCGCAGGCGGCGCGGTACGGTTTTTGCGGACGCCGCTGGGCATGCTGTGCCTTGTGCTGGTGCTGCCGCTGGCCATACGGCTGCCGGAGATGCTGGGACGGCGCAGAGTCAAGGAAGCGTAAGACGGAAGGGAGGATATGGCCTGTGGACGAACAGAAGAAAAAGAAGCGGGTGCGCCTGCCGCTGCGGGCGTACCTCCTGTATCTGCTGCTGGTCACGTTCGCACTGACGGGCGTGACGTTTTCCCGTTATGTGGTCTCCTCCGACTGGGGCGACGGGGCCCGTGTGGCGTCCATCCGGCAGCTGACGGTGACGGAGACGGGCGACGTACCGGCGGAGGGCGGCAAGTGGCTGCTGGCGCCGGGGGTGGACGTTACCAAGAACGCCGTGGTGGCGCTGGAGAGCAGCGAGGTGGCCTGCTATGTGTTCGCGGAGGTGCAGACCGGCGGGTGGCAGCGCAGCGGCACCCACAGCTACGCCATAGAGGACGGCGCGGGCAAGGTGCTGTCGGCATGGCGCGTGGAGACGGCGTGGCAGTTTCTGTCCGGCGGAACGGACAGCGCCGTGTACTATCAGCTGGTACCGGCCAACACGGCGTTTTCCGCCGCAGTGCTGGGGGACGGCGGACGCATCACGGTCAGCGCCGATATGACGGCCAGCCGTTTAAAGGCGCTGGCGGCGGGGCTGCGCATCGACATCCACGCCGCCGCCGTGCAGTATCCGGGGACGGACGGCATCGCCCGGGCCCAGGCGGCGTGGGACGCGGTGCGCGCCGCGTCATAGGACGACAGGGGGACGCGAGATGGAGCGCAGATATAACGGAAAAGGAACGGGCCGGCGGCTGGTATCACTGCTGCTGTGCCTTGTGATGGCGGCGCAGCTGCTGCCGGTAACGACGGCGGCGGAGGAAACGGCGGCGCTGGCGGTATCGGTGACGCAGAATGGCCGCGCCGTGGAGCAGATAACCGTCAGTCAGGCGGAGAACGCCGCGGCGGAGGCGGTATGCACTGCGGAGAACGCCGCCGTGCAGTGGCAGATCCTGACCGAGGCGGGCTGGGTGGACATCTACGGCGCGGACGATACGGCGCTGACGGTGTCCTACGCACTGGTGCGGGAGACGCTCAGCGGCGCCGGGGACGCCTATGTGCGGTGCAGAGCCGAGGCGGACGGGGAGACGGCCGTCTCCGACCCGGTATGCGTCACGGCGGCGCACGCCGTACCGGTGACGCAGGCGGAGGTGACGGCCTACGAGACGGCGCAGGCCCAGGAGCGGGCCGCACAGCTGGCGGAGACGGCGGCGGACGCGAAAAGGGCGGCCCGCCGGGCCAGACGCAGCGCCCATACCAGCGAGTATGTCCAGATATCCATCAACTATCTGGATGCGGGGACGGGGCTGCCCGTGTATACGGGCTTCAGCGCCCAGATCGAGCGGGGCACGGCGTACAGCAATACGGTGATCTCCCCCACCTATCTGGGCTACGCGCCGTACTACAACGCGGCGCAGCCGGACATCACCGTGCCGGCGCAGGGCGAGGTGGACGCGCCGGACAAAGCGGACAGCATCGTGCTGGCGGTGACGGAGGACTACGACAGGGCCGCGTATGTGGTGAACGTGTACTACAAGGCCATCGACGTGCCCTACGCGGCGCGGTTCTATTTCCAGAACATCCACGACGATTTCTACACGGAGGACGTGTCGCTGTACCAGCAGCGCACCGCCCGCACCGGCACCATCATCACCAATGAGATGCTGGCGGCGGACGCGGCCCACTCCGTGGGCTTCAACAAGCTGTACCACTATCCCGAGGCGGTGGCGGCGGACGGCTCCACCGTGTTTGAGTGCTACTACGACCGGAATTATCACCTCATCAAGTTCGACATCAACGGCGGCTACGGCACGGAGCCGGTGTACGCACGGTACGGCACACCGTTTCTGGTGAACGAGCCTACCCGCCACGGCTATGTGTTCGGCGGCTGGGATCTGGTGGAGGAGAACGGGAAGGGCGACGGCAGGGCGGACACGCTGCCCGCCGCCATCCCCGACGAGAATCTGAGCTACATCGCCATCTGGACGCAGGCGGAGACGACCTACACCAAGGTGTACTGGCTGCAGAACGCCGACGATGACAGGTACAGCTATGTGGGCGCGGAGAGCGTGGGCGCCATCTCCGGCGAGACGGTCAGCGGCGGCGACGATCTGACGGCCACCACCGCCCTGTGCCATCTGAAGAACGATGAAAGCCACACCCACAGCAGCGATTGCTATGCCCAGAGCTTCCGGCAGTATGTGTACAGCCACGCGGACAAGGATGTGCTGGTGGAGGGCGACGGCTCCACTGTGGTCAACGTCTACTACACCCGGCGGGTGTACACCATGCGGTTCTTCTACGCGCAAGAGAGGAATAACGGCGGCGATCCGAAATACTACATCGTGGGCGGCAGCACCTACAGGTTCGGCCATCAGAATGACGGCATGGACGGGCGGAGCGGCCAGAACGAGCGTCCGAAGAAGAACGGCGCCGTGGTGAACGACGTGACATCCCTGCTGGAGAATGTCGCCAGCAGCCAATGGGGCGAGGTGCCGGCACTGCCGGAGATCAACGCGCCGGCAGGCGTGACGTACACCACCGGCACGCTGCCGGAGAGCGACTACAACGAGAGGGGACACAAGTTCTATTACTTTGAATTCGATGCGCGGTACGGCGCAGACCTGTCGGTGCTGTGGCCCAGCGAGGTGTTCGATAAGGTGGAGGTGTCCGGCGCCCACACCAGCAACGAGGCCAAGGATCACATGGGCGAGGGGCAGTGGGGCAACTACGCCTATTTCGCCGGGTGGAACGGCGAGTACAACATCCAGTACAACTGGACGAACCCCAACGCCACCATCAAGTGCTATTATCCCATTCTGGACGAGCAGCTGGTGTATAAGGACAGCTTTGTTACGGATACGCGGTTCACAGACCGGCGGGATCCCGATGATATGAACTTCCTGGCCTTCTTCGACAACGGCGCGGACATCAGCTGGAGCAATCCCCGGCAGTGGATCTACAAGCTGTATGTGGAGACGCCGGCGGGCCAGGAGGGAGACAGGATATTCAACGGCGTGTCCTACGACCTGTACCGCACCGTGTACGCCGCCGATGACAACAAAACGATCGAGAGCCAGACCCGGCCGGGCCTGCCGGGCTTCGTCAGCGCAGGCGAGCGCGACGCGGGGTGGCTGCAGGAGGACAACGGTACGCTGGACGACGGGCGGCTGAGCTATACCGCCAACCTGTTCTACAAGCGGCAGAGCTACAATCTGGCGCTGCACAATTACAGCGGGGCCGAGGATTACGACGTGCCCTTTGAGGGAGGCATCGACGCCTATATCCGGGAGGCCACCGGCAACGAGGCAGGCATCCCACCCTATCCGGCCACGCTGGAGAAGGACGCCTATACCTTCGGCGGCTGGTACACCAGCCCCGGCTGCTATGACGGCAGCGAATATGTGCCGGGCAGCACCATGCCCGCCGCTCACCTGGTACTGTACGCCAAGTGGGCGCCGGTGCAGCATGACGTGCGGTTCTTCCGCACCTACGACGACATGCTGGCCTATGAGGCGGGGGACACCTCCGTGGAGGTGCTGCACGACCTGAAGGTGGATCACGGCGCGCTGGCAGAGGGCGTGGTGACGCCGGAGGATACCAGCGGCCACGACTACGTCTTCGGCGGCTGGTTCTACATGAAGAGCCACAAGAAAACGGCCTATACGCCGCTGGATATGCCCATCGTCCGGAACATGAACGTGTTTGCGGACTGGGGCACCCACTCGGCGCAGCCGTTCATCATCCACTACGTCACGCTGGAGGCGGAGACGGACGCCGCGTGGACGGCGGCGGCCCGGGCCGCCGCGCTGTACAACCCCCGGGACAACACGGCCTATACGGCCAGCAGCGGCGGCGAGACGCGGCGCTACGTCTATCTGGCGGAGGACGGCGGGTTCCACCGGACGGTGGCCGACGATTCCGTCGGCTATGCGTTCCAGGGGACTACCCGGACGTTTATCCCCAAGGCAGGCGCGCCCCTTAACCAGCTGTACGACGACTACAACAGAGGGTACTACCCCACACTGGCCAGCCACTCCGCCACCATCCAGTACGAGGACGACAAGAGCGATCCCACGGCGAACGTGGTTACGTTCACCTACGTTCACGCGGAGAATATCGGCTACACCGTGGAGTACCGGTACCTCAGCGACGACCGGCTCATCCCGGACGCGCCCGGCGGCGGCACCGTGGAAAAGACCACGCAGATGACGGTGGTGACGGAGCGGTTCGCCGTGATCGCCAACTACATGCCGGATGCATTCTACAAGCGGCTGGTGCTGGCGGTGGAGAAGGACGAGAACGGCAAGTATGTGGGCTCCAAGGACAACGTGGTGACATTCTACTACACGCCGGACGTGCAGAACGCCTACTACGCGGTGCACCACATGCTGCAGGATCTGGACGCGGTGGGGGATGCCCTGACGCCGGACGGAAACGGCGGCTACGTCAACTACACCGAGGCGTCGTTCCACACGGAGGGCATCGGCGCGGTGGGCAGCACACAGACCATCCGGCCCCAGACCTTCAGCGGCTTCACGCCGCTGACCACCGGCGTGGCGGCGGCGGGCGGCGGCACGGAGCAGGTGACGCAGGGCGCGGACGGCTTTACGTTCACCATCAGCGCCGACGGCACGGAGCTGTATGTGTTCTATGTCCGGAACACCCAGAGCTACCGGGTGTACCATCTGACCTACGGCACGGACATCAGCGATCTGGCCGGCCTGACCTACGACCCGGACGACGCGGCCCACAAAAACGGGGTGCTGCTGCCGGTGGAGACGGGTACGGGGCGCTACGGCACGGTGGTGACGGCGCGGGCCGGGGAGATCGATGGCATGAGCTGCGTGTCGGCGGCGGAGCAGCGCATCAGCCTGCGGCCGCAGGACAAGCAGAACTACATTATTTTCTACTACGAGACGAAGCAGTACACCGTGGAGTACAGCGTGTGGCCCTTCGGCGGCGGCACGGTGAGCCGCACCATCGAGGTGGTCAGCGGTACGAAGGAGCTTGCCGGTTCCACGGCGGCGGCGGAGCCGGGATACTCGTTCCAGGGATGGTATCTGGACGAGGCCTGCACCGTACCGGCGCCGGAGAGCATGGCGGCGGTGACGGGAGCGTCCATCCTGCCCAAGCGGGACGGACTGCTGACCAATCCCAACAAAAACGTGTTCTACGCCAAGTTTATGCCCGCCTTCGGCGACCTGACCATCACCCGCGCCAACGGCACGGACGATGAGGGCGCGGGGACGCAGGTGTTCGTATACAGGATCACGGCGGCGGACGACGCGGACATGGTGACGTATGTGACCGTCACCGGCAACGGCAGCGCGGTGATCCGGGGCCTGCCGTGCCGCCGCTACATCGTGGAGCAGGCGGCGGACTGGTCATGGCGGTACGCCGACGCGGCGCAGACCGTAGAGGTCACGGAGGACGGCGCGTCCGCCGTGTTCGACGGCGACGCGGTGCGGGATCAATGGCTCAGCGGCAGCAGCGATGCCGTGTGCAACAGAAAGGGGTGAGGCGGTGAAGGCCAACAGAAAACGGATACTGGTGCTGGCGGCCGCGGCCGCAGCCGTGGCGGCGGTGGGCGTGACCATGGCGTTCATGTTCCGGAAGGCCGACGCGGAGAACCGGTTTGAGCCGGCGACTGTCACCTGTACGGTACACGAGCAGCTGAATGACGATACGTTCACCGCCGGTACCCACACCGGCGATGTGAAGTCCAATATCCGGGTGGAGAACACCGGTACCTATCCCGCCTATGTGCGGGTGCGGCTGGTGGGCCGGTGGGTGAACGGGGCCGGCGAGACGGTGGGCGGCGTGCCCTCCCGGCTGCCGGCGGTGAAGCTGCTGGGCGGCTGGCTGGCCGGAAGCGGCGATACCTACTATTACACCACGGCGATGGCACCGGGGGACATGACCGGCGTGCTGTGCGAGCCCATGGTGCTGGAGACGGGCACGGGGCTGGACGGCAGCACCAGCTATCAGGTGGTGGAGGTGTTCGCCGAGGCCATACAGGCCGCGCCGGAGGAGGCGGTGTCCGCCGCGTGGGGCGTGACCGTCACGGACGGCGTCATCACGGCGGTGCAATAACGAAGAAAACGGCGGGCGCCATTTCTGCATAAAAAAAGCGCCCGAAGGCGCAGACAGGACTTGACAGCGCTTCCGGATTTTGATATAATAAAGCGCTTATATTGGGAGGATGGACGCAAACACACCCCCACTTTCATCTGACCACAGTATACCATCTCCGGCGGCGGAATACAAGGGTGTTGGCGTAAAAAACGTCAACAAGCCCGTGCGTGTCGCCACAGGAGCAGACCCATAGGGGCCGGGCCGGGCTTATTGGCGAGAGCCGGACGCGGCCGGAAAAGAAGTAACGAATAGAAAGGCGTGATCGTTGAATGGCCAAGGACAAGTACTACGGCAAGACCCTGCGCAAGAATTTTGCCCGCCACGAAGAGGTCATGGCAATGCCCAACCTGCTGGAGATCCAGAAGAAGTCCTATAAGTGGTTCCTGGATACCGGCCTGCGGGAGGTCTTTGCCGACGTGGCTTCCATCACGGACTATGCCGGCAATCTGGAGCTGAGCTTCATTGATTACAGCATGGACGAGAAGCCCAAGTACGACGTGGAGGAGTGCAAGGCGCGGGACGCCACCTATGCCGCCCCCATGAAGGTGCGGGTGCGCCTGCACAACAAGGAGACGGGCGAGATCAAGGAGCAGGAGATCTTCATGGGAGATTTCCCGCTGATGACCCATGGCGGCACCTTCGTCATCAACGGCGCGGAGCGCGTGGTGGTCAGCCAGATCGTCCGCTCCCCCGGCGTGTACTACGGCAAGGAGATCGACCTCA
>URHT01000034.1 GCA_900547745.1 uncultured Eubacteriales bacterium | reverse complement strand
TCCACGATACGCATGATGAGGTTATCCACCCAGCCGCCGAAGTAGCCGGAGATACCGCCCAGGATCACGCCCAGCGTGGCAGAGATGATAACGACGATGAAGCCGATGCACAGGGACACGCGGCCGCCGTACATCAGACGGGTCAGCATGTCCATGCCGTTCTTATCGGTGCCCAGCAGATGCGTACCGGAGGGGAAGGAATAGGCGTCGAACACCCGGGTGATGGTGCCCTCCTTGATCGACCACTGGTACTTGGCGGGGTTGTACTCCAGCTGGATCTCGCGGACATCGCCGTTCTCGTTGGTGTACTCGACCTGCGTCTCGCCCTTCTCGGCGGCCTCAATGACCCGCTCCTTGAACTCCTTGGAGATCACGGTGCCTGCCACCTTGGACTGGATGACATAGCGGCTGATATAGGCGATCTCCTCGCCGTTCAGCATGACGCTGCCGTCGTCCAATGCGTAGGTCTTGCCCTCGGCGGTGAACTCCGTCTCGCCGTTGACGTGGGCCTTCAGGGCGTTGAAGGTAAAGGTAAAGCTGAACTTCTCGCCGGTAGCGCTGGGGTTGACAATGTCCTTATAGGCCACCGCCAGCAGCGTATTGCCCTGCGACACGGAATACAGGCTGTCGCCCTCCTCCGTGATGGTGTATGTCGTGCCCTTGTAGGTGAAGGACTCCTCCTTGCCCATGTACAGCGTCAGCTGCGCCTGCAGCACGGCGCCGAACTCCTGTCCGTCCGCCACCAGATAGCGGTACTCTGTGTTCTCGGACAGCGCGGCATACTCCTTCATCTGGATATCGTCGCGGTAGAACACCTCGTCCTGCCCGTAGGGGCTGACAAGACCGCCGACAAAGGAAAAGATGAACATGACGGCCAGAATGGTCAGGCCCACCACCGCCAGACGGTTGCGGAAAAAGCGCTTGGCCACCAGCGTACCGGGAGACAGTACCTTAACGCGGCGGTCGTCGTTCAGGGAGTAATCCTCCTGCGGCTTGTTGTCCTCGGAGGGCGCGTTGTCCTTGCCGGCGTACTCCTCGTTCAGCTCGTAGGAACGGCGGCGGGCGTCGTCGCCGGGCATTCCCTGCCCATGGCCGGGAGCGGACAGATCCTTATCCTTTTTATCATCGAAATAACTCATGCTTCACGTCCTCCCTTCTCAAGCGATGCGCACCCGCGGGTCGACCACGGCGTACAGAATGTCGGAGATGAGGTTGCCCAGCAGCGTCAGGATCGCCAGGAACGTCATGTAGAACATGGAGAACGGGATATCACCAGCCACCATGGCGTTGTAGGAGATGTAGCCGATACCGGGAATGGCAAACAGCGTCTCGGTGATCAGCGCGCCGGCGAACAGGCCGGGCAGGCTGCCGCCGATGAACGTCACCAGCGGGATCAGCGTATTGCGGAAGGCGTGGTGGTAAATCACCTTCTTCTCGGACAGGCCCTTGGCGCGGGCGGTACGGATGTAGTCGGCGTTCAGCACCTCCAGCATGTTGGTGCGGACGTAGCGCATCCACGAGCCGATGGAGATGAACACCAGCGTTACGATGGGCAGCACCAGATGCTTGCCCATATCCAGTATCTGTCCGAAACGGCTGAGGGAGTTGAAGTCGCGTCCCGTCAAGCCCACCAGATCGAACCACCCCAGCTTCACGGAGAACACCAGCTTCAGCAGGGTGGCGAAGAAGAACGTTGGCAGGGACATACCCAGCAGCGCCACGGTGGTGACGGTATAGTCGGTCACGCTGTACTGCTTGGTAGCGGCCACGATGCCCAGCGGCACCGCGATCAGCAGCTCGAACACCAGCGAGATCGCGCCCATGATGAAGGACACCCAAATGACCTCGTTGAACTTCTGGAGCACGGGAACCGTGTACTTCCAGCTGTCGCCGAAGTTGCCGGTGATAAGGTTCTTCAGCTGTACGAAGAAGCCGGGGATCAGGTCCAGATCCAGACCGTACTGGGCGTTGAGCTGTGCCAGCCACTCCTCGTAGGGCTTGGAGCCGGGTGCCTGTGACAGCTGCCGCGCCATCGTCTCCACATAAGAAGCGGGCAGACAGCGCATCAGCACATAGATGATGAATGTCACAAAGAACAGGATCACAATCGATAGCAGTGTGCGTTTGACTAAGAATTTGCGCATACAATCCCTCCGTTTTGCCGACAGCCGCCCCGCGCCAGGGGCCGCTGTCCTTTTTAATGTGATTCTGCGTATCAGGCAGTCGTTCCGGCACGGACGTCGAACCGCCTGACTCATACGCAAAAAGAGTCCGGTGATAGGCTACCCTGCGGCTTTTCAGCCGCAGGGTAGCCGTCTTAAAGGTTTTTGGGCCTTTAAGGAAAATCAGATGTACGGATCAGGCGCTTACTTCAGATCCAGCAGCTCCAGATCGTTGTACCACTGCCAATAGGTAGTGATATCGGGCGTCACGGTATCCAGGTTCACGCGCTGGCTGGAGATGATGACGCAGTTCTGGCGCTGATAGACGGGGATCTCAACAGCCCAGTCGGCCACGATATCCAGGCACTCCTTGTACAGGGTCTTACGATAGGTCTGATCGGTGGACTGACGGGCCTGCATGATCAGGTCATCCAGCTCGGCATCCTTGATCCAGTAGGACTTCTCGTTGGAGCCGCCCTTGCTGTGATAGATCTGGAACATATCGGGGTCGGGAGTGGCCTGCCACGCCATGGCGAACATGTCCGCGTTACCAGCGTTGATGGCGTTGGTCATCTCGGAGAAGTTGGACATATCGGAGACGATCAGGTTGAAGCCCAGCTCCTTCAGAGCGTCGGAGGCCAGGGTCAGAGCCATGAAGGTGGGGTGGTCGCCCGTGCCGCTGCCGCCGACCATGACCTCAGCGTCCATGCGGGCATCCGCGGGAGCCGCGGTGATCTTGCCGTCGGTGACGGTGTAGCCGGCAGCCTCGAAGTAACCCAGAGCGGCCTGCTTGGCAGCGGCGTACTTATCCTCGGCGGACATACCGTCGGTGTAGATGTCATTGCCGTCCACATCCACGGAGAAGGCGACCTTATAGCCCTCGTCCGTAACACGGGGAGCGGCCCAGGAGGTGTCGGAGATGGGGTAGTTGATGACGTTGGCGAACTCACCGTAGTAGGAGTCCACAGCCACGTCACGGTACACAGCGATAATGGTAGCGATGGCCTTACGCAGGTTCTTGGAGGCCTCGTCGCCGCCGTTGCCGGTGCCGACCTTCACGCGGTTGGCGTTGAAGCCGACGTAGCCGTAGCCCAGGTTGGCCACCAGGTCGGTCTGCAGGACGTCACCGGAGATCTCGCCGTTGGAGTTGGCCTTCTTGATCTGCTCGGCAGCCTCAGCGGAGTAGGAGGGATCGGTGATGTCGATGGTGCCGGAAACGACGCCGGGGATCTTATCCACATCCTGCATCTCGCGCCAGATGACAGTGTCGATCTTGGGCTCGCCCTTCCAGTAGGTGGCGTTCTTCTGCAGGGTCACAGCGCCGTTGGAATAGCTCTCGAAGGTGTAGGGGCCGGAGCCGACAGGGGCGGAGGTCACGGACTTGACGTGGGACAGGTCGCCCTTGTCGAAGCCGAACTTGTTGTTGGCGTAGTCGTACTTATCGGTCTCGCCGTAGTAGTGCATGGGGCAGATGGTGACGGGGATCTGATAGATGGCGGTGGCATTGAGCTCGGTCAGGGTGACGGTCATGCTGTAATCGCCGGTCTTGACGATACCCTCAACGTTGGGAGCGGACTCACCGGTCTGCACGCCGACGGTGTATTCGGAGAAGGCGTCACCGATCTCGGCCTCGATGAGGGCGGAGATGCTGGTGCCGGCAGTCTCCTTGTTGATGCCCTCGTCGGTGATGTCATAGCCGTAAGTGGCCACGATGGCAGCCCAGAAATCCTCAACGGTGGCATCATCAGCCAGCTCGAAGCCCCAGTTGGCAGCCTGTGCGGTCACGGAATCGGTGGCGGCGGCATAGCCGGAGGCGACCACATAGTCCAGGATCTCCTGCGCGAACTTCACGCCGGCGGCGTTGAAGGCAGCCCAGAAGGTGTTGTACTGATCCTCGGTGAAGAACTCGGTGGCGGTGTAGCCGTCAGGGCCGGCAGCCAGGATCAGGTTCATGCGGGAGTCCATACCGGTGCGGTAAGCCTCCAGACCCTTGATGGGGATGGAGTACAGGGTGGACACGCCGTCATAGGTGGGGTCAAGCAGGACGTAGTAGGAGAAGATGACATCGTCGATGGTCATCTCCACGCCGTCGGAGAACTTGACGCCGGGCTTCATGGTGATGTTGTAGTCAACAGTGCCGTCCTCGTTCTCAACGATCTCACAGTCGGCAACACCGTAATAGGTGTAGTCGGTGCCGTTGTAGGGACGGACGTCGCCCTCGATGCCCTTCAGCACCACGGAGCCCTCACGGTCGGTACTCAGCAGGCCGTCGAAGACCATGCTCATGACCTGGTTCTCATAATCGTTGGTGTAGAAGAAGGGGGAGAACTTACCATCGAAGTTCTGCGTACCGACCACGAGCGTCTTAGTGGTCGGCTCCTGACCCTGATCGCCGCCGTCGGGATTCTTCTGCTCGCCGCAGGCGGTGAACAGACCCACGCACATGACCAGAGACAGGATCAATGCAAGTGCTCTTTTCATTGGATCTAACTCCTTTTCGTTTTTATTTGCTTCAACGGGTGTTTACCCGTGGCGCACAGTTGGGTTTCTGCGCACGATGTGCGCAGAAAAAAGGGAGTACTCCCTTTTTGGCCGTCCCCTGCCGTCTCCGGCAGGGACAGCCGTTTTGTGCATTATACCATATTGGCGCGGCACTTGTACAGTCTTTTTTCTTATTCTGTCGTCATTTCGCCGTTTTTGCCTGCGGGCTCCCAGACGCTTTGCCGCACCAGATACCGCGCAAACAGCGCTGCCGCAAGGGATACGGCCTTCAGCAGCAGGTACACCGCCGCCATGGCGCCGCGTCCACCGCTGCCGGACAAAATCAGGTACACCGTCTCGGCGATGATGCCCGCCCCGGCCAGAACGGCCTCCGCCAGACACCGTCCCGGCAGCGCCCGGACCGTGGCCTTGTAGACGTACTCCCGCATGGGGTACTCCCGTGCCTGCCAGCGGGTCATGGCCCAGACGACGCTGCCGGTAAGGCCCACCTCCGCTGCGTAGGGCAGCAGCACATAGAAGCACCGGCTCATCCCCGGCGCGGAGATGCACCCGCCGGCCACTACCGCCGCCGCCATCACCGCCGTCAGCAGCCACAGCCGCCGCAGCAGCGCGGCGCGCTCCCCATCGGCGGCACGGCAGACGTAGCAGGTGCCGGTGTAGACGTAGTTTCCCGCCACGTCCCGGTAGAAATCGTTGAGATGGGCGCGGCGGCCCTGCCGCTTCTTCTCCCCCGCCATTACCGGATGCCGGTCATGTCAAAGCTGTCCAGCCACTGCTCGGCGGCGGCGCAGACGCCCCGCAGGCAGCTCTCGTCGAAGGGGGACTTCAGGCCGGCGTTCTTCAGCAGGTCGGTAAACGTGCGGCTGCCGCCCTGCAAGGTGTAGGCCATGTAGTGCTTCCACGCATCGCCCAGATCCTTCTGGATCATGGCCCAGAACTCCAGCGCCACGGTCTGCGCCAGACAATAGTCGATATAATAGAACGGGCTGGAGTAGATGTGGTGCTGCCGCTGCCAACGGCGGCCCTCGGTGTAGAACGGCAGGTCGCTGTCGCTCATATTGACCCACGGCATGTAGATGCCGGTCAGCTCCTTCCATGCGGCGTTGCGCTCCGCCGGTGTCATGCCGGGCTTCTCATACACGATGTGCTGGAAGTGATCCACCATGGTACCGTAGGGGATGAACGTCAGCGCGCCGGCCAGATGGCTGTACAGGAACTTGCGGGTGTCGGGGCCGAAGAAGCCCTCGGCCCACGGCCATGCAAAGAACTCCATACTCATGGAGTGTACCTCGCAGCCCTCCAGCGTCGGCCAGATGTAGCTGCTGGGGATGCGCTTGCGGTTGGTCCAGTCGGCAAAGGCGTGACCGGCCTCGTGGGTCACCACCTCCACGTCGTGCTGGGTGCCGTTGAAGTTGGCAAAGATGAAGGGCACCTCGTAGTCTCCCAGACTGGTGCAGTAGCCGCCGGCCTGCTTGCCCTCGGTGCTCAGCACGTCCAGCAGCTCGTTGTCCAGCATGGTGCGGAAGAACTCCTTCGTCTCCGGGGACAGCTCGCCGTAGAACTTCATGCCCTGGGCCAGAATGTCGTCGGGTGTGCCCATGGGGCAGGGATTGCCGGAGCGGAACTCCAGCGCCGCGTCCGCGAAGCTCAGGGGGTAGCTCTTGCCCAGACGCTCCGCCTGACGGCGGTAGATCTTGTCGGCCACCGGCACCAGATACTTCTGCACGGCGGCGCGGAACTTCTCCACATCCGCCTTGGTGTAGCAGTTGCGGCTCATACGGTAGTAGCCGAGAGTGGTGTAGCCCTCGTAGCCCATCTTCTTACCCATGGAATCGCGCAGGTGTACCAGCTTGTCGTACAGCTCATCCAGCTCCGCCGCGTGCTCCATGGCCCACTTGTCGTCGGCCTTCCACGCCGCCAGACGGCGGGCGTCGTCGGGGTCGCTCTTGAGGGGCGTCAGCTGGGACAGGGTGTAGGTCTTGCCCTCAAAGGGGATCTGGGCGGAGGCCAGCAGCTTCTCGTACTCCTGGGTCAGGTCGTTCTCCTGCTGCATCTCCGGAATGATCTCCGGCTTAAAGCACTTCCGGGCGATCTCGGCGTTCAGGAACATCAGGTCGCCGTACTCCTCGGAAAAGTCCTTGCGGAACTTGGAATCCAGCATGGCCGCCTTCCACGCCTGCTCATACTCCTCCAGCTCCGGGCCAAAGGTGTTCCAGAACTTCTCCTCCCCGTCATAGAAGGCGTCGCGGGTGTCGATGGAGTGGCGGATGGAGGCCAATGTGGCCTGCGTCTCCGCGGTGCGGGACGCCGCCTCCTTCTCCAGAAAGACCTTCCGCGCCTCCTCATAGGAAACCGCGTTCTTCAGTCGTTCCGTCAGCTGGCTCAGCTGCTTCTTCAACGCCTCCGCGTCCGGACGGGTATAGGGCATCTCGGAAAACTTCATGTCTTGCTCCTCCTTGTACAGTTATGGTAAGTCTATGGCACGGCGGCGGCAGTCAGCACCGCCCCTCCGCGGATATACATATTATTGCTGGCGGTTGTAGATGGCGCTGACCGCCCTCCGGTTCCCGCCGATGAAGATCACAGCCGCCACGGCCGTCACGGTCATGAACGCCGTCAGCACCAGCCGCGTGGGCAGGATCACCGTCAGCGCGCCGGCCACCAGCTGGCCCGTCAGGCTCCCCACGGTGTTCAGCATATTAAACGCGCCGTTGAACCGTCCCTTCTTCTCGTCCGGTACATAGCTCTGGGTGGCGGAAATGCGGATGGTATAGCTGGTGACGCCCAGCAGGCCGTTGCACAGGCACATGGCCATCATCACCGGCACGGGCATGTACAGATAGGTGCCCTCCAGCACGGAGATGACGATGTACACCGTCAGGGCGATGGCGTACTTCCGGTGGGTGGGCAGCTGCACCTTGTAGTGTACCAGTCCGCCCACGGTACGGCCCACCACCATCATGCCCCACACCAGCATGTACACATATTCGCCGTTGTCGAAGGTGCTCTTGAAGTACGGCAGGGTGATGACCTGCGACGCGCCCCCGGCCAGCGAGCTGAACGCGAAGTAGCACGCCACGGCCAGCAGGCCCTTTTCGCTCCACAGGAAGCCGAAGCCCTCCCGGATGTCCCGCAGCAGCCGCCGGGCGGAGGACTCCCCCTCCGCCGCCGTGGCCCGCTGCGTCTCGATGTACTTCTCCTCCGCCCGGATCTGCGTCTCCGCGATGGC
This sequence comes from uncultured Eubacteriales bacterium, assembly GCA_900547745.1. GTDB lineage: Bacteria > Bacillota > Clostridia > Oscillospirales > Oscillospiraceae > Vescimonas. Next base: position 9,204 of record URHT01000034.1, on the reverse strand, counting down.
GGCGGTGAGGAAGCACACAGCGTTGATGCCCAGCAGCGGCGCGATGCCCACCTTGTTGTAGAGATAGGTGGAAATAGGGATCATCACCGCTGCCAGCGTCTCCAGCACGCTGGCGATGGAGTAGGCCTTGGAGTAGTTTCCCTCCGTAATGAGCATGGGGTAAAAGCTCTCGTAGGCCACCATGTACACGCTGTTGATGGTACCGATGATGAAGCACCCCACCGCCAGCACCGGGAAGCTGAACCACCCCTGACTGAGGATCAGCGCCGCCGCGGCGTAGATGCCCGCGGAGATAAAGTCCAGCGTGTAGATGGTGCGCTTCCGGGAAAAGCGGTCAAGGATGGCGCCGGAAAAGATAGGCGCGACGATCTGGGGCGCCGTGAACGTGGCGATGTAGATGGCGTACAGCAGCGGCGAGTCGGTATAGTCCAGCACCAGCAGGCTCAGGGCGAAGCCGGACATGGCGTTGCCCAGCATGGAGACGACGCTGCCCAGCGTGATGATGGTAAAGTCCCGCGTCCACAGCGGGGCGACAGCGGGCTTCAGTTCGTTTTGTTCTGCCATAGATATGCGCAGCCCTGCTGCGGCAGGCGCGCCTCCCTCCTTTCCCATCATGAAACAGTGTCGTGTGAGTAGACATTATAACGGATAACGGGCCGGTTGGCAAGCATCTTTCGCCGCTGGGGGCACAATGCTTCGCCGCCGGGGACACAATGCTTGCCATGTCCGCGTCCCGTGTGCTATAATGCCGTACAGCAAAACTGTCCATCTTTCGCGGACAAAGGAGGTTTTTCCCTATGACACAGCACTCTGTCCGGCCCCTGCTGGACTTCATTGCCGGCAGCCCCAGCTGCTACCATGTCATCGCCAACACCGCAGCAGAGCTGACGGCGGCGGGCTATGTCCCTCTGCCCGAGGGAGAGCGCTGGGCGCTGGCCCCCGGCGGCAGGTATTTCGTTACCCGCAACAGCTCCAGCCTCATCGCCTTCCGTGTACCGGAGCGCCTTACCGGCGGCTTCATGATGGCCGCCGCCCACAGCGACTCCCCCGCCTTCAAGCTCAAGGAGCACGCGGAGCTGCGCGACAACGGCTATGTGCGCCTGAATACCGAGAAGTACGGCGGCATGCTGATGGCCACATGGTTCGACCGTCCCCTGTCCGCAGCGGGCCGGCTCTTCGTCCGGGAGAACGGCGTCATCGCGGAGAAGCTGGTGAATATCGACCGCGACCTGCTGGTGATCCCCAGCGTGGCCATCCACATGAACCGCAGCGCCAACGACGGTATGAAGTATCAGGCCAACGTGGACACCGTCCCCCTGTTCAGCGGCGAGGATCCCGACGCCGCCATCCTGACCATGGCCGCTGAGGCCGCCGGCGTCCGTCCGGAGGACGTGCTGGGGCAAGATCTGTTCCTGTACTGCCGGGGCCGGGGCACGGTGGTGGGCGCCCACGGCGAGTACATCCTCTCCCCCAAGCTGGACGATCTGGCCTGTGTCTGGGGATGCCTGCAGGGCTTCCTATCCGCTGGCGAGAGCGGCAGCCTTCCGGTGCTGTGCATCTTCGACAACGAGGAGGTGGGCTCCGCCACCAAACAGGGCGCGGCCTCCACGTTCCTGCGGGATATCCTGCGCCGCATCAGTCTGGCGCTGGGGCTGGACGAGGAGACGTTCCAGACCATGCTGTCCCGCAGCTTCCTTGTCTCCGCCGACAACGCCCACGCCGTCCATCCCGACCACCCGGAGTACGCCGACCGGGGCAACTGCCCCCGCATGAACGGCGGCGTGGTCATCAAGTTCAACGCCAACCAGCGCTACGCCACGGATGGCCGCTCCTGCGCCGTGTTCCGCGCCGTCTGCGCCGATGCCGGTGTACCGGTGCAGGTCATGGCCAACCGCTCCGACCTGCCCGGCGGCTCCACGCTGGGCAGCATCGCCGGCACGCTGGTGCCGGTGAGCACCGTGGATATCGGCCTTGCCCAGCTGGCCATGCACGCCGCATGGGAGACGATGGGCGCCGAGGACTGCGGCCATCTGGCCGCCGCCATGGCCCGCTGCTTTGAAACCGTGCTGTGAACCGCAAGCGCCCTCCGGCAAAGCCGGAGGGCGCTTTTCCCGTGTACAGAAGGAGTCCCTTTCCTCGCGGAAAAGGACTCCTTTCATCTCAATTGTCTTATTGTCCGCTCTCCGCTCAGGAGGGCCAGTCAATGGGCACCAGCTCGCCCATGACCACATACCGTGCGTTGTCGTAGTCGTAGGCGCAGGTGGACAGCGTCAGGATGTTCCCGGTGGGCGTGCCCACGCTGGACTTGAACGTGGAGCTGGCGATGCACTGCTTGATGTAGTCTGCAGACAGGCTGTAGCTGTACACCGTGGAATCGTGGGGCGTCACCATACCGGCGAACAGATTCACCTTGTACAGCTGATTGGGGGTATACAGATACATGTAGGGATGCGCGTCATAGAAGGACTGATCCCGGTACTTGACGATGGGCGCGAACATACGGCCGGTCTTCATGTTGTGGCCGTAGATCAGGTTGTTCTGGCTGGTGAAATCGGAGTTGCAGCGCCAGTCCAGAAATACGGTGCCGTTCTTGTTGCTGGAGCCGTCGATGTCGCGGTACAGGTAATACTCGCCGCCCTCCTCCGCCGTCTGCACGATGGGGTAGTTCAGGCCGGTGTTGGCGCAGTAGAGCCAGCCCACCACATCGGGGTACTTGGCCTGCAGCGTGGAGAAATCCACCGAGATGTAGTCCGGCTCGTTGCCCGTGGTGGTATTGCCGGTGTTGTCCTTGGTACCGCTGTTGTCGGTGCCGTCCGTCTCGGAGGGCGTCACCGGCGTCACCACCTGATCGATCAGCTCCCGCTGGTTGCGCTCGCTGGCCTTCTTCTCCATCATATAGCTGATGATCTTCACCGATGAGAATACCAGCACGCCCAGCAACAGCACCAGCACGCCGTAGTACAGGGCCTTGCCGTTTTTGCGCTTGCCGCCGCTGCGTCTGGGTCTGTCGGTATAGTCGGCGGGGCGGTTCTGCGCCAGTTCCTCGCGGGAATGTGCGCCGCGCTCCCGGCGGCGCCCGTTGGGTCTATCATTCATATAACAAGCCTCCTTGTCCTGCGCCATTGTAGCAGGTTTCCCCTGCCAATGCAAGTTGTATTTGCAACGTGTAACCAATTGTTAATAGTTTGCCTTTACTTTACGCGGTATTTACGGTACAATACCCCTTACACAATATAGGACGGAACACCCGCGCAAAGCGTTCCGTTTCCGGAGAAAAGGAGTTTGACTGCGATGATCTATTTCAACAGCGATTATCTGGAGGGCGCCCACCCTGCCCTGATGGCAAAGCTGAATGAGACGAACATGGTGCAGACCGTGGGCTACGGAGAGGACGAGTACTGCGCCGCCGCGCGGGAGAAGATCAAGGCCGCCTGCGGTGCGCCGGAGGCCGACGTACACTTCCTGGTGGGCGGCACCCAGACCAACACCACTGTCATTGCCGCCATCCTCCGTCCGTGGCAGGGCGTGCTGTCCGCCGTCAGCGGCCACATCAACTGCCACGAGGCCGGCGCCATCGAGTCCACCGGCCACAAGGTCATCACCCTGCCCACCACCAACGGCAAGATCACGGCCCGGCAGGTGGCGGACTATGTGGATTGGCACCGCAATGACGAGTCCACCGAGCACATCGTCCAGCCCGGCATGGTCTACATCTCCCACCCCACCGAGGGCGGTACGCTGTACACCAAGGCGGAGCTGACGGCGCTGTACGACACCTGCCGCCGCTGCGGCCTGCCCCTGTTCATCGACGGCGCCCGCCTGGGCTACGGCCTGATGGCCGACGGCACCGACCTGACCCTGCCGGAGCTTGCCCGCCTGTGCGACGTGTTCTACATCGGCGGCACCAAGGTGGGCGCGCTGTTCGGCGAAGCCGTGGTCATCATGAACGAGTCCCTGAAAAAGGACTTCCGCTTCATCATGAAGCAGCGGGGCGGCCGTCTGGCCAAGGGCCGCCTGCTGGGCGTTCAGTTCGACGCCCTGTTCACCGACGATCTGTACTTCAGGATCTCCCGCCACGCCATTGAGATGGCCCACCAGATCCGGGATATCTTCGTCTCCGCCGGCTACCCCCTGCTGTTCGACTCCCCCACCAACCAGCAGTACCCCATCATGCCCGACGATGAGCTGGCCGAGATCGGCAAGAGCTTCGGCTACGAGTATTGGGAGCGAGTGGACGAGACTCACTCCGGTGTGCGGTTCTGCGCCAGCTGGGCCACCACGCAGGAGAACGTGGATGCCCTCCGCGCCGCCGTGCAGGCCCTGAAAAAGTAAGCGTATATAAAGAAGCGCCCCCGCTCTGGGGGGCGCTTCTTTATATCTTTTTTGCCGCGATGTCGCACAGCTGGAGCCTGACGCCGTTTTTCGCCGCCAGCTCCCTGCCCTTCTGCAGCAGCTTATCCCGGTTCCTGGTGAGCAGCTGCACCACCAGCTCGTCCTTCTTCTCCTGCGGCATGGTGTTCAGCAGCGTCCGGGCCATGCCCACGGCCATGTCCTGGTTCCCGGCCAGTATGCCGCCCAGAATACCGCCCCTGCCGTCCTTTTCCAGCTTCTCCGCCAGCAGCGGCACCAGCAGCTCCGTCAGGCTGTTGTAGTCCACATCGTCAATGAGTATCTTCAGCTCCAGCATAGTCTCACACCTTGGGGCCTGCCGCCGCCACCTCCGGGCTCATGTGGGTATATTTCTTGAAGTTCTCCGCAAAGCTCCGGGCCAGCTTCTTGCAGCTGGCCTCGTAAGCCGCCTTGTCCTCCCATGTGTTGGCGGGGATCAGCAGTTCAGAGGGTACGCCCTGAATGCTGGTGGGGACCTCCACGCCGAAGGTGGGGTCGGTGACAAACTCACTCTTCTCTATATCGCCGGTGAGAGCCGCCGTCACCATGGCGCGGGTGTAGCCGAGCTTCATGCGCTTGCCGGTACCGTTCCAGCCGGTGTTCACCAGATACACCTTGGCCCCGGCCTTCTCCACCTTGTCCGCCAGCATGGCGGCATACACGGAGGGATCCAGCGGCAGGAACGGCTCGCCGAAGCAGGTGGAGAACGTAGGCACCGGCTCGGTGACGCCGATCTCCGTACCGGCCACCTTGGAGGTGAAGCCGGACACGAAGTAGTACATGGCCTGATCCCGGCTCAGCCTGCTGATGGGGGGTAGCACGCCGTAGGCGTCCGCCGTCAGGAAGATGACGGTCTTGGGCACGCTGGGACTCATGCCGGACAGCTCTGCGTTGGGAATATACTCCACGGGATACCCCACGCGGGAGTTGACTGCCAGCGAGTCGTCGTCAAAATCGAACTCCCGGGTGTCGGGGTTCATGACCACATTCTCCACCAGTGCGCCGAAGCGGATGGCGTTGTAGATCTCAGGCTCTCCCTCCGGGCTGAGGTTGATGCACTTGGCATAGCAGCCGCCCTCGAAGTTGAACACGGAATCGTCGGCCCAGCCGTGCTCATCGTCGCCGATGAGCATGCGGGCGGGGTCGGCGGACAGCGTGGTCTTGCCGGTACCGCTGAGACCGAAGAACACGGCGCTGTCTCCGTTCTTGCCGATGTTGGCCGAGCAGTGCATGGGGAACACGCCCTGCTTGGGCAGCACATAGTTCATCACGGAGAACACGGACTTTTTGATCTCGCCGGCATACCGGGTGCCGCAGATCACCACCTCGCGGGCCTCGTAGTCCACCAGAATGGCGGCCTCGGAGCGGGTGCCGTCGATGTCCGGCACACACTTGAAGCCGGGAGCGGCGATGATGGTGTAATCCTCGCGGAAATCCCGGAGCTGCTCCGCCGTGGGACGGCGCAGCAACTGGTGGATAAACAGGTTCTGGCTGGCCAGCTCGTTGACGATGCGAAACGCCTTGGTGTACTTGGGGTCGGCGCCGGCAAAGCCGTCGAAGACGAACACGTCCCGGCCCTGCAGATAAGCCAGCACCTTGGCCCGGATGGCGTCGAACCTCGCCTTCTCGATGGGGCGGTTCACCTTGCCCCACGCGATGTCGTCATGGACGGCGGGGGTGTCCACGATGAACTTGTCGTTGGCGCTGCGGCCGGTGTATTTGCCGGTCTTTACCACCAGCGCGCCGGTGTTGGACAGCGTGCCCTCGCCCCGGCGCAGGGCATGCTCCACCAGCTGCGCCGGCGTCAGGTTGCGGTACACCGCCCCGGCGTTCACCAGTCCCAGCTTCTCCAGCCCGTAAGTTTCCATAGTCCGTTTCCTCCTGTATGATGTCAAGTTTCCATGCTTTACAGTTGTTGCAGCACACCGCTGAGCCGCAGCAGCGCCTCCAGCGCGCCGCCGCCCACCGCCAGCGCCTTGTCCGACGCGGTGGTGCAGTACTCCGGGCGGCAGCGGGGGTCTACATCGCCGGATTTCATGCCCTTGTGTACCGGCGTGCCCTCCGGCAGGATGCCCCGCACCACGCCGTCGATGGTGCAGCGCATGGGCAGGCCCGCCACCTCACCGGCGATGTCGCCGGCCTTCACCTCCGCGCCGATGTCCAGCAGCTGGTGAAAGATGCCGTCCGCCGGAGCGCGCAGCACCCGCTCCCCGGCGTAGCCGCCGATCAGGCCGGGTATGTTGGTGTTGGGCAGGGCGCTGCCGTGATAGATGACCCGGCCCAGCGTATGGCCCCGCATCGTCTCCACCACCGCGTGGCAGTCCGTCCCGGCGGTGAACCCAGGGCCTATGCCGATAACCACCGGCGCGTCGGTAATGGCCGTGCCCAGATTCCGCTTGGCCAGAATGGCGTCCACCTCCGCGTCGGGCCGCAGGGCCTGACGGCACCGGCATTCCGGATCGGCCAGCACCGGGACGATCCCCTGCGCCAGCAGCGCTTCCGCCTCCGCCGCGTTGGCCGCGTGAGCCGCCGTCACGTCCTCCACCACCGTCCGGCCCAGTACGATGGCCTGCGAAAAGCACACCGTCCGCCGTATGGCGGTGGGCGCGGGCAGATCGGTCATGACGACCTCCATATGGCTGCGGTACAGCCGCAGGGCGACGCCGGTGGCGATATCCCCTGCGCCGCGTATCAATACTCGCATACAAAGACCTCGTTCTTCTGTACGGTTATATGCCTTATATCAACGGTAGAATAACACTTTGCCGCAAAAAGGTCAATCCCCGTTGACGTATCCCGCTCCTCCTGCTACAATAGCGGTATGGATACAAAAATGACGTACAACCTGTCCTGCCGCCTGTTCACCGATGCCAAGTGCTTCGGCCCCGGCGTGGCCCGGCTGCTGCATGCGGTGCAGCGGCTTCATTCGCTGCGCGCCGCGGCGCTGAGCATGGACATGGCCTACTCCAAGGCGTGGACGGTCATCAAAAACTCGGAGAAGGCGCTGGGCTTCCCGCTGCTGTCCTCCACCACCGGCGGAAAGGGCGGCGGCGGCGCGTCCCTGACCCCGGAGGCCCTGCGGCTCCTGACGGCCTACGATACATTCTGCACAGAACTGCACGACACAGCAGACGAACTGTTCCGGCAGAAATTTTCCGAATTCATGTAATTGGCCGTATTCCTGTAATTATTTGAAATTGTTTGAAATTTTATAAGGAAATATCCCCCGGCTTTTGCCGGGGGATATTTCCCTTTATTTCACCCTATTTTGCCACGGAAACGGTCATGCTGCCGCTGACCGTCTCCAGCTCCCAGAGGTTGGCCGCGTCAGGCGTACTGCCCACCTCGCTGCGGAGCTGGCCGCTGACCGTCCGGGTGACGATGCACACCGGTACGTCGGGCTGCGCGGGCAGCGTCAGCGTCACATCGCCGCTGGTCGTCTCCGCCTCCAGCTTTGCCGGCAGGACATCCAGCATCAGCTCCACACAGCCGCTGACGCTGTCGATCTCCAGCTGTCCAGTGCGGACGCTGCCGCCGATGGCTCCGCTGGTGGTGGACAGCGAGATCTCCTCGGCGTTGGCGGCATGCACCGTGACCGTGCCGCTGACGCTGGACACATCCAGCTCCTGAAGCGTCAGCGTGTCCTCCTCCGTCAGATCCACGGACACATCGGCGCTGACCGCGCTGATATCCAGCTCGTGCAGCACCATGCTGCGGGGCAGCTTCACCGTCAGGTGCTTTTTCTCCGAGGCGCTGACCGTCAGCGGCTGGGAGAGGATGTCCAGCGTGCTGTCATCCTCGTCCACCCGCCATTCCATCTTCAGCGACACATCGCCGCCATCCATCATCGTCTCCGAAAGCTCGATGCCCTGTCCGTCGTACAGCTCCACCGTCACACGGCCGGACGTCCAGTCAATATGAATGGAGCGAAACCCATTGAGCTGCACGATATCCGCATCTCCTGCGCTGTACCCCGCGTCCGGCTCCGCCGCGCCCTCCACATCGCCGCGGTTCGGCGGGGGCGTCTGTGTGCAGGCCGTCAGCGCCAGCGCCATGACCAGCGCCATCAGCAGCGCAATACCTTTTTTCATATGTGCATACCTCATTTCCGCAGCTTTTCCCAAATAGTGATCTCCCCTGCTTCGCGGGTGCGATCCATGTCGATGACCCGCTGGTTCCGGCTGCCCCGGAACTGGAGGGAGATGTCCTTCAGCTCTTTGACAAACCGCCCGTCCACCAGCACGTTGATGCAGGCCAGCAGCTCGTCCGTCACCTCGCACCGGGGATAGCTGCCGCTGCGCAGCAGCTCGTCCTCCAGCCGGAAGCCGGTGAAGCACCAGATGGTCTTATCCGGGTACTTCTCCCGCACCTCCCGCAGCAGGGGCAGCAGCTCCCGCTGGTTCCGGGGCTCAAAGGGCTCGCCGCCCAGCACCGTCAGTCCGTTGACAAAGGGCTTGTCCAGCTCGGCGAAGATCTCCGCCTTCGTCTCGTCGGTGAACGCCCGGCCATAGTCGAAGTCCCATGTCTGGGGCTGGAAGCAGTCCGGGCAGTGGTTGGTGCAGCCGGAGACAAACAGCGTCACCCGCACGCCGATGCCGTTGGCGATATCACATTTTTTCAGTTCTCCGTAATGCATAGCGGCCTCCTGTGGATGGGATGATACCCGATAAATATGAAGGGATTATGAACAGGCGGAAAAAGGCGGGCGTCCGCCCGCCTTTTTCCGCGTCTTGCTTACAGGTGCAGCACGCGATCCTTGATCTCCTGCGTGCGGCCCTGATTCCAGAACTGGGTGCCGATGTAGCCGCAGGTGCG
>URHT01000033.1 GCA_900547745.1 uncultured Eubacteriales bacterium | reverse complement strand
CACCATCGAGGTCATCTTTATGAAGGCCAACGGCAACCCCCAGACCGGCGTGGACGCACGGAAATTTTCCTGAAATACCTGCCATATAATGAAAAAAGGAGCCCCCGCTCGCTGAGCGGGAGCTCCTTTTTTATTGGTCACGGCGCGGGGCGGCAGTCCTCCCTCACGGGAGCTTGACCGTCTGCAGAAAGTCCTCCAGAATGTGCATGCTGCTGCACTGTATCCGTACCGCGCCGGATGCCGCTGCGGCGCGGAAACGCTCGGTGTCGTCCTCCGCGAAGGGGAGGTGATAGACGATGATATGGTCGGCGGCCATGTGCTGCTCGATGAAATCCCGGCCCTTGCGGAGGGTGAGCCACGGGAAGTTCAGCAGTGCAAGGCGGAAATGCCGCCCCGCCGTCAGCGGCAGCAGCGCCGACGCCCCCACGGCACAGTCCCCCGGCAGCAGGATTGTCTCCGCGCCGTGGGTGATGAGCAGCCCGTAGTGGGGTACATCCACGGTGTAGCTCTGGCTCTCGTGGGGCAGGCGGAAAAAGTGCAGGCCCACGTCCCCCACCGCCGCCGTGTATGCATCGCCGGACACCAGCTCCTGCTCCGCAAACTCTTTCTGCGGCAGGAGCAGACGCGCCTGCGGCCAGCGGCGGTGCGCCTCCTCCGTCAGCTGCCGGGCGTAGTGGTCGGGGTGGCAGTGGGTGTACACGATGGCGTCCGGCGCCTGAAACGGCTCCGCCGTCCAGAGCTGCTGAAGCTGCTGGCGGCGCAGGGTGGAGAACCCCGGCACCTGTGTGTCGTGCAGGGCGTCTACCCAGATGCGGACGCCGCCAAGCTCGATGGCCGCGCCGGCGTTGGCGCTGAGAGTCACACGGATGCTCATTCCCCGTTCCCCTTGTTGCAGATGGTGTCCCGCACCTCCCCGGCCGTGATGGTGCCAAAATACTCCGGCAGCGGGAACTGCCGCAGCACCTCCTCCACCGCGTCCGGCTCCACGGCGCAGCCGCGCAGGGCCTCCGTCAGCGGGGCCAGCTCGCGGCGGGACAGGAAGTCGCCGGTGAAGCCGATCTCCTGAATGACGGCGTGGCGGACATTCATGCGCACCTCCAGCGTGCCGCCGGCGAAGCGCCGGTGGTTCACCATGTCATAGGCCGGGGACTTGCCGTAATTCCAGTCCCATGTGGCGTATTTCTCGTCACGCAGGCGCTGCACCTCCCGCAGCTCCTCCTCCGTCAGGCTCGTCTCCTGAAACGCGCCCTGTGCAAGGGCCGTGCGCAGGTAGTCCCAGAACGTTGGCAGGGTCATGTCCTCCCGCAGGAAGCTGCGGATGTTGCCGATGCGGGCCCGGACGGATTTGGCGCTCTTGGACTGGAACTTCTCCGGGTGGACGGCCAGCGCGCCGGCCACCATGGACGGGTCGGAGTCGAACAGCAGCGTGCCGTGATGGAGGATGCGGTCGCCGGTCAGCCGCTGGGCCGTGCCGGACACCTTGCAGTCCCCCACCAGAATGTCGTTGCGGCCGCTGGCGGAGGCGGGCAGCCCCAGATCGCACAGCGCCTTGACCACCGGCTGGGTGAAGCGGGCAAAGGACAGCTCCTCCTTCTCCCCCGCGTCGGTGATGAAGGAGTAGTTCAGGTTGCCCATGTCGTGGTACACGGCGCCGCCGCCCGTACTGCGGCGTACCACGTTGATGCGGTGCTTCTCCACGAAGTCGCCGTTGATCTCCTCCGCTGTGTTCTGGTTGCGTCCCACCACCACCGTGTTGTCGTTCTGCCACAGCAGCAGATAGTCGCCCTCTGTGCGGTGCGTGAGCACATACTCTTCAAACGCCAGATTGTAGTAGGGGTCGGTAGATTTTGTTTCGAGATAATAGACCATGCGTGACCTTGCCTTTCCAGTCAAGAATACGCACCGATGGTTGGCGGCATCGGTGCGTATCCATAATTTGAGGAGGGTATTTGTGGAATGAAAAAGATAAATGCCAACTGTTTTATATGAAAGAGTCTGTCCTGTTGACCCTTACATATCGCTTGCGTTGGGGTAGAGGAGCATCTTGCCGGGCACACCCTGCCGGATCGCCGCCAGCGCGTCCTCGTATTGCTCTAGAGTATAGCGTCCGCCGATGATTTTGTCCAGCTTATAATACGGGCCGCTCATCACCCTGGCAAAGTCCTGCCAGGTGTCCCAGATCAGACGCCCGGACACGCCGGTAAGCGTAACCTCGCGGTAGATCAGGTCGTCCGTCATGTCCTGCAGGGTCACAGGGCCGCTGGGCAGACCCACGCAGACCATCCGGCCCGCGGCACGCAGGCACTTCAGGTCGGCGTTGATGGCCGCCTGCGCGCCGGTGATGTCGATGGCGGCATCCGCGCCCAGCCCGTCCGTCAGGCGGAGGATCTCCGCCGGCAGATCGACCTGCGCACTGTTGAACACATAGTCCGCGCCCATGTCCTTGGCGATGGCCAGACGGCTGTCCAGCAGGTCGCAGGCAAACACCTTCGTGGCGCCGAAGGTCTTGCAGGCGCTGATGGCCGTCATGCCGATGGGCCCGCAGCCGCTGACCAGCACGGTCTTGCCCTCCACCTGCGCGGCCTCCACGCCGTGGACGCCCGCGCCCATGGGCTCGAACATGCAGGCGGCTTCATAGGAGACATCGTCCGGCAGCAGGAACGTGCAGTCGGAGCGGATGGCGGCATACTCGGCAAAGGCGCCGTTCTGCGTACAGCCGAACAGCTGGATGTCCTTGCAGATGTGGGGCATCCCGTGGGTGCAGAAGTAGCAGCTGCCGCAGGGGATGTGGCTCTCGCAGGAGACGCGGTCGCCCACCTTGCGGTCGGTGACGTTCTTACCCACGGCCACGATGTCGCCGGACGTCTCATGTCCCAGCGTCACCGGCGGCTTGATGCGTTTTTTAGACCACTCGTCCCAGTCGAGGATATGGATATCCGAACCGCAGATGGCGGTGCAGTGTACCTTGATGAGGACTTCATCGTCCTTGATCTGCGGGATGGGCAGATCATCGTGGTAGACCAGACTGCTGGGAGCGGCCACGGCCTTGACCAGTCCGCGCATAACACCTTCCATAGTCGGCCTCCGTTCAGTTCTTGGTGTGGATCGCACGACCCATGGCGTTCAGTGCAGCCTCACGGATAGTCTCGGTGACGGTGGGATGGGAGTGGATGGTGGAGATCAGCTCGTCCACCGTGGCCTCCAGACGGATGGCCAGCGCGCCCTCGGAGATGAGGTCGGTGGCACGCGGCCCGATGATGTGCATGCCCAGCACCTCGCCGTACTTGGCATCGGAGATGATCTTCACCAGACCCTCGCCGCCGTTGATGATCAGGGCCTTGCCGTTGGCGCTCATGGGGAACTTGCCCACCTTGTAATCCAGGCCCTTGGCCTTGCACTGCTCCTCCGTCAGGCCGACGGAAGCGGCCTCCGGCTCCATGTATACGCAGGTGGGGTTGGTGCTCTCGTCATAGGTGCTGTCGTGACCCATGATGTTCTCCGCCGCCACTTCGCCCATGGCGGAGGCGGTGTGGGCCAGCTGTGCCTTGCCGAACACGCAGTCGCCGATGGCGTAGACGCCGGGGACGTTGGTCTGCATCCGGTCGTTGACCAGAATACGGCCGCGGTCATTGCGGATGCCGCCGGCCTCCAGATCCAGAGACGCCGTGTTGGCCTTGCGGCCGATGGCTACCAGCACCTTCTCCGCTTCAAATGTAACGGTATCGCCGCTCTTGGTGGTGCAGACGACCTTTGCGCCCACAGGGGAAGTCTCCACGGCCTGCACCGGGCACTCCAGCGCGAAGGCGATGCCCATCTTCTTCATGTGGGCCACGCCCACCGCCGTCAGGTCGCCGTCCAGCATGGGCAGCATGTGATCCATGGCCTCCACCACGGTGATACGGGTACCGAAGGCCGCATAGGCGCAGGCCAGCTCAAGGCCGATGACGCCGCCGCCGATGACCACCATGCTCTCCGGCAGCTTCTCCAGACTCAGGGCGCCGGTGGAATCGATGCAGTTGGGGTTCTCGCGGATGCCGGGGATGGGGGGCACGGCGTTGACAGAGCCGGTGGCCACGATGATGGCATCGGCGGTCATTTCCTCGGCGGAGCCGTCGGGCTTGGTGACGCGGATGCGCTTCTCACCCACAAAGGCGGCCTCGCCGTCGACCTTCTTCACCTTGTTCAGCTTCAGCAGGCCGGCGACGCCGCTGGTCAGCTGCTTGCTGATGGTGTTCTTATGGGCGATGACCTGCGGGAAGTTGACCTTGACGCCCTCCACCTCCACACCGATCTCCTTGCCCTGATTCTTGATATCCTCCACCAGCTCAGCGCTGTGGAGCAGGCACTTGGTGGGGATGCAGCCCACGTTCAGGCAGGTGCCGCCCAGATGCTGCTTCTCCACCACTGTGACCTCCGCGCCCAGCTGCGCGGCACGGATGGCGGCCACATAGCCGCCGGGGCCGCCGCCGATGACGATGACGGTCTTCTTGCCCGCAGGCGCGGCAGCGGGGGCTGCGGCGGCAGCGGGAGCCGCGGCAGGAGCGGCAGCGGGTGCGGCGGCGGCAGGGGCTGCGCCGGGCACGGCCTCACCGGCCTCGCCGATGTAGGCGATGACGCTCTTGCAGGGGCCGGTCTCGCCCTCCGGCAGGAGGATCTTCAGCAGCACGCCGTCGGTGTCGCACTCCACGTCGTTGGTCAGCTTATCGGTGGCCACGGAGAACAGAATATCGCCCTTTTTGACGGTATCGCCCTCTTTGAATTTCCACTCCTCGATGGTGCCTTCCGTCATGGTCAGGCCCATCTTGGGCATCAATACTTCGGTTGCCATAGGAATACTTCCTTTCCTTAGTTTCAGTCCGGTATAAGGGGATGCGTAAGCGGGCGGGGAGCGTCTGCCCCCGCCCGCCCTGTATCAGATCAGAAGCAGATAGGGATTCTCCAGAAGCTCTGCCATGCGCTTCAGGAACTTGGCGGCCATCACGCCGTCGATCACGCGGTGATCGGCCGTCAGGCTCAGGTTCATCATGGGGCGGATCACGATCTCGCCGTTGCGGACAACAGGGGTATCCACCATGTCGCACACGCCCAGAATCGCCAGCTCAGGCTGGTTGATGATGGGGGAAAAGCTGGTGATGCCGTAGGGCCCCAGACTGGAGATGGTAAACGTACCGCCGGTCATGTCCTCCATGCTCAGCTTGCCGGAGCGGGTGGCCTCGATCAGTGCCTCCGTCTCCTTGGCGATCTGCGCCAGGCTCTTGGTGTCGCAGCTCTTGACGTTGGGCACGATCAGGCCGTCTCCCTTGGCCACCGCCAGACCCACGTTGGCGTGACGGTGACGGGTCAGCATGTTGTCGGCAAAGCTGGCGTTCACATCGGGGAACTCCATCAGGGTCTGGGCGGCCACCTTCATCAGGATGTGGTTGAAGGTCAGCTTGATCCCCTGCTCCTTCAGGGTATCCTTCAGGCGGCTGCGCAGTTCCTTCATGGCGCTGGCGTCCACCGGACGGGTATAGGTCACGCGGGGGGAGGTCGTCCACGACGCGGACATATTGGCGGCGATGCTGCGGCGCAGCGGGTTCACCTTCACCGGCGGCAGATCGTTGCTCTCGCAGCTCTCGCAGGCGGCGGCCTCCGCAGCGGCGGGTGCGCCCACACCGGCGGCGGCCAGCACGTCGGCCTTCATCACGCGGCCCTGCACGTCCAGCTTGGATACGTCCACGCCCAGCTCGGCAGCCAGCTTGGCGGCCATGGGGCTGGTCTTGGGCCCGGCCACGAAGCTCTCCACGTCACGGGCCACCACGACGCCGTTGGGGCCGGTGCCGGGGATGTCGTGCAGATCGTAGCCCTTGTCCTTGGCCAGCTTCTTGGCGCGGGGCGTCGCCAGCACATACGCGCCGTGGTTGGGCTTGGCGGCAGGCGCAGCGACGGCGGAAGCAGCGGCAGCGGGTGCGGCGGCAGGAGCGGCAGCGGGTGCGGCGGCCACAGGTGCGCCGCCGGGCACGGCCTCGCCGGCCTCGCCGATGTAGGCGATGACGCTCTTGCAGGGGCCGGTCTCGCCCTCCGGCAGGAGGATCTTCAGCAGCACGCCGTCGGTGTCGCACTCCACGTCGTTGGTCAGCTTATCGGTGGCCACGGAGAACAGGATATCGCCCTTCTTGACCGTGTCACCCTCTTTGAACTTCCATTCCTCGATGGTGCCTTCCGTCATGGTCAGGCCCATCTTGGGCATCAATACTTCAGTTGCCATATCGTATACTCCTTACTCCGGCAGGGCTCAAAACATGCCCTTGATACCTTCAGCAACCTTCTCCGGCGTAATGCGCACCATGTCCTCCAGGCTCTTGGCGAAGGGGATCGGGCAGAACGGCGCACCGAAGCGCAGCACGGGGGCATCCAGCTCCGTCAGCAGCTCCTCCGCGGCCACGGCGGCGATCTCGGCGCCGACGCCGCCCTGCTTGACGGCCTCGTGGCAGATGCACAGGCGGTGGGTCTTCTTCACAGACTCGAACACCGTCTCACGATCCCACGGGGACAGGGTGATCAGGTCGATGACCTCGGCCTCGATGCCGTCCTTGGCCAGCAGCTCGGCAGCGCCCTTGGCGGCCTTCATGCCGATGGAGTAGGAAACGATGGTCACGTCCTTGCCGGGGCGGACAACCTTGGCCTTACCGATGGTGTAGGGCTCCTCATCCGCCAGCTCGGGCATCTCGCCTTTTTCCTTGTAGAGGATCTTGTTCTCGAAGTACAGGACGGGGTCGTCGGACTCAATGGCGGCCTTCAGCACCATCTTGGCATCATAGGGATTGGAGGGGGTGACCACCACAACACCGGGGATGTGGATGAAGAACGCCTCCAGAGACTGGGAATGCTGGGCAGCGCCGCCGAAGGTCATACCGTCGGGCGCACGCATGACCAGAGGCACCTTGGTCTGGCCGCCGAACATGTAGCGTGCCTTGGCCATCTGGTTCAGGATCTCATCCATGCAGACGCCGACGAAGTCCGCGAAGTGCATATCCACCACGGGACGGGCGCCCACCATGGCCGCGCCGACGCCGCCGCCGATAATGAACGTCTCGGAGATGGGGCTGTCGATGACACGGCCGGGGAACTCCTGGCTCAGGCCCTTGAACTGGCCGAACACGCCGCCCTGACGGGCGATATCCTCACCGATGACATAGACCTTATCGTCTTTCTTCATTTCCTCGGCCATCGCCTCCAGCGTGGCCTGTGCAAACGTCAATTTACGCATGATTCCTACCTCCTTCAGTCAGCATAGACAAACTTCATGTACTCGGACGCATCGGGCTGCTTGCTGTCCATGGCAAACTCCTTGGCAGCCTTGATCTTGGCGTCCACCTTGGCGTCGATCTCGTCGCACTCGGCGGAGGTCACCAGATCGTTCATGGACTCGGCCATCTTCTCACGGAACTTCTTCAGAGGATCGGTGTCGTGGAAGATCTTCATGGTCTCCTCCTTGCTGCGGTACAGCTCGGGGTCGCCCACGAAGTGACCTTCGATACGGTAGGTCTTGCACTCGATCATCGTGGGGCCTTCGCCGGCGCGGGCGCGCTCCACAGCGGCCTTGGCGGCCTCATAGACGGCAAAGGGATCCTGGCCGTCCACCACGACGCCGGGGATGTGATAGCCGGCGGCGCGGTCGGAGATGTTCTCCACGTTGCAGGTGGTGCGGTAGGGCGTGGTGGAGGCCCAGCAGTTCATCTCGTTGACGAAGATGACAGGCAGCTTCCACGCGGAAGCGGCGTTCATGGCCTCGTGGAACGTACCGCGGTTGCTGGCGCCGTCGCCGAAGAACACCACGGCCACCTGATCGGTCTTCAGGACATTCTTGAAGGCCAGAGCCGCGCCGGTGGCCAGATTGTAGCCGCCGCCCACGACGCCGTTGGCGCCCAGCATGCCGATGGAGAAATCGGCGATGTGCATGGAGCCGCCGCGGCCCTTGCACAGGCCCGTCTCCTTGCCGAAGATCTCCGCCATCATGCGGTTGACATCGGCGCCCTTGGCCACGCAGTGACCATGGCCGCGGTGGGTGGATTCAATCACATCGTCATCACGCAGAGCGGCGCACACGCCGGTGGCGATGGCTTCCTCACCGATGTAGGAGTGGGTGAAGCCGGGGATCTCGCCGGCGAGGAAGTCGTGCTTGACGCACTCCTCAAACTTGCGGATCGTGCACATCGTCTCATAGAGCTTGACGGCAAATTCTTTCGTGTAAACTGCATTGTTAGGCATAATGATCATGCTCCTTTCTCAACATTCAGGACATTTGCGGCCCGTAGTACTACCGTACAGGGCGGCATAAGGGAAAGAAAAGGGCGCACTCCGCTGTCTGCATCGTGCGCCCCAGGAGAGACGCCGTTTCGGACTCACAGGGTCTCGGCGCCGTCGGGAGCGGAGCCCACGGTGACGCCCATTTTTTCCTCGTAGTACTTGACCATAGCGGCCTGATCGTCGTCGATATGGCCGTTGTCGTTCATCCAGTCCATCACATGGAGCACCACGTCCGTCATGGGCAGGTCGATGCCCAGCTTGTGCGCGTAGTGCTTGGCGTTGAGGATGTCCTTGCGGTGGACGGCGATACGCGCGCCCGGCTCATAGTCGCGGTGAATGATCTTGGGAACCTTGTTTTCATACATGGGGCCGCCCACAAAGCCGCAGCGGGTGGCTTCAAAGGTGGTCTGCAGGTCGATGCCCGCCTTGGCGGCGAAGGCATAGCCCTCGCACATGGCCACCAGCTCCGCGCCGCCGATCAGGTTGTTGACCAGCTTCGTGACGCTGCCGCTGCCGCTGCCGCCGGTGTAGATGGGGTGCCCCATGCAGGACAGCAGCGGTTCCGCCTTGTCAAAGGCCTCCTTCTCGCCGCCGGCCATCATGGCCAGCGTACCGGCGATGGCCATGGGATTGCCGCCGGAGACGGGGCAGTCCAGCAGGAACATACCGGCATCCAGCGCCTTCTTGTGCAGATCCAGCACGATATCCGGCGCGGTGGAGCTGAGGTCGATGATGATGTTGCCGGGCTTGCCCAGTTCGATCGCACGCTCCACCGAATGAATGATGATGGGGTGCGTGGGCAGGATCTGCATCACCACGTCGCAGGTGCGGTAAATGTCATCGGGATCGGAGGTAACTTCGCCGCCGAAATCCTTGAATTCCGCCAGCCGGGCCTCCGCCACATCGTAGCCCAGAACGGGGCAGCCGCACTTCTTTACGACATTCTTGGCCATGGGCAGACCCATAACGCCAAGGCCCAAAAATCCGATCTTCATGATAATTTCATCTCATTTCATCTGAAATTTGCTCAGTGAATCAGCCAAAGGGTAAAGCTCGGCCAATAGGTCACCAGAATCAGTATCACCATCGAGATGGCGAAGAATGGCAGGATCGCCTTAAATGTGCCTCCAACAGACGTCTTGCCCAGCTTACAGCCCAGCAGCAGGGACACGCCCACCGGCGGGGTGATGCAGCCGATATAGATGTTGATGGCGGACATGACGCCGAACTGCAGCAGGTCGATGCCGAAGGACTTCACCAGCGTCAGCAGCAGCGGCACCATCATCACGATGATGCAGTTGCCTTCCATCAGGCAGCCGAGGATCAGGAAGATCACGTTGATGATCAGCAGCACCACGAAGCGGCTGTCGGTGATGGAGGTGATGAAATCCATGAACAGCTGGGGCATCTGGGAGGAGATGACCACATAAGCCGTTGCCTTGGACATACCCACCAGGATCATGATGGCCGCGATGGACACGGCGGAGTCGCCCAGGATCTTCAGCAGATCCTTGAAGGTGATGGTCTTGTAGATAAACAGGGACACGACGGCGGAGTACAGGCAGGAGACAGCGGCCGCTTCGGTAACGGTGGTGGCGCCGGAGAAGATCAGGCCCAGCACGATGACCGGCAGCAGCAGCGCCCAGATGGCGTCCAGCATGATCTTGCCGGCTTCCTTGGCGGTCTTCTTGGGCTGCTTGGGCAGGTTCTTCTTCTTGCCGTACCACAGGGTGTAGGCCAGGAAAGCCACCGTGCAGAGAATGGCCGGCGTCAGCGTGGCCAGGAACAGCTTTTGGACGGAAGCCTCCGTCAGTCCGGCGTACACGATCAGCGTGATAGACGGCGGGATCATGGGGCCCAACAGGGACGCCGCGGACGACAGCGCCGCAGAGTAGTCGGGATCGTAGCCCTCGTCCTTCATGGCGGGGATGGTCATGCCGCCGATGGCGGCCACGGTAGCCACGGCGGAGCCGGAGATGGCACCGAACAGGGCGGAGGCCAGCACGGTCACGGAGCCCAGTGCGCCGCGGACGCGGCCCAACAGGACATTTGCCACGCCGATGAGCTTCTGGGTGATGCCGCGGGCCATGAGGTTGCCCGCCAGGATGAAGAACGGGATACTCAGCAGAGAGGACGAGTTCAGGCCAAGGAAGGTCTTCTGCGCCATGGTCTCCAGCGGGAAGCCGCCGAACCACATGGCCAGCATGGTGCCGGCCGCGATAGCCTCAAAGATGGGAAGGCCAAGGAAAGCCAACACGATCAGGACGATAAATACGATCAGACCAGCGTTCATTCAGCGTCTCCTCCCTTCTCTCTGCCGGGCAGCGCAGGCAACTCGCCGCCGTGGGCGAAGCCCACCAGATTTCGTGCGATGATCTCAATAGAGTACAGTATCAGAATGGCGGAGCCAATGGGGAACGCCATATAGATCTCACGCATGGTGATGGGCAGTGTCACGGAACGAGCCGTGGCGTGGTTGACCATCAGACTGACGGAGTAATAGGCGAAAATCGCCATGATCACGATGGTCACGACAGACCAGATGGCCGCCATCAGGCAGCGCACCTTCGGCTTATACAGGCGGGTCAGGAAGTCCACCTGCAGGTGGCTGTCGCTGCGGCTGGCAATGCCCAGGCCCAGCATGATGCTGAAAATAGAGATATAGAGCGTCAGCTCCTCCGCCCAGGGCTTTGCGTCCGAAAAAATATAGCGGCAGATCACGTTGTAGATCATGATAATGACCATAGATGCCAGCAGGATGATCAGGATCGCTCTGAGCACCTTGGTCAGGACATCCAAAAATTTGGAATATGCATTCAGGACTTTCACAAAATTCCTCCTTTACACTTGCACGTCCGGAAGCGTCCGGTGGGGGGGTGGGCAGGGTGGGGAGGCTCCCACCCCGCCCCAGAAAATGGCGCCTTACTTGGCGGGATCGGCGTCCAGGATCATGTTGTAGTATTCCAGCAGATTGGGATAGTTCTGCTCCACGAAGCCGTCCATGGCATCCTGCCACTCCTGCAGATCGACCTCATAGACGGTGGCACCGGCGTCCACGAACACCTGCTTGCTGGACTCCGCGCTGTCAACGATCAGCTGGGTGCAGAGCTTGCCGGCCTCCACAGCGGCCTCCTCAATGGCGGTCTGGTACTCGGCGGGCATGCTGCTGAACAGTCTCTGATCCATGATGAAGGTGGTCATGGAGTAGACGTGGTTGGTCTCGGTGACATAGTCGCAGACCTCCTGCAGGGACAGACCCACGCAGGTGGGATAAGCGTTCTCCTGTGCCTGCACGGTATTCTGCTGCAGGGCGGTGAAGATCTCAGAGCCGGCCAGCGGGGTGGTGGAAGCGCCCAGCCAATCCCAGGTCTTCAGGTACACGTCGATGGTCGGGACGCGGATCTTCAGGCCCTTCACATCGGCCAGACTCTTGATGGGGGTGTTGGAGGTGACAACGCGGATTCCCTGCAGGCCGCAGCCCATGATCTTCAGGCCGGTGGCGTCGCCCAGATCGTTGCGGATCTTCTCGCCCACTTCGCCTTCCCACACGGCCTTGAAGTGGTCAACGCCGGAATACATGTAGGGCAGCGCCTCGATGTTGGCCAGCTCATTCCAGGTGGACAGGTTGGACATGGAGTCATACACCACGTCGCAGGCGCGCATACTCAGGCCCTCCAGGCAGTCGGACGTAACGCCCAGAGAAGAGCTGGGGTACAGCTCAAACGTGACCTTTCCATCAGTCTTGGCCTCGACCAGCTCCACGAACTTCTCGGCGGAAGCATAGACGGGGTCGGTGGCGGCAACAGACAGGTGCATCTTCAGCGTATAGGTGTCCGAGGTCTCAAATTTCGAGTTTCCAGCGTTTCCCTGGCCGCCGCAGCCAACCAGGAGCGCCGCCGTCATGACCAGTGCCATGACCAGTGCGATGGTCTTTTTCATTACAGTTTCCTCCTCTTTATTTTGCAAATACTATTTGCGTGAAAGCCTCCGGCCGGGGACGGCGGAAGCTGACACTTACTCAACCGTTCATCAGCATGCCGCCGTCGCAGTTCAGGTTCTCGCCCTGCACGAAGCTGGCGGCGTCAGACGCCAGAAACAGCACGCCGTTGGCTACCTCCTCCGGCGCGGCGGCGCGGTGGAGATTCATGGCAGCCAGCACCTTGGCCTCCTTCTCGCCGGTAAGACGGGTGGCCACCAGCGGGGTCTTGGTGTAGGCGGGGCACAGGCTGTTGCAGTAGATGTTCTTCTCGGAGCCGGCCTTGGCCACGCTCTTTGTCAGGGAGATCACGCCGGCCTTGGCCGCGGCATACGCGGCCGTGCCCAGATAGCCGCCGCCCACCTTGCCGGCGATGGAGGCCACATTCACGATGCGTCCGCCGCCGATCTCAGCCATGTGGCGGAAGCAGACCTGGCAGGCCAGAAATACCGCCGTCAGATCCACGGCGAGGATCTTGTTCCACTGCTCCAGCGACAGATCCTGAAAATCGTCGGTGTTCACGATGCCCGCGTTGTTGATGAGGACATCCACATGCTTCTCGTCCGCAATGATCTGCTCGAACACACGCACCACCTGTCCGGCGTCCGCCAGATCCACCGCGTAGAACGCGGCGTTGCCCAGCTCGCGGCACGTCTCCTCACCGGTGACGGGGTTGATGTCCACGATGACGGCTCTGCCGCCCATCGCCACGAGCTGGCTGGCGATGGCCTTGCCGATGCCCTGCGCGCCGCCGGTGATGATACCGGTCTTGCCCTTAAAAGAAACGTTTTCCAGCAACATCTGAACTTCTCCTTCCCAAACAGGTAATAGGTAAATGTGTCTATCGGTATTACCAATTACATAGTTTATGATAATAGATGAATCGCCGTGTGTCAATACGGAAAAACCTCACAAGTTACTGTGCAAGTAATTGTATATTTTGCCGATTCCCGCAAGTTCATGTCGTTTTGACTGCAAAAAACGGCGCTGCCCATCCACCGCCGCCGCACCGCTCATACGTTTTCTCACCAAGAGGAAAGTTTTTCGCTTGAAAACTGCAAAAGTTCTTGACATAATGGTCAAGCCATTTTATACTTCATATAGTATGTGTTAAAATGTAAACGGGGTGAGTCACATTTCCAATGAAAAAACGGCGTTTGCACCCGCCAAAACGAAGCGTGCCTGCGAAGTAATCTATGACCAGATCTATAACAAAATCGTGCAGGGAGAGCTGGAGCCCGGCGACCGGCTGCCGCCGGAGCGTGTTCTGGCGGAGCAGTTTCAGCGGAGCCGTCCCAGTGTCCGCGAGGCGCTGCGCATGCTGCAGCAGAATGGGCTCATCCGCATCGACATCGGCAGCGCGGGCGGCTCCATCGTGCAGGGCTTCTCTGTTTCAGGACTGGAAAAGAATCTGAAGGATATGATCGACAGCGGCGTTTTCAGTTTGCAGGAGCTGAAGGATTACCGCATCGTCAACGACATGGGCTGCGCACGCCTTGCCGCGCAGAACCGCACGGCGGAGGACATCGCCGCGCTGGAGAAAAACATCGTGCGCTACGGCGCCAGCGTGGCCGACATTGAAGCCCTCCATGTGATCGACGAGGAGTTCCACTCCATTCTGGCCGCCGCCAGCCATAACGCCATGGTGGTCGCGGTCAACAGCGCCATCACGGAGATCATCGTCACCTACTTCTGGAACCGGGCCAGAGAATTCTCCAGCCAGAAGATCCTGCATATCAACCAGATGGCCTACGAGGCCCACGCGGCGCTGGCCCGGGCCGTCATCTCCGGCGACCTTGAGGACGCGGAAAAGCAGATGCAGCGCGTCAACCGCGCCTTCCACGACGCCACGCAGTAAAATCGCTCCCAAATGTGAACCTCGACTCTGACGCACAGGTCAGAGCCGAGGTTCTTTTTGCTGCCGATTCAACCAGCAGTTCAATGACAAAGCGTACCGGATGCCGTATCATAGGGACAACGAGAAACGACAAAGGAGTGACGACCGTATGAATCTGAAAGAGGCGTTCCGGTTCCAGAACAAGCTGCAGTCCATGATGGAGACGGCGGAGGATAT
Source organism: uncultured Eubacteriales bacterium (assembly GCA_900547745.1). Taxonomy (GTDB): domain Bacteria; phylum Bacillota; class Clostridia; order Oscillospirales; family Oscillospiraceae; genus Vescimonas. The sequence goes on along the minus strand of URHT01000033.1, from coordinate 3,735 downwards.
CCTCGGCCGGGAGCAGAACATCACCAGGGTGCAGAACACCTATCTGCGCAGGAAGGTGATGGCCGAGGCGGAGGACGAGACGACCTTCGCCCCTCCCGCCACGGAGTACAGCGAACAGATCACCGAGGCGGCAGCTTTCCTGCTGTTCCTGCTGGCGCAGCGGGAGACGCTGAGCGCGGCCATCTACCGGGCCAAGGCTGCCCTCGACCTGCCTGCCGGACTGGACGGCGAGGTGGGGCTCAACGGCAAACGGCAGGAGATCGCCGGTCTGCTGCGGCGCATGGCCGGCCTGCGCGCCTCCGAGACGCTCATCGCCGGCGGCGGCACCGGCTACCGCTTCAACAACGAGGGCAATCAGGTCACCTATCGCTGCGATGTCCGGCGCGTGGTCACCATCAACTTCGACCGGAACAAGGTGCGGAGGATGTGCGCCGACCTGAGCCGCCGCGCCGACGAGGTTTCCGCCGCGCTGGACGCGGCGCTGGTCAACACGCAGGTGGACTACGCCGCGCCCTTTGACGTGAACGACACCTTTGCCGAGGCCTTCGAGGCGTATCTGGAGGCGTCCGCCTGACACTGCCCCGCCGGCCGCGGGAGATGCGGCGGAGCCGGAGAGCGCAGCGACCGGTTCAGGTGCAGACGAACTATAGTGCTGCACATTCGCGATTGCAAGGAAACGGGACAAGCAGTCCTGAAAGCTCTGATAGATACAAAAATGGTACGCCCTCCGTATCACACAGCGCCCAACGCTGCTTCCCCCTTCGTCCATTCGCACGCCCGATCTCTCACGCTTCCGCGCTTACGTCTCCCTGCCCTACAAGCAACGAAGGATCCAAGGATCTGATGACCTGCGCCTGCGGGCGCTCAAAAAAAACGCACCCGTCGCCTGCGGCCCGCCTGTGCGGACGGCACGCGCCGCGTGCAAAAATGGTCACGCGATCTTGGGCTTCCACCGCATCTCCCGCGGCCGGCGGCAAAAAAGCGGAGAGCAGCAGGCTGTTCCGGCCTGCTGCTCGCACATCAGCATATTCAATTGCGGCCTTGCCTGCACCAGTATCTCGTCCAGAGGCACCTCAAGGAGCGCACCCAGCGCATACAGGTTATCCACGGAGGGAAGGCTCTGGCCTCGCTGCCACTTGTAGATGGCCTGCGGCTCCTCAAAGCCGAAATAGGTCTGCAGGTCGCGGACGGTCAGCCCCCGCTCCTTGCGCAGGCGCAGGATATTGGCGCCGGTGGCAGCGGGGTCTATGACCCGGAAAGGCTTATTCGTCACGGTGATCGCCTCCTGTACGGTGATTCTCCCGAAGCGGGAGTAGTACAGAATACGATACCCCGGCGAAAAAAGCAAGTGTTTTTCGGATTTTTCACAAAATTGTAAAATTACCGGGTGCATCCACGGAGGTGAAGCACATGAGACATTCGTTCGTCCCGCTGCGCAAGCAGAGCAAGAAAGCACAGAGGGCCTACCACGCCGGGCAGCGGGGCTCGTGGAACGGGCTCTCCCCTGTTACGCGCACGGTGCCCAGCGGGAGGGTCTACGACCGGAACCGGATGAAGCGCCGCGCCGGGTGTGACGACGGCTGCTGAAAAGGGACGGGCGGCACGCAAAGCGTGCCGCCCGTCCCTTTTGCGATCCTCTCTCACTCGATCTCGTAGTCATTCGTTTCGATGATGTCCGGCTGCTGGTGGGCCACCACCTTCACGGCGCACAGCGCCACGGTGAGATTCAGCGCGCCGTCCAGAAACAGCGACGCGCCCATCAGCATTACCAGCGCCTGCGCGCCCTCCGTGGGCCGCAGCACCAGCAGCAGGCCGATCACGCCCGTCAGCACCGCCAGCAGCAGCACCAGCCACCACTGCCCGATGCCGAAGCGCTTCGCGTCCACGGCCACCTGTATCTTGAACAGGCCGTCCGCCAGCACCGGGATGCCGAACATGACGCACAGGAACGTCATGGCCTCCCCCGGATGGCACAGGGTGATGACGCCCACCGCCGCCAGCAGGATGCCGAAGGCCAGATCGTACTGGAACGCCAGCCGGAACAGATCCCGGGAGAAGTACCCGCCCAGCTTGACGGCGCCGCAGACCACCATGCCGATGCCCAGCGCCCGTCCGATCCACGGCACGCAGCGCTCCGCCATGATGAACAGCACCACGCCCAGCACGCAGAACAGCGCCGATATCACGATATACCCCGTTTTCACAGCCCACAGCGGCCCTGTGGCCCTCGTTTTACGCATAGACTCACATCTCCTCCCGCGCCGCGGCGCCTCGCTTTTCATGGTACAGTATACCTTGCTTCGCCGGTTTTCGATACGGGCAGAAAAAGAAGATGCCCGAAAACCGGGCATCTGTGCGTATCCGTCTGATTTTTGGGCATGCGGGCGGTTTTGTCCGTCCCGCGTCACGGCTCCTGCCGGCTGCTGTGGGACACGATCAGCTCCGGCACACCGCGGCACAGCTGGATCATCCGCTGCAGGTCGGCAAAGGATTCCTCCTTCATGCCGCCGCTGACCCAGTCGATCCACACGCCGAACAGCTGGCACTTCATGAACTGCACCACCACCCGCCGGTCGTCCACGCCGATGTTCTCACCGGAGAACACGGTGCTGATGTAGGTGCTGACCACATATTCGCACAGGCGCAGCGTATCCTGCAGGAACATGTCCCGGTTGGTGGAGTTGAAGATGTGCATGACGGCCCGGCGGTTCTCCCGCGCCGTGTGGAACGCCACGGAGAAGCACTCCTCCACGGAGGAGATGGACGGGTACTGCCGGATCAGGGCATCCGTCTGCTCCGTGACGATCTCTCCCAGCAGGGACGGGATGTCCTGAAAGTGGTAGTAGAACGAGTTGCGGTTGATGCCGCAGTCCTCCACGATGTCCCGGACGCTGATCTTGCTCAGGGGCTTCTGGCTCAGCAGCTTCATAAATGACGCCTTGATGGCCTGCTTCGTAAAGTTCGCCACGGTGATCCTCCTGTTTTCCTGTGGTGCAAGGCCCGCCCCGCAGCATATCGCCGCAGGGCGGGCCGTATGTAGTCCCTTTTATTTGGCGCTCAGGTACTCGTCAATGGACTTGGCGCCCAGCTTGCCGGCGCCCATAGCCAGAATGACGGTGGCCGCGCCGGTAACGGCGTCGCCGCCGGCGTACACCGCCTGACGGGAGGTGAGGCCCTCCTCGTTGACGATGATGCCGCCCTTCTTGTTGACCTCCAGACCCTTGGTGGTGGACTTGATGAGGGGGTTGGGGCTGGTGCCCAGCGACATGATGACGGCGTCCACAGGCAGGTCGAACTCGCTGCCCTTCTTCTCCACGGGACGGCGGCGGCCGGAGGCATCCGGCTCGCCCAGCTCCATCTCGATGCAGGTCATGGACTTGACGCAGTCCTGCTCGTCGCCGTTGATCTGGATGGGGTTGTTCAGCGTCTTGAAGATGACGCCCTCCTCGATGGCGTGCTCCACCTCCTCGTGACGGGCGGGCAGCTCCTCCATGCCGCGGCGGTACACAACGTACACCTCGGCACCCAGGCGCTTGGAGCAGCGGGCGGCGTCCATGGCCACGTTGCCGCCGCCCACCACCGCCACGGTCTTGCCCTTCAGATCCATGATGGGCGTGTCGCTGTCGGGCAGGTACGCCTTCATCAGGTTGATGCGGGTCAGGAACTCGTTGGCGGAGTAGACGCCCTTCAGGTTCTCGCCGGGGATGTTCATGAACATGGGCAGACCGGCGCCGG
>URHT01000032.1 GCA_900547745.1 uncultured Eubacteriales bacterium | reverse complement strand
TTGACGCAGTATGGGCGCATTTCTGCCCGTCAAAACCGTGCTTGCCCTTGTCAACCGATGGTAATGTCATTTCAGTATACTCTTTTTCGCCGTTCTCTGTCAATGTGCAGAGGGAATATTCCGTTTTACTGTGAGAATATTCCACTTCGCCGTGCATACAGTGTGGGCAGAGGGGTGATGTGTCATGCGCCGCTATGTGCCGAGCTTCTGCGCCGCCGCCGCCTGTGCGGCGCTGCTATATGGACTGTCCGCCCGGTTCCCCAATCCGCTGACCCGCGTGCTGTCCCCTGTCAACGGCAGTCCGTGGGAGCTGGGCAAGCTGGCGCTGTGGCCGGGACTGTGCGCCGCGCTGGTTCTGCACCGTCTGGACAGCGGCAGCAGCCGCAGCGGCCTGTGCGCCGCCGTACTGCTGTCGGTGGGCGCGGCCATGGCGCTGGGCGCGGCGGGGCTGTCCCCCGTACCGCTGTGTCTGCTGTCCGCCGCCGCAGGCCTCGCCGCCTATGCGCCGGTGCTGCGCCGTCTGCGGGGCGGCGAGCTGCTGTGGTACACCGCCGTGATCCTGCTGGCCATCACCTATATTCTGTTCACCATCCTGCCGCCCTCCGGCGCTCTGTTCACCGAGCCCGGCGACGTGTCCGCCATGGCGCCCATCCCCTTCTGATGCAAAAAGATATCCTCCGGCGGAGCCGGAGGATATCTTTTTTGTTCTATACGGCGGCTCAGGGCATGGTGGCCCGGACGCCCACGGTGTTGTAGCTGGTACTGAGTGTCTTGCCGTCCGCCGCCACACCCCGCACCATGTAGGCGTAGGTGGTGCCGGAGGTGCCGGTGGTGTCCTTCCAGCTCAGGGCGCTGACCTTCTTCGCCACCAGCACCCACTTGGAGGCGGGCACAGGCCGTAGGGTATCGCCGCTTTTGGGCGGGTTGGCGGCGCGGTAGACATTGTAGGTCTTGGCGTTGGTCGCGGTCGTCCACGTCAGCAGGATGCCCTTTTCCCCAATTGTGACCCGCCGGGCGTCTTTCATGGTGACGTAGCCCGGCGTGGTGGAGGCCGATGCCGTCACTTTGGCGCTCTTGCCGGTGGTGTCGTAAGGCCCCGTAGTGACACCGTCCGCTGCCACGCCCTGCACTGTGTAGCTGTACATCACGCCCCTGGCTACGGTGGTATCCTTATAGCTGGTGCCGCTGACACCGCGGGCGATGACCTTCCACGCGGTGTTGGAGGCGTCCCTGCGCAGGACGTTGTAGGTATCCGCGTTGGCAGTGATTTTCCACGTCACGGTGATGCCGGCGGCATCCGCCTTGATGCCGGACAAAACCACGGCAGCAGGCGCCTTGACGACGCCTGCCACATGGATCGCAACGGTATTGCTGAATCCGCTGGCACCGCTGGCACCAACGGCTCTGATTTTATAGAAGTATGTTACACCCTTCACCGCGCCGGTGTTGACGTAGGTGGTCTTGTCGGTGCTGCCTACCTTGGAGAAGGTGCCGTCGGCACGGTTGGAGCGGTAGACATCGTACTTAGCCGCGCCGTCCACCGCCGCCCATGTCAGCTGGGGCTTGCCGCTGGCGGAGGATGTGCCTCCCTTCAGTACCGGGGCGGCCGGGGCCGGTGTTCTGGCCGTACCGCTGACGATATTGCTGTATGCGCTGGTCCCGGCGCTGTTCACCGCCTTGACCCGGTAGTAGTAGGTCTTGCCCACCGCCGCGCCGGTGTTGACGTAGCTGGTGGAGGTGGTGGTGCCCAGCAGGCTGTAGCCGGTGCCGCGGCTCTCAGAGCGGTACACCCGGTAGGAGGCAGCGCCGCTGACGGCGCTCCACGTCAGCTTCGGCTTGCCGCTGTCGGAGTACGTCATGGTCACGGTGGGGGCTGCCGGAGCCACCGCCTTGGCCGCGCCGCTGACGGTACTGCTGTACGCGCCCGCCGCGCCGTCCACGTTCAGGGCGCGGACTTTGTAGTAGTAGGTCTTGCCCACCGCCGCGCCGGTGTTGACGTAGTTGGTGGAGGTGGTGGTGCCCAGCAGGGTGAAGCCGGTGCTCTGCTGGGTGGAGCGGTAGATCTCGTACTTGGCCGCACCGTCCACCGCCGCCCATGTCAGCTGGGGCTTGCCGCTGGCGGAGGATGTGCCGATGGTCACGCGGGGCGCGGCGGGAATGGCCGGAGCATCAGGGGCAAAGTCCGTGTTTGAAACGGGATACTGGCTCCAGAAATAGGTTGCCTTCTCCCCCGTATCGACCAAGTGATCCTTGTTGAAAGCCGCCGTACCCTTGAGGAAGTAGCTGTAGCTGCTCCGTCCCTCGTCCCATGTGGCGTCCAGACAGTAGTAATTGCCATCGTCCATCTTCACGATGTTCCATGCGTGGGGGCCCCAGACGCCGTTCCCGCCATCCGCCGTACCGGTGATGATGCGGCAGTCGATGCCCGCGTCGTTGGCCAGCCGGTAGAACAGGTTGGCGTAGCCCTGACACACCGCCGTCTTGTTGATGGCGGCAGCATAGGCGGTATACTGCAGCTTGTAGGTATTGTCGTTCAGGTGTGCGTAGTCGTATCTGACGTTTTTGGTGATCCAGTTATAGATGGCCTGCACCTTCTGGTAGGTGGTCTTGCCGCCCAGCGCCAGCTGGGGCAGGATGGTGGTCTTGATATAGCTGTTCAGCTGTGTCTCCTGCTGAGATGTTGTGTACCACATCACGGTATAGGTGACCTCATAGCCGCCCGTCCAGCTTTCGTTGAACTTTTCCGGTGTCGCTCCGGCACCGTAGCTCTTGAACTGCCAGCGCAGGAAGTCGCCGCTGCTGCCATCGCCGGTCACATGGGAGAGGGCCTCCTGCCACCAGTCCTTCAGGTCGATGGTGCCGGGCTCCAATTTGACCTTGAACTCGATGGTCGACTGGCGGTCGATCATCTGGCTGCGCAGCTCCGCGATGACGGCGGCCCTGGTGGTTAGATAGCCGGTATCCGCTGCCTCTGCCGACGCCGCATAGGTGGTGGGCGCCGTCCGAGTGCTGATGAACGTGCCGCTGTCCGCAATATCGGCGTACAGCGGGTTGGTATACGATACCGTGTAGCTGCGCGGCTTCGCAGCGCTCTCCGCTGCCAACGCCTGCGTGGGCAGCAGCGTCAGGGACATGACCAGCGCCAGCAGCAGCGCGGTCAGGCTCTTTGTGACCTTCTTCATAGCTCTCCTCCTTGTGTATCGATGCCCGGCGGGCTTGTTGACTTATGTAAAGCATACCACAGCCGCCGGAAAAAGTACACCTATTTTTCAACGTTTTTTGCCGTTTCTGCGCAGAAAAGCGGGGCGGACGCTGCGCGTCCGTCCCGCTTTTTTCACAGATGCTTCTCCGGCTGCTGCATGTCCCGGGCAATAGCCTTGGCGTAGCGCTCCTCCTCGCTGAACACGCAGCCGCAGTACTTCTGCATGTAAAAGCCCAGCTCCCGCGCCTGACGCTGCCCCTCCCGGAAGCCGGGGCGGAAGTCCCGGTACAGAAACGCCACGCCGTACTGCGCCGCCAGCTCCTCCGCCGTCCGGCGCAGCAGGTCGTGATCCTGATAGGGGCTGACGAACAGGGTGCTGGTGAAGCTCTCAAAGCCATGCTCCGCCGCGTAGCGGGCGGTCTGCTCCAGCCGCAGGCGGTAGCATTTGCCGCAGCGGCGCGCCAGATCCCCCGACACCAGACGGCAGAACTCCCGCAGGCCGTAATCCTCCTGCACGATGAGCTCCATGCCGATGGCGGGGGCGTAGGCCATCAGCGTGTCGCGTCGGGCCTTATACTCCTGATAGGGGTGGATGTTGGGGTTGAACCAGTAGGACACCGGCTCGATGCCCTCCGCCCGCAGCTGCTGGATGCAGGACACGGAGCAGGGGGCGCAGCAGGTGTGCATCAGCGTTTTCATGCCTTCTTCTCCTTTTTCTCCCGGCGCAGCAGACCCCGGAGCCGCTCCGCCACACCGCCGCTCTGGTGCTGCAGCGCCGACAGGAACCGGGCGCGCACCTGCTGGAACGGCAGCTGCTCCATGGCGTGGAAGAACTTCTCCCGCTCCGCCGGGGCCATGGGCGGCTCCCGCAGCGCGGCGCAGCAGGCCTCGGCCTCCTCCAGCGTCCGGTGCTGCCGCTCCAGCGGCAGCATGTCGAACACCTGCGCGCCCTTGGCGGTATTGATCAGCAGCATGGAAACGCCGCTCTTTTTCTCCTCCGGGGCAAAGCTGCCGCCGCTGAAATCCCCCAGCGTTACGTCGCCGGGGCGATCCGTGGTGGCGTAGGCACAGCGGTGACACGCCGGGCGCATAAACAGCCGCCGGGCGATGCCCCGCCCCAGCTCGCACTTGCCCATGGGCGCATCGTACCGGCCGCCGCCCTCAAATTTCACGCGGAAACGCCGCTCCCGGTCGCCGGTGAGCTTGCCGCAGAACTCCACCGCCGTGGGGCGGTGCTGCTTGACGTAGGCCATGGACTTCACCAGCTGTGCCCACACGCCGGGGCTGCACACACCGCCGCAGGCCACGTCGCAGGTCAGCAGCCGCTCCGGATGCTCCCCCAGATAGCGGTACAGGCCGTCCACCTGACAGGGTGTGCCGGAAAACAGCACCTGCCGCCCCTGATCCAGATACAGCCGTACCTGCTGGTAGGCGTCGCCGGTGTCGCTCTGCACCGGCTTCATGCCCCGCAGGCGGGACAGGTCATGGACGTTTTTCACCGCCGTATGTACCACCCGCAGGTTCTCGTCCAGCGCCGCGCCGAACACCACGCCGCCGCCCTCCAGCACATACTCCGCCAGTGCCGAGAATGCGCCGCCGCAGGTGGACGCCTGCCGCACGGACTCGTCCCGGCTCCACACGGCGAATACCTGCGGCGCCGTGCGGTGCTCCCGCTGCTTCTGTACCGGACAGACGTGGGCGCAGTGACCGCACTGGACGCAGCCGTCCGTCACCTCCGGATAGAGAAATCCCTCCCGGTCCGGCGCCATGCGGATGGCGCCCTTCGGGCAGCCGCTGCTGCATGCGCCGCATCCGGTACAGCGGTCATGTGCCGCCAGCTGGGGCATATTCACAGTCTCTGTCACGGTGTCTCGCCTCCTGACCTGTTTCTTTATCCGTATTGTACCACGCTGCCGCCAAAAGCACAAGTCCGGCGCGCACTGTCCGTTTTTCGGGACATTTCTCATGGTAGGATGGCTACACTGACACGAAAGAGGTACAGACACCGGAAGGAATGACCGGGAAAATGCAGGATAATCGCAGGAGGAATACAGCATGCACAAGTTTTTTGACTATCTGGAGCCGGATCTCCCCATCACCGTCATCCGCGATCTGCTGGGCTACATCCGCCGGTTCACGGCGCTGTTCAGCGGCGGCGTCCCCGTAGAGGGCGCTATGGACGGCGTGGGCTTCTGCGCCACGGAGCAGGACGCCGGCGCCATTCGCGTCCACTGGGTGCAGGTGGGTCGCCAGCGCATCCCGCTGGACGCCACGGTGTAAGCGCGGCAAAGCCCCGCAGGCTGATGAACAGCCTGCGGGGCTTTGCTTACTCGTATTTTGCCAGCACGGCGGCGCAGTAGTCACGGAGCTCCTGCCGGACAGCTGCCGGGCCGATCAGCTCTGCCTGCGCCCCCAGCTGGAACAGCCACCCGAAGAACGTGGGCCCCACCTCCACCGGTGCCGTCACCTCCACGCCGCCGTCGCCGTCGGGGCGCAGGTGGGCGTCCGCGCCGAAGCGATCCATCACCACGTTGATGAGGCTCCTGTCGAACCGCAGCCGCACCGTCTCCGTCCGGCCGTTGTACATATCGAAGATGCTGCGGACATACCGGCCCAGATCGAAGCCCTCCGGCAGCGGGTCGCGGTCGGCGTCCGTCACCGTCAGGCCCTCCATCCGATCCACCCGGTAGTGGCGGTAGTCGCTGATGGCCGGATCGTAGGCCACCAGATAGTAGTGCCTGTCCACGCACAGCGCCACGGGGTTCGTCTCGTACAGCGCGCCGTCCCGGCGGTAGGCCTTGCCCCCCGCCGCCGTCCAGTCGAAGTAGCGGAACGTCACCTTTTTCCCGTCGTTGATGGCGGTGTTCAGCCCGTCGATGGCGTAGTAGAGCCGTTCGTTGTGGGTCTTGACCCGATCCATGACGTACACCTGCCGCCGCAGCTGCCGGGCGTTGGGGCGGCTGGTCAGTCGCTCCAGCTTGCCGATGAGGGCCATGCTCTTGCTCTGGGTCAGGAACGGCGACGCCTGCACCACGTCGATGAGCAGCTTCAGCTCCGGCAGCTGGAAGTCGCGCTCCCCCAGAAAGTAGCCGAAGCTCTTGCCCTTTACCGACTGCACGTCCATGCCGTACACCCGCAGCAGCTCCAGATCGTCGTAGAGGCTCTTGCGCTCGGCGCTGATGCCGCAGCCCGCCAGATAGGCGATCATGTCCTGCATGGTCTTGGGGTGCTGCTCGTCGGTCTGCTCCTGCAGGTAGCGCGCCAGATACAGCAGCTTCAGCTTTTTGTTGGCCATGTCCGTCCCTCCCGTCCTTTTTTCCTATTGTAGCAGATATCCCGCCGGAAGAAAACCGTCTTTTTCCGGTTCCCGCTTTACACCGCCGCCGGGATGGGCTATAATGAAGTGTCATTCCGCAAAAAGGAGGCGGTGCGTTGAAAGTGAACCAGATACGGGCGGGCGCCGTGCTGTCCTATGTGTCCATGGCGCTGAGCACCATCATCTCACTGGTCTACACGCCCATTATGCTGAACCGTCTGGGTGACAGCGAGTTCGGCGTCTATCAGGCCGTACTGCCCATCATCAGCTACCTGAACCTGCTGAGCTTCGGACTGGGCAGCGCCTATATCCGCTACTACTCCCGCCTCCGCGCCGCCGGGGACAAAAAGGGCTGCGCCAAGCTCAACGGCATGTTTCTCGTCACCTATCTGGTGCTGGGCGCCGCCGTGCTGGCCATCGGCTTCGGCCTGTCCTACTGCGACATCATCTTCGGCACAAAGCTGACGGCGGAGGAGATCGCGCTGGCGGAGAAGCTGCTGCGCATCATGACGGTGAACGCCGCGCTGACGTTCCCCATCAGCGTCTTTGAGTCCCACGTCACCATCAACGAGCAGTACCTGTTCCAGAAGATCGTGGCCATGGGCAAGCAGGTGCTGAACCCCCTCATCATGATCCCGCTGCTGATCATCGGCTACCGCTCCGTGACGCTGACCGTGGTGTCCCTGATCTTCACCATTCTCAGCGGCATCCTGAATATCGGCTACTGCCTGACGAAGCTGCGGATGCCCTTCTCCTTCCGGCGGTACGACTTCGGCCTGCTGCGGGAGATGCTGGGCTTCACGCTGTACGTTTTTATCGGCATCGTGGTGGACAACTTCAACTGGGCCATCGACCGGCAGCTGCTCATGTGGTTTCAGGGCTCCACCGCCGTCACCGTCTATACCATCGCCGCGCAGCTCAATATGTTCTATCTGGCCTTTGGCAACGCCATCTCCAACGTGATGACGCCCCGGGTACACCGGCTGGTGGCGGAGAACGCCCCCATGCGCACACTGGACGCACTGTTCACGCGGGTGGGGCGCTTACAGTTTATCCTGCTGGCCGGGATCTTTCTGGGCTTCGTGGCCATCGGGCAGTCCTTCGTGGTGCTGTGGGGCGGCGACGAAAAGTTCGCCGTGGACTACTGGACGACGCTGCTGCTGTTCTTCTCCTGCCTGTGGACAAATGTGCAGACCGTGGGCATTGAGATACAGCGGGCCAAGAACATGCATAAGTTCCGCTCGCTGGTCTATCTGGGGGTGGCGCTGGGCAACGCCGCCATCTCCATCCCCCTGTGCATCAGGTGGGAGGGGCTGGGCGCCGCCATTGGCACAGCCGTCGCCACGCTGATCGGCAACGTGATCCTGATGAACTGGTATTACTATCGCCGCATCGGTCTGAACATCCCCGCCTTCTGGCGGCACATCCTCCATCTGATGCCGGCCATGGTGCTGCCCGCCGCCACGGCGGTGCTGCTGGCCGTGAAGGTACACCCCGTCACCTACTGGCAGCTGATCCCGCCGGGCCTTATCTTCGTGGCGGTCTACGCCGTGTGCATGTGGCTGTTCGGCCTGAACCGCTATGAGCGAAGCCTTGTCACCGGGCCGCTGCGCCGTATTTTCCACCGCTGACTGAAAGGAGTGTTTTTCATGCCCAATATCAAGTATATCGCCCGCGTCCTCACCGGCGTCCGCTGGAAGAAGCTGTCCCACATGCTGGACGTGGTACACGACAAGTGCGGACAGAGCCGGGTACACACGTTTTTCGACATCCTGTGGTGCGCCGCACGGTACGGCGCCGGGTACTATGACTACGTCATGTACGGCTTCTACGACCTCAACGGCAAACAGCGGGACACCTATCTCACCCGCGTCCGCAACCGGAAGGTCTTTGAGCTGATGAACGACCCCGCCTACAACGACGATTTCGATGACAAGCTGCGCTTCAACGAGACGTTCCGCGCCTACCTGCACCGGAAGACGCTGAACGGCGAGACGGCCACGGAGCAGCAGATGGCGGATTTCGTGGCGGGGCAGGAATATATCTTCGCCAAGATCAACCACGGCGACAGCGGCCGGGGCGTGGAGCGCCTGCGGGTGGCGGATTTCGAGTCCCCCGCCGCCATGCTGGCCTACGTCCGGGAGAAGAAGATGGTGGTGCTGGAGCACCAGCTCATCCAGCACCCGGACATGGCACGTCTCCATCCCGGCAGCGTTAACACCATGCGCATCCTCACCGACAACGTCAACGGACACGTCACCATCGCCTACATCATCGTGAAGATGGGCACCGGCGACAGCGTGTGCGACAACTCCGGGCAGGGCGGCATCCTGGCCCGGGTGGACGTGGACACCGGGCGCATCACCACTCCCGCCACCGACGACTACTTCCATCTCTACGACAGGCACCCCGACACCGGCATCCCACTGGTGGGCTATCAGCTGCCCATGGTGCCGGAGGCCATCGCACTGGCCAAGGAGGCAGCGCAGGTGTTCCCCCGGATGGGGCATGTGGGCTGGGACATGGCCATCACGCCGGACGGCCCCGCCATCATTGAGGGCAACAACTTCCCCGGCACCGATCTGTGCCAGCTGGCTCCCCTGTGGCCGGAGAAGACCGGCCTGTGGCCCTATTACAAGAAAATCCTTAATTTGAAATGAGGAGGACACGACCATGCGCAGAAAAGACCGCGAGCGGGACGAAGCCTTTGCGTGGGAGGTGCTGAAAGCGGCTCCCTATGCCACGCTGGCCATGACCGGACAGGACGGCGCGCCCTACTGTGTGCCCGTCAACCATGTGGTGGACGAGACGTATAAGGTGCTGTACTTCCACTGCGCCGGGGCGGGCGAAAAGTGGCGGCTGCTGGAAAAGGAGCCTCCCGTCTGTCTGACCGCCGTGTCCCGCATGTCCATCGTGCCCAACGAGTTTGAGACGGCCTACGACTCCGCCGTGGTGCGGGGGCAGGCGCAGGTGGTCACCGACGACGGTGAGCGCACCAAGGCGCTGCTCCTGCTGGTGGAGGCGCTGGATCCCAAGGGGATGGGCGGCCTGGCCGCCTGCATGGAGCGCTGCTTTGCCGCCACGAGGATCGTGAAGCTCGTCCCCCGGGAGGTCACGGGCAAGCAGGCCCATCCCATGCCCAGGCCCGCCGCCGGCTGCGGGAACCACTGAGCACATAAAAAGAGCGCTGTTCCCATAGCTGGGTGTACGTAAGACAGTATTGCGCTAAGATTGACGAAGCGGCACGAAACCGCATGGAGCTGATCGTGCGGTCACTGGCAGAGCAAAACGGCGTGACCGAGCAACTGAAAGCTGAAAACCAAATGGAATGGGTGCGGCAGATGAACGCTTGCAAGGCACAGGCAGAGGAGATTGTGAAAGCGGAATTGATTTATGATTGAGCGAGAAAGTCCGGGCAGAAAACTGTTCGGACTTTTCTCATATATCCAAAATGACGGTAGAATTGTTCACAATTTTATGGTATAATTTGAGTACGAAAATTGTACAACAAATCGGAATTTGTGGAGGTGCCTTATGCTATTAGCAATTCATCTTGTAATGATAATGGTGTTTGTTATCCTTGGAGTTATCTTTTTAAACGGAAAAGGTGCTTTTTTGATTGCCGGTTACAATACCACCTCAAAAGCCGAAAAACAAAAAACTGATGAAAAGAAGTTGTGTAGCTTCATGGGAAAAATGATGTTTATATTGGCCGGGTGTTGGCTCGTCATTGCTTCCAGCGAGATTTTCAAAGCGATGTGGTTGCTTTGGGTAGGTATTTGTCTGTTTTTTGTCGTATGTGTCGGTGCGGTCATCTATATGAATTCCGGAAACCGATTCAAACGATAAATTCCGATTTGTCGAATTGATAAAATCCCTTTAGGAACTAAAGGGCGCACTTCTATACTCTCCTATCGGGAGTATGTGCGTCCTGCGGAGCTTCATTCCCGGTCAGCAGAAGAAAACTGCCCGACCGAGAATGTTGCGTCACTTCGTTCCGTCAAGGTGGCTACACCCCCTTGCGCCGCTTATGCGGCTATCCCTTGTGGACTTGCCGTCCGCAAACGGTTTTGACAAACCGTTTGCCGCCAGCAAGTTTGAAGATTAGACATAAACAAATCCTCCGCATGGTCTAAGCCATACGGAGGATTAACTGTTTTACGGACACCCGTCTATGGGAACAGCGCTCTTTTTATGTTACGCTTCCGTCTGTGCAGGTTCCTCCGGCGTCTCCGGCGCCGGTTCCTCCGCCGGAGGCTCCGGCGCGGACACAGGCTCCTCTGCCGCAGGTACGTCCGCGGCGGGGATCACCGGCAGTGCAGACTCCGCCGTCTCCTGGCGGGCCGTCTCCTGACGGGCCCTCTCCCGGGCGGCGGCCTCGGCAGCCGCGGCCTCCGCCGCCAGCCGCTGGTTCTCCGCACGGTTGGCGGCCTTCTCCTCCCTCCGGGCATCAGCAGCGGCGAAGAACGCCCGCACCAGCGCCAGCAGCGTGAAGAACGCCGCGATGCCGACGCCTACCCAACCGGCGGGCCGGATCTGGTAGAAGTCCCGGATGGTGAAATACTCGTCGTACATGCCCAGATAGTACAGCGCAATGCCGCCCACCGCGCACACGATGCCCAGCAGCAGCTTCAGCACCGCCTTGAACCGGTGCTTCCGCCGCCCGGCGAAGTACGCGATGACCAGCACCGCCGCCGCCAGAAACAGGCCCGGCGACTGGCAGCACAGGATATAGCCCAGCGTCTTGTCCAGCATCGTCTATACCCTCCCGCTTACAGGCAGCACTTGCCGCGCCGGATGTATTGGCCGTCCGGGCCCGCCAGCACACGGCCCTCGTTGACGGCCAGCCTGCCCCGCAGCCACACCTGCCGGATAGAGCCCTTGGTCACCACACCGTCGTAGGGATTGTAGTCCGCCGCGCCCACCATGTCCTCGGCGCGGATGACATGATCCGCCGCCGGGTCGTACACCACGATATCTGCGTCCGCGCCCTCGGCGATGATGCCCTTGCGGGGGAACATGCCGTACAGCTTGGCGGGGTTTTCCGCCAGCACGCGGCACATGGCCGCCAGACTGATCTTGCGGGTGGTCACGCCGAAGGTATAGAGCAGCTCGCCCCGCGTCTCCACGCCGGGCAGACCGCCGGGAATGGCGGTGAAATCGTCCCTGCCCGCCAGCTTCTGGGCGGTGGTGAAGCTGCAGTGGTCGGTGGACACCGTCTGCACCTCGCCCCGGCGGATGCCCTGCCACAGCGCCTTGCGATCCGCCGCCTTGCGGATGGGGGGTGCGCAGACGTACTTGGCCGCCTGCAGCCAGTCCTCGTTGTCGTACACGCTGTCGTCCAGAATGAGGTACTGGGGACACGTCTCCACATACACCTTCTGGCCCCGCCGCCGCGCCGCTTCGATCTCCCGCAGCGCCGCCGCGTTGGTGGTATGGACGATCACCACCGGGATATCCACGGCCTCGGCGATGTGCAGCAGACGGCCCACGGCCTCCGCCTCCAGAAAGTCCGGCCGCGTCCGGGGATGGCAGCCCACGCTGCCCTGCATGCCGGCGGCCTTCTTCTCCTCGATGAGGGCGTCGATGACCCCGGCGTTCTCGCAGTGTACACCGCAGATGCCGCCCTTCTCCTTCAGCTTCTTCAGCGCCTTGTACATCAGCTTGTCGCCGATCATCATGGCCGGGTACGTCATGTACATTTTGAACGAGGAGATGCCCTCGGCGTACATGTCGTCGATCTCGCTTTCGATGGTGTCGTTCCAGTCGTCGATGGTCATATGGAAGCCGTAGTCGCAGGCGCACTTGCCGTCCGCCTTCTGGTGCCATAGCCGCAGGCCGTCGTGGAGCGTCTCGCCCTTGTTGGGGCAGGCGAAGTCCACCACCGTGGTAGTACCGCCCCGCAGCGCCGCCCGGGATCCGGAGGCGAAATCGTCCGCCGTGGTGGTGTTGCACACGTCCAGATCAAAATGGGTGTGGGCGTCGATGAAGCCGGGCATCAGCAGCATGCCGGCGGCGTCCACCACCTCCGCGTCGTCCACATGGATATCACGGGCCACCCGCTGGACCCTCTCGCCGTCCACCAGCACGTCCGCCCGCCGCGTGCCCCTGCCGGATACCACGGTGCCGTTCTTGAATAAAACTCTCATCCCAGGGCCTCCTGTATCTTTTGTCTGCGGCTATTATAGCACCTTCTTACCCCGGTGGCAACTATCTCCACAGGCGGATATAGCCCCCGTCGTGGAGCTGCTTCACCAGCAGCAGCAATACGGGAGCCAGCACCATTCCCGCCACGCCCATGGCACAGAAGCCCACATACATGGCCGCCAGCGATGCCAGCGGCGGCAGGCCCGCCTGCGCCGCCACCAGCTTCGGCTCCAGCACACTGCGCACCACGGAGATCACCGCGAACAGCGCCAGCAGCGCGATGCCCTTGGGCACGTTCCCCAGCAGGCATACCGCCGCCGCCCACGGCACCAGCACCGTCCCCGTCCCGAACACCGGCAGCGCGTCGATCAGCGCGATCAGTGCCGCCAGCAGCAGGGCGTACTCCTGCCGTATCAGCAGCAGCCCCGCCAGCAGCTGGCAGAACGTCACTGCCAGCAGGATGCACTCCGCCTTCAGCCATTTGCCCAGCGTGGCGAACACATTGGCCTTCACGCCTTGGGCGCGGGCCAGCCCCGGGCCCAGCTGCCGCCGGAAAAAGCCCATCACCGCCGGGTAGGCGCTGAGGGTGAAGAACACCGCCAGCACCGTGGTGCCACAGGCCAGCAGGATCTGGGGCAGCGCGCCCATGGCGCGCCCCGCTTCCTGCAGCACGGCGGAGGATACCTGTCCCGCCAGCCGCGCCGTCTCCTCCGGCAGGGAGGACAGCAGCCCCCGGACCGCCCGGCCCACCCCCTCCGGACAGGCGGCGCAGAAGCTCTCCAGCCGCCGCTCCAGCGATGTCAGCGTGTCCGGCAGCGCCGCCAGCAGCTCCGGCAGGGACGACACCAGCGCCACCGCCTGCTCCACCACCTGCACCGCCAGCACGATCAGTACCGCCAGTACGCCGCCCACCAGCACCAGCGTCAGCACCGCCGCCGTAAAGCTCCTGCGCAGGTGCAGACGGCGGCGGGCTGTCTCGATCAGCGGCTCCAGCAGCGCCGCCGCGCCCAGAGCCAGCAGGAACGGCAGCAGCCATACCAGCGCGTACCGCAGCGCCAGCCAGCCCACACCGGCTGCCGCCGCCCACCAGAGTAGCCGGAAAAGCAGTTCTTTCCGCCGTTCCATGCCGATCTCCTCCTTTTCACAGATTTTTTACAAAATTTTTCTTGTCTTTTTCGCTTTACCGTGATAATATAACTCATATTTGACAAATGTACACATCGCGCGGACAATCCGGGAGGAAGCTATGGAGAAAAAAAAGTACTATCTTGTCTCGGCAGAGGCGCTGCCCGAGGTCTTTATCAAGGTGGCGGAGGCTAAGCGCATGCTGCAGGTAGGTGAGGCCGATACCGTGGGCGAGGCCGCCCGGCTGGTAGGTATCAGCCGCAGCGCCTTTTATAAGTACAAGGACGCCGTCCAGCCGTTCCAGAACATGCGGGCGGGACATATCATCACGTTTTACGCACTGCTTAAGGATATTCCCGGTGTGCTGTCCAATTACCTGTCTATTTTTGCCGGTTCCGGCGCGAATATTCTCACCATCAACCAGACCATCCCCACCAACGGCTGCGCCGGTGTGACCATCTCCGCCGAGACCAGCGAGATGGTGGACGGGCTGGAGGAGCTGATGTCCCGCGCCGCCGCCGCGCAGGGTGTGCTGAAATTTGAGATCCTGGCCGGCTGAGCGCCGATACACGCAAAAAAAAGAACCGCCTTAGGCTCCCTGCTGATAAGACAGTAAAATTCAAATTTCTTGGAACAGGCATGATCTCGGTCATGCCTGTTCCGCTTTTAGCAGCTCATCCACGGGAATGTAGCCCACAAGGTCGTACTCGATATGTACCTTCTGCCTGCGCTTGCCGCTGGACTTGTCCGGTGCATCCACATAGACCGCCTTGACAAGCTCTCTGAGGGCATAGGGGGTCAGCTCCGTGAGGGTGCTGTTCCTCTTTACCCGCTGAACAAACTGCTCTATATTCTCTGCCTGTTGTTCCTGTTCATGGATTTGCTGTTGCAGACCTTTGACCTCAGCTTTGAGGTCTTTCTGTTCCTCGGTATAGTTCTTGCTCATCATCGCAAAGCGTTCATCATCCAGCCGACCGGCAACATTGTCCTCGTAAATGCGGATGAAAAGACGGTCAAGCTCGCCGATCCGCTTCTCAGCCTGTGCCAGTCGCTTTTGATACAGCCGCAGCGATTCCTCGCTCTGTATACGGAGCTTTTGCTCCATTTCAGAACGGAAATACGCCTCATAGCGAGTGACTACCGATACGACCTCCTGAATGTGCTTCCAGACGATCTGTTCCAGCACAACGGCACGGATATAATGTCCGCTGCACTTGTCCTTGTTGGCACGATGGGTGGAGCAGATGAAGAAGTCCTGCCGCTTTTCAAAATAGCTGGTGGTGGAGTAGTAGAGCTTCTGCTTGCAGTCGTTGCAGAACACCAAGCCGGAGAACATATTGCTCTTTCCCGTTGTTGTTCTGCGGTGCCGCTGCTGCCTGATCTCCTGCACCTTATCAAAGACTTCCAGAGAGATGATCGCCGGGTGGGTGTTATAGAAAATCTTGCGATTCTCCATTGGATTTTCCCGCTGCTTCTTATCCCAGATGGAGTTGGTGTAGGTCTTGAAATTGACCGTGCAGCCTGTGTACTCCATGTATTCGAGAATATAAGCAACGGTGCTTTCGTGCCAGCGATACTCGTTCTCCGGGATCTGATGCGGTGTTTTTCTGCCCTCCCGCTGTTTGTAGGCGGTGGGATTCAGCACCTTTTCCTTTTCCAGCAAGGCGGCGATCTGGCTCGGCCCTTTTCCCTCCATGCAGAGTGCAAAGATCCGCTTGACGACCTGTGCCGCTTCCTCGTCAATCACCCACTTCTTAGGATCGTCAGAGTCACGCTTGTAGCCGTAGGGAACGTTGGTGGTCAAGCGCTCTCCACGCTCCCCCTTTGCCTTGTTGACGGCACGGATTTTGCGGCTGGTATCCTTGGAATACCACTCATTGAACCAGTTCTTGATGCCTGCCATGTCGCTGTCGGTGCTGTAGAGCCGTTTATTTATGCACAACATTAGCTTTTGCTTTGCGGTGAGTAGAAAGCCCGTCATATCGCCTTGCTCTCAATCACCGTAATGATGTTGTGGTTGTTCTCGATGTAATCAATAATTCGCTGGTACTCGTCGGCAAAATTGAAGTCAACCGTTATTTCCCCGTTCTCATGCACCCAAACCGCTTTGATAAGTTCAACTACAATTCCACGGTTTAGGCTCTGAATGTTTTTGTATTTCAGAAAGGCGGTTAGATACGGGTCGTCGGCTCCGATACCGTCAGCCATGATTTGCATTTCCTCTTTCAGATAAGAGATATTCGCTTCAAGCTGCTGTATCTGTTCTGCAATCTTGCCTTTCAAGCGGCGGTATTCCTCTTTTGTGATTTCGCCGCTTTTCCAATCGAGGTACAAGCTGTCGGAAGCGTCATTGTACTGTTTTAGTTGCTTTTCTGCCTGTTTCAATGAATAGGATAACCGTTTGTTTTCCCTGTTGATTACAGGCGCGTTGTTGATACGTTCAATTTCTTCTGCAAGCTGATCTACAAGGGCAATTTGCATTTGCAAAGCTGCCAAAACCGCGTTTTCCAATTTATCCTGCCGGATAGAATGTTTGCTGCAAATCTTTTTGTCTGTGTAGCTGCGGCAAGAATAGTAGGCAATATTGCGGGCGGTTTTTCGCCGCATGGCTTTTTTACAGTCCGCACAACGGACAAAGCCGGACATTAAATAGACTTCCTGTTTGCCCGGTGCCGTTCTTGTATCGCGCTTATGTAAGGCTTGCGCTTTTTCAAATGTTTCTCGGTCAATGATCGCTTCGTGTGTGTTGGGGACGACAAACCATTCATCTTCCGGGACGCTGATCTGCTTGTGTACTTTGTAGCTGATAACGCGGTGTCTGCCCTGTACCATTACGCCCGTATAGATTTCGTTCTGCAATATCCTTGCAATCGTGCTGGCAGACCACAACCCGTCATTTTTGCCGGAATTAGGATTGTTGTACTTCAATCCTTTTTTCTTTTTGTAGGCTTCGGGGTTAGGCTCTCCCATTTGATTAAGCCTTTTGGCTATCCCCATTTTGCTGTACCCCTCATTCACAAACCAATGATAAATGCTTTTCACAACTTCCGCTGCTTCTTCATCTACCAATAGGCTGTTTTTGTCGTTCGGGTCTTTTTTATAACCATAGGTGGCAAATGCACCGATGAACTCGCCGCGCTCCCGTTTCATCTTGAAAGTTTTGCGGATTTCTTCGGAAGTGGTGGCGGCAAACTGTTCATTGAACATTCCCCTTATAGGTACTTCAAGCCCGCTTGCCGAATGGGGGTTAGCGTAGGTATCAATGAATGGTGTGCCTGTGCAAATAAACCTTGCGCCGTTAATCGGTATAAACTCCTCCAAAAACTTCTGCTGGTCGGCAAGGTTGCGGAAACCGCGTGCAAGGGATTTGATAATCATGCAGTTTACTTCTTTACGGACAATGCAGCCCTCAAGCCGTTTGAAGTTTGGTCGCGCTGTGTCTGTGCCTGTCAATCCGTCGTCGGCAAACACGTCTACAATGACAAAAGTACCCGGCTCAAAATAGCTGTCTACAAAGTCGCGGAGTATCTTTTCTTGATTGATAACACTCTCGCTTTCGTCCTCGTTATCGTCCTCTTTGGATAGTCGAATGTATAGCCCGATTTTCCAAAACGGCTCTGCGTAGCTGCGTGCCGTTTTGTCTTTGCGTATGCGGGGCATAATACCTCCTTTCCCCCTATAATTACGGGTCTATTATACCATTTTAGCCCCATAATCACAAGGTCTTTACCCTTTGGGGTAGGGAAAGTAGGCAAGTCATTTCAGACTTAAAAAGTAGTCGCACAATGATTGTTTCAATGTTTTATCCTCTGCCACAAACCGTATTTTTACGGGTGTGTCTCCGCAAAGAAAACAGTAAGGATTTACGATCTGCTCAAAGTAACTTTGCATTTTCTTTGCCGCTGGCAAAGAACTGTCGATATGGATATTCCGAATGTCAACCAAAGTGCTGCGGTCTACCTGTGTTATATCAACGCTTCTCATTTGTTGAAGCTGTACCTTGTTAATCATCTTCTTTCCCTCCCGGTATAGCGACATAATACAGAATATGCGCTCCGGCTTGTACGATATGAGAAATAAGGCAGAAACGAACGGCTGTCAGCGGCAGCACCGCGGGAGTTTCACCCCTGCTCATTTAAGGCAGCTTTATCCAATGCCTGCGACGCTCTTAACGCTCGGACTATGGCTATAAAGGCGTTTCGTCCCGCCTATATGTCGTCGCCCACAAGCTGCTAAACCTGTTTTGCAGCGCGGTATTTCTCGCTCGGCTTCCCCTGTGTGAAAAGCTGTCCTGGCGTACCCGCTGTTCGGCTCGATATAAGCGGTATGTATTCGTTTGCCTGTTATACTGCGCCGCCGTTATCTTGCGGGCTTTCTTTATCAAGGAACAATAAGGCTTTGTCAGCCTGTAAAAGCATACCGTTTCCGATATGCTTTTACGGAACGACAAACAGCCCATAACGGGAAGCGTGGAAAGGGGTACACGCTCCCCGCATGGGCTTAAAGAGTTAGCCTACATGAAACGCAAGAGTGCGGGTAATAAGGCGCACTTGCAGCCTGTTACGCATTTCTTCGTCCACATAGGAGTAAGTATTGCCCGCGTCGTCTTTCAGCGTGCGGGTACAAAGTTTCGCTATGTAACCCT
>URHT01000031.1 GCA_900547745.1 uncultured Eubacteriales bacterium | reverse complement strand
GGCACGGCGGTCAGCGACTTCAGCAACATCGTCTCCGCACGACCCGGCAAGTAAACACCGTATAACAGCTATCCCCCGGCTTCGCCGGGGGATAGCTGTTTGTGTGGGAAGTTTGATTATCCGCAAAAAACCACGAAAAAAATCGAAAAACAGGTGTACTTTTTCCGGCGGCTATGGTATGATCTTTCTGTATGAGCAGGCCCGCTGGGCCTGTGTACGTAAGGAGGAGAGTTATGAAGAAGGTCACAAAGAGGCTGACCGCGCTGCTGCTGGCGCTGGTCATGTCGCTGACGCTGCTGCCGACGCAGGTACTGGCAGCGGAGAGCGGCACCGTAGGCTACGTTGAATCGACGCTGCGCGTCGATCCGGTATACAGCAGCATACTGAAAGTCCGGATACCGGACATTTCATCCCGGCAGAAGCCGACGGCTATGCCGGCGGAGAGTGTCACATATCTGTCGGAGATGGCGGCGGTCGAGGAAGTGCGCAGACAGATGCTCACCCGCGCGGAAACGATCCCACTGAGCTTGAAGCTGCCCTCCGGCTCCGATATACAGGGAACGCTGGCGCGTATCTGGGACAGCGCACTGGAGCATACGCGCAGCAACGGTACCGGCGGCGACTATCTGCGCTGGCAGGGAGGAAAATATTTTTACTACCCGGGCTTCTCGTACCGGGACAATGGCAGCTACATAACGTTCACCATGTATTTCCAGACCAACTGGTTCACCACAGCCCAGCAGGAAGCGACGCTGAGCAGCTACATCAAGGGCACGCTCCTGCCCCAGCTGGCGCTGGACGGAAAGAGCACCTATCAGAAGGTGCAGGCCATCTATGACTGGATCACCAGAAATGTCCGGTACGACTATGCCAATCTGGGCAATGACAGCTACCTGCTGCAATATACCGCTTATGCTGCGGTCATCAATAGGACGGCGGTGTGCAACGGATATGCGTCCCTGTTTTACAGGCTGGCTAACGACGCGGGCATCGACTGCCGCTTTATCACCGGCACGGCAGGCGGCTACCACGCATGGAACATCGTGAGGATGGACAACGGCAAGTACTACTGTCTGGATGCTACATGGGATGAGGGCCAGACCAATTACCGCTATTTCCTGAAGGGCACAACGGAATTCGGTCAGGATCACACGGTGATAACGGACGAAAATAACACCTACTTCTGGAACCAGTATCCCGTCTCCGCCACGGACTTCGACCCCAACGCCCCGCTGCCGCCTGCGGCCCCCACCGTGACCATGACGTACTCCGACAGCGGCAAGCCGAAGCTGACATGGAACGCCGTCAGCGGCGCCACGTCCTACCGCGTGTTTCGCTCCGAGAGCCGCGGCACCGGCTACAGCCTGCTGGGTACGACCACGGCCACCAGCTATACCAACACCGGCGCGGCGGTGGGGAAGACCTACTACTACCGGGTCAAAGCGGTGAACAGCGTGGGCACCAGCGGGCACAGCAATATCGTCAGCGGCAAGGCCAAGACGGCCGCGCCCGCCGCGCCCTCCGTGACCGCCGGCAATTCCTCTACGGGCAAGCCGAAGCTGACATGGAACGCCGTCAGCGGTGCGGTGAAGTACGAGGTCTACCGCTCCACGCGGCAAAACAGCGGCTACAGTCTGCTGGGAACTACCACCTCTACCAGCTACGTCAACACCGGCGCATCCACCGGTACGACCTACTACTACCGGGTCAAGGCGGTGAACCGGAACGGTATGGCCAGCGGATACAGCAATATCGTCAGCGGCAAGGCTAAGGCGGCCGCGCCCGCCGCGCCCTCCGTGACCGCCGGCAATTCCTCCACAGGCAAGCCCCGGCTGACATGGAAGGCCGTCAGCGGCGCGGTGTCCTACCGCATCTACCGTTCCGAGAGCCGGGGCACCGGCTACAGTCTGCTGGGCACCACCAGCTCCACCAGCTATGTCAACACCGGCGCGGCGGCAGGCAAGACCTACTACTACCGGGTCAAGGCGGTGAACCGGGACGGTATGGCCAGCGGGTACAGCAACATCGTCAGCGGCAAGGCTACGCTGCCCGCGCCGGTGCTGAACATCGGGCTCTCCGTCTCCAGCGGCAAACCCATGCTGGCGTGGGACGCCGTCCCCGGTGCGACGTCCTATCGCATCTACCGCTCCACGTCCAGGGGTACCGGTTACAGCCTGCTGGCGACCACCACCTCCACCAGCTACGTCAACACCAGCGCGGCCAAGGGCACGACCTACTATTACCGGGTCAAGGCATGTAACGCTGCCGGGCTGAGCCCATACAGCAACATCGTCTCCGCACGACCCGGCAAGTAAACACCGTATAACAGCTATCCCCCGGCTTCGCCGGGGGATAGCTGTTTGTGTGGGCGGAAAAGGGATTTCCTTTTTCCATCCGCTGTGGTATGATACATAAAACGCCGCCCGCCGCCATAGGCTTTCCCGAGGAGGGGAGACGCATGGTGCTGTTCATTCCGAAAAAAGCGATATATACCGCCGCGCTGGCCGTCGTGCTCGTCACGCTGGCGGCGGTGGCGCCCCGGCCGCCGCAGGCGGCGTCTGCCGCCGCGCCCGTTACGCCTGCGGTGTCCCAGACCACACCGGTGCTGGATGCCGGTCACGGCGGGGAGGACGGCGGCGCCGTGTCGGACAGCGGCGTGGCCGAGAGCGGCATCAATCTTCAGATCACCCGGCGGCTCTATGAGATCCTGCGGCTTCTGGGACATCCGTCGGTGATGACCCGCACCGGCGACGACGCCGTTTACGATGATACCGCCGTTACGCTGCGGGAGAAGAAGGCCTCCGACCTGAAAAACCGCACGGCGCTGGCCAACGGGACGCCCGGCGCGCTGCTCATCAGCATCCACCAGAACTGCCTGCCCGGCCACCCAGGCGTTCGGGGTGCGCAGGTGTTCTACAACGCCGTGGAGCCGTCCCGGCAGCTGGCCGAGGTGGTGCAGCAGGCGCTGAACGGTACGGTGAACGAGAGCGCCAAGACCGCCAAGCCCATCGGCGACGGGGTGTATCTCATGTCCCACACCACCTGTCCCGCCATTCTGGTGGAGTGCGGCTTCCTGTCCAATCCGGAGGAGACGGCACTTTTACAGCAGTCGTCCTATCAGGTGAAAATGGCCGCCGTCATCGCGGCGGCTTACTGCCAATACTATACGAACGAGGGAACAGCATGAAAGCAAAAACTGCCTTTTTCTGCACGGAGTGCGGCAGCGAGAGCCCCAAATGGGCGGGCCGCTGCGCCGTGTGCGGTGCGTGGAACTCCATGGTGGAGCAGCCGGCGGAGCGCCCTGCCAAAAGCGGCAAGACACAGCGTATCGCAGACACTGTAAAGGCATCTCCCATTACATCCCTGCAGGAGGATGAGGAGATCCGCTTCCCCACCGGCATGGGGGAGCTGGATCGGGTGCTGGGCGGCGGTGCGGTGAAGGGCTCGCTGGTGCTGGTGGGCGGCGCGCCCGGTATCGGCAAGTCCACGCTGATGCTCCAGATCTGCCAGCAGCTGGGCCGCACCTGCAAGGTGCTGTACGTCTCCGGCGAGGAGTCCGCCCGCCAGCTGAAGCTGCGGGCCAAGCGCCTTTCCGTGGACAGTGAGAACCTGTTCGTCCTGTCGGAGACGCGGCTGGGCGACGTGCTGGAGTGCGTCCGCCGGGAGGAGCCGGACGTGCTGATCGTGGACTCCATCCAGACTCTATACAACGAGGAGCTGGACGCCCCCGCCGGCGGCGTGGGACAGGTGAAGGACTGCACCATGGCGCTGATGCAGCTGGCCAAGGGACAGGGCGTCACGGTGTTCGTCATCGGCCACGTCAACAAGGAGGGCAGCATCGCCGGCCCCAAGGTGCTGGAGCACATGGTGGACTGCGTGCTGTACTTCGAGGGTGACAGCCGCATGACCTATCGCATCCTCCGGGCCGCCAAGAACCGCTTCGGCGCCACCAACGAGATCGGCGTCTTTGAGATGCTGGACAGCGGTCTGCGGGAGGTGGAGAACCCCTCGGAGATGCTGCTGTCCGGCCGTCCGCAGGACGCCTCGGGCACCTGCGTCACCTGCGTCATGGAGGGCGCACGCCCTGTGCTGGCGGAGATACAGGCCCTCATCGCCCCCTGCGCCGGGGCACGGCCCCTCCGCAGCAGCAACGGCTTCGACTACAACCGCGCCGCCATGCTGCTGGCGGTGCTGGAAAAGCGGGGCGGGCTGAAGGTCAGCCAGTGCGACGCCTATCTGAACATCATTGGCGGCCTGACGCTGGACGAGCCCGCCGCCGATCTGGCCGCCGTGGTGGCCATCGCCTCCAGCTATCTGGACAAGCCTGTGCCCAACGGCATGGCCGCTGTGGGCGAGGTGGGCCTTTCCGGGGAGATACGCAGCGTCAGCCACATGGAGCAGCGGCTTTCAGAGGTAAAGCGCTTAGGCTTTACACAGTGCATCATTCCGGCGCATCACGCCGTTGACCTCCGGGCACGCCCCACGTTGGAGCTGCTGCCTGTCCGGAACATTTCGGAGGCGCTGCGTCTGCTGGCCCGGGGGCAATAGGCAGGTAGTGGACGCAGGGGTGCCCGGTGCTGGGCTGCCCCGCAGCGCCGCAGACCGCCAGCGTACATAAGCCGTCCCGCTGCCACTGGCAGCTGTCGGTGCAGGGGATCATACCATCACTCCTTTGCCGGTAGTGTTCCCATACTGCCCGATAATATGAACAAGCAAAAAGCGCCCGAAGCTGATGCTTCGGGCGTTCTCGTATATATCTTATTCGTGGGAGTTGAACCAGTCCTCGCAGAACTTGGCGATGGCGGGAACCAGATCCTTGACGTAACGGCGGGTGGTGTTGACGCACAGGTCATAGGACTCCTTGGCGCCCCACTTGCTGTCGCTGTACATCTGGTGGTGCTGGGCGCGGTTGCGGTCGATCTGCTTCATGCGCTTCTCGATCTCGGAGACGGTCATGTTCTCTCCGGCGGGAGCGCGGCGCTGGCACCGCTCGATCTTGGATTCCTTGTCGGCATACACAAAGATGTTCAGCGGCTTATACGCCTTCAGGATCACGTCCGCGCCCCGGCCCACGATGACACAGTCGCCGCTCTTGGCGAAGTTCTCCAGGATCTGGCGCTGGGCCACGGCCACGCGGATGGGCTGGTCTATGATCTGGAAGGGAGGTACGCCGAACCGGTGGCCGATGGTCAGGGGATAGGCGGCCTCGATACTTTTTTCAGACATATGTGCCACATAGTCTTCGTTAAAGCCGTTCTCCTTGGCGATCATTTCGATGATCTCATGGTCATAGCAGGGGATGTGCAGTGCTTCGGCCAGACGCTTGCCCAGCTCACGGCCGCCGGAGCCAAACTCACGGCTGATGGTGACGATACGGTTCATAATACGACCTCCTTTGTAGCGTTATACGCAAACATCAATATTCATAGCAGCTGCCGCCCACGAATTCGCGGACGATGGAGTTCCGGGGCACGAAGGGGGTGTGCAGCGGCGGCACCGTCTCCACCACGTCGATGAGATCGGTGAGATCGTGTGCCTGCAGATACTCCGCCGTCAGCTCCTCCCGAATATTGGGGATCTCGCTGAGGCATTTGGTCAGGATGCACGGCTCATAGTCGTGGAAGGAGTCAATGTGAATAGCGGCGTTGCCCTTATAGGGCTTGATATAGTTGACTTCGCCCCGATTTACGCTTTCCGCCCGCTCCACCGTCTCCCGCAGGGAGTGGCCACGGGTATTGTAGTCCCGGATGAGCCGCCGTGCCACGCGCAGCTGCTCGGGCCGCACCACGCGGTCGTTGTTGGTGAGGATGCGGGTGCGGGGGGCGACATAGATGCCGGTGGCAGCGCCGCGGATCTTGTCGAAGATCAGGGGATTGAGCATATGGATCCCCTCCGCGATGACGATGCAGCCCTTTTCACCCTGCATTTTCTTGTAGCCGCCGGTGCTGCCGGACTTAAAATCATACCAGGGGATATCAACCTCCTTGCCGTCCAGCAGGCGGCTGATGCAGGACACCAGCAGATCCACGTTGACGCAGTAGGGGGATTCCCAGTCCGTGGCCTCCGGCGGACGCTGATCCAACGGCAGGAAGAAGTTATCCATGCTCAGCAGGCATACCGTCACGCCCAGATTTTCCAGATAGTCCTTCAGACGCATGGCGGTCGTGGTCTTGCCGCTGCCAGAGGGGCCGGTCAGCGCCACGATGGGGCGGTTGCCGGAGAGAATGGTGGCTGCGGCGGCGGAGATCTTGTCGTGGAATACCTCCTCGCACCGCAGTACGAACTGTGTCTCGTTGTTCATGGATTCCTTGATGTTTTCCAGATCGATAACGCGCATAGTGCAGCTCCTTCCGGGAATTTCAAAATCAGGAACAGTATACCACATGACAGGTCAATCGTCAAACAGGCAAAACGTCGAATTTCTCCAGTATCCGGTGCTTTTTCAGGCCGTAGGCCGCTTGGGGACGCAAAAACGCCCCCATCAGGGGGCGTTTCGCGGAGAAAACGTTACTTTGTGCCGAAAATACGGTCGCCTGCATCGCCCAGACCGGGGACGATGTAGCCGTTCTCGTTGAGCTTCTCATCCACGGCGCCGGCGTAGATGTCCACATCGGGGAACAGCTTCTGGATGTGTTCGATGCCCTCGGGAGCCGCCACCAGCACCATCAGCTTGATGTGCTTGCAGCCGAACTTCTTCATTTCGCCGATGGCCTCAGCGGCGGAGCCGCCGGTGGCCAGCATGGGATCGACGATGAGCACGTCGCGCTCGGCCACGTCCTTGGGCATCTTGCAGAAGTAGGGATGGGGCTCCAGCGTCTCCTCGTCGCGGTACATGCCGATGTGGCCCACACGGGCGGAGGGCACCATGCGCAGTACGCCGTCCACCAGACCCAGGCCGGCACGGAGGATGGGCACGACCACGAACTTGCGGCCCGCCAGCGTGGGCGCGTCCATCTCGCAGATGGGCGTCTCGATGTGCTTGGTGGTCAGGGGCAGATCGCGGGTAGCCTCGTAGGTGATGAGCATACCGATCTCGGACACCAGCTCCCGGAAATCCTTGACGCTGGTGTTCTTGTCGCGCATAATGGTCAGTTTATGCGCCACCAGAGGGTGATTCATGATGTGAACTTTCTCGCTGTACATTTTTGTCTCCTCCGTGTATGTAAAATTTTGCATGGAATACGATAAAAGTCTCAGCCCAGCGTGATCTTCAGGCCCCGGGCCAGCCGCTCCCGCTCCGCCTGACTGAGCCGCAGGTACACCGGCTCCAGGCCCTGCGCCGTCACCGTTTCGCCCCGCGCCGCCATCTCCTCCGCGCACAGCGCCGCGCCTACGGCGGACTGCATCCGGTGGGATTCCTCCGCCATGCGGCAGGGGATGCCCGCATCGTTGAGATAGCCGGCGCACAGCGCCGCGCCGTCGCCCACCACCAGCTTGTCCTCCGGCATGTCCCGCAGCTGGGCCGCCAGCTCCTCCAGAGAGATAGCGCAGTCCTCCGTTACGCGGGTGACGCGCCCGCTCTCACCCCGGAACAGGGCATGGTAGATCTGCTGCCGCCGGGCGTCCATGGCCCCGATGATGAGTCCCTGAAAATCAGCGGCGGTGCGTGCCATGGCCGCCAGCGTGGATACGCCGCAGCAGGGCAGCTCCTTGGCCCACGCCAGACCCTTGGCTGCCGACACGCCGATGCGCAGGCCCGTAAAGCTGCCGGGGCCGTTGGTCACGGCGATCAGCCCGATGTCATCCAGCGACAGGCCCGCCGCATGCAGCATCCCGTCAATGAGGGGCATCAGCGTCACGCTGTGGGTCAGCCCCCGGTTCTGATAGGCGGAGGCCAGCACCGTGCCGTTTTCCGTGACGGCGGCGGATACGCTCCTGGCGGATGTCTCCAGTGCCAGTATCTTCACAGTCCCTCGCCTCCCGTGATGGTGATGATGCGGTCATTTTCACCCTCGCCCCGTGCGATATCCACAAGGACGGCGTCCTCCGGCACCGCGCCGGACACCTGCTCTGACCACTCCACGGCGCACACGCCGCCCCGGGCCAGATAATCCTCCCAGCCGATGTCGAACAGCTCGTCCTCGCCGCCCAGCCGGTACATATCAAAATGAAACAGGGGGATGTCCCCGCTGTATTCATTGACGATGGTGAACGTGGGGCTGGTCACACGACCCCGGCAGCCCAGCCCCCGGGCAAGGCCGCGTGTGAACGCCGTCTTGCCCATGCCCAGTCCGCCCCGGAAGGCCACCACGCAGCCGGGGTGCAGCGTGCGCCCCAGCTCCTCGCCGATGCGCTCCGTCTCCTCCGGACTGTGGGACAGATATTCCATGCCGTCACCCCGCTTTTGCTCAAATCGCTTCATTGTACCACACCCGCCGCCAAAAGAAAAGAGCGAAACGCCGGTTTACAGATAAAACTTCTTGTGGTACACTAATACCGCTTTATGAGCATTTTAACGGAGAGGAGGGACGCCCGTGTTCCGCCGTTTACGCGACTTTTTTTCGGATATGCTGCGCCAGACGGATCTTGTGTTGCTGGCGCTTTGCGCGGCGGCATCGCTTTTCGGCGTCCTCATGGTGGCCAGCGCCACCCGCTACATGCACACATGGCGTCTGGTGGCCGTCCAGTCCGCCGCGCTGCTGCTGGGCGTTATCCTGTACCTGCTGGTGTCGCAGGTGGATCTCAATGACCTGTCCAAATACTGGAAATGGATATTTCTGACGGGACTGGTTTTCATTCTGCTGCTGGTGACGCCGCTGGGCATCGAGGACAACACCGGCAACAGGGCGTGGCTGGATTTTCCGTTTCTGCCGGTACAGGTGCAGCCTGCCGAGATCGTCAAGCTGACCCTGACGCTGGTGCTGGCCAAGCAGCTGGCGTGGCTCAAGGAAAACCGCAATCTGAGCAGCATCCCCTCCATCCTGTTCCTGGCGGCCCATCTGGGCGTGATCTTTGCCCTGTACTACAAGGTGTCCTCGGATATGGGCAGCGCACTGGTGCTTCTGTTCATCTTCACCTGTATGTGCTTTGTGGGCGGCGTGGCGCTGCGATGGTTCCTGCTGGGCGGCGTGGTCGGCGGCGTGGCATTCTGGGCGCTGTGGGATCTCAACAAGATACCCACCTATATGAAGCTCCGGTTTCAGGTGCTGTTCGACCACAGCCTTGACCCGCAGGACACCGGCTGGCAGCAGACCCGCAGCCTTATGGCGCTGGGCAGCGGCAAGCTTACGGGACAGGGGCTGTTCCACGGCACCCAGACCCAGAGCGAGTACAGCTACAACCTGCCCAACCGCCACACGGACTTCATCTTCACCGTCATCGGCGAGGAGCTGGGTATGCTGGGCTGCCTGCTGACGCTGGTACTGCTGACGGCCATCATTCTCCGCTGCGTCTGGGTGGCCCGCCGGGCCAAGACCCGGATGGAGAGCCTTGTCTGTATCGGCGTGGCCAGCACCGTGATCTTTCAGGTCATCGTCAACGTGGGCATGTGCCTGTTCGTCATGCCCGTCATCGGCCTGACGCTGCCCTTCATCAGCTACGGCGGCTCGTCTCTGCTGATGCTGTTCGTGTCCATGGGCATGGTGTCCGGCGTACAGGGCCGCTCCAAACCGGAGTGGCTGCGATAGCGCATCCGAGCGCGTCCTGCGGGGCGCGCTCCTTTTGTTTACGCTTTGTTCAAAGCAAAATCGGTTGTAATCATCGGCCCGCCGTGCTATAATGGAACATCAAACACTGGGCGCGTGGGCTTTTGGGAGGTCTGCGCCGCCCTGAAAGCGAGGGATCACACATGAAGATCGTTGTTCTGGCCGGCGGCCTTTCCACGGAGCGCCAGGTGGCGCTGACCAGCGGTACCGGCGTCTGCCGTGCCCTGCGGGAAAAGGGGCATCAGGCCATTCTGGTGGATATGTTTCTGGGACTCGAGAGCTACGAGGGACGCTTGGAGGATATTTTCAACGCGCCGGACGGCCTGTGCCCCGACAACCATGTGGAGAGCGTGGAGCCGGATCTGGAGGCTGTGCGACGCAGCCGGAAGGATCAGAGCCCCAGTATGCTGGGCAAGGACGTGCTGACCGTCTGCCGGATGGCCGACATCGTCTTTCTGGCGCTGCACGGCAGCTGCGGCGAGGATGGCCGGATCCAGGCCACGCTGGATCTGCTGGGCGTACCCTATACCGGCTCCGGCTATCTGGGCAGCGGCATGGCCATGGACAAGGCCGTTACCAAGCGCTTTATGGATTCGCTGGGCGTCCGCACCGCCCCTTGGCGCGATGTGTACTATACAGAGTCCGATATTCCCCGGCTGGCGGAGGAGCTGGCCGTACCCTGCGCCGTGAAGATCGTCAACGGCGGCAGCTCTATCGGCGTGGAGCTGCCCGACACCAGGGAGCAACTGGAAAAGGCGCTGCGCGGTCTGCTGCGCTACGGCGGCCATGTGGTGGTGGAGAAGAAGATCAAGGGGCGGGAGATCCAGATCGCCGTGCTGGGCGACACCTATCTCCCCGCCGTGGAGATCATCCCCAGGGGCGCCTATTTCGACTATGTCTCCAAGTACCAGAAGGACGGCGCGGAGGAGATCTGCCCCGCCCCTATCACCGAGGCTGAATGGCGGCAGATCGGCGAGATGGCCCTGACGCTCCACCGGGGACTGGGACTGTCCGTCTACTCTCGCTCCGACTTTATTCTGGACGAGGACGGAAACGCCTGGTGTCTGGAGGTCAACACCCTGCCGGGCATGACGCCCACCAGCCTTGTGCCGCAGGAGGCGGCGCAGGTGGGTCTGTCCTACGCCGACCTGTGCGAAAGGATCGTCACGGATTCTCTGGCGCTGCGAAAGGCGGCGCACCTATGA
Source organism: uncultured Eubacteriales bacterium (assembly GCA_900547745.1). Taxonomy (GTDB): domain Bacteria; phylum Bacillota; class Clostridia; order Oscillospirales; family Oscillospiraceae; genus Vescimonas. The sequence goes on along the minus strand of URHT01000031.1, from coordinate 10,825 downwards.
TCCCCTGCACCGTCCGGGAGATATGCGCCGCCGTGGGCGGCACGCTGCTGCAGGGGGAGGGGAGCGCCCTCATCACCGGCGTCACCACCGACAGCCGCGCCGTCTCGGCGGGGCAGCTGTTCATCCCTCTGACCGGCGAACGCTTCGACGGCCACGCCTATATCGGCAGCGCCCTGTCCTCCGGCGCCGCCGGCTGTCTCACGGCACGGACGCCGGAGACGCTGCTGCCCGGTAAGCTCTATGTGCAGGTGGCAGATACCCGCCTTGCCCTGAAGGCACTGGCGGCTTGGTATCGCAGCCGCTTTACCCTGCCGGTGGTGCAGATCACCGGCTCGGCGGGAAAGACCACCACCAAGGAGATGGTGGCGGCCGTCCTGTCCCGACGGTATGACACCTTAAAGACACAGGCCAATTTCAACAACGATATCGGCACGCCCCTGACGCTGCTGGGTCTTGCGCCGCAGCATCAGGCGGCGGTGATCGAGACGGGCATGAACCACTTCGGCGAGATACGCTATCTGGGCGAGATGGTACGGCCCGATATTGCCGTCATCACCAACGTGGGCGACGCCCATATTGAAAATCTGGGCAATACCCGGCAGGGTATCCTGCGGGCCAAGTGCGAGATATTCCAGCACCTGTCGCCGGACGGCATCGCCGTCCTCAACGGCGACGACCCGCTGCTGAACACCGTCGCCCTGCCCCAGACCATCCTGCGCTGCGGCAGAGGGGAGAACTGCAATGTCCGCGTCACCGACGTGGATGACCGGGGCATCGAGGGCATCGCCTGCACCGTCACCACCGACAAGGCCTCCTACCGGCTGGCGACCGCGTCCCCCGGCAGCTTTATGATCTACCCCATGGCCATGGCCGCCGCCATCGGCGAGGCACTGGGCCTGACGGGGGAGGAGATCGCCGCCGGTGTGGCCGCCTATGTTCCCACCGGCTCCCGGATGCACCTCATCCGTCTGCCGGAGGGGCGCCTGCTCATCGACGACTGCTACAATGCCAATCCGCAGGCCATGGAGGAAGCACTGAAGCTGCTGGCAGTAACGCCGGCCCGCCGCCGGGCGGCGGTGCTGGGCGACATGGGCGAGCTGGGGGAGCTGACCGTCTCCGCCCACCGCGCCATCGGCGTCTTGACGGGCGAGCTGCATCTGGATAGCGTCATTGCCATCGGGGAAAAGGCGCGGAATATCGCGTCCGCTGCACCCAATGCCCGGTGGTACGCATCGGTGGACGATGCCATGCCCGTCATCCGCGCCGCCTTTACCGAAGGCACGGCCGTGCTGGTGAAGGCGTCCCACGCCATGCATTTTGAAAACATCGTAAAGGAACTGGAACAGAGCTAAATGATCGACATTCGCGTGGAGGGACTGGTGAAGTCCTTCGACCTGGAAAAGAAAATACTGGACGGCCTGACGTTCCAGATCGACACCGGCGAGCGTGTGGGTCTGCTGGGCCGCAACGGCGCGGGGAAGACTACACTGTTCAAGATCCTCACCGGCGAGCTGGATTACGACAGCGGTACGGTGCAGATCGCCTCCGGCCGCCGGGTGGGCCTGATCTCCCAGATCCCCGTCTATCCCGAGGGCTACACGGTGGAGGACGTGCTGCAAACCGCCTTTGCCCGGATGTTCCGCATGAAGGACGAGATGGACGCGCTGGCTCTCCGCATGGAGCAGGGCGCGTCCGACGAGGCCACCCTCCGCCGCTATGGCGAGCTGAACGCCCGCTTCGAGGGGCTGGGCGGCTGGGATACCGATACGGCGGTGAACAAGGTGGCCAACGGCCTGAGCATCTCCGACGAGATGCGTACCCGCCCTTTCGACCGGCTGTCCGGCGGTGAAAAGACCCGTGTGAACTTAGGCCGTCTCATTCTGGAGGACACGGACGTGCTCTTGCTGGACGAGCCCACCAACCATCTGGACTTGCAGGCCACGGAGTGGCTGGAGGAATACCTCCGTAGGTTCCGGGGTACTGTGGTCACCATCAGCCATGACCGCTATTTCCTCGACCGTACTGTGACACGCATCATCGAGATACAGGACGGCAAGGCCGAGTTTTACAGCGGGAATTACAGCTTTTACGCCATTGAAAAGGAACGCCGCTATCAGGAGCGCATGAAGCAGTACCTGAAGGAGCAGGCAAAGATCCAACAGCTGGAGAAGGCCGCCGAGCAGATGCACCTGTGGGCGTTCATGGGCAACGACGCCCTGCACAAGCGGGCGTTCTCCATGGAAAAGCGCATCGAACGGATGCGCACCACCCAGAAGCCCACCAAGGCCCGCCGTCTGGAGGCCCGCTTTCAGAGCCGGGAATTCAAGGGCGACGAGGTCTTGCAGGTCAAGGGCGTTTCGAAGTCCTTCGGAGAGCGGAAGCTGTTCGAGGACGTGTACCTCCGAGTGGAGGGCGGGGAGCGCATCGCCCTGCTGGGCGAGAACGGCACCGGCAAGACCACCCTGCTGAACATGCTCATGGGCCTTGACTGCCCGGACAGGGGCATGATCCGGCTGGGGCCGTCGGTCAAGGCGGCATATCTGCCGCAGGTCATCCACTTTGACCACCCGGAGCGCAGCATACTGGACACCATGCTCTATGAGCTGGACATCACGCCCCAGTCGGCCCGTAACCGTCTGGCGGCCTACCAGTTTACCGGCGAGGATGTGTTCAAGTCCGTCTCCGTGCTGTCCGGCGGCGAGCTGAGCCGCCTGCGGCTATGTATGCTGATGGATGAGAGCATCAACCTCCTGATCCTGGACGAGCCTACCAACCACTTGGACATCGACTCCCGGGAGTGGCTGGAGCAGGCGGTGGAGGAATTCGACGGCACGCTGCTGTTCGTCAGCCATGACCGTTACTTTATCAACCGCTTTGCCACCCGCGTCTGGGAGCTGGAGGATCACGCCGTCACTGATTACCCCATGGGCTTCATGCAGTACCGGCAGGTGCGGGAGGAGGCACACCGCGCCGCCCAGCCCGCCGCCGCACCGGCCCAGCCGAAAAAATCCGCCCCCGCCGGAAGGGGCAGCCGCGCCCAGCAGGCGGCCCGCAAGCAGCTGACCATCTGCGAGACGGCCATCTCCAAGCTGGAGGCGTCTCTGGCAGCGCTGGACCGCGATATGGAGGCCGCCGCCTGCGACGCGGAGAAGCTGGGGGAGCTGTACCTGCGGCAGCAGGGGCTGGAGGCCCAACTGGAGCAGGAGATGACCCGCTGGGAGGAGCTGAGCCTGCAAGCGGAGGAACAGGAGAATTGATATGAGCGATATTTTGTGCATTTACTATTCCCGTACCGGCAGTACCCGCCGCGCCGTCAAGGAGATCGCCGAGGCGCTGGACGCGGAGATTGTGGCCATCAGCGACGAGCGCGACCGCAGCGGCTGGAAGGGCTATCTGCGCAGCGGCATGGACGCCATGAAGACATCCACCAAGCCCCTGCGTCCCTTCGAAACGGCCAGGCCGCTGGAGGCGTACAAGCTGGTGATCGTGGGCACTCCCGTGTGGGCGGGCCGCATGGCCAGCCCCGTCCGCTCCCTGCTGAAGCGCCGGGGGCTGGAGCTGCACCGCGTGGCCTATGTCGTCACCCGCAGTACCACCCAGCGCAGCGAGGAGGTCTACGATCAGATGGATCTCTACACCGCGGCCAAGCGGCTGTTCGCCGTGTCCCTGCGGCCCGGCAGCGAGGGCTACGAGTTCTGGCGCAACGATTTCATCCAGAACGTCCAGCGCTGGCTGGAGCAGAACTGAGGGCGCGCCATGCTGGAAAAGCTGAAAGCCGTGGAGCACCGCCTGACGGAGGTGGAGCATCAGCTGTCCGACCCCGCGGTGTATACCGACCGGGAAAGGCTCACCGCCCTCAGCCGTGAGCAGAAGGAGCTGACGCCCCTTGTGACCTGTTACCGCGCCTATGCCCGCGCGGCCCGGACGGCGGAGGACGCCGCCGTCATGCTGGCCGACCCGGAGCTGCGGGAGCTGGCGCAGGAGGAGTTGTCCGCCGCCCGCGGCGATATGGAGCGCCTGACGGAGGAGCTGAAGCGCCTGCTGCTGCCCAAAGATCCCAACGATGAGAAAAACGTCATTCTGGAGATACGCGCCGGTATCGGCGGAGAGGAGGGGGCGCTGTTCGCCGCCGACCTGCTGCGGATGTACACCATGTACGCCGAGCGCCGTGGCTGGACGCTCACCGTGGTCAATGAGAACGACACGGAGCTGGGCGGCGTCAAGGAGGTCAGCGCCGAGGTGGAGGGCGCCGGTGTCTGGTCGCGCCTGAAATTCGAGGCCGGCACCCACCGCGTCCAGCGCGTACCGGAGACGGAATCCTCCGGCCGCATCCAGACCTCCGCCGCCACCGTGGCCGTCATGCCCGAGGCGGAGGAGGTGGAGTTCACCATCGACCCCAAAGACCTGCAGATCGACACGTTCCGTTCCTCCGGCGCCGGCGGGCAGCACGTCAACAAGACGGAGTCCGCCATCCGCATTACCCACCTGCCCACCGGCACGGTGGTGGAGTGTCAGGACGAGCGCAGCCAGTACAAGAACAAGGACCGCGCCATGAAGATCCTGCGCTCCAAGCTGTACGAGGCGGAGCGGGAGAAGCAGAGCGCCGCCATCGCCGCCACCCGCAAAAGTCAGGTGGGCACCGGCGACCGCAGCGGCAAGATCCGCACCTATAACTTCCCCCAGAACCGGGTCACAGACCACCGGCTCACCGGGGACAGCAAGAATTTCAACATCGCCGCCGTCATGAACGGCGAGCTTGATGATATGATCGACGCCCTGATCCTCAGCGATCAGGCCCGGAGACTGCAAGAAAGCAAGGAGGAATGAACCATGCTGGAACCCAAGAAAAAGATGTATGACAAGTCCGGCCCGCGTGTGGCCGCCGCGCTGCACAAGCGGAACATGGAGGGCTACTACTGTTCCACCGCCGATGAGGCCGTGGAGAAGGTGCTGGAGCTGATTCCCGCCGGCGACGTGGTGAGCTGGGGCGGCGTGGCCACCGTGGACGAGCTGGGCATCAAGGAGCGCCTGCGCCATCGCGGCCAGCCGGTGATCGACCGCGACACCGCCCGCACACCGGAGGAGCGCATGGCCATGCTGCATCAGGCCCTGACCTGCGACACGTTCCTTATGAGCAGCAACGCCATCTCCGAGGACGGCCAGCTGGTGAATATCGACGGCATGGGCAACCGCGTGGCTGCCCTGTGCTTCGGCCCGAAGCAGGTCATCGTGGTGGCCGGTATGAACAAGGTCGCCGCCGATCTGGACGGCGCCATCGCCCGCGCCCGCCACATCGCCGCCCCCGCCAACGCCCAGCGCTTCAACGGCAAGACCCCCTGCTCCGCCAACGGCCAGTGCGCCGACTGCACCAGCCCCGACTGCATCTGTGCCCAGATGGTCGTCACCCGCTTCTGTAAGGTGCCCGGCCGCATCAAGGTGGTGCTGGTGGGCGAGGAGCTGGGCCTGTAAGTAAACTGCGAAAAGAGGAAATTCCCTTGGAGACCAGGATATTCCATCCGGAACAGGACAAAAACGCCGTCGCGGAAGCGGCGGCTATCCTCCGGCGGGGCGGCCTGCTGGGCATCCCCACGGAGACGGTGTACGGCCTTGGGGCCGATGCCCTCAACGAGGACGCGGTGCGCCGCATCTTCGAGGCCAAGGGCCGCCCGCAGGACAACCCCCTTATCATCCATGTCCCCTCGGCGGACTGGCTGGCGCGGTACTGCCGGGACGTGCCCGATGCCGCGTATCAGCTGGCGGCGCGGTTCTGGCCCGGGCCGCTGACCATGATCCTGTCCCGCCGGGACATCGTGCCCCTGCGCACCACCGGCGGGCTGGAAACGGTGGGCGTCCGCTGCCCCGACCATCCCGTGACGCTGGCCATCATCGAAGCCGCCGGCGTACCGATAGCCGCGCCCAGCGGCAACACCTCCGGCCGTCCCAGCCCCACCACTGCCGGGCACATGATGGAGGACATGCTGGGCAAGATCGAGGGCATCGTGGACGGCGGGCCCTGCACCGTGGGGGTGGAGAGCACCATCCTCGACCTGACGGTGCAGCCGCCCCGTCTGCTGCGCCCCGGCGGACTGCCGCTGGAGGCGCTGGAGCAGGTGCTGGGCGAGGTAGCCGTGGACGACGCCGTGCGCCGCAAAATGGGGGAGGGGGAGCGTCCCCGCGCCCCCGGCATGAAGTACCGCCACTACGCGCCCAAGGCCGCCGTTACGGTGGTCGCGGGCCCCGCCCGCCGCAGCGCCGCCTACATACAGCAGCACCTGCCGGAGGGCGCGGGCGTCATCTGCTTCGACGAGTATGCCCCGCTGTTCGCGGGTCATATCGTCCACCGCCTTGGCCCCACGGATGACAAGCTGGCTCAGGCGCAGCATGTTTTCGATGCCCTGCGCACCTTCGATGACACGGACGTGCCAGAGATCTATGCCCAGTGTCCGGACGAATCCGGTCTGGGCCTTGCGGTGTCCAACCGCCTAAAAAAGGCGGCGGGCTTCCATGTGGTGGACGTGTCGCCGCTTGTTATCGGCTTCACCGGCCCCACCGGCGCGGGCAAGACCAGCGCCCTCCGGGCGTTGGAGCGCATGGGCGGTCTGGTGCTGGACTGCGATGCCGTATACCATGAGCTGCTGCGCACCGATGAGCCGCTGCGCGCCGCCATCACAGCCGCCTTCGGCCCGGTATTCGCGCCGGACGGCTCGCTGGATCGCCGGAAGCTGGGCGCCGCCGTGTTCGCTGATCCCGCCGAGATGGAGAAGCTGAACGCCATCATCTTTGACCGCCTGCCCCAAGAGCTGCTGCGCCGCATCAACGACAGCGACACGCCGCTGATCGGTATCGACGCCATCAATCTGGTGGAGAGCGGCCTGTCCCGGCTCTGCCGCCGCACCGTGGCCGTGCTGGCCCCGGCGGAGACGCGGGTGCGCCGCATCATGGCCCGGGACGGCATACCGGAGGACTACGCCCGCCTGCGGGTGCAGGCCCAGAAGCCCGACGACTTTTACCGTACCCACTGCACCGATGTGCTGATGAACGATGCCGCCACACCGGACGCATTTGAAACCATCGCCCATCAGAGATTACAACGTATTTTTGAGGAGGAAACGAACCATGAGTGAGGAACTGAAAGCCCTGAAAAAGCAGCTCCTGAAGGACGACCGCAACGGCTACGACGTGCTGAGCGCGGCGGAGCTGGAGAAGATGGAGGCCTACTGCACCGTCTACAAGGCGTTTCTGGACGCCGGTAAGACGGAGCGTCTCAGCGCCCGCGCCGCCATTGCGCTGGCGGAGAAGCACGGCTTCGTGGCCTACAAGCGGGGCATGTCCCTGTCCGCCGGCGACAAGGTCTACACCTGCAACCGGGGCAAGGGCCTGATGCTGGCCGTCATTGGCCGCCGCAGTCTGGCGGAGGGCGCACAGATCACCGCTGCCCACATCGACTCCCCCCGTCTGGATCTGAAGCCCAGCCCCCTGTATGAGGACAGCGAGCTGGCCTACTTCAAGACCCATTACTATGGCGGCGTTCGCAAGTACCAGTGGGTCACCATTCCTCTGGAGCTGCGGGGCCCCGTGGTGCTGCGCGACGGCTCTGTGGTGGATGTCTGCATCGGCGAGGGCAGCGAGCCCAAGCTGGTCATCACCGACCTGCTGCCCCATCTGGGCGCGGAGCAGGGCAAAAAGCCCCTCAACGAGGCCATTGCCGGTGAGACGCTGAATATCCTGCTGGGCAGCCGTCCTCTGGGCGATGACGAGGACAGCGACCGCGTGAAGCTGCAGGTGCTCAAGCGCCTGTACGACAAGTACGGCATCACCGAGGCGGACTTTACCTCCGCCGAGCTGGAGACGGTGCCTGCCGCCAACGCCACCGATATCGGTCTGGATGCCAGCCTTATCGGCGCCTACGGCCACGACGACCGCGTCTGCGGCTTCGCCGCTCTGCAGGCGCTGCTGGACATCGGCACGCCGGAGAAGACCGCCGTGTGCGTGCTGGCTGACAAGGAGGAGATCGGCTCCATGGGCGTCACCGGCATGCAGTCCGCCGCCTTCGATACCTTCATGAACGACCTGTGCGACAGCCAGAACGTGGCCCTGCGCGTCTGCTACGAGAACGCCTTCTGCCTGTCCGCCGATGTCACCGCCGCCTACGACCCCAACTTTGCCGATGTGTACGAAAAGCGCAACGCCGCCTTCCTCAACCACGGCGTGGGTCTGTGTAAGTACACCGGCGCACGGGGCAAGTCCGGCTCCTCCGATGCCAACGCCGAGACGGTGGGCTATGTCCGCGGCGTGCTGGACAAGGCCGGTGTCCGCTGGCAGATCTGCGAGATGGGCAAGATCGACGCCGGCGGCGGCGGCACCGTGGCCCAGTATATGGCCAACCGCAATATCGCCACGCTGGACGCCGGTGTGCCGGTGCTGAGCATGCACGCCCCCTTCGAGGTGGTGGCCAAGCTGGACTGCTACGAGACATACCGCGCCTGCAAGGCGATCTACGAAGCCGAGTAAGCAAAAGAGAACAGGCAAAGCCGATCCAAAGAGGGACGCCGTCAGGCGTCCCTCTTTATCTGTATTTTTAAATTTCTGTCAAAAAAGCGCCATACTATGCAGCCAGCATATTGTTTTTGCACAAAAACGCGTTATAATGGGTCTGTAAAAGCGTGCCGTATGACACAGAAAAGAAAGGGGAAGATCAAGTTGAAAAAGAGATTGCTGTCCATCCTGCTGACAGCGGTGCTGCTGCTCAGCGCCGTCCCGCTGGGGCTGGTGGACACGGCCTACGCCGCCGAGACTGTTCGCAGCGGCGCCTGCGGCGACAACGTAACGTGGAAGCTGACCAGTGACGGCACCCTTACCATCAGCGGCAAGGGAGCCACCTATGACTTTCTGGATGAAAACTACAACCGCAACGCGCCGTGGAGCACCGATGCGCTGCGGCCCACGGTGAAGAAGGTCGTGGTGAATAAGGGTGTCACCTATCTGGGCACCTGCGCCTTCACGAACTGCACAAATCTGACATCCGTTTCTCTGCCCACCGGACTGCAGGAGTTGGGTGCAGATGTTTTCATGGACTGCTCAAAGCTGACCAGCGTGACCATCCCCAGCGGCGTGACCAGGGTCAGCGGCGACCTGTTCTACGGCTGCACGGCGTTACAGACTGTCTCCCTGCCGGATTCCCTGACTGTCTTCGGCGGCTGCACCTTTATGAATTGCCCCAGTCTGACCAGTGTCAGGCTGCCCGCCAGCGCACGGACGGTGAGCTGGCAGATGTTCAAGAACTGCACGAAGCTGACTACCGTCACCATTCCCCGCGCCGTCTCCGTGGTCGGTGCCAATGCCTTCAACGGCTGCACCGCCCTCAAGACCGTGAATTTCGGCGGCAATCAGGCGGACTGGAAGGCCATGACCATCAACTCCGGCAACACGCCGCTGACGACGGCCACCGTCAAATACACCAGCGTTACCGCTCTGTCCGCGCCCACGCTCACCGGCAGCGAGGACCGCTACGGCTGTCCCGACCTGAAATGGGGAGCGATTACCGGTGCGGCCAAGTACGAGATCTGGCGCGGCGAAGCATCCTCGCTGGGCGACCACTACTATTACAGTGAGTATGGCCAGTATGGCGCGGAACCCTTTACATCGACCAAAAATGCCTACCACGATGAAAAAGCCCTGGAGATGGGCGTCACCTACTACTACAAGGTGCGGGCCATTGCCGCCGACGGCACGCCCGGTACGTTCAGCAACGAATACAGCTTTACCTACATTCCCAGGGATCCCTCTGCCACCCAAACTGCCGGCGGCACCATCGGCGCTCTGACGTGGAAGCTGGACAAGGGCACACTGATCATCAGCGGCGCCGGCGCCATGCCGAACTACACCCCGGACGACGAAGCACCGTGGTATGCCGACCGGTACCGCAGAGAGATACGCCATGTGCTGGTAAAGTCCGGCGTTACCAGCATCGGCGGCCGCGCATTTGTCAACTGCAGCCAGCTGACCAGCGTTTCGCTGCCCGATGATCTGCAGGTGATCAATTACTGGGCATTCGGCTATTGCGAAAAGCTGACCTCCCTCCACATTCCCAGTGGGGTGTACTGGATCGCTAACAACGCCTTTGACAGCTGCACCGGCCTGACGGCGCTCATACTGCCCTATGCGCTGACGAACACGGGGTACCATGCGTTCCAGAACTGCAGCGCTCTCAAAACCGTCGCCATCCCCTACAGGATCGCGGCCATTACCAACGGCAGCTTCGCTGGCTGTAATGCCCTGACCACCGTGAATTTCGGCGGTGATCAGGCGGACTGGGACAGCGTGTATATCGGCCCGAATAACGACGCGCTGCAGCGGGCCACCATCAACTACACCGCCATTTTCGCGCCGAAAGCGCCCACCGGCGTCACCGTCACCGCTGACAGCAGCGGCTTCCCCGTGGTGAAGTGGAACGGCGTTGCCGGTGCCACCGACTACGAGGTATGGCGGAGCATCAACAACTATTACGAGGGCTACGGAGCGGACAGCTTCTGGCGTCAGGTCACCCAGACCGGTACGGCCTATACGGATAAATCTGACCGTCTGGAGAACGGTGTGTCCTACCTGTACATGATCCGTGCCATTTCCGCCGATGGCACGCGCAGCGCTTTCAGCGCCGCTGTGGAGTTTACCTATGAGAATGACCGGCCCACCGCCCCCGTGGTGCACATCGGCAACTCCGCCACCAGCGGGAAACCCATGCTGACATGGAACGCGGTGGAGGGCGCAACGTCCTACCGCATCTACCGCTCCACGTCCAAGGGCTCCGGGTACAGCCTGCTGGGCA
>URHT01000030.1 GCA_900547745.1 uncultured Eubacteriales bacterium | reverse complement strand
ATCGGCAGCAGCCTTTTTTGAACCACTCGCCCAGCGAGTGGTTTTCGATATACAAGAAAGCCCTGCGGATTATTCCGCAGGGCTTTTTGTCTGTACAGTTCAGGCGCTGATCAACTCAGATCGCGCGGGTAACTTTGCCGGAACGCAGGCACCGGGTACAAACATATACATGGCGAGGCGTGCCGTTGATCACTGCCTTCACGCGCTTGACATTGGGCTTCCAGGGACGATTGGAACGCCGGTGGGAGTGAGAGACCTTAATACCGAAGGTCACGCCCTTGTCGCAAAATTCGCACTTAGCCATCCGTTGCACCTCCTTGCTGTTGTAACATACGGTCGCTTGCATCGCAAGCATTTGATATAATAACAGATAACGCGCCGAATTGCAAGCACTATTTGACAAAAAAACGAAATTTTTTTGAAAGGGGAAAGTGTTGCGAAACAGGGGGATACAAGATATAATATAAGGTAACGATTCAGCGCCCCCAGGTGCGGTTTCCGGCGGGCGGCTCACGGGAGGATATGTGTATGGAGAAAGTCAAGCGCACACCGGCCAGCCTGAAAAAGATGGTGGAGATCTTCGGTATGGAGATCCTCCACAAGGGCCGGGATTTTGACAACACCGTTGTGACCATTTCGGACGTGAACCGGCCGGCCCTGCAGCTGGTGGGCTTTTACGACTATTTTGACGACAAGCGCCTGCAGATTCTGGGACGGGGCGAGATGCGCTATCTCGACAGAATGACGGAGGCGGAGCGCGCCCGCGTATTCAACAAGCTGCTGAGTTACCCGTTCCCGGCGCTGATCGTTGCCCGGGACATGGAGGCCCCGGCGGAGCTGGTGCAGATGGCGGATAAGCACGACCGCACGCTGCTGCGCTCGGCGGAGTCTACGGTGGACGTGACCAGCAAGCTTATTGACTACCTGAACCGCGCCATGGCCCCCCAGATCGCCCGACACGGCGTGCTGATGAACATTTACGGACAGGGCGTGCTGATCCTGGGAGACTCCGGCATCGGCAAGAGCGAGACGGCCATCGAGCTGCTCAAGCGCGGCCATCGGCTGGTGGCGGACGATGCCGTGGAGATACGGCGCATCTCTAACAATCTGTTCGGCACAGCGCCGGAGATTATCCGGCACTACATCGAGATACGCGGCGTGGGCGTCATCGACGTGCAGCAGCTGTTCGGCATGGGCGCCGTGCAGTTCGACACGGAGATCGATCTGGTCATCCAGCTGGAGCAGTGGGTGGACGGCAAGTTTTACGACCGGCTGGGGTTGGGTGAGGAGAAATATGCCATGTTGGGCGTGGAGCTTCCCATCGTCACCATCCCGGTACGGCCCGGGCGGAACCTGGCGGGCATTGTGGAGATCGCCACCATGAAAAACCGGCAGATGAAGTACGGCTACAACGCGGCGCGGGACTTCGTCACCCAGTTTGACAGCAAAATGGACGCCATGGTAAAGGAGAGCAGGGAAAAGCAATGAAGTATGTGGGCGTGGACATCGGTGGAACGAATCTGAAGGCGGGCCTGACGGACGAGAACGGCCAGCTGCTGGCTGTGCAGAAGATGAAGGTGGCCGCCATTACCGACCAGCAGTCGCTGGCATGGACGATCGTGTCGCTGACGCAGGAGCTGGCAAAGTGCGCGGGGGTGCCGCTGAACGAGATCGCGTCGGTAGGCGTGGGCGTACCGGGCACGGTGGAGATCCGTTCCGGCTCCATCGGCTATACCTGCAACCTGCCGCTGCAGAACGTGCCGCTGCGAAAGCTGTTCCACCACTATCTGTCCATCCCGCTTTATATCGAGAACGATGCAAACTGCGCGGCACTGGCGGAATACTATGCAGGGGCCGGGCGCGAGAGTAAACGCTTTGTGACCATTACGCTGGGCACCGGCGTGGGCGCGGGCATTATCCACAACGGCAAGGTGTACCACGGCGCCAACGGTATGGCCGGTGAGGTGGGGCACACCGTTATCGTCAAGGACGGCCTGCCGTGCCCCTGCGGGCGGCGGGGCTGCTGGGAGCAGTACGCTTCGGCCACGGCGCTCAAGCGCATGACGGCAGAGGCGCTGGCTGCCCATCCGGACAGCATTCTGGCCCGGGTGGTGGCGGAGAACGACGGCCGTGTGTCCGGCCAGTCCGCCTTTATCGCAGCGCGGCAGGGCGACCCCGTAGGGCGGCAGATCTGCGAGGAATACGTCAGCTATCTGGCCTGCGGCGTGGTAAATGTGGTCAATGTGTTCCAGCCGGACACACTGGCCATCGGCGGCGGGGTCAGCAACGAGGCGGACGAACAGCTGCTGCTGCCGGTGCAGCGATATGTGGAGCGGGAGAGCATCCCGTGCGGCAAAAACCGGCGCACCCGTATCGTCAAGGCAGAGCTGGGCAATCAGGCGGGCATCATCGGCGCGGCGCTGCTGGGAAAGAACAAGCGGATATAAAGTGAGGGGTCTATGAGCTGGTACGAGGAATTGGATCGGTGGGTGGCGGACTATCTGCCGGACATGACATATGAGCGCGATGTGCCGCTGGCGCGGCACACGTCGTTCCGCATCGGCGGCCCGGCGCGGCGCATGGCGTTCCCCAGAGACGGCAGTCAGATGGTACTGCTGATCGAGAAGGCGCGCGCCTGCGGGGCCGCGCCGCTGGTCATCGGCAACGGCACGAACCTGCTGTTTACCGACGAGGGCGTGGAGCGGCTGGTGGTAAACACCCGGGACATGTCCGGCACGGCGCTGGACAAGGCGGGCCGCGTGACGGCGGAGGCCGGTACATCGCTGGCCCGTACGGCGGTATTCGCCCAGCAGCACGGTCTGGCGGGGCTGGAATTTGCCCACGGCATACCCGGCAGCGTGGGCGGCGCGGTGTGCATGAATGCGGGGGCCTACGGCAGCGAGATGCGGCAGGTGGTACACAGCGCCGTGGTGCTGTTCCCGGAGGAGGGGATCCGGACGCTGACTGGTGAGGCACTGGCCTTTTCCTATCGCCACAGCCTGCTGACAGACAGACCGGACGCCGTGGTGCTGCGGGCCGTGCTGGCGCTGGAGGCCGGTGAGCCTGCCGCCATACGGGAGAAAATGGAAGAACTGATGGCAAGGAGAAAAGCTTCACAGCCATTGGAGTATCCAAGCGCAGGCAGCACCTTTAAGCGCCCGGAGGGCCACTACGCCGCCGCGCTCATCGACCGGTGCGGGCTGAAGGGCCTGACGGTGGGCGGCGCGCAGGTGTCGGAGAAGCACGCGGGCTTCGTCATCAACCGGGGCGGTGCGTCCTGCGCCGACGTGACGGCGCTGATGGCGGAGATCCAGCGGCGCGTATGGGAGGAAGCAGGCGTCCGGCTGGAGCCGGAGGTCAAGGTGATACACTGAGGAGCAAAACGTGGAGATACTCATTATTTCGGGGCTTTCCGGCAGCGGGAAATCCCGTGCGGCCACCTTTTTAGAGGATATCGGCTACTATATCGTGGACAATCTGCCGGCGGAGATGATGCTGAAATTCGCCAACTTCTGCACCGCGTCCGGCGGGCGGTACGACCGGGTGGCGCTGGTCTACGACGTGCGGGCCGGGGAGCCGTTCCAGCGGCTGGTGGATGTGGTGGACAAGCTGCGGCGGAAGGGCGGCGTCCGGTGCCGCATGCTGTTTTTAGAGGCGGATACGCGGGCCATCATCAGCCGCTACAAGGAGACGCGGCGCAGCCATCCCCTGTGCGTGGAGGGACTTTCCATCGAGGAGGCCGTCCGGCGGGAGCGGGAGCTGCTGGCGCCGGTGCGGGAGCGGGCGGACTTTGTGCTGGACACGTCGGCGTTTTCCACCGCCAAGCTGCGCAGCGAGCTGCTGAGCCTGTTCGGCGGCGGTGACACGCAGCAGGCGCTGAATGTCAGTGTCATGTCCTTCGGGTTCAAAAACGGACTGCCGCTGGAGGCCGATCTGGTGTTCGATGTGCGGTTCCTGCCCAACCCCTACTACGTGCCGGAGCTGAAGCATCTGACGGGGCTGGACGAGCCGGTGCGGGAATATGTGTTCGCCTCCGAGGCGGCGGGGCGGTTTCTGGAGCGGCTGGAGCCGCTGCTGGCATTTCTGCTGCCCCAGTACCTGCAGGAGGGGCGGACGGAGCTGGTCATCGCGGTGGGCTGCACCGGCGGACGGCACCGCTCCACGGCCATGGCGCACCATCTGGCCAACTATATCGGGGAACTGGGCTATCCGGTGTCGGAGAGCCATCGGGATATTTCCCGCTGAAAGGAGGGCGGCGGTATGCAGTCCTTTGCGTTCAAAGCGAAAGGCGAGTTGTGCCGCACACAGCTGTCCCGCCAGTGCTGTGCCCGGGCGGAGGCCTACGGCGTGCTGCTGTACTGCAACACGTTCACGCCGTCGGAGGTGCGGATCATCACGGAGAATCCGGAGTTCGCCGGGCGGCTGCCCAAGCTGTTCCAGAAGGCGTTTTCCATAAAATTTGACCAACTGCCGGAGCCGGAAGGGCGGGGAAAGCTGATCTTCCGCATCACGGAGCGGGACAAGCTGGCGCGGGTCATCAACGCGCTGGGGTACGATCCCCAGCAGCTGATGGCGCTGCATGTGAATTTCGGCCTGCTGGAGGAGGACTGCTGCCAGACGGCGTTCCTGCGGGGGGCGTTTCTGGCCGGGGGCAGCGTCACCGATCCGGAGAAGCGGTACCATCTGGAGCTGGCCACCAGCCACATGCAGGCCAGCCGGGAGGTGTCCACGCTGCTGGAGGAGATGGGGTTCCTGCCGCGCTCCGTCCAGCGGGGGGCGGACTCACTGATCTACTTTAAGCAGTCGGAGCACATCGAGGATCTGCTGACGAAGATCGGTGCGCCGGCGGCGGCCATGGACATCATGACCGCCAAGGTGGACAAGGAGATACGCAACGGCGCAAACCGGGCCATGAACTGCGATATGGCCAACGTCAACAAGACGCTGGATGCGGCGCGCGAGCAGCTGACGGCTATCGCAAAGCTGCGGAGCAGTCCGCGGTGGCGGAAGCTGCCGGAAAAATTGCAGCAGACGGCGGCGCTGCGGCTGGAATACCCGGAGCTGTCGCTGACGCAGCTGGCGGAGCGGTGCGATCCGCCGGTGACGAAATCGTGCATCAATCATCGGATGCGCAAGCTGATGGAGGAGGCAGAGCAGCTATGACAAAGCGAGAACGGTGCCTGCGGGCCAAGGAATATCACGAGAAGGGGCTGAACTGCGGGCAGAGCGTGCTGCTGGCGTTTACGGACGTCACCGGCTTTACGGAGGCGCAGAGCATGGCGCTGGCCAGCGGCTTCGGCGGCGGTTTGCGCTGCGGCGGTGTGTGCGGCGTGGTGAACGCGGCGGCGGTGGCGCTGGGGATGGTCTGTCCCAGTACGCTGGAAAACGGCGCGGCGGGGAAGAAGCGCTCCACGGAGCTGACGAAGGACTTTCAGCGGCGGTTCACGGAGCGGTTCCATAAGCTGGACTGCCGCGATCTGTTGGCAGAAAAGGAACTGGACGCCACGGACATGGCGCGGGAGCTGGGTGTGACCCACCACTGCCGGACGCTGGTGGTGTCCGGAGTGGAGCTGCTGTGCGATATGCTGGAGGAATTGGGCAAGTAACGGAGAAGGACAGGGGAGAGCATGGGATTTGTACATCTGCACGTCCATACGGAGTACAGTCTGCTGGACGGCGCGTGCCGGATACGGGATCTGCCGGCGCTGGTCAAGGAGATGGGGCAGAACGCGGTGGCCATTACGGATCACGGCGTAATGTACGGTGCCATTGACTTTTACCGCGCCTGCAAAAAGGAGGGCATCCACCCTATTATCGGGTGCGAGGTCTATGTGGCGCGGCGGACACGCTTCGACAAGCAGCATGAATTCGACGCCGAGTCCCGCCATCTGGTGCTGCTGTGCAAAAACGAGACGGGCTACCGGAACCTGTCCTATATGGTCAGTCAGGCGTTTACCGAGGGGTTCTACATCAAGCCACGCATTGACATGGATCTGCTGCGGGAGCATGCCGAGGGGCTGATCGCCCTGTCGGCCTGTCTGGCAGGCGAGATCCCCCGCAGGCTGCTGAACGGCGACTACGACGGGGCGAAGGGGTACGCCCTGACCATGCGGGACATCTTCGGGGAGGACAGCTTCTATCTGGAGCTGCAGGATCACGGCATCCCAGACCAGACCGAGGTGAACCGGCAGCTTCTGCGCCTCCACAACGAGACGGGCATCCCGCTGGTGTGTACCAACGACGCCCACTATCTGCGGCGGGAGGATGCCGAGAGCCACGACGTGCTGCTGTGCATTCAGACGGGCAAGACCGTGGACGACGCCAACCGGATGCGCTATGAGCCGCAGAATTTCTATCTGCGCTCCACGGAGGAGATGGAGGCGCTGTTCGCCGGGTATCCGGAGGCAGTGGCCAACACACAGCGCATCGCGGATATGTGCCAGCTGGAATTTACGTTCGGCAAATACCACCTGCCGGAGTTCCAGCTGCCGGAGGGCTACGATTCGCCCTCGTATCTGCGGAAGCTGTGCGGCGAGGGGTTTGTCAAGCGGTACGGCGACAGCAGGCCGGACTACCGCAAGCAGCTGGACTATGAGCTGGACATGATTGAGAAGATGGGCTTTACCGACTACTTCCTCATTGTGTCCGACTTTGTGCGCTACGCCAAGAGCGTAGATATCCCGGTGGGTCCGGGGCGCGGCTCCGCCGCAGGCTCCATGGTGTCCTACTGCCTGGAGATCACGGACATCGATCCCATGAAGTACGATCTGTACTTCGAGAGGTTTCTCAACCCGGAGCGGGTGTCCATGCCCGATATCGACATGGACTTCGGCGACACTCGCCGGGGTGAGGTGGTGGACTACGTTCGCCGCAAGTACGGCGACGACCACGTGGCCCAGATCGTCACCTTCGGCACCATGGCGGCCCGCGCCGCCATCCGAGACGTGGGACGCGCCCTGAACATGACCTACGCCGAGGTGGATGTGGTGGCCAAGCTTGTGCCGGCGGGGCCGGGGGCGCTGCATATCACGCTGCAGGACGCGCTGAAGCTCAGCAAGCAGCTGGCCGATCTGTACCGGGACGACCCGCGGGTGAAGAAGCTCATTGACACGGCCATGGCGCTGGAGGGCATGCCCCGCCATGCCTCCACCCACGCGGCAGGCGTGGTCATCACCAAACGGCCGGTGTACGAATATGTGCCGCTGGCGCGGAACGACGATGCCGTGGTATGCCAGTACGTCATGACCACACTGGAGGAGCTGGGCCTGCTGAAAATGGACTTTCTGGGCCTGCGGAACCTGACGGTGCTGGACGACGCGGTGAAGATGGTGCAGCGGTACAAGCCGGATTTCCGGCTGGCGGACATCCCCGACGACGATCCGGAGACATACGAGATGATCTCGCAGGGCCGGACGTCCGGCGTGTTCCAGATCGAATCCACCGGCATGACCGGCGTGTGCATGGGGCTGAAGCCTCAGAACATTGAGGACATCACCGCCGTCATAGCCCTGTACCGGCCGGGCCCCATGGAATCCATCCCCCGGTTCATCGCCTGCAAGCACGACCCCAAGCTGGTGACGTACAAGCACCCCAAGCTGATTCCCATTCTGTCCGTGACCTATGGGTGTATCGTGTATCAGGAGCAGGTCATCCGCATTTTTCAGGAGCTGGGCGGCTTCTCACTGGGGCAGGCGGACATGGTGCGCCGGGCCATCAGCAAAAAGAAGGCCAAGGAGATTGAAAAGGAGCGGCAGGCTTTCGTCTACGGCGACAAGGAACGGGGCATCACCGGCTGTATCGCCAACGGCATCGAGGAAGCCACGGCGCAGGCCATCTATGACGAGATCTTCGACTTTGCCAACTACGCCTTCAATAAGGCCCACGCCGTCAGCTACGCGGTGGTGGCCTACCAGACGGCGTACTTCAAGTGCCACTACACCAAGGAGTATATGGCGGCGCTGCTGACCAGCGTGCTGGACAACTCCGACAAGGTGGCTGGCTATATCGGCGAGTGCCGGGACTGCGGCATCGCCCTGCTGCCGCCGGACGTGAACCGCTCCTATGACCGGTTCACCGTGGAGCCGGAGGGCATCCGCTTTGGTCTGGTGGCCATCAAGAATATCGGACGGGGCTTCATCCTGTCTGTGGTGAAGGAACGGGAGCAGGGGGGACGGTTCAAGTCCTTTCAGGACTTCTGCCAGCGGATGTACGACTGCGGCGACATGAACAAACGCGCCGTGGAGAACCTCATCCGCAGCGGCGCCTTCGACAGTCTGGGGGACAGGCGCTCCCAGCTCATCGCCGTGTATGAGATGGTGCTGGACACCATCGGCAGCACCCGGCGGCAGAATGTAGAGGGACAGCTGGATATGTTCGGCATGGCGTCTGTCTCCGGCGGCGAGGACGCCAACAAGATCCAGCTTCCGGACATCCCGGAGTACTCCGCCACCGAGCGGATGCACATGGAGAAGGAGACGACGGGGCTGTACCTGTCCGGCCATCCCATGACCGACCGGCGTCCGCTGGCGCGCCGTCTGGGCGCTGTGCCCATCCACGAGATCATGGACGATTTTGCCGGAGAAGACGGGCCGGTGCGGTTTGCCGACGGGCAGAACGTCACCGTGGCGGGCATCGTGGTATCCAGCAAGACACGCACCACCAAGAATAACTCCCTCATGGCCTATGTCATGGTGGAGGACGAGACGGCGGCCATTGAACTGCTGTGCTTCAGCCGCACCATCGATCAGTGCGGCAGCTACATGGCGGTGAACACGCCGGTGCTGGTAAAGGGCCGGCTGTCCGTTCGGGACGAGAAGCCTCCCCAGATCATGTGCGACAGCATCTATCCGCTGGAGCAGGGCGTGCCCATACCGGAGGAACGGCGGGAGCCGCCCAAGGAGAAGACCGTCATCTATCTGAAGGTGCCCGGCACGGACAGCCGGGAGTTCCGGCACATCAGCCTTGTGATGACCATGTTTGAGGGCGACACGCCCCTGAAGGTGCGGCTGGCGGATACGGGAAAAATGCTGGGCACGACGTGCCTGCACCATCCGGCGTTCCTGCAGGAGTGCCGGGAGTGGCTGGGTGATGAGAACGTGGTGGTACGGCAGAAATAACGCAGAATGGGGGCTGTCAACAAGCAAAGGTGCGGCGCGGGAGCGCCGCACCTTTGCGCGTCTTGGGCATACACTGTATTGAAAGAACCATTCTTTCAGTACTTATTAGGAGGTCATACCATGCCTGAGAATCTGATGCCGGGCCCGGTCTGCGATCTGAGCAGCGTACGCGAGTCCGTTTGCGTCCATACACGGAAGATCTTCGATTCCTGCCGCGACAAGGACTGCGTGGAGGATCTGCGGTTCTATCCCACCGTGACTGCACAGGGAGTGCTGAGCACCTCCCAGATGATCAAGGGGGGCACGGCGGAGCTGCTGTATATCTACACGGACGTGGAGCCGGTGACGTTCAACCGGGGGTTCTACTCCATCGACATGCGGTTTTTCTATCGGGTGACGCTGCAGGTCTGCACCGGTACGCCCCGCTACACCGAGGCGGAGGGCCTGTGCGTGTTCGACAAGCGCTGCATCCTGTTCGGCAGCGAGGGGAACGCCAAGATCTTCTCCTCCGACACAGCCTTTGACGAGCTGGATATCCCCGGCCGGATGCGGACGAATCTGCCTATCGCCGTGGTGGAGGCGGTGGATCCCATCGTGCTGGACACCAAGGTGACAGACTGCCCGTCCGCGCCCGCCTGCGACTGTGGGCGGCTGACGGAGATCCCGTCCTTCATCGCCCAGAGCTTCGGGCAGGAGCTGGTGTTCGACGACAGCGCCAGCCGACGGTTCTATGTGACGCTGGGCCAGTTCACACTGGTGCGGCTGGAGCGGGATACGCAGTTGCTGATCCCGGTGTACGACTACTGCGTTCCCAAGTCCGAGTGCCCCTGTGACGCGCAGGAGGATCCCTGCGGGCTGTTCCGCAGCGTGGCGTTCCCGGTCAACGAGTTCTTCCCGCCCAACACGGTGGAAGCGCCCAACGATTACAACAGTACCCGGAACTACTGCGCCTGCCACTGAGGAAAAGGGGAGCCGTGCGTACGCACGGCTCCCCCAGCCTGTCAAAGACAAGCCGGGGGAACAAAGCGGCATTTCGCCATCCGTCCCCCCAAGGGCTGAGAGCCGGCTCTTTACAAAGATGCGCTTTTTGCGTATAATAGAGAAAAACCGCAGGGGAGGGGAGCCATCATGGGCATCGGCTTCATCCAGGACAAGCTGGAGATCAAGTTCCTCATTTTATACATCGCTGCCCGTGTCACGGAGCCGCTGGCGCCGGCGGCCATGCAGGATCTGACCATGTGCGATGACGGCATCGACTACTTCGATTACGCCGAGTGTCTGAACGATCTGGTAAAGACGGAGCACCTGCGTATGACAGAGGACGGACGGTACGTCATCACGGAAAAGGGGCTGAAGAACAGCCAGATCTGCGAGTCCAGCCTGCCGTACTCCGTGCGGCAGCGGTCGGATAAGAACATCGCCGCGTACAACAGGGCGGCGCTGCGGCGTGCGCAGGTGCAGAGCCATGTGACGGAGCGGGAGAACGGGACGTACACGGTGACGCTGGCGCTGCACGATGATGTGGACGAGTTGATGGAGCTGAAGCTGATGGTGGCGGATCGTCCCACGGCGGACGCACTGGCCAAGCGGTTCCAGCGGGAGCCGGAGCGACTGTACGCACGGCTGACGCAGCTGTTGTGCGGCGATGACAACGAATAAATGATGAGAAAAGCACCGCAGCTTACGCTGCGGTGCTTTTGCGTCACTTTTTCTTCTTGCCGGTGTCCTTGGGCTTGCCATCCGGACCGATAGGGCCCTTGCCGTTGATGGCGCGGTAGTGGTTGATCTTGTCCACACGTTTCTGGCGCTTCAGGGCTTTTTCCTTTTCCTTGGCCTTTTTGGCGGCGGCTTTTTTGTCCGCCTCCTTCTTCCGGCGGTAGGCCAGCTTTTCGGGGTCCTCGGCAATGTCCTTATACTTCTCGGGGTGTCTAGCCCAGTCGATGCGATAAGCCGTCAGCGCGATCATCAGAACCGCGCCCACGATGATGATGCCGTAGAAAAGAATGTCCCAGAACATTGGAGAACCTCCTGCACATGTTTTCATCAGTATACCCCAAAGCCGTGCGGTTTGCAAGAAAATGTTTCTGCAATGGTTGTCTTTTGCCGTGGAAAAGCGTATAATAGGCCGCATCAAAGCTACAGCAAGAACCGGAACAAAT
This sequence comes from uncultured Eubacteriales bacterium, assembly GCA_900547745.1. Taxonomy (GTDB): domain Bacteria; phylum Bacillota; class Clostridia; order Oscillospirales; family Oscillospiraceae; genus Vescimonas. Next base: position 10,608 of record URHT01000030.1, on the reverse strand, counting down.
TTCGTGGAGGTATACCGATATGCTGACCAATTTCAAGGAACTGGAAAACTATGTGCTGAGTCAGAACATGAAAAAGCGCATCGCGCTGGCTAATGCCCATGACGAGCCGGCCCTGTCCGCCGTGGTGAACGCACGCCGCAAGGGCGTGGTCGAGGGCACACTGGTGGGTAAAAAGAACGAGATCATCGCCATGCTGCATGAGATGGGTGAGAGCGAGAACGACTACGAGATCGTGGACTTCGACGGCGAGGAGCTGGAGGCCGCCAAGATCGCCGTGCAGCTGGTGCGGGAAGGAAAGGCCGACATCCCCATGAAGGGCATCCTGCAGACCTCCAACTTTGCCCGCGCCATCCTGAACAAGGAGACAGGCCTGATCCCCACCGGCGGGCGCCGTCTCGTCAGCCAGTGCGGTATTTTCGAGTATGAGGGCCGCTTTGTTATGATCACCGACGCCGCCATTAATATTGCCCCTGATGTCGAGACACAGATCGGCATTGTGGAGAACGCGCTGCCCGTGGCCCGTGCGCTGGGCATTGACTGCCCCAAGGTGGCCGTGCTGTCCGCCGTGGAGAACGTCACCGACAAGATGCCGTCCACCGTGTCTGCCAAGGAGATCGCGGAGCGGGGCGTGGAGGGCTGTGTCATCTCCGGCCCGCTGGCGCTGGATGGCGCTATTTCCATGGAGTCCGTGAAGCACAAGGCCATCCACGATCCCGTGGCCGGTCAGGCGGACATCCTGCTGGTACCGTTCATCGAGATCGGCAACGTGCTGTACAAGGCGTGCACCTACATCGCGGGCAAGACCATGGCCAGCACCATCTGCGGTGCGTCCTGCCCGGTGATCATCACCAGCCGCGCCGACACGCCCGACAGCAAGTATTACTCCATCCTGATGGCGGTGCTGCGCTGCCTGAAGGCGTAACGCGTGGCGACCACCGCCAGCTATCTGGCGTTCGTGCTGGAGCAGCTCCCACCGCTGTGGGACGTGCGCAGTCGGAAAATGTTCGGGGAGTACATGGTGTACCTCAACGAAAAACCGGTGCTTTTGGTGTGCGACAACACAGTTTTTGTGAAAAAATTGCCGGTTTTGGACGATTTGATGCGGGATACGCTCTGCGGCTGCCCCTACGAGGGCGCGAAGGAGCACTACGTGCTGGATGTGGAGGATCACGAACTGACGGAGCAGGTACTGCGGGCCGCCGAGGCGGCCACACCGCTTCCGAAGCTGCGGAAGAAGAAATAAGCAAAGAAGGGGCGGCTAATGCCGTCCCTTTTGCTGCGTACATACTCCATGTAAAAGGGAAATTGCTTTACTTTTGGTGGTGCAGTCTGCATACTTGTGAGTAGGAGGTGACGTTATGAGTATCGGAAATCAAATTATGGCGATGCGCAAAGAGCGGCAATTGACGCAAGAGCAATTCGGCAGTCTGTTCCATGTGACGCGGCAGACAGTCTCAAACTGGGAGAACGGAAAGAGTTATCCTGACTTGCAGCTTCTCGTAGCTATCAGCGACCAATTTGGTGTCTCACTCGATACATTACTGAAGGAGGACACAAAGATGGTGAAAGCCATCGATAGAGAAAGGGGACTGAGAGTGGTCAAGCGGAAAAAAGCTGTAAATCACTTCCTCACAAGCGCTGGTACAGGTTTGGTCGTATCGTGTGTAGTTTCTCCGACATCTGCAGTTCGAACAGCAATTTTCATTGCAGGCTTTTTGATGATACTCATCGGCTGGTGGAAGCAGTCACGTTGGGAAGAAAAATTGCTTTCAGGCTTGGCGGAGAGCGAGGACGAGAAAACCTGATTCCGATGATGAGAGCACCGACCGTTTGGCTGGTGCTCTCGTCTATGCTGGAGACATTTGCCAGCGAAGAAGTGCGGGGGAGAGCGCAAAAGAGACGCTTGCTGCAAGTTCTGTTTGCGCGGGAAAAAGGCAGCGTGTGTGAACAGTAGTCACACACGCTGCCAGATAGTAGGCTTGTATCGTCTTGCAACTGCTCAGGTAGACGCAGTTCCGCCGAAGACCACCGCTGCTACACGGACTGAACAATAACAATTATTTTGTTCAATCTTGACAGCACCGAAAAACGCTGATACGATGCCAAGAGGGAAGCACCAGCCGAAAACGTGCTGGTACATGAGATTGAACAAAATAAAAATTTTGTTCAATCGAGTGGAGGGAAGACGGAAAAACAGTGGTTTGGCGCGTTTCGGTAGATTCAGTCGCGCGGGATGATGATATAACTGCTGTAGCCTGCGCAATAGCTGGTGTAAAAAGCTTCAATCGCTGTTGCGGCAGCTTCATCCTATATGTATGTTTACGACGGTTCTAACCCATGCTGCTGCGGCGTGATTCTGGCCGATATCTGTTTCAGAGACGGATACTACTGTTCTGGCGATTATCAAATCGCGCGTTTGCCGCTTATGGCGGCAAGCGTGGGTGCGGCCCGACGGGCCACGCTATTTCCCGCTTCCGATTTGTAGGGTGGTGTGAGAGTTAAAGCGGCTGAAGTCTTGGAACCGCAGGTGTCAAGCAGTTCTTTTGGTCACTTTTGGGACTACAGCCAAAAGTGACCCGCGCCGAAGCGCGGGTATATTTCAATTTGTGCCGGAGATGAAAGTATGGACTATCGTTTAGATGCACCCCAGCTGCTGCTGGACTTTCTCAGCTATCACGAGACCATCAAGGCGCACTCACAGCGCACAGTGGACGAATACTATCTGGATATGCGGAATTTTTTCCGCTACCTCAAGCAGAACCGCGACCCGACGCTGGCGGACAAGCGGCTGGACGAGATTGATGTGCGGGACGTGGATCTGCCGTTTATCGCGTCCATCACGCTGACGGACATTTACGGATATCTCACCTATCTCAGCCGTGAGCGCTTGCAGCACCAGAATAGTGAAAATTCTAACAAAGGTCTGAATGCGGCGTCACGGGCACGAAAGCTGGCAACAATACGTTCATTTTTCAACTATATCTGCAACAAACGCCACCTTTTGGAGGAAAATCCCTGCAAGGATGTGGACACGCCCAAGCAGATGAAGGCCCTCCCCCGCTATCTGACGCTACAGGAGTGCCTTTCCCTGCTGGAGTCTGTGGACGGGCCGCACCGGGAGCGGGATTACTGTATCCTGACGCTGTTTCTCAACTGCGGATTGCGTATTTCCGAGTTGATCGGGCTGGACATCACCGACATCCAGGATGATGCGCTGCGGGTGCTGGGCAAGGGAAACAAGGTGCGGGTGGTGTATCTCAACAGCGCCTGCAAGGACGCGCTGGCCCGGTACATGGCGGTACGCCGCCCCGTCAGCGGCAAGGATCGGAACGCGCTGTTCCTGTCCGGGCAGAACAGGCGCATCAGCCGCTCCACCGTGCACGCGCTGGTAAAGAAGCATCTGTCTGTGGCGGGACTGGACAGCGAACGATATTCCAGTCATAAGCTGCGGCACACGGCGGCCACGCTGATGCTGCAGAACGGCGTGGATGTCAAGGCGGTGCAGGAGGTCTTGGGCCACGAGCATCTGAACACCACGGAGATTTACACGCATATTGACAACGAAGCGCTCCGCGTAGCTGCAAAGGCAAATCCCTTGTCAGGTGTGAAAATGAAAGGAAAAATAGAAGAATCAAGCGAGGAGACGGAGGAATGATCCCCCGTCTCCCCTTTTACTCGTCGTAAACGCCCAGAATATGCAGAATGCGGTACGCTTCGTATTCGTAGCTGCTGAGAGGCCGCCAATCGGCATCAGTGCTGTGGGCGGCCAGCAGAATTTTATCCGGTGAACCGTCAAGGCTGGTCTGCACCACCACCGGCGAATGCTGGAATACCTCCCCCTGAAAGCGCAGTTGGATCACGTCGCCCAGCATGGCGCTGCGGAGATCGTCCGTCACCTGTGCCGTGGGTCCCAGCGATGGCTGAGGGCGGGTGAGAAAGTTGTGCAGATACTCCACCCCGGCCCATGCGGGGGCTTTGTCATCGGGGTTTATGTAGTACCAGCCGTAGATGGGCGTGTAGTTCATGACGCCGGCGCCGGCGTAGATGCACTGTGACGCGAAATTGGTGCAGTCTCCGCCGATGGCCTCGTAATCGTAAAACTGCGGGTTGCGCCCGTAGGCCCAGCGGTGCGCGTACAGAACGGCGTTAAGACGCCGGTATGGCCGAAAGATCATGCTGCATCCCTCCGGGTTTATTCTATGCCGTTTTGCGCCGGAGTGTTCATTGACATTTGGAAGAAAATGCGCTACTCTTATACGGATAAAAATAAAATAGGAATGGAGGTTCCCCATGAATACAGCAGAGCTTTCCCGCGTGTGCCGGCAGGTGCGCAGGGATATCATCAACATGACGGCCAATGCCGGTTCCGGCCATCCCGGCGGCTCCCTCTCCGCAGTGGAGCTGATGGTCAGCGTGTTTTACAGCCACATGCGCGTTGACCCCAAGAATCCCAAGGCTGAGGATCGTGACCGCTTCGTGCTGAGCAAGGGCCACGCCGCCCCCTGCTACTACGCAGTGCTGGCAGAGATGGGCTTCATCAGCCGCGACGAGTTCAAGAATTTCCGGCAGCTGCACAGCATCCTGCAGGGCCATCCCGACTGCAAGAAAGTGCCGGGCGTGGACGCCTCCACCGGCTCGCTGGGACAGGGCTGCTCCATCGCCGTGGGCATGGCGCTGGGCGCCAAGGTGCAGGGCAAGGACACAAAGGTGTTCACGCTGCTGGGCGACGGCGAATGTCAGGAGGGTCAGATCTGGGAGGCGCTGATGTCCGCCGCCCACTATAAGCTGGATAATCTGACGGTGATCGTGGACAACAACGGACTGCAGATCGACGGCAGCAATGACGAGGTCATGAGTCTGGGAGATATGGCTGCCAAGCTGCGGGCCTTCGGCTTCGATCTGCATGAGATCGACGGACACAATCTGGACGCCGTGGAGATGGCGCTGAGCGTCCCTGTGACACCCGGTAAGCCCAAGGCCATTCTGGCCCACACGGTGAAGGGCAAGGGCGTATCGTTTATGGAGAATCAGGTGGGCTGGCACGGCAAGGCTCCCAACGAGGAGCAGCGCCAGCAGGCCCTGAAGGAATTGGAGGACTGAGCCATGAGTGAGAAAATTGCGACCCGTGAAGCCTACGGCAAGGCCCTCGTGGAGCTGGGCGAACAGAACAAGAATGTGGTGGTGCTGGACGCCGATCTGGCCGGGGCGACCATGACCAAGTTTTTCAAGGCGGCGCATCCCAACCGCTTCTTCGACTGCGGCATCGCCGAGGCCAATATGATGAACATCGGCGCGGGCCTGTCCACCATGGGGCTGATCCCCTTCTGCTCCACCTTCGCCATGTTCGGCGCTGGCCGGGCCTACGAGCAGATCCGCAACTCCATCGCCTACCCAAAGTTCAACGTGAAGATCTGCTGCTCCCACGCCGGCGTGTCCGTGGGTGAAGACGGCGGCAGCCATCAGTCCGTTGAGGACATCGGCCTGATGCGGCTGATCCCCGGTATGACGGTGATCGTTCCTGCCGACGCCAACGAGGCCCGCAAGGCCACCTTCGCGCTGGCGGCGTTCCAGGGCCCTGCCTACATGCGGCTGGCCCGTCTGGCTACACCGGTGTTCGAGGAGGACTATCCCTTTGAGATCGGCAAGGCCAACGTGCTGCGGGAGGGCAAGGACGCGGCGGTGTTCGCCTGCGGTTTGATGGTCAACGAGGCGCTGGAGGCCGCCAAGCTGCTGGCTGCCGAGGGCATCGAGATCAGCGTCATCAACATCCACACCATCAAGCCCATCGACGCGGCCTGCGTCACCGCCTACGCGCAGAAGTGCGGCAATGTGGTGACAGTGGAGGAACACAGCGTCATCGGCGGTCTGGGCGACGCGGTGGCCGATGTGCTGATGGGTAAGGTCTGCTGCAAGTTCCGGAAGATCGGCGTCAACGACCAGTTCGGTCAGTCCGGCAAGGCGGCGGATGTGCTGCGGGAGTACGGCCTGACGGCGGATCAGATCGCGGCCAGGATTAAGGAAACGCTGTAAAGGAAAAACACATGACAATAGAAGTCCCGCAAGGCTTATATCCTTGCGGGACTTCTTTACTAATTCAGAGAAAGGACATATATCTGGCAGGGGTTCCACTCATCCCAGAGCGTGGGAAAGACCTCAAACTCCTTGAAGCCGCAGCTGAGATAGAACCGATTGGTGCGGTCATACTCCTCGTACTTCCCCATCTGCACGGTCTTGACCTGCATGAATTCGTACCCCGCCTGGCGGGCGTAGGCTACGGCGGCGTCCACCAGCGCACGGCCGTACCCCTTGCGGTGGCATGGCTTCAGAACACCCATGACCGCAAGCTCCACGGTGCTGTGCCCCGTCTCCTTAAGACAGAGAAAGCCCACCGGTACGCCATCTTCCTCACAGACAAAGCAGGGCTCATAGGCGGCGTCGGTGATATACCCCTCCGTAGCGGCGGGGATGCCGAACCACTCCGGCAGCTGTGAAAGGATCATGCGGGCGATCTCCACGCGCCGGGTGGGGTCGGAAACAAATGCAGCGGGCAAGATATCACCTCGAATTTCTGTTTTTTCTACATTTGCCGGGGCGTTCTTCAGCCCGGATTTTCGGGGAAATGCGGAGCAGACGCCGGGTCTGCTGGTGAAGTGAGGAGGCAGCTGTCCAGTCAACAGAAGCGAACAGCGCGGCCCTTGCGGGTCACGCCGTTCACTTTGCGGTTTATGCGGAAATGCGGGTATAACAGGTTCAGGCCTTGCCGGCGCAGCCCAGCACGTCCACCAGCTTGTGGCGTACCAGCTCCTTGATATTGGTACGGGCAGGCTTCAGATACTCGCGGGGGTCGAACTTGTCGGGATGCTCATCCATGAACTGACGGATGGTGCCGGTCATTGCCAGACGCAGGTCGGAATCGATGTTGATTTTGCAGACGGACAGGCGGGCGGCCTGACGCAGCTGCTCCTCCGGCACGCCGATGGCGTTGGGCATCTTGCCGCCGTGCTCGTTGATCATTTTCACATAGTTCTGCGGCACAGAGGAAGAGCCATGCAGCACGATGGGGAAGCCGGGCAGACGCTTGCTGACCTCCTCCAGCACGTCGAAGCGCAGGGGAGGCGGCACCAGAATGCCCTGCTCGTTGCGGGTGCACTGCTCAGGCTTGAACTTATAAGCGCCGTGACTGGTGCCGATGGCGATGGCCAGAGAGTCGCAGCCGGTCTTGGCAACGAACTCCTCCACCTCCTCGGGACGGGTGTAGGACGCTTCGTGAGCGGCTACCTTGACCTCGTCCTCGATACCGGCCAGCGTGCCCAGCTCGGCCTCCACCACCACGCCGTGGTCGTGGGCATACTCCACCACCTGACGGGTAATCTCGATATTCTCGGCGAAGGGCTTGGAGGAGGCATCAATCATCACGGAGGTGAAGCCGCCGTCGATACAGCTCTTGCACGTCTCAAAGTCGGGGCCGTGATCCAGATGCAGTACGATGGGGATGTCGGGGCAGCAGGCCACGGCAGCCTCCACCAGCTTCACCAGATAGGTGTGGTTGGCGTAGGCGCGAGCGCCCTTGCTGACCTGCAGGATCACAGGAGCGTGCTCCTCCTGGCAGGCCTCAGTGATGCCCTGCACGATCTCCATGTTGTTGACGTTGAAGGCGCCGATGGCATAACCGCCGGCATACGCCTTCTCGAACATTTCCTTGGAAGTTACCAGTGCCATGATCGTATCTCCTTTTCCGTGGTAAAATTTTGCCGAATTTGTACGGAATGATTGTTACATTCCTATTGTATCATATTTTTTCGTTTTTGCAAGAGTGAAAGCATTTACATTCTTAAATTTCCATGGTAGAATACATGTTCAGAGCGAGTTCGGCGGTAAAACGCCGGTGCATCATCAAATTATTAAAAACAAAGTTTCGGAGGTATGGACCTATGAAAGAATTGCGCGGTGCGTGTATCATCGGCCAGTCCGGCGGCCCCTCATCTGTCATCAACGCCAGTGCCTACGGCGTGATCGACACGGCGCTGAAGTCCGGCGCCATCACCCAGGTGCTGGGCGCGGAGCACGGCATCAAGGGCGTGCTGAATGACCGGCTGTTCGATATGGGGCTGGAGGATCCCGAGGAGCTGCGGCTGCTGAAGTACACCCCCTCCTCCGCGCTGGGCTCCTGCCGCTACAAGATCGCCGACCCGGAGCTGGACGACACCGATTATAAGCGTATTCTGGAGGTATTCAAGAAGCACGACGTGCGCTACTTCTTCTACAACGGCGGTAATGACTCCATGGATACCTGCAACAAGATTAACCAGTATATGCAGTCCGTGGGCTACGACTGCCGCGTGATGGGCGTGCCCAAGACCATCGACAACGACCTGTTCGGCACCGACCACTGTCCCGGCTACGCCTCCGCCGCCAAGTATATCGCCACATCCATCATGGAGGTCTATCTGGACGCACATGTGTACGATACCGGCATGATCGTGGTGGTGGAGATCATGGGACGCCACGCAGGCTGGCTGGCTGCGGCATCGGCACTGGCCGGTGAGTACGGCGCAGGCCCCGACCTGATTTACCTGCCGGAGACCGACTTCAGTATGCCTCAATTCATCGAGGATGTCAAACGCATCTACAACGAAAAGGGCAACTGCATCGTAGCCGTGTCCGAGGGTATCCACTACGAGGATGGCGGCTTCGTGTCCGAGGCCAAGGTGGCCGCCAACGACGGCTTCGGCCACGCCCAGTTGGGCGGTCTGGCCACCATTCTGGCAGAGGTACTAAAGGAGGAAACGGGCGCCAAGGTCCGCGGCATCGAGCTGAACCTGCTGCAGCGCTGCGCCGCCCATCTGGCCAGCGAGACGGACATCGAGGAGTCCTACATGGCCGGCAAGGTGGCCGTGGAGAACGCCGTCAACGGCATCAACGGCCGCATGATCGGCTTCGAGCGCGGTGTGCAGGACGGCAAGTATGCCTGCCGCACCAAGCTGATCCCCCTGATGGAGGTGGCCAACGTGGAGAAGAAGATCCCCCGCGAGTGGATCAACGAGGCGGGCAACGGTCTGAACCGGCAGTTCATTGAGTACGCGCTGCCGCTGATCCAGGGCGAGCCGGAGCTGCCCCGGCAGGACTCCCTGCCCCGCTTTGCCAAGCTGAAAAAGATCCTGGCCAAGTAAAAAACGAACAAAAAGGACTGGAAAGGAGAAATCCTTTCCAGCCCTTTTTGTATCAGTGTATTTCGCGCTTTTCGACGTCCGCATTCTTCTCATAGATGATACGCAGACCCTCCATCAGCAGGTACTTGTCGTAGGCTACATGATTGCGGCAGTAGCGCACGATCACCGGCGCGTTGGGCCCGGTGGCTACGATGGACGGCTCCTGCCCGTCCAGCATGTCGCGGATGCGGTCGATGATGCCGTCCAGCATGGCGGCGGTGCCGTAGACGATGCCGCTGCGCATGCAGTCCTCCGTGTTCTTGCCGATGAGGTGGCGGGGATGCTGGAGGGAGATGTTGGGCAGCTGGGCCGTATGGTCGGACAGAGCGTCCAGCGACAGGCGGACACCGGGGAACATCAATCCCCCCTCATAGCAGCGCTTTTCAGAGATGTAGGAGATGATGGTGGCGGTGCCCATGTCGATCATGATGATGGGCGCGGGGTATTTTTCCAGCGCGGCCACGGCGTTGGAGACAATGTCGGCCCCCAGCTGCTGGCTGTTGAACTCCATGCGGATGTTCAGACCCGTCTTGATGCCGGCACCCACCATCATAGGCGGCTTGCCCAGCAGGCGGGTCAGCGCCTTTACCATCATGAAGTTGATGGGCGGCACAACGCTGGAGAAAATGGCGCCGCTGACATCGTGGATGTCGCAGTCGTACAGCGTGAACAGATTCATCAGGTCGATGCTGATCTGATCGGCGGTCTTACGGCTGTCCGTGTCCAGAGACGCCAGAAAACGCAGCTCCCGCTGACGGTCGAACAGACCCACGGAAATATTGGAGTTGCCGATATCAATGGCCAACAGCATGGGTGCATCCCCTCCCTTTTCACTATCATACCACGGCATAGCCGCCTTGACAAGCGGACGGCACAAAAAAGAGACGGCCGAAGGAGGCACTTCGTAAGGAAGTGCCTCCTTCGGCTTTTGTAATCAGCCGGAATGATTGGACTGTAGGTAAAAACAATCATATTGGAGGGCTACAAAATGGAGAGGTACATCTACAACGAGAAGAACGGGCTTTGGTATGAGCTACAGGGAGACTACTATCTACCCTGTCTGAAACTGCTGAGGGAAGAAACGGCACATATCGGCATCTTTGGTCAGCGGCATCGTCGCTATCTTAAAACCCACCGTAAGGCGCTATATAGCTCCCTGCTCACCAGTGGCAAACTGAATGGTTACCTTGCTGACATTAACCGGCAGGCAGAGGATATGTACTCTCGGCTGGTAAAGCAGATGGCAGAAGCAGAAGGCGTTAACGAAGAACTCAAGTCAACCGATCAGATGGTGTGGGTTCAAAGAATGAACAATATTCGTAATAGGGTCAGTGAGATTATATCTGAAGAATTGATTTATAGGTAAAGAAGGCATCGGCGGGATTCGGTTCCCGCCGAT
>URHT01000029.1 GCA_900547745.1 uncultured Eubacteriales bacterium | reverse complement strand
CACCATCGAGGTCATCTTTATGAAGGCCAACGGCAACCCCCAGACCGGCGTGGACATGGGGCAGCGTACCGTGGGCTGCGGGAGATAACGCGATGAGCAAGATCAAACGGTTTCTGACCGGAACCCTGATCGCCGTTGTGCTGCTGGGCACAGCCGCCTGCGGACGGCAGGAGGCAGCTCCTGCCGCGCCGGAGGTGCCGGAGCCGCAGCAGGCCACCGGCGAGGCCCTCCCCACTGTCGACCGGCAGGCGCAGCTGGCGGATGCAAAGGAGAAAAACCCCGACACCGCCGCGTGGCTGTACATCCCCGGCGTGGAGGTGGACGATCCCGTGATGCAGGCGGCGGACAACGGCTACTACCTGCAGAAGGACGAGAATGGGAGCTTCAGCGAGTGGGGCTGCTACTACGCCCACTGCGACGATCATCTGGGCAGCCGGAGCCAGCTGGACAAAAACACCGTCATCTTCGGCCACTCCGCCAGCAACTGCGACCCGGACGGCGTAAAGTTCACCAAGCTCCACCGGTACATGGACGCGGACTTTGTCAGGGAGAACCCCTACATCCACCTCTCCGTGGAGGGCGAGGACATGATCTTCCAGATCGCGGCCTGCTTCATCACGGACATCTCCTTCGACTACATTGCTCCCGATCCCGCCGGACAGGAGCTGACGGACTTTCTGGCACAGGTGTCGGCCAAGAACTGGCTGGCGTTTGACGGCGTGGCCCTCGGTGAGGAGGACACCATCCTGACGCTGTCCACCTGCTGCCGGAAGTACGACATGGAGAACACCGGCAACATGCGGCTGGTGGTCATGGCGAAGCTGCTGCCGGAGGGTGCGATGGCGCAGGACTTCACCGTGCGCCTTGCCGCCGACCCGGAGATGCCCTGAGCGGACATCCGGAGAGACAATGCATAAAAAGACATCCCGCGCCCTGACGCGGGATGTCTTTTTTGCCTTACTGCGGTAGGAACTCCACCGTCCTGCCGCCGAGACTTTCGTACACGCGGTGGGAGATGGAGAGGACGGTGCGCCCGCGGGACGCATGGCGCAGCGCTTCCAGCACGCGGGACTCCGTCTCCGCGTCCAGATCGGCGGTGATCTCATCCGGAAGCAGCACGGCGAATAGACCGCGTCGTAGAAGCTGGTGCGCTCCATGGCGGCCACGGCGCGGCCAGCAGCCCCACGTTGTAGACCAGTCCGGAGACGGTCACAGACCCGGCGGCAGCCACTCCGGACGGAAATAGGCGCCGATCCGGTCGGGTCGGAACGCCCTGTCACGCTTCCTCATCCGCTTCACCTCCCGCCGGCTTCTGAAAGTGGGGGAAGCCCGCCCGGCTCTCTGTCTTGGACGCGGTATACAGCCTGTCCGGCATGGCGGCAAAGGCGGCGGCCTCCTCCTGCGTCAGTACGCCGGCCAGATACTCGTAAAACCCGGCCTCGATCTCCGCCTTGGAGGCCTTCAGCCGCGCCGGCAGGGAGGGCGTTGCGTTTTTTGCCGCCGTGGTGTATGATGGGGAAAACGTGCGTGCGCCGCGCCGTGCCGCCGCGCAGCCTTCAATAAAGGAGACACACCATGCTGCATTTCAACCTTCTCAAGGCCGAGACGGCGGCGGACGCCGCCCGTCTGGCCGCCGACCGTTTTCAGGAGGTGATCTGTGCCAAGCCCGCCTGTGTGCTGGGACTGGCCACCGGCTCCTCCCCCGTCCCCCTGTACCGGGAGCTGATCGCGCGGGAGAGGGCGGGACTCATCGACTTCTCCCGCGTCCGCTCCGTGAATCTGGACGAGTACAAGGGCCTTGCTCCCGACCATCCCCAGAGCTATCGCCGCTTCATGCAGGAGAACCTGTTCGACCACATCTCCATCCGGCCGGAGAACACCTATGTGCCCGACGGCCTGACCGGCGATGTGGACGCCATGTGCGCGGCCTATGAGGAGACCATCGAGGCGCTGGGCGGCGTGGATCTGCAGCTGCTGGGACTGGGCCACGACGGCCACATCGGCTTCAACGAGCCCTGCGATCACTTTCCCGTCCGCACCCACGAGGCGGCGCTGACCGAGTCCACGCGGCAGGCCAACGCCCGGTTCTTCGCCAGCGAGGCGGAGGTGCCCGCGGCGGCCTACACCATGGGCGTGGGCACGGTGATGGCCGCCCGCAGGGTGCTGATGATCGTCACCGGCGCGGACAAGGCGGACATCCTGCGCAAGGCGTTTCTCGGCCCCGTGACGCCGTGGGTGCCCGCGTCCATCCTGCAGTTCCACCCCGATGTGACGCTGATCTGCGACCGTGCCGCATGGGACGGCGCGGCGCGCTGAGGGGCCTGCCGGAGGTGTGATATGCGGTTTGAAAACGGTCTGATCTTTGTGAACGGGCGGTTTGTCCCCGGCGGCTTCTCCGTGGAGGACGGGCGCTTCGCCCATGTGTTGTCCGGCGGGGCAGAGGAGACGTGCGTCGACCTGCGCGGTGCGCGGGTCATCCCCGGTCTGGTGGATGTCCACACCCACGGCGGCTCCGGCGCGGACTTCTCCGACGGCGACGATGACGGCCTTGTGAAAATGGCCGCCTATCTGGCGCAAAACGGCGTCACGTCCTTCGCTCCCGCCTCCATGACCCTGCCCTACGACACGCTGGAAACGGCGTTCCGCGCGGCGGTGCGCCTGCACAGGAACGCCCCGGCGCGCTGTGCCCGGCTGCTGGGCATCCAGATGGAGGGCCCGTTCTTCTCCGAGAGGAAAAAGGGCGCCCAGAACGCCGCCTATCTCCGGCTGCCGGACTACGACGCCTTTGCCCGGCTCTACGACGCGGCAGAGGGCCTGCTGCGGATCGCGGATGTGGCCCCGGAGCTGCCCGGCGCGGTGGAGTTCGCCCGCCGCGCATCGGAAAAATGTACCGTCTCCGTGGCCCACACCGACGCCTCCTATGAGGAGGCTGCCGCCGTTTTTGACGCGGGCGCTGCCCACCTGACGCACCTTTATAACGCCATGCCCGGCATTCACCACCGGAATCCCGGTCCTATCGGCGCGGCCTCCGAGCGGGAGAGCGTCACCGCCGAGCTGATCTGTGACGGGCACCACGTCCACCCCAGCGCCGTGCGGATGGCCTTCAAGCTGTTCCCCGGCCGCATCTGCCTGATCTCCGACGCCCTGCGCTGCTGCGGCATGCCGGACGGGCAGTACACGCTGGGCGGGCAGTCTGTGTTCCTCTCCGGCGGCGTGGCCCGTCTGGCCGATGGCACCATCGCCGGAAGCGCCGCCAATTTGTACGACTGCATGCGCAATGCCGTGGCCTTCGGCATCCCCATGGAGGACGCGGTGCTGTCCGCCACCGCCATCCCCGCCCGGGAGATCGGGCGGGCCGGGGAGACGGGGGCCATCGCCGACGGCCTGCCCGCCGACTTCGTGGTGTGCGGCGACGCGCTGGAGCGCCGCGCCGTCTATTTGGGCGGCGTGCGCCTGTGACCATACGCGGAAAATGCCCCGAAAAGCACCGGGAAACCGGTGCTTTTCGGGGCACTGTGTCTGTGCGGCGTCCTTACACGGGGCGGAACACGTCGATGATGTCCGTGAACAGCTTCAGCTCGCGGGCGAAGCGCTGGCGCAGCTGCTCCGGCGTCTCCCGGCCCTTGCCGGCCTCGAAGAAGCCGTGACCGCTGTGTACGGCGATGTACAGCTTGCCGTCCGTGTTGAGGTTCAGGGCGAATCTGCCGGAGGTCTCCGCCAGCGCCATGAGCCGCTCCATGCGGCTGGGGTTCAGGATGCGCAGCGCCTCCTGCGCGTCGCCGCTGCTGAGGTTGAAGCGCTTGTTGAAGTCCTCATTCTCCGTCTTGATGGTGCGGGCGTTCAGCAGCTTTTCCAGTCTCTCCCGGGGCCAGATGGTCAGCCACGTCGGGAATTCCCGCTCCAGACGGCACAGCGCCCACTGACCGGCATAGACCTCCCGCTCGTTCCGCTCCCACTGGTTCGTCTCCTCCCGCTGGAACTCGCTGACATCCGTCAGCCGGACGGTGCACAGCTCCGTGGTCAGCCCCTGATAGACGCCCCGGATGCGCCCGCTTTCGCTGCAATAGTCGTGGCTGGGCACGGGAATGTTGGTGTCCCCCCTGTGCAGCAGGGGGGAGGAGGGCGGCATCTCCACGTTTTCCATCACAGCGCCCACCACGCCGGGGGCAAGGGTGTCCATGGTCAGCCGGTCGGCCTTGCCCGTGGACTTGCGCCGCAGCCACTCGCCGATACCGGCCAGCAGCGCGCCCGCGATGATCGCGGGGACGGAGCCGCCGAAGACCGCCCCGGCGGCGATGACCACCACGCCCAGGATCTCCAGAAGCCTGCCGCCGAGGCCGCCCCGCTTGCCCTTCTGCAGCTCCTCGGCCAGCTGCCGGTCCGTCATGTTGTTTTTCTGTTCTGCCATACAGTCCTCCTTATCTGTCCGCGCCGGACGCCCCGCAGGGTGTCCGGCGGCGCTTTTCGTGTCTTACCACCGGTTCAGGCGCTCAAAGAGGTGATAGTCCCCCTCCACGCCCCAATAAAAGGCGTTGTCGCCGGCCAGTGCCACGCGGTAGCTGACATCGGAGAATACCTCGGAATCGGCGGCGTAGTGGCCCTGCGCCTCGTCCACCAGACGGAGCGTACCGCTGTCAACCTCCCGCAGCGTGCCGTCCGAGTTGTCGTACAGGATCCAGTCGTCGGCCACGCCGATGCCGATGACCGTCTCGGCGTCCTCGTCGCCATCCATGTACCACGCGCCGTCCAGCCCCTCGGGGACTGGCTCGTCATCGGTATAGCCGTCGATCTGGGACTCCTCCGGCTGGAACACCAGCTGCTCGCTGTCCTTATCCCAGTACCAGACCATCAGCGCCTGCGCGCCGTCCAGCTCGAACAGCAGCGCCACGTCGCTGTTGCCGTCGCCGTTCCGGTCGGCGAAGTCGATGCTCCGGAACGCCTCCCACGGGTCGCACTGCAGCGCGATGGGGTAGGCCGCGTAGTCATACATGACCGGCGTTGCGTCATCATAGTAGAAGTCGGCGCTGTCCGCGTTGATGCACACCAGCACGTCCACGTCCCCGCCGTTGCGGGTGATGGTGCCGGTGTCCCGGACGACGCCGGTAACGCGCCAGTCGTCCCCGGCCACATCGTCGGGGTCGGTACTGCCGCTGCCGCCGCAGGCCGTCAGACTCAGGCACAGCAGCAGGGTCAGCCATAAAGCAAAAAGTTTTTTCATAGGTTTCCTCCTTATTTCCGGATGAAGCGTGTCAGGACTCCTGCTCCGCCATGGACAGTATCTCGTCGTGGCTCAGCTCCACGTCGCCGAAGCGGACGAAGATGCCGTTGGTGACGGCGCTGTTCCACACCCGCACATCCGCCAGCGGGCGGAAGCGGATCTTGTCCAGATGGGGCGTCATGTCCAGCAGGAGGCGGCTGCCGGACACGAAATCCACCTGCAGGATATGACCGGGCAGGGGCGTAACGGCTGTGAGGTATCTGCGGTTCAATGGTACGTCCTCCTTTCTGCCTGTTGTGTCCATATTGTACCGTGCCGGAAAGAAAAAGACTACTCCACAAAGGTTAGCTTTTTCGCCTGCGGCACGGCCGGTGATTGCAAACGGCGGGGCAGGGTGGTATAATCCGGACAGGAATACACGCGGCAAGCCTGTTCCGCGCTATCAATTATTTAAGGAGGACAAACGCGATGGAAAACTTCAAGTTTTCAACACTGGAGTACAAGCGCCCCGATCTGGAGACGCGCAGCCAGAGACTGACCCAATGGAAGGCTGCCGTCCAGCAGGCGGAGAGCTATGAGGCTCTGCGCGGCCTGCTCTTTGAGATCGACCGGGAGAACTGCCGGCTGCTCACCATGTACTCCGTGGCGCACATCCGCCATACGCTGGACACCAGGGATGAATTTTACGAGACGGAGATCGCCTATCTGCAGGACACCCTGCCCACTCTGGGCGCGGCTGAGGTGGCGCTCAGCGAGGCCATCGCCGCCAGCCCCTTCCGCTCCGACATCGAGCAGGAGTTCGGCAAGCAGTATTTCGTGTCCATCGACCTGCAGAAGAAGCTGTTCTGCGAGGCCAACATCCCGCTGCGCCAGCAGGAGAGCCGCCTGACCAACGAGTACCAGAAGATCATGGCCACGGCGGAGATCCCCTTCGACGGCAAGACCCTGAACCTCTACGGCGTGCAGAAATACTTCGAGCATCCCGACCGGGCCGTGCGCGCCGCCGCCGTCAAGGCGTATTCCAAGTTCTACGAGAGCAACGAGCCGCGGCTGGAGGAGATATGGGACGAGCTGATCCGCATCCGCAACCAGATGGGCAAAAATCTGGGCTACGAGAACTACATCCCCGTGGGCTATCTGGAGCAGAGCCGCACGGACTATGGCGAAAAGGAGGTGGCGTCCTTCCGCGAGCAGGTGCGCACCGTCCTGGTGCCGCTGTGCCGGAAGCTGTATGACGCGCAGGCCAGACGTCTCGGCATCGACCATGTCATGTGCCACGATGAGAAGATGGTGTTCCCGGACGGCAACGCCGAGCCTGCGGGCGACGACGCTTTCATGGTCAAGACCGCCCAGAAGATGTATCACGAGATCAGCCCGGAGACAGGCGAATTCATCGACTTCATGATCGACCACGAGCTGATGGACTTACAGAATAAGCCGGGCAAGGCGTCCACGGGCTACATGACCAGCCTGCCCAGCCTGAAGGCGCCCTTCGTGTTCTCCTGCTTCAACCACACCATTTTTGACATGCAGGTACTGACCCACGAGCTGGGCCACGCCTTCGCGGGCTATATGGCCATGCGCAGCCAGCCCATCTCGGACTATTACAGCGAATCCACGGATATCGCGGAGATCCACTCGATGTCCATGGAGCAGTTCGCCTACCCCTACGCCGAGTGGTTCTTCGGCGACCAGGCGGACAAGTTCCGCTTCGCGCACCTGCAGGAGGCGTTGACCTTCGTGCCCTTCGGCGTGGCCGTGGACGAGTTTCAGCACATCTGCTACGCGCATCCCGAGCTGACGCCCAAGGAGCGGACGTATCAGTGGCACCTGCTGGAGGAGAAGTACATGCCGTGGCGCCGCTACGAGAACGATCCCTTCATGGAGCGCGGCGGCTACTGGTATCACAAGCTGCACATCTACCTCTACCCCTTCTACTACATCAACTACACCCTCACCACCATGGGCGCCATGGAGTTCAAGAAGAAGTACGCCGAGGACAAGGAAGCCGCGTGGCAGGACTATCTCAGGCTCTGCAAGGCCGGCGGCAGCCGCAGCTATCTGGAGACGCTGCGCTATGCGAAGCTGTCCAACCCCTTTGAGGAGGGCTCCGTCCGGCGCGCCTGCGGCTACGCGGAGGAGATCCTGCTCCGGCAGATCGCCGAACAGGAGCGGTAAGAGACGGCCCCGGCGGTGATCGAAACAGCGTAAACGGGGAGAGGGCAGGCCGTCGGCCTGCCCTCTCCCCGTTCCGTTTCCCGGCGTCCCGACCGCCTGCAAAATGCGGGAGAATTGTGCAGGTTGCATAATCTATATAGTGACGAGTTGTGCGGTATGATGATGTTTTTGGCGAAACGACTGTTGACTTCCGCCACCCGCTTTGCTAAAATAGCCCCAACATTTCCGAAGCGAAAGGAGGCGGTCACGATGACCCGTACCATGAACAGCAAGATGAACAAGACCATGACCGCCGCCTGCGCCGGTGCTGCTTTCTGCTGCGCCTGTGCCGCTTCCAATACTGTCATTCTGTCCGTGCTGGGCGCCATTATTATGGCGTCCATTATTATTTGCGTCCTGCTGGCCGCATATACCGATACGCCATTGGCACGGATAACCGCATGATACGCTGACACACGATACAGCAAAGCGGCTCCGCCCATGGGCGGAGCCGCTTTTTTGTATGACTCCGGCACAGCCGGGGCCGATATCCCTCAGAAAAAATGATACAAAAGGAGAACAAAAACCATGAAAAAGAGAGTATTTGCCATGCTTATGGCCTGTATGATGGCGCTCAGCCTTGTGGCCTGCGGCAATAAGACCAACGACAACGGCGGCAGCGGTGACAGCGCCGACGGCGCCGGGACAGAGACCATCAAGCTGGGCGTGGTGGGGCCGCTGACCGGCGGCTACGCCAACTACGGTCTTTCCGTGCAGCACGGCGCGCAGCTGGCTGTGGATGAGATCAACGCCGCCGGCGGCGTCAACGGCAAGCAGCTGGAGCTGAGCGCGCAGGACTCGCAGGGCGATCCCGAGAGCGCCGTGGCGGCCTACGGCAAGCTGATGGACTGGGGCATGAACGTATTTCTGGGCGGCGTGCTGTCCGGTGAAACGGCCTCCGTCGTGGCGGCGGCCAAGGCCGATGACATGTTCATCATGGAGACTACGGGTTCCGCCGACAAGTGCATCGACGGCAACGACAAGGCGTTCCGCATCTGCTTCTATGACTCCTATCAGGGCACTGCTGCGGCGGACTACCTGAAGGACAACGCCCTGGCCGATGAGGTGGGTGTGTTCTACCAGAGCGACAACGACTACTCCGCGGGCCTGTATAACGCCTTCGTGGCCGAGTGCGAAAAGACCGGCGTGACCATCAAGGAGACGCAGACCTTTACCACCGCCACCAACACCGATTTCTCCACGCAGGTGAACGCACTGGTCAACTCCGGCGTGAAGGTGGTGTTCATCCCCATCTACGCGGAGGAGGCCTCCACCTTCCTGACCCAGGCCAAGGGCAAGTTCGCGGAGGACGTGTACTTCTTCGGCGCTGACGGTCTGGACGGCATCCTCGGCAAGGTCAGTCAGGATGTGACCATCGCCGATAACGTGCTGATGATGACTCCCTTCGCCGCTGACTCCGCCGCCGCCAATGTGCAGGCCTTTGTCAGCGCCTATCAGGCGAACTACAACGCCACCCCCGACCAGTTCGCCGCCGACGCCTATGACGCCGTGTATGTGGTGAAGGCCGCCGTGGAGGCTGCCGGCGGCAGCACCTCCGGCGCGGAGCTGGCTGCGGTGATGACCTCCCTGACCGTGGAGGGCGTCACCGGCACCATGACCTGGAACGCCGACGGCAACACCAACAAGGCCGCCAGCGCCATCCTCTACAAGAACGGTGTGGGCACGCTGTTCGGTGAGGACAGCGGCGCGGCCGAATAAAAAACGCTTCTTCTCCCTTCCTCACATAGCCGACCGCCCTCCCGGCACCGCGCCGGGAGGGCGGGACAGGCGCAACGCACTTGACGCAAAGGAATGACGACTATGACGAATCTGATCCAAACTTTGATAAGCGGGCTGAGCCTCGGCAGCATCTACGCGCTGATCGCGCTGGGCTACACCATGGTCTACGGCATCGCCAAAATGCTGAACTTCGCCCACGGCGACGTGATCATGGTGGGCGCGTACAGCGGCATCGTGGCGGTGGCGCAGCTGGGACTGTCCCCATGGGTGACGGTGATCGTCAGCATCGTGGTATGCGCGGTGCTGGGTGTGGTCATCGAGTTCTGCGCCTATAAGCCTCTGCGCCAGGCGGCGCCGCTGAGCGTGCTCATTACGGCCATCGGCGTCAGCTACCTTTTGCAGAACGCGGCGCTGCTGATCTTCGGCTCCCAGCAAATGGCGTATCCCACGCTGGTGAAGCTGCCCGGCTTTACCGTGGGCGGTGTGCAGGTGGACGGCATCACCGTATTGACACTGGCCGTCACGGCGGCGCTGATGGCGGCGCTGACGCTGTTCATCGACAAGACCAAGCTGGGTAAGGCCATGCGGGCGGTGTCCGAGGACAAGGACGCCGCCACACTGATGGGCATCAGTGTGGACAGAACGATCACGCTGACATTCGCCATCGGCTCGGCGCTGGCGGCGTTCGCCAGCATGTTCTACGGCATGACCTATGTGTATATCAAGCCCACCACCGGCGCGATGCCCGGCATCAAGGCGTTCACGGCGGCGGTGTTCGGAGGCATCGGCTCCATCCCTGGGGCCATGCTGGGCGGTATCCTGCTGGGCCTCATCGAGCAGCTGTCCAAGACGTATATCTCCACCCTGTGGGCGGACGCCATCGTGTTCGCCGTGCTGGTGGCAGTGCTGGTGGTGAAGCCCACGGGCCTGCTGGGGAAGCCCATGCAGGAAAAGGTGTGAGGTGAAGGAAATGCAGCTGATACAGAAAAAAAGACAGCGCGCCGATCTCATCACGGTGGCGGCGGTGGCCGTACTGTTCGCGGTGATGGCGGTGCTGCTGTATACCGGAAGCCTGACCCGGCAGGTGACAAACATGCTGATCCCCACGGCGGTGTACATCGTCATGGCAGTGTCGCTGAATCTGGTGGTGGGCCTGCTGGGCGAGCTGAGTCTGGGTCACGCGGGGTTCATGTCCGTGGGACTGTTCTCCGGCTGCCTGGTGGCCATCGCACTGTCGGAAACGGCGCTGCCGCTGGGCGTACGGCTGCCGGTGAGCATGCTGACCGGCGGTCTGACGGCGGCGGTGTTCGGCCTGCTGGTAGGGCTGCCCGCCCTGCGGCTGCGGGGCGACTATCTGGCCATCGTGACGCTGGCCTGCGGCGAGATCATCAAGAACATCATCACAAATCTGAATTTCACCGGCGGCGCGCTGGGCCTGAACACCACCGCCGTCTATGCCGGCGCCAGGGAGCTGCTGCCCTACGGCGCGGTGCTGGTGCTACTGACGGTGGCGGTGATGCTGAACCTGAAGCGCTCCAAGTACGGGCGGGCTATCATGGCCATTCGGGACAACCGCATCGCGGCGGAGTCCGTGGGCCTGAACGTCACATGGTACAAGCTGGCGGTGTTCGTTATCGCGGCGTTCTTCGCCGGGTGCGCCGGCGTGCTGTACGGCCACTCGCTGGCCAACATCAAGGCGGCGACGTTCGATTACAACATGTCTATCGAGATATTGGTCATCGTGGTGCTGGGCGGCATGGGCAGCGTGCCGGGCTCCGTGATCTCGGCCATCGTGCTGACGGTGCTGCCGGAGGCGCTGCGGGAGGTGGCGGACTACCGGATGCTGGTGTACGCCATCGTACTGATCCTGGTGATGCAGGCCACCAACAACCCCGCCATGAAGCGGTTCTTCGGCTCGCTGCGTGAAAAGCTGACACCGAAGGGAAAGGAGCGTGCGGCGCTGTGAGTGCGAAAACGAAACTGGTGAACCGGCCGTCCACCGTCCTGCTGCCGGAACGCGACATCGACAAATCCCCGGTGCTGGAGTGCGTGGGGCTGGGCGTGACCTTCGGCGGCCTGAAGGCGGTGGAGGATTTTGACCTGACCATCGGCCGCACGGAGATCGCAGGGCTCATCGGGCCCAACGGCGCGGGCAAGACCACGGTGTTCAATCTGCTGACCAAGGTGTACCAGCCCACGGCGGGGGCCATCCTGCTGGATGGTAAGGACACCCACAGCATGACCACGGCGCAGGTGAACAAGGCGGGCATCGCCCGGACGTTCCAGAACATCCGCCTGTTCAATGATCTGACGGTGGCGGAGAACCTGATGGTGGCCATGAACGACTCCGTGCGGTACGGGCTGGCAGGCAGCATCCTGCATTTTCCCAAGTACGCCCGGGAGGAGCGCATCGCCCGGGAGCGGACGGAGGAGCTGCTGAGCATCTTCCACATGGAGTCCCACGCCGATGAGCGGGCGGGCTCCCTGCCCTACGGCGCACAGCGGCGGCTGGAGATCCTGCGGGCGCTGGCGTCCAACCCGTGCCTGCTGCTGCTGGACGAACCGGCGGCGGGCATGAACCCGTCGGAAACGGCGGAGCTGATGGAGAACATCCGCAAGATACGGGATACGTTCCAGATCGCGGTGCTGCTCATCGAGCATGATATGAATCTGGTGATGAACATCTGCGAGGGCATCTGCGTGCTGAACTTCGGACACATCATCGCCAAGGGCACACCGGCGGATATTCAGGCAGACCCGGCGGTCATCGAGGCGTATCTGGGCAGAAAAAAGGAGGCGAGCGCATGAGCACCGTGCTGCAGGTGGAGAACATCAACGTGTACTACGGCAGCATCCACGCGGTGAAGGACGTGTCCTTCCATGTGGAGCAGGGTGAGGTGGTGACACTGATCGGCGCTAACGGCGCGGGCAAGTCCACCACCCTGAACACCGTGGCGGGTCTGCTGCGCAGCCGGACGGGCAGCGTGCGCTTCATGGACGAGGAGCTGCGCCATGTGCCCAGTCACAGGCTGGTGGGGCGCGGTATGGCCCTCGTGCCGGAGGGCCGGCGTATTTTCCAGCACATGACGGTGCAGGAAAATCTGGACATGGGCGGCTACTGCCGCAGCGGGGACGTGAGTGCCGACATTGAGAGCGTGTTTGCGCGCTTTCCAAGGCTGAGAGAGCGGCGGAAGCAGGTGGCCGGTACGTTGTCCGGCGGCGAGCAGCAGATGCTGGCCATGGGACGGGCGCTGATGAGCCATCCCAAGCTGCTGATGCTGGACGAGCCGTCCATGGGCCTTGCCCCGCTGCTGGTGGAGCAGATCTTCGACATCATCCGCCAGCTCCACGCCGACGGTACCACGATCCTTCTGGTGGAGCAGAACGCGCAGGCGGCGCTGGCCGTGGCCGACCGGGGCTATGTGCTGGAAACGGGGCGCATCGTCACCGAGGGCAGCGGCGCGGCGCTGCTGGAGAGCGACGCCATCCGCAAGGCCTATCTGGGCGGATAAGCCCGACCGCATACGGGCACACAGCCCGGCGCGCCTTTTTGAACCACTTGCCGGACGAGTGGTTCAAAAGGGCTGCTGCCGACGAGAAAACAAGACAAAAATGGCATCGGATCCATACCGGTGCGTATACTCCGATGCAATAAGGAACCCGCCCATTGAACATGGGCGGGTTCCTTATTGCGCGGTTCCGTTCAGTCTGCTGCGGCGCAGAGCGCCGGGGGCGTATCTCTCTGCATGCGCCTGCACATACCGGTCGTAAGTGATTTTCTCCCGCGTGTTCATGTTGACACGGTGCGCCGGCAGCGGCCATTGCAAAACAGGGAGGTCGCAATAGCCGCCGGTCTGGTACCGGACGGTGAATTTTCGGCCTGCTCCAGCAGTCTGATCTCCATGTCGTGTTCCGCCTTCCGATGCCGCGGCGTTTTCCGTTATAGCAGGACGCAGGCGGCGGCGCAAGCGGTTTGCGGGGCGCGGCGGGAGGCGAGCGTTATTGTGGAAGTAGAATAACGCTATTCACGAGTAAGACTTGCGGAAAAGCTAAAAATATTGTATAATAGCTGAAAAAAATTCAGGTACCTTCGGACAGGCGGGGCGGCCCGCCGCAGAGAGGAGAACGATATGGCCACTTTCACCGTGAACGGACAAACCGTTGTCGTGGAGAAGAATCAGAAGCTGATCCGCTATCTGCGGGACACGCTGCACCTGACATCCGTGAAGGATGGATGCAGCGAGGGCGCCTGCGGCACCTGCCATGTGCTCATCGACGGCAAGCCCACCAAGGCCTGCATTCCCCAGACCGATAAGCTGGAGGGCAAGACCATCGTGACGGTGGAGGGACTCAGCGATTGGGAAAAGCAGGTGTATACCTTTGCCTTCGGTGAGGCGGGGGCGGTGCAGTGCGGCTTCTGCATCCCGGGCATGGTCATCTCCGCCAAGGGGCTGCTGGACGGGAATCCCGACCCTACCCGTGAGGAGGCGGCGTTTGCCATCCGCAACAACATCTGCCGCTGCACCGGCTATGTGAAGATCATCGACGGCATCCTGCTGGCGGCGAAGATCTTCCGGGAGGGGAAGCTGCCTGCGGCCTCTGCCGACGACTGGCAGGTGGGCAGCCGCGTCCACCGGCTGGACGTGGAGGAGAAGGTGATGGGCTACGGCCAGTACCCAGACGATGTGTATGTGGACGGCATGTGCTACGGCGGCGCGGTGCGCAGCCAGTACGCCCGGGCCAGAGTGCTGCGCATCGACACCTCCGAGGCGGAGGCGCTGGAGGGTGTGGTGTGCGTGCTGACCCAGAAGGATATCCCCGGCAAGGTCAACGTGGGCCATCTGAAGAAGGATCAGCCCACGCTCATCGGCATCGGGGAGATCACCCACTATCTGGGCGACGCGGTGGCGCTGGTGTGCGCCCGGGATCAGGAGACGCTGGAGGCCGCCAAGAAGCTGGTGAAGGTGGAATACGAGGTGCTGCCGGCGGTGCACAGCCCCGCGGAGGCGGCAGCGCCCGGTGCGCCGCTGGTGTTCGAGGAGGAAGAAAGCAATGTGCAGGCCTACAAGCATGTGTCGCGGGGCGACGCGGCGGGGGCCATTGCCAGATCGAAATATGTACTGACGGAGAAATTCCACACGCCGTGGACGGAGCACGCCTTTCTGGAGCCGGAGTGCTGCGTGGCGCTGCCGCTGGACAACGGCGGCGTGAAGCTGCTGACCACCGACCAGAGCTCCCACACCACTATGCACGAGTGCGCGGCCATGCTGGGCGTGGACTATGAGCACTGTCAGGTGCAGAACATGCTGGTGGGCGGCGGCTTCGGCGGCAAGGAGGACATGTCCGTGCAGCACCACGCGGCGCTGCTGGCCTATGTGGCGCGGGTACCGGTGAAGGTGAAGCTCAGCCGGCAGGAGTCCATCCTCGTCCACCCCAAGCGCCACAGTATGGACATGGAGTTCACCATGGGCTGCGACGAAAACGGCATTATTCAGGGCGTGAAGGCCAGCGTGGTGTCCGACACCGGCGCGTTCGCCTCGCTGGGAGGGCCTGTGCTGGAGCGCGCCTGCACCCACGCGGCGGGGCCCTACGCCTATGAGAATTTTGAGATCGAGGGCTACGCCTACTACACCAACAACCCGCCGGCCGGCGCGTTCCGGGGCTTCGGCGTGACGCAGACCTGCTTCTGCACGGAGACGCTGCTGAACCAGATGGCCGAGCTGGTGGGCATCAGCCCGTGGGAGATCCGCTACCGCAATGCCATCCGGCCCGGCGGCGTGCTGCCCAACGGTCAGATCGTGGACGGCTCCACCGGCCTTGTGGAGACGCTGGAGGCCATCAAGCCCGCCTACGACGCGGCGGTGGCGGCGGGTGACCCGGTGGGCATCGCCTGCGCCATGAAGAACGCCGGCGTGGGCGTAGGTATCCCCGACTGGGGCCGCTGCAAGCTCATCGTGGAACCGGACGGCAAGGTGCATATCTACTCCGGCGCCAGCTGCATCGGGCAGGGACTGGGCACCGTGCTGGTACAGACGGTGGTGACCTGCACCGGCCTGCGGTGCGGCGACGTGGTATACGAGCGGAGCAACACGTGGATCGCGCCGGACTCCGGCGATACCTCCGGCAGCCGCCAGACGCTGGTGACGGGTGAGGCCACCCGCCGCGCCTGCGCGAAGCTGAAGGCGGAGCTGGACGGCGGCAAAACGCTGGCGCAGTTGACGGGACAGGAGTTCTACGGCGAGTATCTGGCCAAGACCGATCCCCTGGGCGCGGACGTGCCCAACCCCGTGAGCCATGTGGCCTACGGCTACGCCACGCAGATGTGCATCCTCGACCGCGAGACGGGGAAGATCAAAAAGATGGTGGCCGCCCATGACGTGGGCAAGGCCGTGAACCCCCTCAGCGTGGAGGGGCAGATCGAGGGCGGCGTGGTGATGTCCATGGGTTACGCCCTGACGGAGCAGTACCCCATTGACGAGAACTGCCGCCCCACCGCCAAGTACGGCATGCTGGGGCTGTTCCGGGCCAACCAGCTGCCGCAGGAGGAGATCGAGGCCATTGTGGTGGAGAAGCCGGGGCTGGATGTGGCCGGCGGCGCCATCGGCATCGGCGAGATCACGTCTATCCCCACGGCGCCGGCCATCGCCGATGCCTACTACCGCTGGGACGGGGAGCGGCGCTTCGAGCTGCCGCTGGCGAACACGCCCTACGCGCGGAAAAAGTAAAAAAATAACACAGGCCGCAGCAGCGCTGCGGCCTGTGACGAGACGACATACGCGGGGCGTTACGGCTCCTGCCCGGTGAGGGCGTTCAGCGCATTGCGGGTGTCCACGTCCGTCAGCTGGCGGGCGGGCACGTCGTACAGCAGCAGGACGTCCTCGTGACGGCGGATGACGGTGCTGCCGCCGTGATCCTCCCGCAGCGCCCGCAGCTCCGGGAAGAAGCAGGCAGGGAACAGGCAGGGATTGCCCCGGACGCCGTTGTGGCCCAGAGCCACGATGCAGGACGGGTGCCGGCAGTAGAAGTCCAGCAGCCCCGCCACGCTGGCCTGCTCCAGCAGGGGCTGGTCGGACACCAGAAACAGCGCGGCGTCGCAGTCGCCCAGGGCGTCCAGCCCCAGTGAGATGGTGTGGCTGATGCCCCAGTCCGGGTGCCGGTTCTTCACAGGCGTGAAGGAGAAGCGCCGGGCGGCCTCCGCCGCCTCCGGGTACTGGGTGACGACGGCTACGCGGCAGAACCGGCCGGGCGGTACGGCCTCCAGCGCGCGGCGCAGGAGCGTTTTGCCGTCCACCTCGGCGGCCAGCTTGTTCCGGCCGAAGCGGGATGCGTTGCCGGCGGCCATGACGACGCAGCCGATACGCAGTTTTTCCATGGAAAGCACCTCCGTGGTGTGACCTTTAGCGGTAGTATACCCGGAAAACGGAAAAGCTGTCAAGAAAAACGGCGTTATACCCCGAGTAGGATAATGAAAAGCCTTTTCAAATTCACGGGTTTGTGATAGGATAGTACAAGTATCAGTATGGCAGATATCTGCCATCAGCACAGCTGTTATCGAGATTGATCTCGTTGATAAGGAGGAGTACCGGAATGGGTGAGGTTGGAAAGAGCCAAGTCAGGGTGGACGCCTTCGACAAGGCCACAGGACGTACCAAGTATTATGAGGATATGATGCCCCGGAACGCACTGTATGTGCGCATCAAGCACGCGGAGATCGCCCACGGCTTCGTGAAGACCGTGGATACCAGCGCCGCCGAGGCCATCGACGGGGTGGTGAAGGTCATCACCTGCTTCGACGTGCCGGACATCACCTTCCCCACGGCGGGCCATCCGTGGTCGATGGATCCGGGCCATCAGGACGTGGCCGACCGCCATCTGCTGAACCGGCATGTGCGGTACTGGGGCGACGATGTGGCGGTGGTCATCGCCGAGGACGAGGTGTCCGCCATGCAGGGCGTGCGGGCGCTGAAGGTGGAGTATGAGGAGCTGCCCTTCGTGCTGGATGTCCAGAAGGCCATGGAGGAGGGTGCGCCCCAGCTGCATGAGAGCTTCCCCCGCAACATCCTGAAGCACACCGACATGAAGAAGGGCGACTATCAGGCCGCCATTCAGGAGCCGGGCCTTATGAAAGTAGAGGGCTGGTACGACACGCCCACCGTGCAGCACAGCCACATCGAGAACCACGGCTGCTTCTCCTACGAGGAGAACGGGCGGATCGTGGTGGTGTCCTCCACCCAGATCCCCCACATCATCCGCCGCATCGTGGGACAGGCGCTGGGCCGTCCGTGGGCGGATATCCACGTTATCAAGCCCTATATCGGCGGCGGCTTCGGCAACAAGCAGGACGCGCTGTACGAGCCGCTGTGCGCCTACTGCACCACGCAGGTGGGCGGCCGCCCCGTGCGCATCGACTGCTCCCGGGAGGAGACGTTCGTGTCCAACCGCGTCCGCCACGCCATCCGGTTCCACATTGTGTCGTGGCTCCGGAAGGACGGCACGTTTGCCGCCCGGAAGGTGGAGTGCTTCTCCAATCAGGGCGCTTACGCCTCCCACGGACACTCCATCGTGGCCAAGGCCATGGGCTCCTTCCCCCAGCACTATCCCTGCGACAACATGGAATGCGACGCTTGGACGGTGTTCACCAACCGCCCCGCCGCCGGCGCCATGCGGGGCTACGGTATGCCGCAGGCGTCCTTTGCCGATGAGTCCAACGTGGACGACTGCGCCAGGGCGGTGGGCATGGACCCGCTGGCCTTCCGGATGCAGAACATCATGCCCCAGGGCTACGAGGACGGGTTCAGCCACAACGTCAACTACAACGACTCCTTCCGTGAGTGCATGGAGGCGGGCCGGAAATACATAGACTATGACCGGAAGATGGCGGAGTACGCCAAGGAGACGGGGCCCATCCGCCACGCGGTGGGCATGGCCACGTTCTGGTACAACACCGCTGTGTATCCCATCTCGTTGGAGACCTCCAGCAACCGGATGCAGCTGAATTTGGACGGCACCGTGACCATGCAGTGCGGCGAGACGGAGATCGGACAGGGCGCCGACACCGCCTACGCCCAGATGACCGCCGATGTGGTGGGCCTCAAGAGCTATAAGGACGTGCATGTGGTGTCCTGCCAGGACACGGACATCACCCCCACGGGTCTGGGCGCCTACGCCAGCCGCCAGACCTATACGGCGGGCTTTTCCATTCGCCAGACCGGCCTGCTGCTGAAGGAAAAGATCCTGCAATACGCCACCGACCTGACCCGTCAGGCGGTGTACAATATGGACATCGTGGACGGCAACATCGTCCGCAATACCGACGGCAAGGTGTTGATGAGCCTGAGGGAGCTGGCCATGACGGCGCAGTACAACGCCGCCAAGAGCGAGCACATCACCGCCGAGTCCACGTTCACCATCCGCAACAACGCCTACTCCTTCGGCTGCACCTTCGTGGACATCGAGGTGGACATTCCCATGTGCAAGGTGACGCTGCGGGACATCGTCAACGTACACGACTGCGGCAAGCTCATCAACCCGGCGCTGGCCGCGGCGCAGGTACACGGCGGCATGTCCATGGCCATCGGCTACGGCATGGGCGAGCAGCTGCTGTTCGACGAGAAGAACGGTAAGCCGCTGAACAACAATTTGCTGGACTACAAGCTGAGCACCATTATGGATCACCCCCATCTGGAGGCGCAGTTCATTGAAAACGCTGAGCCGACATCGGCCTTCGGCACAAAGGCACTGGGCGAGCCGCCGGCCTGCTCCGGCGCACCGGCCATCCGCAACGCCATTCTCAACGCCACCGGCGTGGCCATCGACCAGAATCCCATGAATGCCCACATCCTCTTCAAGCGCTTCAGCGAAGAGGGACTCATTCAGGACTGAGGAGGGACGAGCTATGTATGATATGTTGGCACTGTACGAGGCCAAGGACGTACAGGACGCGGTGCGCCTGCGGCTGGAGCACCCCGAGGCGCAGATCATCGCCGGCGGCACCGACGTGCTGGTGCAGATGCGCGAGGGTAAGCGCGCCGGTAAGGCACTGATCTCCATTCAGAAGTGCGATGAGATGCGGGGCGTGTCTATCGACGCCGAGGAGAATATCCGCATCGGCAGCCTCACCAGCTTTACCCACATCACCAACGATCCCATCATCCAGCGGTATATCAACGTGCTGGGCGAGGCGGTGGACATGGTGGGCGGCCCCCAGATCCGCAACGCCGGTACCATCGGCGGCAATATCTGCAACGGCGTGACCTCCGCCGACTCCGCCTCCACGCTCCATGCGTGGGAGGCCATCGTGGAGATCACCGGCAAAAACGGCGTGCGCCGTGTGCCTATCAGGGATTTCTATATCAAGGCGGGTACGGTGGATCTGCGGGTGGAGGACGGCGAGATCCAGACGGCCATCCTCATCCCCAAGACGTCCTACGACCGGACGTGGGGACACTATATTAAATATGCCATGCGCAACGCCATGGATATCGCCACGCTGGGCACCTCCGTCAACGCCCGGCTCAGCCCCGACGGCGGGACGTTTGAGCGGGTGCGTATTGCCTTCGGCGTGGCCGGCCCCGTGCCCATGCGGGCGGAGAATGCGGAGGCGTTTATCAACGGCAGGGTCGTGACGCTGGAGAATATCGAGGAGTTCGGCCGCAAGGTGCTGGAGGACATCAATCCCCGCGATTCGTGGCGTGCCAGCAAGGCGTTCCGCAGCCATATCGCCGTGGAGAGCGCCAAGCGGTGCCTGATCGAGTCCGTGAAGCTGGCAGGAGGTGTGCTGTAATGGCCAAGAGACAGTATCAGCTTGTGACCTGCACCATCAACGGCAGGGAAGTGGAGCAGATGGTGGATGTGCGCGCGTCCCTGACCGACATGCTCCGGAACGATTTTCACCTGACCAGCGTGAAAAAGGGCTGTGAGGTGGGCGAGTGCGGCGCGTGCAACGTGCTCATCGACGGCGAGTGCTTCAACTCCTGCCTGTATCTGGCGGTGTGGGCCGAGGGAAAGCATATCACCACGCTGGAGGGGCTGATGGGCCCCAACGGCGAGCTGTCCGACATCCAGCAGGCGTTCATGGAGGAGACGGCCATCCAGTGCGGCTTCTGCATCCCCGGCTTCCTGATGACGGCGGTGGAAATTCTGGATCGCGGCGTGCTGTACAGCGACGACGAGCTGCGCAAGCTGCTGAGCGGCCACCTGTGCCGCTGCACCGGCTATGAGAATATCTTCAAGGCGGTGAAAAAGACCATGCTGCGCCGGCTGGGCAAGCTGGACGATCCGTTTTTGAATACCTGAGAGCAAAAAACAGCGCCCCGAACCGTAAGGCTCGGGGCGCTGTGAGGTTTTATGGAGAAGTCAGGGCGTATTGCTGCGCCCCAGAAGATAGTCGGCGGAAACGCCGTAATAATCCGCCAGCTTCAGCAGGTGCCGCAGCGGCAGTTCGTTGGCGCCCCGCTCGTAGCGGGCGTACATGGTCTGGGATGTGCCGAGGATATCGGCGATGTCCTGCTGCGTTTTGTCGTGATCCTCCCGCAGATCCCGCAGCCGCCGCTGATAGGGAAAGCCCATACTGCACCACTCCTTTGGCAGTATTGTAATCAGTAAATATATTTACTATTGATTTTAGTAAATATATTTACTAAAATAGGAGGATAAACAGAAAGGAAGCGGGGCAATGGCGGACTATAAGAAAATGTACCTGACGGCGCTGGATGCCATGGAACGGGCGATGGAACTGCTGGCAGAGGCGGAACGGGCATGTGAGGAAATATACATACAGACAGACACGGCGGAAAGCGGGGTGCAGCTGCTTCCGTTCCCGGAAGATAAGCGAGAGAAGAAAAGATAAAAAAACAGAGTCCCCGGCCGCAGGCCGGGGACTCTGTAACACATATCCTCCCTTACGGTTCAACGGGCACGATCAGACTGCCGAAGCGGATGTGATCCACCTGCGTGATGTCGATGGGCGCCGTGAAGGGCTGGATCCAATAGGCAAAATCGTGATAGCCGTCGCCGGAGCTTCTGCCCAGCGGGACGCTGCTGCCGTCCTTGAGCACCACCTCCCAGCCTTCCCTGACCTCACAGCACTTCTCCTCGCGCTCCACGCAGTCGGGGTACTCCACATCCACATACAGCGGATCGTAGCGGTACTCGAACTCCAGACTCAGGGCGGAGATGTTGAAGTAGTCCGGATAGATCATGCGGCCCGGGTCGGCGCTCTCCTCCGTCAGACCGGCGGCATCGATGTGCAGCGTAGGGTGCTCCTGCGCCGGGGGCAGGTCAAAGCGCCAGTCGCCCTCCAGCAGGACGGTGTACTCGTGGTCATCGTTCTGCATGGAGATGTTGTGGATGTTCACGGACTTGGGGGTATCGTCGGTGAAATCCACCCAGATGGGGGCGTCGGGCCGGTAGGGATCGGGGTTGCGCTGGCCCTGTCCGTGACTGCTGAGCCAGACCACCGTTTCCAGCACATTGTCGCCGGGCGTATCGTCATACCACACGGCGTTCCAAAAGTAGAGGGGCGTTTCATCGCAGCCAGCCACCTGCAGAACGTCGGGGTCAAGGGTGCCGCTGTCCAGCACGGAGAGCTGGAGCCAGCCCTCATCGGGGTCGGGGATGTGCAGCGCCGTGCCTGCCGGGGCCTCGACCCGCAGGCGCAGGTAGTAGTTGTGCTTGTCGCAGATGGCGGCCACCGGTGTGATGGTGGTGCCGTGGCTGGTGACGGGGGCGGGGAGATCGGTGGTGCCCAGCGTCTCCATGACCTGCCGCTGGCTCTCGTTCAGCTGGCCGAAAAAGCCACTGAAGGCGTCGGCAACGCCCAGCTTGGCGGCGGCCACGGTGGCGATGCACAGCACCGCTGCGATGGCGGCCGCCAGCATCATGCGGGTCATGCGGCGGATGGGGCGCGTGCCGTGGGTGTCCTGATCTGCCTGAATTCTGTTCATCGTCAACTCCTTGATCCGGCGGAGGTCGGCGGCTCTGTCCTCCGGCAGCGGTACACTGTCATCCTGCAGTCCGCGCATCAGCTCGTAGATATCATATTCCATACCGTACCTCCTTTTTCCGATACTTCGTCGTATGGTACCTCCCGCAGCAGGAAGGTCTTCAGCTTTTCGCGTCCCCGGCGCAGCCGGGACTTGACGGTGGACTCGTTGAGCCCCATTTCCCGGGCGATGTCGCCGATCCTCTGGCAGTAATAGTAGAAGCGGAGAAAGACCTCCCGGTCTGACGGCTCCAGCGACAGCAGCGCCAGCTGCACACGGGTCGTCCGCTCCTTCTCTGTCAGCGCTGTCTCCGGTGTGCGGTCGTCCACGATGACCGCGTCCTCCGGCAGCGGCTGCTCCGGTACGGCCCGGCGGAGCCGGTCGCGGGCGGCGTTGCGGGCCACGGCGCTGAGCCATGGGCGGGCCGCGCCGCTGTGCACCTTTTCGGCGTTGTTCCAGAGGGAGAAAAACACGTCGGAGGCTGTCTCCTCCACGTCGGATTCGGCCAGAGCCGTGCCGAGGATGCCGCGGATGACGGCGCTGACATACGCGCCGTAGCGGTCGATGAACCACGCCAGCGCCTCCTGTGAGCCGCGCTGCATCTGGCGCAGGGCCTGTTCCTCTGTCAAAGCGTTCACTTCCTTTACGGGGGACTGTTTTCTTGACGGCCGTCATCTATCATAACGCAAAACAAGCCGAAAAGGTTGCAAGGGAAATGGAAAACGCAGGAAAAATAAAAAAGAGACACGACTTAGTCGTGTCTCTTTTTGGCAGCGGGAGAAGGATTCGAACCCTCACATACGGAGTCAGAGTCCGCTGTGCTACCTTTACACAATCCCGCTATGTTCTGACGAACAAAAACTATTATACAGGTTTTGGGACATTTGTCAATACCTTTTCGCGGTCTGCCGGAGAAAAAATCGCGCATGGCCCTCCAGAGGGGGGAGAGGGCCATGCGCGGAGAGGGAGGCGGTTTACTTGGCCTGCTCCAGATCGGCGCCGGTCAGGTACTTGCCCAGCGGCTTGTAGGCGATGGCGAAGATCACCAGCGTGATGGCAATATTGGGCAGCATGTAGGCCAGATTGTACAGAAGGGAGTAGAACCAGGGGCTGTGCATGGTCATGCCGAAGAAGGTGTCGGGCATGTAGGCGGCCCAGATGGTGGCGCCCACCACATAGTGTACCAGGAAGCGTGCGCCGCCGGCTACCAGCGTGCCCAGAAAGACACCGTTCTTACGGCGGGCAAACAGGCCGGCCAGACCCAGCACCGTGAAGGCCAGCAGATAGTCACCGATGATGGACTGCCAGCCGATGGCGAAGCCTCCGTCAAACATGAACTGCAGGACGCCGAACAGGAAGCCGTCCAGCAGACCGGCGCCCAGTCCCCAGCGGACGGCGTACAGCACCAGCGGCACCATGGACAGAACGATACTGCCGCCCCAAGGCATCTCCCACAGCTTGATATAGCTGAGGATCTGGGCTACGGCCAGCAGTACGGCGCCCTCGCACAGGGCGCGGACTTTTGCGTGATTCATAATTAGTACCTCCAGAAAAAGAAATTCCCGCATGGCGAGCCATGCAGGCGTCGCAATGCGGAAAACAAAAACCATATGTTCGCATTCCTACGCCGGCATTACCCGGATCAGGTTCGAGGGACTGGACGGCGATACGTCTCATCTCAGCCAGCTTGCGCCAGCACCCCTTGGATTGTGGGGACATCTTAGCACGAGAACGGGGAATTGTCAAGAGGGAGCGGGGAAAAACGCACTTCCGGACATGGACATGCTTTCAAAGAGATCCATGGATATACCTCCTTACTAATCGGCTGCGCTATTCCAGTCCACGGCGGCGAAGTTCTTCGTGAATGGCTTCTTGAGCTGCCTGGATTATTTCATCATCGCTTGCATAGGGGACGATAGGGCGTACTTCTTCGAATCCTTCTCCCGCTGCCAGAAGAGACACGATGCGTCGAAGCGACGGCAGACATATTATATATGTGTAATACAACCTGCGGACGAAATGAGACATAAGTATAACTTATGAAAAAAGCTGTTTCATAGCAAGGCGCAAAAAAGTGAAATTAGGGGTTGCAAAGCGTGGCAGCATGTGGTAATCTAACCAAGCTGTCCGCGAGGACGGCGAGCAGAAGAAAGCCGGACGGCAGCGAAAATTGTCAAAAATAAGTAAAATTAGTAGTTGACAAGATGGCTGACATCTGCTACAATAATGACTGTTCCGCGTGGGACGTGTACCTTGTAAATTAAACAACGAACGAAAC
>URHT01000028.1 GCA_900547745.1 uncultured Eubacteriales bacterium | reverse complement strand
CATAGGGCTTCGCCCGCAAAATAAATACCCCCGGCTTCGCCGGGGGATATTTATTGTAACTTATTGAGAAAATTTGTGTGGATGCGAACCGAGCGTTTCCGGCGAATTTTGGAAATTTTAGGGAGTATTGGCCCCAATCGGTTCGCATCCGTGTTATGAGAGAGAGAACATTATGAACGAAAAGCAAATGCATCGAAATGCTACGCTCAAACAACTGGCAAAAACCGTTGCATCACTCCAATCATTTGAATACGACACTTTTGACGCAGCACGGGAAACGGTCAATATAGACGGGGCTGAGTATGTGTTTGACAAGTTGTCTCTCTGCGAGTATACGCACAATTTGAGCACACAAGATTACCGCAATTTTGGCAAATATTTGTGCCAATTTTTTGAAGAAGCCAAATTGCCCGATGATATAAAAGCACGAGAAGAATATGCGGTTCTATTCGCCTTGTCCTCGTACTATAAGGAACTCAGGAGCACGAAAATTCTTAAAATTGAGCGGCCGGATTTTGTGCTCGGAAATTCCGGTGAAATTGGCATTGAAGTTACACGACTGACAACCGAAAGCGAGTCTGTCATGCGGAGAATCTCAAAAGAAAATTTTGGGAAAGGACGCACTGCGGCGGATATTCGGGAAAATGCGAAAAAAGTACATGGCGGAAAAGCTGAAAACTACTCATACTTCGATTTGGGCGAAGCGGTGGCGGTTGGAGAGAGTCTCGTCGACCTTTCGGAGAGATACAAAATATACTCCGAAAGAATTGTGAATAAGTACCACAAATACAAAGAGTTATTCTGCAAGTATAAGAAGTTTATTGTTCTCTGCAATGCGGTCGGATCGTTCTGCTTGACATCCAAAGAGATATCGGAGGAAATACTTGCCCTCGCCAAAGAAACTGAACCCAATTTGGGAGGATTCACGCTGTGCATACTTCGGACAGATTCGGATGGTAAGAGCGAGGTGGATTCATTCTGCCTATAGGATCGCATAGCACAACATAAATATGGGGGCAGGGCGTCGGTTTGTTGGTTTCGTAGAACCATCGAACCGGCGCTTTTGCGTTCAAAAAGACCTGCAAAATATGACGTTGAGGTCAAAAGGCCCTTTTCATCGGTATGCCAACAAAATAAAAAGCGACCATTTCCATCAACGACGGAAAATAGTCGAATAAGGTTGGGTTTGATAATGCTTTTCAATGACCATGTCAGGTCAATAGTGGATTATGAGGTCGACAATACAAGATCCTCTGTTGCCGGAGCAGCTTTTCAGCCCGGAGCAGATGACAGAGGTCTACGGAAACGCTGAAAGCCGGCGCCCAAATGGAATGGGTCAGACGAATGAATAATGTCCGGAATCGTGCAACTGAAATATTAAATAATGAACTGATACACATATCCGCCTCGTCGTGTCCGCCGAAGGGAATGACCGCCGCCACGGTGGGCATCGCATAGGTCAGCGTGCCGGTCTTGCCGAACACAATAGTGTCCGCCTTGGCCACCGCCTCCAAAAAGCGTCCGCCCTTGGCGGGGAAACCCATTGACCGCGGAAAAAACTTCCTCTATAATATAAGGTCACAGAGGAATTTTTGCGCAAAGGAGCAACCGCGTATGAACGAGATCTATGTCACCGGGCACCGCAACCCGGATACCGACTCCATCGTGGCCGCCATGTCCTTCGCCGCGCTGAAAAACGCGCTGGGCGAGAAGGAGTATGTGGCCGTCCATCTGGGCACCATCAGCGACGAGACAAACCGGATGCTGGAGCGGTTCCACTTCAACCCGCCCCGCTTTATCCAGAACGTCCGCACGCAGGTGCAGGATCTGGACTTCGACCGCCCGCCCTGCCTGGACGCCTCCGTTACCATGGACCGTGCGTGGAAGCTCATGCGGGAGCAGAAGATCTCCGCCATCCCCGTGGTCAACGAGGACGGCACGCTGTACGGCATGCTGTCCGCCGGGGACATCGCCACGTTCAGCCTGAACACCGTGGGCGATCCGCGGGTGGACGACATCCCGCTTTTCAACCTGCTGAGCGTTATCGAGGGCCGCGTCATGGGTGACGGCGGCGACATGGTGGACAGCGTCAGCGGCTCCGTGTCCATCGCCCTGCCCCAGAACTGCGAGAACCTGCTGTTCGACAGCGCCGACAGCATCGTGCTGTGCGGCAGCCAGCCGGACATGATCCGCCGGGCGCTGGACAAGCAGGTGGCCTGCCTCATCCTGTGCCAGACCGACGTGGAGCCGGAGTGGCTGGAAAATGCCGGCAGCACCTGCGTTATCTCCACGCCGCTGGACGCCAGCCGCGTCCACCGGCTCATCTATCAGGCCACCCCCATCGGGCGGCCCTGCGCCACGGAGGGGCTCATCTCCTTCCACTTGGACGACTACATCGACGATGTGCGGGAGGTCGTGCTGAAAAGCCGCTACCGCTGCTACCCCGTTTTGGACGATGAGGAGAAGGTCGTGGGTACGCTGTCCCGTTACCATCTGCTGAAGCCCCGGCGCAAGCGGGTGGTGCTGGTGGATCACAACGAGCTGGCCCAGACCGTGCCCGGCATCGAGCAGGCGGAGATCCTGGGCATCATCGACCACCACCGGCTGGCGGACATCCAGACCCGGCAGCCCATCTCCGTCCGCAACGAGCCGGTGGGCAGCACCAATACCATCATCACCTCCATGTATCAGGAGCACGGCGTCACGCCGTCCCCCCATATGGCGGGGCTGATGGCGGCGGCCATCCTGTCCGACACCGTTATGTTCAAGTCCCCCACCTGCACCAAGCGGGACATCGCCATGGCCGAGCGGCTGGCCCGCATTGCCAAGGTGTCCCTCACCGATCTGGGACGGGAGCTGTTCAGCGGCAGCAACGACAGCAAGTCCGCCGAGGAGCTGCTGCGCAGCGACTTCAAGGAGTTCCACATTGCCGAGCAGGTACTGGGCGTGGGGCAGGTCACCTGCATCGATTCCCAGAGCCTGATGGAGCGCAAGGACGAGCTGCTGGGCGCCATGAGAAGGGCCCAGAAGGCCAACAGCTACGACATGGTGATCCTGATGCTCACCGATGTGCTGCAGGAGGGCACCCAGCTGCTGTACATCGGCAGCGACGACACCATCCGCAACGCCTTCGCCGTGGAGCCCAAGGACAACGCGGTGTTCCTGCCCGGCGTCATGTCCCGCAAGAAGCAGGTAGTCCCCATGCTGACTACCCTGTGGGGCTGAGATGCCGGCGGAGGGCGCGGCCATGCCGTCTGTGGCCAAAAAAGGGCTGGACGCCAACACCATCAAGCTCATCGCCATTCTGGCCATGACGGCGGATCACATCGCGTGGGCGGTGTTCCCCGGCTATCCCCGGCAGTGGCTGCCGCTGGCGATGCACCTGATCGGGCGGCTGACCTGCCCCATCATGTGCTACTTCATCGCGGAGGGCTTTCACCACACCCGCGATGTCCGCAAATACACGGCGCGGCTGTTCGTGTTTGCGGCGATCTCCCACTTCTGCTACCTGTACGCCTCAGCGGACTTCGTGGACTGGCGCTCCTTTATCCCGTTCTATTACGGGGCGGTGCTGAACCAGACCAGCGTGCTGTGGCCGCTGGCGTGGGGCCTTGTGATGCTGCGGGTGGCCCACAGCGACCGCCTGAGCGCCGCCGCCAAGACCGCGCTGGTGGTTGGTATCTGCCTGATCACCTTCCCCAGCGACTGGAGCTGCATTGCATCGCTGTGCGTGCTGGCCTTCGGCACCAACCGGGGCGACCTGAAAAAGCAGGGCCTGTGGATGACGTTCTATGTGGCGCTGTACGCCGTTGTGTACGCGCTGGCGCTGGACTGGGTATACGGTCTGGTACAGATGGGTGTGGTGCTGAGCCTGCCCATCCTCCGGCTTTACAACGGGCAGCGGGGCCGCAGCCCCCGGATCAACCGGGTCATGAAGTGGCTGTTCTATCTCTACTACCCCCTGCACCTGCTGGTCATCGGTCTGCTGGAGCACCTGTAAAAAAACGCCCGTCGGGGGAGCTGCGGCTCTCCCGGCGGGTCTTGCTTCCCCCGCCCCGGCAAAAGGGGCCTGTATCTGCTGTAATCTGAAAAATCGAAGGAGGAGATATACACGTCATGAGCCAGAGCAACGCAAGCGGCATGACCTTTATGGAAAAGCTGTCCACCTTCATTGTGGACAAGCGCAGCCTTATCTTCCTGATCACCATTATCGGCCTGCTTTTCTCCGCCGTCTCCCGCAGCTGGGTGGAGGTGGAGAACGACCTGACGTATTACCTGCCGGATGACTCCCAGACCAAGCAGGCACTGGCCGTGATGGACGAGGAGTTCATCACCTACGGCACGGCGGAGGTGATGGCGGCCAACGTCACCCCGGCGCAGGCGGAGAAGCTGGCCGCTCAGATCCGGGAGGTGGAGGGTGTGCAGAGCGTGGACTATGATAAGACCACCGACCACTACAACGCCCTGTCCGCCCTGTTCTCCGTCACCTTTGCCTACGACGAGGATGACGATGCCTGCCTGACATCGCTGGAGGCGGTGAAGGAGCTGCTGAGCAGCTACGACCTGTACATATCCACGGATCTGGGCAACACCCTGCGGGAGACCATCGACCACGAGATCAGCATCATCATGATCTATGTGGCCATTGTCATCGTGCTGGTGCTGCTGTTCACCTCCGAGACATACGGCGAGGTGCCGGTGCTGCTGCTGACCTTCGTGGTGGCGCTGGTGCTGAACCAGGGCACCAACTTCCTCATGGGCAGGATCTCCTTCGTGTCCAACTCCGTCACCAGCATTCTGCAGCTGGCGCTGTCCATCGACTACGCCATCATCTTCTGCAACCGCTTCAAGGAGGAGCACCGCCTGCTGGCGCTGCGGGAGGCGGTGATCGTGTCCCTCAGCAAGTCCATCCCCGAGATCGGTGCCAGCAGCCTGACCACCATCGGAGGTCTGGTGGCCATGCTGTTCATGCAGTTCAGGCTGGGCCCGGACATGGCCCTGTGCCTGATCAAATCCATCCTGTTCGCGCTGCTGTCCGCCTTTGTGGTGATGCCGGGGCTGCTGATGCTGTTCGGGCCCCTCATTGACCGGACGCCGCACCGCAGCTTCGTGCCCAAGATCCCCTTTGTGGGCAGGTTCGACTACGCCACGCGGCATGTGGTGCCCGTTATTTTTGCGCTGCTCATCACGGCGGGCTTCTTCCTGTCGTCCCGCTGCCCCTACGCCTACGGCTACAGTCTGCTGACCACCCCCAAGCAGAACGAGAGCCAGATCGCCCAGCAGATGATCGACGACACCTTCACCTCCAGCAATATGCTGGCGCTGATGGTGCCGGCAGGGGACTATGACCGGGAGCGCGCCCTGCTGGCGGAGCTGGAGCAGTACGACGAGGTGGATCACACCATGGGGCTGGTGAACATCGAGGCACTGGACGGCTACATGCTGGCCGACAGTCTGACGCCCCGGCAGTTCGCGGAGCTGGCGGGACTGGACTACGAGACGGCGCAGCTGGTGTACGCCGCCTACGCCGCCATGGACGGCGACTACGGACGGCTGGTGGGCAAGCTGTCCACCTACAGGGTGCCGCTGCTGGACATGTTCCTGTTCGTGTGCGAGCAGGTGGACGCCGGTGTGGTGACCCTCAGCGCCGACCAGACCGCCATGCTGCAGAGCGCCCAGACCCAGATGCGCAGTGCCAAGAACCAGCTGCAGAGCGACACATACAGCCGGATGCTGGTGTATCTGACGCTGCCGGTAAGCGGCGACGAGACATACGCCTTCACCGACAAAATACTGGACATCGCCCAGTCCTGCTACCCTGGCCAGCAGGTATATCTGGCCGGCGACTCCACCAATGAGTACGACTTCGAGAAGTCCTTTGCCATCGACAACAAGGTGGTCAGCGTCGTGTCCATTCTGGTGGTCATGGTGGTGCTGCTGTTCACCTTCAAGTCCGCCGGTATGCCGGTGCTGCTGATCCTGGTCATTCAGGGCTGCATCTGGATCAACTTCTCCTTCCCGGCCATTACCGGAAAATACCTGTTCTACCTGAGCTATCTGATCGTCAGCTCTATCCAGATGGGCGCCAACATCGACTACGCTATCGTCATTGCCAGCCGCTATCAGGAGCTGAAGGTGAAGATGGCCCAGCGCAGCGCCATCGTGGAGACGCTGAACTTCGCGTTCCCCACCATCATCACCTCCGGCGCCATCATGTCCATCTGCGGCTTCCTCATCGGCAGCATGACCTCCGAGCCCACCATCGCCGGTATCGGTGAGAGTCTGGGCCGGGGCACGGTGATCTCCATCATCATCGTCATGTTCGCCCTGCCCCAGATACTGCTTATCGGCAGCCGGATCATCGACAAGACCTCCTTCTCCGTACCGTCCGTGGTGGCCAAAAAGGCCGGTCACGGCAGCATGACGGTGAACGGTCTGGTATACGGACACATCAACGGCACTGTCCGGGGCATTATGCGCGCCACGGTGGAGGGCGATATCGACCTGACCATGGTATCCGGTGCGGAGGGAGAGGAGGCTGACCGCCATGAAGAAGCTTGATATACGCCGGGCCTGCGGGGCGCTGCTGGCGGCGCTGCTGCTGACCGCCTGCCTGCTCCCGGCCCGGAGCTACGCCGCACAGGACGCGGATGTCATCCACATCGGCAGCGAGGCCGAGCTGGCCGAGCTGGCCGCACGCTGCGCGCTGGACACATGGTCACGGGGCAGAACGGTGGTGCTGGACTGTGACCTGACGCTGTCGGACGGGTCGTTCCTGCCCATTCCCTCCTTCGGGGGCGTGTTTGACGGGCAGGGCCACGCCATCCGGGGCATCCGCGTCTCCGGCAGTCTGTCCCCCGCCGGACTGTTCGGCGTGGTGCAGGCGGGCGGCGTTGTCCGCGACCTCCGGGCCGAGGGCGCGGTGACGCCGGAGGGCGACGCCCGAAGCGCCGGCGGCATTGCCGGCGAGAACCGGGGCACCATCGAAAATTGCAGCTTTACCGGCACCGTGTCCGGCAAGAGCAGCATTGGCGGCATCGCCGGGGCCAACATGGCCGCCGGCAGCATCCTGAGCTGTCAGGCCGCTGGTGCGGCGGCGGGCGAGGTCATGACCGGCGGCATCGCCGGGTACAACGAGGGGCTCATCGCCTCCTGCGAGAACAACGCCTTCGTCAACGTGGAGAGTACCGATCCCCGCATCGATCTGGACGATCTGGCGCTGTCGCTGACCATGGATCTGTCCGCCCTGAGCCGACTCAACGCAGGCACCTCCGTCACGGACACCGGCGGCGTCGCCGGGTACAGTGCCGGGACGGTATCGGACTGCGTGAACCACGGGGCTGTAGGCTATCAGCACATCGGCTACAACACCGGCGGCATCGTGGGCCGCAGCTGCGGCCAGCTGCGCCAGTGTACCAATGACGGTGCGGTATGCGGCCGCAAGGACGTGGGCGGCATCGCGGGGCAGATCGAGCCCTACATCCGGATCAGCGACACCGACTATCTGTCGGAGATGAACCGGCAGCTGTACGAGCTGCGGCGGCTGACGGATCAGGCCGTCAGCGACGCGCAGGACGGCTCCGGCGACCTGTCCGGCCAGCTCAGCGACATGAACGACTATCTCAAGGACAACATCTCCAAGCCCGGCGATCTGGCGGCCGCCGTCCACGGCTTCGGGCGGCTGCTGGAGCAGCTGAACGGCGCGGCCGCCGGTTCGGCGGACGCGGTGGCGGAGGATATCAAGGCCGTCAACGAGCAGTTCAACCGGCTGTCCAACACCATGCTGGCCGCCATCAGCGCCGCCAGCGATCCCTCCTCCCTTGTCTCCGACACATCGGAGGTCAACGTGGACAGCGTAACGCTGGGCAAAACCTCCGACTGCCGCAACAGCGGCAGCGTGGACGGCGACAGCAATACCGGCGGCATCGCCGGCTCTATGGCCGTGGAGTACGGCCTCGACCCGGAGGACGATGTCAGCGCCGATCTCAGCGGCAGCTACCGCCGTCAGTACGAGTACAAGGCCATTGTGCAGCGGTGCGTCAATGAGGGCGCCGTCACCGCCAAGCGCAGCAACGTGGGCGG
The DNA here is from genome assembly GCA_900547745.1 of uncultured Eubacteriales bacterium. Classification (GTDB taxonomy): domain Bacteria; phylum Bacillota; class Clostridia; order Oscillospirales; family Oscillospiraceae; genus Vescimonas. The sequence goes on along the minus strand of URHT01000028.1, from coordinate 16,577 downwards.
CATCGCGGGCCGCATGGATCTGGGCTTCATCACCGGCTGCGAGAACTACGGCAGCGTCGTCAGCGGCAGCGGCAGCTATGTGGGCGGCATCGCCGGTCTTACTGCCGCCACCGTCCGCAGCAGCTATGCCAAGTGCGCCATCAGCGGCAAGCGGTATGTGGGCGGCATCGTGGGCAGCGGTACGGCGGAGAAATCCGACGGCGGCGCCAGCACCGTGGCGGACTGCTGGTCGCTGGTGGACATCACCGCCTGCCAGCAGTATGAGGGCGCGGTATCCGGCATTGATACCGGCACGTTTGCGCGGAATTATTTCGTCTCCGACACGCTGGCGGGCATCAACCGCCAGAGCTTCGGAGGCCGGGCCGAGCCGGTGGACTTCGCCGTTATGGCCGCAAGCACCGCCGTGCCCGATGGCATGAAGCGGTTCACCCTGTCCTTCGTGCAGGACGGCGCGGTGGTCAGCAGCCGCAGCTTTTCCTACGGCGACTCCTTCAACAGCAGCGTGTTCCCGGCCCTCCCGGCCAAGGAGGGCAGCTACGCCCACTGGGATCGCAGCGACCTGCGGGATCTGCGGTTCGACACGACAGTCACCGCCGTGTACGACGCCTACATGCCCGCGCTGTCCTCCCAGCAGAGCCGGGAGGACGGGCGCTCCGTCATTCTGGCGGAGGGCCTGTTCAGCGGCGACAACAGCCTGATCGCCACCGCCCGTGAGCTGACGCCGGAGGCGTTCCACATCACGGAGGGCAGTCTGCTGGCGGGCTGGTGGGCCTACTGGCAGGAGGGGCGCCTGCCCCCCGCCGCCGTGAACCGGCAGGTGCTGGAGCAGTGGCAGGTGTCCCTGCCCGATGACGGTCAGGCGCAGCACACCCTGCGCTATCTGCCGCCGGAGGGGGCGTCGCGCCTGACCATCTACGTCAACGATGGCAGCGGCTGGCAGGCGGTGGACTGCGGCACCGTGGGCAGCTACCTGACCTTTGCGGTGGAGGGACGCAGCCCCCTATTCGCCGCCGTCACATCCTCGCCGGTGTGGTGGATGGCCGCTGCGGCGGCAGGCGCGTGCCTTGCCGTGGTGCTGACCGTCCTGCTCCTCCGCCGCAGGCGGCGGAAAAAGGCTGCCAGGGCGGCGGAGGCCCCTGCGGCAGAGAGCCCTGCGGTGCAGGCGTCGCAGACGGCGGCCCCGCAGGCGGCATCCGATGAACCTGCACCCCCCGTCCGGCAGAAAAAGCGCCGCTGGTGGATCCCGGCGGGTATGGCGGCGGGCATTGCCGCCGCCATGGCGGTGATCCTCGCCGTCACCGGTCTGGGCGATGGCCTGAAGGCCTGCCGCATGCTGACATCGGCGCTGCGGGACACCCCTGCGGCCATGACCGTCCATCTGGACACCGGAGACGCCTCCTACCGGGCCGATGTGTACCGCGCCAAGGTCAGCGGCACCGCCGTCACCACCATAACGTGGGAGGGCGTCAGCGTCTACTGTGCCGATGGCACGGTGTATCTGGAGAATGGCCGCGCCTTCCGCCCGGAGGGCATCCTATCCCCGTCTCAGGCAGCATTGCTGTTCCGCAAGGCCCATGTGGAGTATCAGCGGGCCGGTGAAGGCGGCAGCTACACCATGACGCTGGGTGAGACGGACACGGCGGCGCTGCTGGCGCTGCTGCCGGAGGGCTTTGCGGACACGTCCGGTATCTCCGGCCTGACCATGGCGCTGACGACGGAGGACGGCCGCGCCGTCTCGCTGACCCTTACCGCCGGGGAGGCGGACGATCTGACCATCCGGGTGGACTTCCTGAGCCCGGACAGGACGGACGCGCCGGCTGTGCCCGCAGCGGTGACGGACGCCATCGCCGCCGGCGGAACGCCGGAGGGGACGCTCCCCACCGGAGACGCACTCCGCCTGCTGCGGGCGTGGGCCTCCCTGCGGGGTGGCGACGTGCTGGCCGCCGACCTGACCCTGACGGCGGACTGCGGCCCGCTGGTGCTGCGGGATACGGTGCAGTATGACCGCCGCACCATCAGCGGGCTGGACTTCTCCTGCGTTCGCCGGGGCAGCCTGACGCTGTACTTCTCCGGCGGCAAGCTGTGCGATGCGGAGGGACGCACCCTCACCGCGGGCGACAGCGCTGCGGAGCAGTCCCGGCTCATTGAGCTGGCCTACCAGCTGGTGCTCAGCGGCGACGCCGCCTGCACCCGTTCCGGCGGGGCGGAGGTCTACACCCTGTTGCTGGATGAGGCGGGCGCAGCGGACTTTGCCGCCGCCATTGCCCCGGACATCCAGTCCCAGCATGTGACCCTCACCGGCGGGGAGGTGGTGCTGGAGGTGCGGAACGGCTATCTGCGAAGCATCCACGTCACCTGCATGGGCGCCGTCCGGGTGGCCCTGCTGGAGACGGACGCCTCGCTGGGCGCGGATATCCGCTTTGTCCAGCGGAACTACCCCTTCCCCCAGAAGGTGCTGACAGCGCTGCAATAAGCACGGAGCAAAAAAAACATCCGTCCGATCCGGACGGATGTTTTTTGTGTCGTAGGGGCTTTACTCGGCCTCGGCCAGCGCCTTGGCGGCGGCGATAGCCTTCTCCTGTGCCGCAGCGGGGCAGTCCTCGTAGCGGACGAAGGTGAAGGTGAACGTACCGCGGGACTGGGTCATGGAGCGCAGGTCGATGGCGTAGCTCATCATCTCGGCCATGGGGACCTCGGCCTCCAGCACCGTCTCGCCGTCGCCGGTGGGGTTCATGCCCATCACGCGGCCGCGGCGCTTGTTCAGATCGCCCATCACGTCACCCACGAAGTTGTCGGGTACAGTGACCTTCAGCTCACCGATGGGCTCCATCAGCACGGGCTTGGCCTCGGGCAGAGCAGCCTTGAAGGCCAGGTTGGCAGCCAGCTTGAAGGCGATTTCGGAGGAGTCAACGGGGTGGTAGGAGCCATCCACCAGCGTGGCCTTCAGGAACACCACGGGATAGCCGGCCAGCACGCCGTGCAGGCAGCTCTCGCGCAGACCCTTTTCCACGGCGGGGAAGTAGTTCTTGGGCACGGAGCCGCCGAACACGTTCTCCTCGAAGATCATATCCTCCTGCTCGCTCTGGGGCTCGAAGATGATGTGGACATCGCCGAACTGGCCGCTGCCGCCGGTCTGCTTCTTATAGCGGCCCTGCTTGCGGACGGTGCTGCGGATCTTCTCACGGTAGGCGACGCGGGGGGTATCCAGCTCGGAATCCACGCCGAAGCGGGACTTCAGCTTGCTGCACAGCACGTCGATCTGGATGTCGCCGGTGCCGGAGATAACGGTCTGGTGCGTTTCGGCGTTGTTGGTGACGGAGAACGTGGGATCCTCCTCGTTCAGCTTGTTCAGGCCGGTGCCCAGCTTCTCGATCTCCTGCTTGGTCTTGGGGGAGATGGCCCGCTCATAGCAGGCGGGGGCGAAGGCCAGCGGCGCGAACTTCACATAGGTCTTGGGCTCGCAGAGGCTGTCGCCGGTCTTGATCTTGTCCATCTTGCCAATGGCGCCGATGTCGCCGCAGCAGATCTCCTTGGTCTCCTCGGTCTTCTTGCCCTTCATGACATACAGACGGCCCAGCTTCTCGGTGTTGCCGGTGGTCATGTTGTACAGGGACATATCGCTGGTGACCTTGCCGCGGATAACCTTGATCATGGAGAACTTACCGTACTGGTCGGAGATGGTCTTGAACACGAAGGCGGCGGTGGTGCCGTTGGGATCGTAGGCCACCTCGATGGGGTTGCCGTCATCGTCCTCAGCGGCCTCGGCGGGCATATCGGTGGCCACGGGCACCAGATCCACGATGGTCTGCATCAGCATATCCACGCCCATGCCGGTGAGGGCGCTGCCGCACAGCACGGGGCAGACGCTGCCCTCGCGCACACCGATCTTCAGGCCCTTGGCCATATCCTCGGCGGACAGCTCCATCGTCTCGAAGAACTTCTCCATCAGCTCCTCGTCGGCGCCGGCGGCGGCCTCCATCAGCTCGGCGCGGAGGGCCTCCACCTCGTCGGCCATGTCGGCGGGGATGGCGCACTCGCCCTTGGCGTCGTAGGCCTTGTTATGCAGCAGGTCGACGATGACGGTGACGGCCTTGTTGGCGTCAGCCTTGGTGGCCACGATGGGGGCGATGGCGTTGCCGTACTTGCCCTTGATAGTCTCGATGCAGGAGGCGTAGTCGGAGTTGGCCTCCTCCACGCGGTTGATGAACATCATGCGGGGCTTCTTGCCCAGCATCTTCCAGGTGCGCTCCATGCCCACGGACAGACCGTCCTTGGCGTTGCCCACGATGACGGCGCACTCAGCGGCGCGGATGGCGCACACAGCCTCACCGGAGAAATCGAAGTTGCCGGGAGCGTCCATGACGTTGATCTTCTTGCCCTTATACATAACGGGGGCAAAGGCCAGAGAGATGGAGATCTTGCGCTTCGTCTCCTCGGCGTCGTAGTCGCAGGTGGTGTTGCCGTCGGCGGTCTTGCCCAGACGGTCGATCCCCTTGGTCATAAACAGCATCTGCTCGGCAAGAGAGGTCTTGCCGGAGCCGCCGTGGCCCAGCAGCGCGATATTGCGAATGTCATTAGCAGTCATAGTGGTGATGTACTCCCTTCATTTTCTTCAAGTCCGCCGCCCACACGGCTGCGGACAGTAGCTCAACGTACCGATTATAGCTTATATTCCGGGGTCTGACAACCTCTATTTTATTGATTTGTATGAAAATTCCCGGCATGCGCATTCTTTTTCGTCAACATACACAATTTATTTTCCGCTGTACTGGGCAGGTCGACGAGGGCGGCGGCGCGGCACGGGAAAAGGGGGCGCGAGGCCGGGTCGTGTGCCGCACAGCATGCCGGTACTGCCGCCGGGAAAACATTCCTTGCGCCCCGGCGGAAAATGTGCTACAATACCGGCGGTATCCGTGAAAAACAGCCGATGCAGCAGCGCAGCTCATATTTGCGGGCATGATGGAATTGGTAGACATGCGAGATTTAGGTTCTCGTGCAGCGATGCGTTGGGGTTCGAGTCCCCATGCCCGTACCAGAAACAGCCCACGGCTGTGGACGCCGCTCCATAGTCAGGGGCTGTTTTCCTTACATTTGATCGTACATGCGCACACCGCCGTATTTGCGGCGGTGTGCGCATGACCATTCTAATTGGCCGGCCTGACGCCGATCCTTATCCGAGCAGGCCATCGTACCGGCGCAAACACAACAGAAATCTGCGTATTGCGGGGAATTTTTCCAAAACCAGCCGCTTTTCAGCGTATGCCGCACCGGCAAAAAAAGTGACCGGCCTGATGGCCGGTCACTTTGCCGCGCATATGTAAGATTACTCAGCGGGGCTGATAGCGCCGTTGGGGCAGGTATCGCTGCAAGAACCGCAGTCCAGGCAGGCACCGGCGTCGATCACGTAACGATCATCACCCTGGGAAATCGCACCCACGGGACATGCGTCTGCGCAAGCGCCGCAGCTGACGCAAGCGGAACCGATCTGATAAGCCATAGTAGCACCTCCATAAAGATTTGTAAGCCTATTTTATCATGAAAATTTGAAAATGCAAGTGCATTTTCCGAGTGCGCAAAAACTGGCAGCTCTGGCGCGCCGTCAGCCGCCGGTGACCGCCATGTACAGCAGCGCCGCCGTCTCCCGCGCCCAGTACCCGGCGGTGAGGAACCACGGGCTGGCGCAGCCTGCGGCATAAGGCGTCAGCCCCTCCCGCTCCGCCCAGACGGCGGCGCGCAGCTGGTGAAAGTTGTCGGAGGCGATCACCACCGCCGATGGCAGTCCCTCCTCCCGGATGAGGGCGGCGGAAAACGCCAGATTCTCCTCCGTGGACCGGGAACGCTCCTCCAGCCGGATCCGCGCCGGGTCAACGCCCATGGACGCCAGCGTATCCCGGACGCACCGGGCCTCGGTGTCCGGCTCCCGGTCGTTCTGCCCGCCGGAGGCCACGCACACCGCATCGGGGTGCGCCGTCAGGTAATCATACGCCGCACGGACGCGGTTCTCCAGCATCAGGCTGGGCCGCCCGTCCGGCAGCACCTGGCAGCCCAGCACGATAACGGTGCAGGCCGCGTCCTCCGGAGGACGGTTCACGGCGGCCCCGGCCATTTTTCCCAGCGTCACCAGAATGACCGCCGCGCACACCGCCGCCAGCGTACACACTGCCGACCGCAGCCGCCTTGGCCGCAGCAGACGGCGGAAGAAGTCCGGCCACAGCAGCACCGCCGCCGCCAGCAGCAGCACCGCCGCCGGCCAGAGCATGCCGAAATGCAGGATGCCGCCGAATACCGGCAGCAGGAAAAACACCGCCAGCACCGCACACAGCGCGGCGGCGATCCGGGCAAGGGTACAGCGCATGTCAGTTCGCCGCGATATGACCGGCGATGCGCTGCATGATCATGTCCAGCGCCACCAGATTGTGCCCGCCCTCCAGCACGATGATGTCCGCGAATTTGCGGGTAGGCTCCACGAACTGCTCGTGCATGGGCTTCACCGTGGTCAGGTACTGCGTCACCACCGACTCCAGCGAGCGCCCCCGCTCCTCCACATCCCGCAGGGCGCGGCGCAGGATGCGTACATCGGCGTCCGTCTCCACAAAGATCTTGATGTCCAGCAGGTCACGCAGCTCCTTGTTCTGAAAAATCAGGATACCCTCCACGATCACTACCTTGGTGGGGCGCACCTCCACCGTCTCGTCGGTGCGGTTGTGAATGGAATAGTCGTATACGGGACAGTGGATGGTCTCGCCCCGCTTCAGTGCCTTCAGGTCGGCGATCATCAGATCGGTGTCAAAGGCGTCGGGATGGTCGTAGTTCTGCTGGCATCGCTCCTCAAAGGGGCGATCCTGCCGCTTGTAGTAGTTATCGTGGTGTACCACGCTGATATCGCTGCCGAACCGTGCGGCCAGATGCTCGGTGAGAGTGGTCTTGCCGCTGCCGGTGCCGCCGGCGATACCGATAAAAATGGTGTTCATGTCCTGCGCCCTCCCAAATATTCTGTTCCTATTATAGGAAATGGCGGCGCGAAAAGCAAGCGGCGGGGCGCCGCGCTTGTAAAAAAAGCATGAATTTCCGCGATTGCGGTTGACGTGGGCGGTGAAAATGGGTATTATGTAAAATGGATTTTTTCCCCGGAGGTTTTTATATGAGCTTGATCAAGTGCAGACGGTGCGGAGAGATGTTCTCCGACAGTTATAAGACCTGCCCCTTCTGTGAGGAGGACGACGCCTATTACGGCGGCCGTGTGCGCAAGCGCCGCAGCCGCCGGGCCGAAGCGCCCCGCCGCAAGGCGCCCAGTATTCTGGGGCCCGTGGTGGTGCTGGTGCTGATCCTGCTGGTGCTGCTGGTGGTGTGGCTGCTGTTCGGTGAGAAGATCAAGGACGCCATCGGCGGTGAAAAACCGCCGGTGGAGAATGTGACGCCCACGCCTGATCCTGATGTCGTCGATCCTGTCGAGCCGGCAGACACCATTTCCCTGAACCGCGCCGTGCTGGCGCTGGACGTGAACGAGAAGGCGGCATTGAAGGTCAACGAGGAGACGGAGGAGACGTGCAGCTGGAGCAGCAGCGATCCCACCGTGGCCACCGTCAGCGACAGCGGCGAGGTCACGGCGCTGGCCGCCGGCAACGCCGTCATCACCGCCAAGGTGGGCGACGCCGAGGCCACCTGCAGCGTGACGGTGAAGGCCGCCGGGGACAGCACCGCCCCCGACAACAACACCACCAAGCCCGACGACAACACCACCAAGCCCGACGGAAACACCACCAAGCCCGATAACAATACCACCACCAAGGTGGATGTGAGCAAGCTGGTCATCACCGCCACGTCCGAGGGCGGCTACACCGGCGAGCTGGCCGCCACCGGCGAGACGGGCGAATTCGAGATGACCGCCAAGCAGGGCGAGGTCTGGACGCTGGGCGTCAAGGGCACCACCGCCTCCGTGAAGTGGAGCATCGACGACGGCAGCAGCGGTGTGTGCACGCTGGAGGGCGACAAGATCACCGTCACCGGCACCACTAGCGGGCGGTACGCCACCATCACCGGCACGGTGAGCGGCGGCGGAACGATCAAGGCGTACATCCGCATCCGCTGACCGGTATCGCAAAACCGTATCCCACAGGGGCGGGCCGTCAGGCCCGCCCCTGCTCTGTTGACGGCGCATGGCCGGTGTGCTACACTGTAACAAAAAGGAGGCGGCGTATGGAACGATGGGACACCCTATGGCCCGGCGGCTGGACGTTCTGCTTCGGCGACGGCGCGTTTAAGCCCTCCACCGACTCGTTCCTGCTGGGCAGCTTCCCGCCGCTGCGGCGGAGCTGGCGGGTCTGCGACCTGGGCGCGGGCACCGGCCTGCTGGGCCTGCTGCTGCTGGCACGGGAGCCGTCCCTCGCTGTCACCGGGCTGGAGCTGTCCCCGGCGGCCTGCGCGCTGGCAGAGCGGACGGCGGCGGCCAACGGTCTTACCGGCCGTCTGGTGACGCTGCCCTGCGACCTGCGGGAGCGGCAGCAGCTGCCGCAGGCCGGTACCTTCGATCTGGCGGTGTCCAACCCGCCCTACTTTCCCGCCGGCGGCGGAAAGACCGCGTTGGGCAGCCGGGGCGATGCCCGGTCGGAGCTGACGTGCACCATGGCCCAGCTGTGCGGCGCCGCGTCGTACCTGCTGCGCAGCGGCGGGCAGTTCTGTCTCGTGTACCGCCCGGAGCGGCTGGCGGAGCTGCTGGAGACGCTGCGCCGGTATCGGTTGGAGCCGAAGGTGCTGCGGTTCGTCCAGAAAAACGGCGTGTCCGCGCCGTCGCTGGTGCTGTTGGCCTGCCGCAAGGACGGACGCACCGGTCTGACGGTGCAGCCGCCGCTGCTGCTGCAGAACGCCGACGGCACGGAGACGGAGGAGCTGCGGCGCATTTATTTCAAGGATAAGGGGTAACACACATGGCTGGTATGCTGTATCTGGTGGCCACGCCCATCGGCAATCTGGGGGATATGTCTCCCCGCGCCGTGGAGACGCTGGCCGGGGCGGATTTCATCGCCGCCGAGGACACCCGCGTGTCTGTGAAGCTGCTGAACCGCTTCGACATCAAAAAGCCGCTGGTCAGCTACCACGAGCACAACCGTGCGGCGGCGGGACAGGCCATCCTCACCCGTCTGCTGAGCGGCGAGACCTGTGCGCTGGTGACGGACGCCGGCACCCCGGCCATCAGCGATCCGGGACAGGAGCTGGTGGCGCTGTGCGCCGAGAACGGCGTGACGGTGCAGGCTATTCCCGGCTGCTGCGCCGCCATTGCGGCGCTGGCGGTGTCCGGGCTGGACACACGGCGCTTCACCTTCGAGGGCTTTCTGCCCTCCGGCAAAAAGGAGCGCCGCGCCGCGCTGGAGGAGCTTACCGGCGAGGTGCGCACCATGGTGTTCCACGAGGCGCCCCACCGGCTGCGGGCTACGCTGGCGGACATGGCCGAGGTGCTGGGCGACCGTCCCATCGCCCTGTGCCGGGAGCTGACGAAGCTGCACGAGGACACGGCGCGCACCACACTGGCGCAGGCCGCCGCCTACTACGCCGGCAACGAGCCCCGAGGCGAATATGTGCTGGTGGTGGCGGGCCGTAAAAAGCAGGACGGGCCCCAGCTGACGCTGGAGCAGGGCGCAGAGCGAGTACTGCGCCTGCGGGAGGGCGGCATGCGAATGAAGGACGCCGTCCGGCAGGTGGCCGATGACACCGGCCTGAACCGCAACGACCTGTACGGCGCGGCCCTGCAGCGCTGACATATCCCCCTATAACGCAAAACCCCTGCGCGGCGGAGTCGCCGCGCAGGGGTTTTGTTCATGCATGCTTTCCTGCATTTTTAGGAATGTAATAGCGCCGGTAACGTTTCCGGCGCTATTACATGGTCAGTTGCCCTCGCGAAGCTCCCTCAAACACTTCGCGCAGATATTTTTCCCGTGGAAGACCGACACGTCCTTGGCACTATCGCAGAAGATGCAGCTGGGCCGATACTTCTTGAGGATGATCGACGACCCCTCAACGTAGATCTCCAGCGTGTCCTTTTCCGCGATGTCCAGCGTCCGGCGCAGCTCGATGGGCAGCACGATACGGCCCAACTCATCCACTCGTCTGACGATCCCTGTCGCTTTCACTGTGGTATCCCCCCCTATGCAGTTGTTACAAATGTGCGCGTGTCATGTGGTCGTATTATGACACATTTTGCCAATTCTGTCAACCGCTGTTCGCCAAAAAGCCGCGCCGTTCCGCAAATAATGCGCAGCGCCGCCGCATACCATATTCCGAAGCGGGAGGTGATGTGCATGACGATGGCTATTGTCTGGACACTGTTCGTCACGGCGTCGCTGGTGTGCGGCGCGGTGTACGGCACGCTGGCGGACGTGACGGCGGCGGCCATGGAGGGTGCGTCTGCCGCGGTGGAGCTGACGCTGTCCATGGCGGGGGCGCTATGCCTGTGGTCGGGGGTCATGACGATGCTGGAGCGGGGCGGCCTGACAGCGGGGCTGGCCCGGCTGTTCCGCCCGCTGCTGCGGCGCATCCTGCCCTGTGCCAGCCGGGACGCGGACACGCTGGCGGCGGTGTCGGCCAATGTGTCCGCCAATCTGCTGGGGCTGGGCAACGCCGCCACACCGCTGGGCATTCGGGCGGCGCAGCGCATGGCCGTGGGCTGCGGCGGCACCGCCAGCGACGAGCTGTGCCGCCTGGTGGTGCTGAACACCGCGTCTATCCAGCTGCTGCCCACCACCGTGGCCGCCGTCCGCAGCGCGCAGGGCTGCACCGCGCCGCTGGACATCCTGCCTGCGGTGTGGCTGTCGTCGGTGCTGTCGGTGGCGGCGGGACTGCTGACGGCCCGGCTGCTGCAGCGGGTCTGGAGGAGGTAGCATGGACATCTCCTCTCTCCTGATCCCCCTGCTGCTGACGGCGGCGGCTCTGTGGGGGCTGGGACGGCGCATGGATGTGTACGACGCCCTTACCGCCGGTGCGGCGGAGGGCCTGACGGTGCTGCTGCGCATCGTGCCGTCCCTCATCGCGCTGCTGACGGCGGTGTATATGCTCCGCGCCTCCGGGGCGCTGGCACTGCTGGCACGGCTGCTGTCCCCGGCGCTGGAGGCGCTGGGCATTCCGCCGGAGACGGCGGCGCTGCTGCTGGTGCGGCCGGTGTCCGGCTCCGGGGCGCTGGCGGTGGGCAGCGAGCTCATGGCCGCCCACGGCCCCGACAGCTATATCGGACGGTGCGCGGCGGTGATGCTGGGCTGCACCGAGACGACGTTCTACACCATCGCCGTCTACTTCGGCGCGGCGGGCATCCGCCGGACCCGCTACACCGTCCCGGCGGCGCTGGCCGCCGACATGGCGGGCTTTATCGCGGCGGCGTGGAGCGTGCGCCTGTTTTTCGGTACCGGCACATAGAAAAGCGCACCCCTGCGGGGTGCGCTTTTGGCTGTCAAAGAACCTGCCCCGGCACAAGGATCGGAGGGAGGGATAGTGTGAAAGGGAACCGTCAGGGTTCCCTTTCGCGTTCAATCACCCGCCGCAGCGGCCAAAATCGCAAAATAAAATACGGTTTTTATTTTGCGATTTTGCAGGCAGCTTTTCAAAAGTCCATCCGGACTTTTGAAAAGCTGAAGCGCACCCCACAGGGGTGCGCTTTTGGCGTATGGTCACATCTTCTCCGGCGCGGAGCAGCCGATGAGGGTCATGCCGTTTTTCAGGACGGCCCGTGCGGTGTCCGCCAGCTTCAGACGGGCCAACAGCACGTTCTTCTCCTCGCCCTTGATGCGGCAGGCGTTGTAGAACTTGTGGAACGCGGCGGCCAGCTCCGACAGGTAGCGGTTGATGAAGCTGGGGTCGTAGTCCCGTGCGGCCAGCCTTACTACCACCGGGTACTGGGCCAGCTGCTTGATGAGGGCCTTTTCCTCGTCGGCGGTAAGCAGCGCCAGATCGGCGTCCGCCGCGGCGGGCACATCGTAGCCCTCCGCCGCCAGCGCCTTCAGCAGCGTGCAGATGCGGGCGTAGGCGTACTGCACATAGTACACCGGGTTCTCGCTGTCCTCCCGGACGGCCAGCCCCAGATCAAACTCCATCTGTGTGTCAGGCTTGGCGTTGAAGAACCAGCGGCAGGCGTCCACGGGGATCTCGTCCAGCAGGTCGGTAAGGCTGATGGCCTTGCCGGTGCGCTTGGACATACGCACCACCTCGCCGTCCCGCACCAGCTTTACCAGCTGCATCAGCACGATATCCAGCCGATGCTCGCCGTCCAGCCCCAGGGCATCCATGGCGCCCTTCAGACGGGCCACATGGCCGTGATGGTCGGCGCCCCAGATGTTCACCACCTTGTCAAAGCCGCGGACGGCGAATTTGTTCCGATGGTAGGCGATATCGGCGGCAAAGTAGGTGTAGAAGCCGTTGGCGCGGCGCAGTACGTCGTCCTTCAGCGCCAGCTTTTCAATGTCCGCGTCAGACTTTCCGGCGGCGCGGAGCTTCTTACTCAGGATCTCCGCCGTCTTGAGCCATAGCGCGCCGTCCTTCTCGTATGTCCAGCCCCGGTCGGTGAGCAGCTGCACGGAGTCGGCCACATAGCCGCTCTCGTGGAGGGTGGACTCAAAGAACCACTGGTCGTACTGGATGCCGTAGCGGGCCAGATCGGTCTTCATCTTGGGGATGTTGCGGCTCAGGCCGAACTGGGCCAGCGCATCGTGGCGGGCCTTTTCATCGCAGCTCAGGTACTTGTCGCCCTCCTGCGCGTAGAACGCCTGGGCCAGCTCCCGGATATCGTCGCCGTGATAGCCGTCCTCCGGGAACGCCACGGCGTCCTCGCCCTGGATGATCTGGAGATAGCGGGCCTCCAGGCTCTTGGCGAATTTCTCGATCTGGTTGCCGGCGTCGTTGACATAGAACTCGCGGCTCACGTCAGCGCCGGACTTCTGCAGCACACTGGCCAGCGTGTCGCCCAGCACGCCGCCCCGGGCGTTGCCCATGTGCATGGGCCCGGTGGGGTTGGCGGACACGAACTCCACCATGTACTTCTTCCCCGCCAGCATGTCGTTCTCGCCGTAGGCGTCACCGGCGGTCTCAATGCCGGACACGGTGTCGGCGTACCACTTGCCGCCCAGCCGGAAGTTCAGGAAGCCGGGGCCTGCCAGCTCCACGGAGGTGAAGTAGCTGCCCTCCAGCGCCATGTTGTCGATGAGGGTCTGGGCCACCTGACGGGGGTTCATTTTCATGGCCTTGGCCGCCGCCAGGCAAAACGTGGTGGTATAGTCGCCGTTGGCGGTGTCCTTGGGGATCTCCACCGCCGGCACGACGGTGATGCCGGACGGCAGCGCACCGGCGGCAGCGGCCTTCTCATAGGCGGCCGCAGTCAGCTGCAGCACCTGATCCTTGGCGCTCTGTATCATGTTCATGGTCAGTTCTCCTCTTTCGTTAAAGTCAGCTCCACCCGCAGCGCCGACAGGGGCTGCGCGCCGATGAGCAATGTATACGCCAGTGTGATAAAGCCCTGTCCCCGGCGGGACAGCTGCCACGCCACCTCCTGCGTGACGACGTTCAGCGTCAGGGTGCCGCCGTCTCCGCCGTCGATGCGGGTGGCGGTGGGTGTCTTGGGGTCCAGCAGCAGGCCGTAGCCCCCGCTGTCGGCCTCGTTGATGACCACCGCCCGGCGGGTGGCTGTCTCCAGCTTCACGTCGGAGACGATGGCGCTGCCGTCGGCCTCGTTGGCCGCCTCATACCGCAGATGCCAGCCCTCCGGCAGCTTTTCCAATGTGCCGGCGCCCCGGAAGAGCAGTACGTCCTCCTGTCCGCCGAAGCGGCTGCGGCTCTGCACCGCGATGCGTACCCGTTCTGCCATGACCCACCTCAATATTCCTCGATGTTCACCGGGCGGACGGCGCTGTCCAGCGGCCTGCCCAGGAACATGCCCGCCACCGCGCCGAAATCCTCCGGCCGGTCGCTGGCGTACAGCGTCATCCCGCCGCAGCCCCGGTCAGCCAGCAGCTCCCGCTGCGTCAGCTCCCGCTTCAGGGCACGGGCCGCCTCCGCGCCGGAATCCACCAGCGTTACCTCCGGGCCCATGACGCCGCCGATGACCTCCGCCAGCAGCGGATAGTGGGTGCAGCCCATGATGAGGGTGTCAATGCCTGTATCCCGCAGCGGCGCCAGATACTCCCGCGCCACCGTCTCGATGACCGTATCGCCCGGTCGGAACCGCCCGTTCTCCACCAGCGGCACGAACAGCGGGCAGGCTTTGCTGATAACGGTAACGTCCCTGTCCAGCCCGGCGATGGTGCGCTCGTAGGCGCCGGAGCGCACGGACGCGGCGGTGGCGATGAGTCCCACCCGCTTGTTCCGGGTGACGGCCACGGCCCGGCGGCAGGACGGCTCCACCACGCCCAGCAGGGGCAGGTCGGCGCTCTCTGCCTGTAATTGCGGCAGCGACGTGGTGGACACGGTGCCGCAGGCCACCAGCAGCGCCTTGATATCAAACGTCCGCAGGAAACGGATATCCTGCCGGGCAAAGCGCAGCAGGATCTCGGCGGAACGGCTGCCGTAGGGCACACGGGACGTGTCCCCGAAGTATATAATGTTCTCAGAGGGGAGGATGCTGCGGATCTCCCGCACGGCGGTGAGCCCGCCGCTGCCGGAGTCGAACACCCCGATAGGACGCAGATCCATGGAAACGCTCCTTATCGCAGTATTTGCACTTAACTTACACTTAACTTATATATTGTACTATGAACCAACGCCCGACACAAGCTAAATTTTGGCGGGCCTGCCCGTTTTTTCTATGGCATTCCGCCATACGCCGTGTTATAATCAGGGGAACAATGCGCTGACCGCAAAACGGAGGTGGTCTGATGGAGCTGAAAATGACGGAAAAGCAGTTCCGGCGTCTGCTGGATCTGGTATATATCGGCAATTGGGTGCTGAACTCCACCCGTGGCGACGACCGCATCAAGGAGTACGACCAGGTGGAGAGCCTTGTGTTCGCCCACTGTCTCGACCACGGCATGGCGCCGCTGGCGGAGCTGTATCAGGGCGAGCTGATCCCCTCCCGTGCCTTTGCCGACGGCGGGATCCACGAGGCCATCATGGCCTACGAGGACACCACGTTCTTTGAGATACTGGCGCAGGAGCTGGCGCTGCGGGACATGGACGATCCCCCCATCACACCGGAGAACTACGACGAGGTGATGGCCCGGATGGAGACGTATCTGGGGGAGTTTGAGCAGCACGGCACCGACAATATCACCGTGGATATGGACGAATGAACGCGGCGCGGCCGCGGCAGGAGGTATTTCAATGAAACGCATCGCTTCCATTCAGGATATCTCCTGTCTCGGCCGCTGCTCGCTGACCGTGGCGCTGCCGGTGATCTCCGCGCTGGGCGTGGAGTGCGCCATTGTGCCCACGGCGGTGCTCAGCGCCCACACCGCCTTCCCCGGCTTCGTCAGCCGCGACCTGTCCGACCAGCTGTCGGCCATCGCCGCCCACTGGCGCTCCCAGCACGTCCACTTCGACGCGCTGTACACCGGCTATATTGCCTCCGCCGCGCAGGTGCGGCAGGTGCTGGACTTCTTCGACACCGTGAAAAGCCCCGACACCCTGATCTTTGTCGACCCCGCCATGGCGGATCACGGCAGGCTGTATACCGGCTTCGGCCCGGATTTCCCGGCGGCCATGGCACAGGTGGTGGCGCGGGCCGACGTGGCCATGCCTAACCTGACGGAGGCCTGTCTCCTTACCGGTACGCCCTATCGGGAGGACATGGACGAGCCCTTCGCCCGGATGCTGCTGCGGAGGGTGGCGGCGCTGGGTGCGAAGCGGGTGGTGCTCACCGGCGCGTCCTTCACGCCGGACAAGTTGGGAGCCATGGGCTACGACAGCGCGTCCGACACCTATTTCACCTGCCTTGACCGGCGGCGCAGCGGCGCCTACCACGGCACCGGCGACCTGTTTGCCGCCACGGTGGTGGGCGGCATGATGCGGGGCCTGCCGCTGGAGGACGCCGTGTCGCTGGCGGTGCGCTTCACGCTGGCCTGTATCGAGGCCACGGAGCGCGACCCCGCCGCCGACTGGTACGGCGTGGAGTTTGAGAAGGCGCTGCCCCTGCTGTGCGACGCCGCCCGGACGCTGCCGGAGAACTGAACAGACGAAAAGGGAGCATCCGCGCCGGCGGCGCGGATGCTCCCTTTTTGGTTTATTTGCTGCGCGGATAGGGCTTTTTCTCGTCGGTCAGTCCCGCCAGATAGTCCATGCTGGTATCCAGCGCCAGCGCCACGCGGCGGCACTGCTCAAAGCTGAGATAGCGCTCGCCCCGCTCGATCTTGGAATAGGCGCTCTGGTCGATGCCGGTCAGCATCTGCATTTTCACCTGTGTGTAGCCCCGCTCTTTCCGAAGCTCCCGCAATCTGCTCATAAAATCACCACGATTATTATGGCAAATTGTCCTATTGCGATTAGGGTAATATTGTCCTATAATTCCCCGCAGGCGGCGGACACCTGATAAAAAAAAGCTGCGGCAGAAGCCGCAGCATTTTTTTGTATATCGAAAACCACTCGCTGGGCGAGTGGTTCAAAAAAGGCTGCTG
>URHT01000027.1 GCA_900547745.1 uncultured Eubacteriales bacterium | reverse complement strand
GTATCGTGGGCGATCTGTTCAAGGTCGTTCCCGAGCTGATCGAGTCCATCAAGGCTGCCAAGGCCGCCAAGTAAGCTCTTTTTCCTGATACCCAAAAGGAACTCCGTCCGCCGGGCGGAGTTCCTTTTATCTATCTGCCGCTTCACGCGGGATATTTCCCCGCCTTCCTTGACGCGGCGGCGGTTTTTCGGTATACTGTCCCAAACGGGAGGAGGAGCTTTTATGGGTTATGTGGCATTGATCGGACTGTATTTCGTGCCGCTGCTGTGCCTGCTGGGCGCGGCGTGGTCTTACGTCCGCTATAAGAACGAGTACGAGGACAAGGAGCGCGCGGAAAAGGATCGCAAGCGCGTGCGCCCCATGCTCATCGCGGCGGCAGCGGCGCTGGTGATCTTTCTGGCGCTGAAATTCGCGTTCCCCGTATCGTAAAGCAAAAGGGAGTCCCTTGGCTTCAAGCCAAGGGACTCCCTTTTTTTGCCCTTTTCGCTGTCCATACACGGGCAACTATCTGCCATCTGCGGCCAAAGGTGTAGAATCAGGCCACAGGCGGGAGGACGATACACTGCACCTCCTGTGGCAGAAGGAGGATGTATGGACGTATATGGCTATATCCGCGTTTCCAGTGCGGATCAGAACGAGAGCCGCCAGCTGGTGGCGCTGCACGGCAAGGGCGTGGCGGCGCAGCACATCTACATGGACAAGCAGTCGGGCAAGGACTTCGACCGGCCGCAGTACAAGCGGCTGGTGAAAAAAATGAAGCCGGGCGACCTGCTTTATGTGCTGAGCATCGACCGGCTGGGGCGGGATTATGGGGAGATACAGCAGCAATGGCGGCTGCTGACCAAGGAAAAGAGGGTGGACATCTGTGTGCTGGATATGCCGCTGCTGGACACCCGGCAGGGGAAAGACCTGATGGGCACATTCATTGCCGATCTGGTGCTGCAGATCCTCTCCTTTGTGGCCCAGTCTGAGCGGGAAAATATCCGCCGCCGTCAGGAAGAGGGTATCGCGGCGGCCAGGGCGCGCGGCGTAAAATTCGGACGCCCGCCGCTGCCCCTGTCGGAGAATTTTTACGAGATACACCGGGCGTGGCGCGCCAAGGAGCTGACGCTCAAGCAGGCGGCGGCCGCCTGCGGCATGCCTACCGGAACGTTTTACGGAAAGGCGGTGAAATTTGAAAAGGGTGGTTAACCAAACGAGGGGGACAATTTGGAAATGTGTACTTTTGCAAATCGCAAAGGAACACTTTCTACAATACAAGTATACAGAAAATTCTTGCTTTATCAAGAGGATAACACGCGGTTTAGTGTAGAAAAAAAGCGTTTTGAATTGTACACAATAAAAAATGAGAGCGGAGGAAAGTTGAAATGACAAAAGATTATTATGGAAAGTGCGGCACATGCCGGTACTGTGAGCTGGGGACGGCGTATACCTCTGCGTATTCCACGAGCTTTAATTGCAGCCGCAATGGTTACAGTGTAAAGGCAGACGAAAAGGCGTGCAACAAGTACGAACCCGCAGCAGGCAGAACGAATGCCGATGTGGCTCGCTATGACAAATAAGAGGAGAATTACATGGCAATCGTTATCGTAATTGCAATTATCGTCACCATTACAATTCTGGGGTGGTCAGGGCTGCTGGCCCTGTTAGCCGCTATGGTGATTTTTGGCCTGATTTCGATCCCAATGCAGCGTGTCTGGCCGTTTGAAGGCTTTGTAAAAGGCGCCGTGGTAGCAGCTATGGCATATTGCGGCGCATTTATCCTTTGCCTCGTTATATTACGAACCTCTAATACGATATTCTGGATCGTATTCGTTGCCGCTATGATCGCTGGCTTGCTGTTCCTACGAAAAAACGGTGAGCATGCTGAAGAGAGTGCGAAGAAGCCGCTGGAATCTCTGAGAGCGATTGCGGAGGATTTCTCACATTTCGTCACAGACAGTCCGCGCTCTTTGAATGTTTTTTGGAGCGACAAGGATCATTGTGTGTGTATGCGGCTTACACTGTATCACGCCGATTCAGCAAAACTGACATATGATCTCTACGACTCCTGTCAGGGAGAACAAGGCCAAGATTCCGTGGATAAGGCGCTTTTCGGTGACTACAAGCCGACAGATCAGGGGTCTACATATTGCTATACTCTTTTAAAACATGGCACAGCAGAATTTGGAGAGGGCTCACTGATGTATGAATTTCGTTTTGCGGATACATCGGACATACTGGCCATTTTGGGCAATGATATGGAGGAACGCTACCCGCAGGCTTATAAAAAGAATAGCTGGGACGGCGGATTTTCACTAAAATTTGGTATAAAGTGATAGAAGACAGCTGAAATAGCCATTGCAAGAAGGAAGCATTTGATGCCGGCCTGCGACATTGAAGCTCTGCGAAAAAAGGCCCCCGGAACTGCGTAAGCAGCTTCGGGGGCCTTTAATGAGAGACGCTCCTACCTCACAGCACCGGATAACCGTCCTTCAGGCTTTCATCGTATACGGCGCGGTCACCGCCGATGAACTTGGGCCGCACCCGCGCCGCCAGCAGAATGGCGTCGCCGATGTGATCCTGTGCCAGCCGCACCGGTACCGCCACCTTCTTCAGGTGCATGCCGATGAGCGTACCGCCGATGTCCAGTCCGGCGTCGGCGCGGATCTCCTCCAGTGCCACCGGATGGGCGAAGGCGTGGTACGCGGCGGTGGCAAAGGAGCTGCCCGCCTTGGGTTGGGGCACCACATTGACGATCTCACCGTTGGGCACGGCCTCATGCTCCACGATGATGGCGCGATTCAGATGCTCGCAGCACTGGGCGGCGATGTACACGCCCATGGGGCCGAACACGCTGTGCAGCCCCTCGAAGATGGCGTTGGCGATCTCCGGTGTGGACCAGCTGCCCACCTTTTTGCCTACGACCTCGCTGGTGCTGCAGCCCACCACCACGATCTGGCCCTTGTGAAGATGCGCCGCCTCCGCCAGCTGGGCCGCCGCGTTGGCCGCCTCCTGCCGCACCTGCTCATGCAGACCCTTCTGCTCCAGTTCATGCACGATACCTGCCATAAAAAACACCTCGTTCAACGTAAATTCAAAAGAATATGGCGAGCCGCTCTCCGGCTCGCCATATAGTATATCACACGCTGACCTTTTCTTCAAGATGTGTGCGGCGGGCCACCTGCATCAGCAGGAATCCGGCCACCAGACCCACAGCGCCCTGCACCAGATTGCCGGGAATGCTGGCCGCGGCACCGATGCCCTTGCCCAGCAGCAGCGCGGCATAGCCGAAGTAACCGGCCACCATGATGACCTCGCTGACCACGCCGCTGACCAGCGTACCCACCGTGCTCTTGCCGAAGGCCTTGAACACCAGCGCGCCCACCAGCGCCATCAGACCCTTGATGACCAGCGTGCCCGGCGCATAGTGGCCGTAGCCCAGCAGCAGATCGGCCAGCATGGAGCCGATACCGCCCGCCGCAGCGCCCCACCACGGGCCCAGCAGCCAGCCGCTCAGCAGCACAAAGCAGTCACCCAGATTTACAAAGCCGTTCATAGGGGAGGGGATCTGCACCACCATCGTGGCCACACAGGCCAGCGCCGCCAGCACGGCGGCCATTACCATCGTTCTGATCTTTTTGTCGGACATGGTCTTGCACCTCACAAATTACTTTCCGCCTCGGGCGAAAAAGCCCTTGCAATCGCGGTCAAGTTGTATTATAGTCGTAACTGGTATTATTAAAATATCCATTTTGATTTTTCTTGTTGATACCAGATGGAGGACGCCATGCTGACCTATCCACTGACAAAAACCGGCGGCGTCAGTCTGTACGAACAGCTGTACCGCTGCATCAAGGCCGATATCCTCACCGGACGGCTGGCGGCGGGGGAGAAGCTGCCCTCCAAGCGGGCGCTGGCCGCCCATCTGGAGGTCAGCGTCATTACGGTGAAGAACGCCTACGAGCAGCTGATGGCCGAGGGCTACATCTACGGCATGGAGAAGAAGGGCTACTACGTCAGCCCCGTCCAGCGCCCGCTGACGGCTCAGCTCCCCCGGCAGGACGCCGCGCCCCCCGCCGAGCACCACTGGGAGATGGATCTTGTCACCAACTCCATCGCGGCGGAGGATTTCCCCTTTACCGTCTGGGCGCGGCTGATGCGCCAGACCATTCTGGAGCAGGGCACCGGCCTGCTCCACGCCATGCCGCCGCAGGGCGCGCCGGAGCTGCGCCGCGCCATCGCCGCCTACCTCCGGCAGTTCCGGGGCATGACGGTGGACGCGGAGCAGATCATCATCGGCGCGGGCACGGAGATGCTGTACAGCATGCTGGTGCAGCTGCTGGGCCGGGACAAGCGCTACGCCGTGGAGGAGCCCGGCTACGGCAAGATCACCCGCATCTACCGCAGCAATCAGGCGGAGGTGGTATCCGTCCCGCTGGACGCGGCGGGCCTGTCGGTGTCGGCGCTGGACGCCGCCGGGGCCGACGTGGTGCACATATCCCCCAGCCACCACTACCCCACGGGCATCGTCATGCCCATCGCCCGGCGGCAGGAGCTGCTGCACTGGGCGGAGCGCGGCCCCGACCGCTTCATTCTGGAGGACGACTACGACAGCGAGTTCCGGTTTGTGGGACGCCCCATCCCCACGCTGTTCTCTGTGGATGAGGCGGGGCGGGTCATTTATCTGAACACGTTCTCCAAGACCATCGCGCCCTCTATCCGCATCAGCTACATGGTGCTGCCTCACCGGCTGCTTGCCGCGTTCCGGGAAAAGCTGGGCTTCTATGCCAGCACCGTCTCCGGCTTCGAGCAGTACACGCTGGCCCGGTTCATGGCGGAGGGCTACTACGAAAAACACCTGAACCGCATGCGCAAGCGCTACCACCAGAAGCGCGACGCGGTGATCGCCTGTATCCGCGGCGGGCCGCTGGCCGCCCGCGCCCGCATCACCGAGGAGGACGCGGGCCTGCACTTCCTGATGACACTGGATACGCCCCTGTCCGACGGGGCGCTGCGCCGTCTGGCGGCGCAGCGGGGCGTGCGGCTGGCCATGCTCTCCGAATATTACAGCGACCCCGCCGCCGCGCCGCCCCATGTACTGGTGATGAACTATTCCGGCATCGACATCGAAAAGCTGCCCCGGGCGCTGGCGCGTCTGGCGGAGATATGGGAGGAACAAGACCATGCATGACGAACTGACCCACGGCGACCTGCGGAAGATGCAGGAGGAGATCGACTACCGGGTGCAGGTGCTGCGCCCCAAGCTCATCGAGGAGGTGCAGACCGCCCGCGCCTTCGGCGACCTCAGCGAAAACTTTGAGTACAAATGCGCCAAGCAGGATAAAAATCGCAACGACGCCCGCATCCGCTATTTGCAGCGCATGATCAAGACGGCGCAGGTCATTGAGGATCGCTCCTCCGCCGACACGGCGGGACTGTACGACACGGTGGAGATCTTCATGGAAAATCTGGGCAAAAGCCGGCGGATCCAGCTGGTCACCACCCTGCGCCAGGACGCCCTCAAGGGCCTCATCAGCAAGGAGTCCCCGGTGGGCCGCGCCGTCATGGGCGCCAAGGTGGGCGACCGCGTCCATGTGGACATGGGCGGCGGCAGGGGCTACTACGTCCGCATCGACGCCATCGAAAAAGGGAGGGACGACGGCTCCATCCCCATCGGCAGCTTCTGATAAAAAAGACGGGACGCACCGCGTCCCGCCTTTTTTATACCAGCTCCTCAAACGACCGGATGTACCGGCTGCACACCGCCCGCATCTCCGTCTCCGTGGCGGCGAAGAAGGGGTCGTACACCCCCACGGCGCGCATCCCGGCGGCCTTGGCGCCCCGGCAGGCCTCCACCGAGTCGTCGTACAGCGTGCAGTCCTCCGGACTGACCCCCGCCGTCTCCGCCGCCAGCCGCCACAGCGCCGGGTCTTTCTTCTCCCGGTGCAGCTCCTGCGCGAAGACGATCCGCTCAAAGTACGGCATCAGCCCCAGATGCGTCAGGGCGGTGCGGCAGTGTACCGGCACGGCGCTGGTCACCACCATCATCCGCTCCCCGGCGTCCCGCAGCTTCTCCAGATAGGCCCGTACCCCCGGCTTTACCGGCACCGACGTGCCGTACAGGTCGCCGGCCATGTCCATCCATTCCGCCATAATGGCCTCCTCCGACTCCGGGAGATGGCAGAACTCCTTGGTGAACTTCGCCGCCAGCGGGAAGATGGTGTGGGCCACGCCCTCATAGTATGCCCTTGTATACGGCAGCCCCCGCTTGGCCAGAAACGCGGTGTCCACGTCCTTCCAGATGCCGTTGGAGTCGATCAGGGTGCCGTCCATGTCGAATATCTGCATATTTGTCTCCTTTTCGCGGGAAAAATGTCTTGCAAAAGAGCGTTTCCGGTGCTATCATAACATAATTCTGATGCGCTGTAAATGGGCGGAACGCCCGGTTTCCAGCAGAAAAGCGAGGGATATGTATGCAGACCGTTGATTACCGCAGGGGGCTGTCGGCCATGGCCGTGTGCTTCCTGCTCTGGGGCTTCCAACCGCTGTACTGGTTCCTGTGTACCAACCTCTGCGGCCAGATCGACACGTTTTTTCTCATGGCCTGCCGTATCGTCTGGGCGGCGGTGTGCTGCCTGTGCATCCTGAAGGTGCAGGGCAAGCTGCCCCGGCTTTGGGCCGTGTTCCGGGATAAGCAGGTGCTCAAGCGGGAGATACCCGCCTCCGTGCTGCTGTTCGGGGACTGGATGGTGTACCTCTGGGCCGTCCAGAACGGCCGCGTGCTGGAGTGCAGTCTGGGCTACTATATCCAGCCGCTGGTGGTGTTCGCTCTGGGCGCCCTCATCTTCAAGGAGAAACTGAGCTGGCGGCACTTCGTCATCATTGCCATCGTGGTGGTGGGCATCGTCCTCAGCACCTCCGGCTTCGGCGGCGTGCCCTACGTCACCATCGCGCTGGCCCTGATGTTCGCGGTGTATGCCGCCATCAAAAAGAGCCTGACCATCGACTCCATCGTTTCCACCTCTGCGGAGATATTGATGATGGTGCCGGTGGCGCTGCTGTTCATCCTGTTCTTCCGCATGGGGGACGACGGCATGGGCGGCATGACCGTTCTGAAGCAGCTGCTGATGATCGGCGGCGGCGTCGTCACCGGCCTGCCCATGGTGTTCTACGCCATCGGCGTGCGCCACCTGCCGCTGATGACCACCGGTATCTGCCAGTACATCAGCCCGTCGCTGGGCATCGTCTGCGGCGCCATTATGGGGGAGGCCCTGACCCGTGAGAAGTTGGTGAGCTTCCTCTTCATCTGGGCCGGCGTCATCCTGTACGTCCTGAACACCGTCTACGAGGAAAAGCGGAAAAAGACCGCCGCGCAATAAGCCTGCGGGAGCCGTCCGGGTATGCCGGGACGGCTCTCCTGTCTATGATATGGACAAATGGGGAAAACTGTGGTACAATGTCTCTCATCATGGGACATTGTGTCCTGAGGAGGAGAACGGTATGCAGGGGAGACTCATCGTATTCGAGGGGACGGACGGTTCCGGCAAGGCCACCCAGTCGGCGCTGTTGTGTCAGGAGCTGACGCGCCGGGGCGTCCCGTTCCGCAAGCTGGAGTTTCCCCGCTATCAGGAGGAGTCCTCCGCCCTGATCCGGCTGTATCTGGGCGGCGCCTTCGGCAGCGACCCCGACGATGTCAATGCCTACGCCGCGTCCACGTTTTACTCCGTGGATCGCTACGCCTCCTACAAGCAGGACTGGGGCGGGTTCTACGAGTCCGGCGGCCTGCTCATTGCCGACCGCTACACCACCAGCAACGCCGTCCACCAGACGGCCAAGCTGCCGCCGGCGGCGCGGGACGCCTTTCTGGACTGGCTGTTCGACTTCGAGTACCGCCTGCTGGGCCTGCCGGAGCCGACCCGCGTGCTGTATCTGGACATGCCCACGGAGGCTGCGGAGCAGATGATGCGCCGGCGGGAGGCCGCCACCCATACTAAAGCCGACATCCATGAGAGGGACGAGGCGTACCTCCGCCGCTGCCGGGAGAATGCCGCCCATGTGGTGGCGCGCTGCGGCTGGACGCGGATCGACTGCGCAAGGGACGGCGCGCCCCGCGGCATCGAGGATATCCACAACGAAGTAATGGCGTGTGTGGCCGATCTCATCGGCTGACCGCCTGAAAGGAGCTGCTATGTCCGATTATGAAAGAAACGACCGGCGGGACGACACCGCCATGTGGGACGCGGGGGAGGTGCGCCGTCAGGAGTCGGCGCAGCCGGATCGCCGCAGCAGCAGAAGGCGCTCCCGCCGCCGGGGCGGGCTGGTCGTCTATCTGGTGTGCGTGGTGCTGGGCTCCTGCCTGCTGGCCGGCGTGGGCTGGCTGCTGGTCAACGACCTTTGCTCGCTGAACAAGGCCCCCGTGGAGGTGGACATCACCGTGGAGGAGGGGGACACCCTGTCCGACGTGGCCACGAAGCTGAAGGACGCGGGCCTTGTGAATTCCAAGGGCTTTTTCAAGCTGGCCAGCGGCTTCCTGCATTACAGCCGCTATGTGGAGCCGGGCACCTATAAGCTCAACAGCGACATGGACTTCCGCTCCCTCATCGTGAACATGCACGACTGGAAGCAGGACTCCATGGACGCGCAGGGACTGGTGCAGGTCACCATCCCGGAGGGCTACTCCGTCCGCCAGATCATCGATCTGCTGGCGGAGAAGGGCGTGGCCACCAAGGAGGAGCTGGAGGACGCCTGCGCCAACTTCGACTTCGAGAACTACTCCTTCCTGTCCTCCGACACGCTGGGCAGCATCGACCGCATGGAGGGCTTCCTGTTCCCCACCACCTACACCTTCGACAAGAACAAGACGGCGGTGTACGCAGTGGATACCATGCTGACCATGTTCAAAAACGAGATCAGCCAGCAGATGCTGCAGGACATCAAGAACTCCCCCTACGACCTGCGGCAGATCATCACCATGGCCTCCCTCATCGAGCGTGAGTCCATCGGCGACGACACCGAGCGCAAGAACATCAGCTCCGTCATCCACAACCGTCTGGAGAACCCCAACAGCGAAAAGGGCGGCCGCCTGCTGCAGCTGTGCTCCTCCATCAACTATATCATGGTGCATGACGGCGTAAAGAGCTTCGACACCACCATCGACCACCCCTACAACACCTATATCCACGAGGGGCTGACCCCGGGGCCCATCTGCAATCCGGGCCTCAGCGCCATCAAGGCCGCCATCTACCCGGCGGACACGGACTATTACTTCTTCGCGCTGGGCACCGATAAGAAGAGCCATTTCTTCACCGACTACAACGAGCATCTCCGCTTCGTCAACAGCGCGGAGTACCAGCCCATCTACTCCTGATGCGGAAGCCGGAGCTGCTGTCCCCGGCGGGGGACTGGGAAAAACTGCAAATGGCCGTGCTCTACGGCGCGGACGCCGTCTATCTGGCGGGCACGTCCTTCGGCATGCGCTCCTTCGCGGGCAACTTCTCCGACGAGGAGCTGCCCCGGGCGGTGCGCTTCGCCCATGACCACGGCGTCAAGGTACACGCCACGGTGAACACCATGCCCCGCTGGGACGAGGCGGAGGCGCTGCCCGCCCATCTGGAAAGGCTGGACGCGGCGGGGGTGGACGCCCTCATTCTGGCGGATCTGGGAGCCTTCACGCTGGCGGGGCGGTACGCCCCCCGCTGCCAGCGCCACATCAGCACCCAGCAGTCCGTCGCCAACCACGTCTGCGCGCAGGCGTGGTACGATCTGGGCGCGTCCCGCGTGGTGCTGGCCCGGGAGGTCAGCCTGGCGGAGATCGCCGCCATCCGTCAGCGCGTCTCGCCGAAGCTGGAGCTGGAGGCATTCTGTCACGGCGCCATGTGCGTCAGCTACTCCGGCCGCTGCCTGCTGAGCAACTACATGACCGGCCGGGACTCCAACCGCGGCCAGTGCGCCCAGCCCTGCCGCTATCAGTACGCACTGATGGAGGAGAAGCGCCCCGGCGAATACTTCCCGGTGTTCGAGGACGAAAAGGGCACCTACATCATGAACAGCCGCGACATGTGCATGATCGACCATCTGGGCGACCTGATGGCCGCCGGCGTGGACTGCCTGAAGATCGAGGGCCGCGCCAAGTCGGCGTACTACGCCGCCATCGTCACCGGGGCCTACCGCCACTGTCTGGACGCCGCAGCCGCCGGCGAGCCGCTGGATCCCGTCTGGCGGGACGAGGTGGAGCATATCAGCCACCGCCACTATGCCACCGGCTTCTTCTACGGCCAGCCCGGCCAGTATTACGAGAGCGCCCGCTACCTGCGGGACTGGCAGATCTGCGCCGTGGTGACGGACTGCACCCCCGATGGTGTGGCCACTATGAGCCTGCGCAATAAGTTTGCCGCCGGCGACACGGTGGAGCTGGTCGGCCCGGACACCAAGCCCTTCACCATCACCGTTCCGCCCATGCGCGGCCCGGACGGGGAGGTGCTGCTGGAGCCGAAAACGCCCCAGATGACCTTCACCATGGAGCTGCCCCGGCCCGTACCGCCCATGAGCTTCGTCCGCCACGCGGTGGCGCTCAGCGGCAAATAACGTACATAAAAGGGACGCCTGCGCACCGCGCAGGCGTCCCTTTTATGTATTCACACGCTTGAGGCGGGCTGGGCGGCGCTGTCCGCGTCCGCGTCCTCCGGGATGGCGGACATGGCCTCGTGCCGCCGTTCGCACACCGCCAGAAAATACCCCCACGCCGTCAGCGGCAGCACCGCCAGCGCGCCCCTCGTGAACCACCACTTCACCGCGCAGAACGCCCACGCCGCGCCCACATGGAAGCACCCCAGCGTGGCCAGGAAGAACCACATCTTCCGCAGGTGTGCCCGGTCACGGTCGCACAGATAGCCGGCCAGCGCCAGCGATGTCTGCTTCGTGTTGTTGGTGGAGAAGATGGTGGAGCTGTAAAAGCCCCGCGCACCGGCGAAGCTGCTCCACTGAATGCTCATGGCGAAGAAAATGGGGTACAGCGCCACCACCGGATCCAGCTCCGGCGGTAGGAGGAACAGCACCACCGCCATGGCCGCCGTGATCGCGGGGGAGACGCGGTGCATGTCCGCGCCGCACCAGTGGGGCAGCAGCACCGTCAGCATGGTGCCCAGCACATACAGCGCCAGCGCCCCCAGATGCAGCAGCATGTCCGGCAGCTGCCAGCGCAGCAGGTCGATGACCAGCTCCAGCAGGTTCGTGGTCTGGGCGTTGCCCATGATGCCGCCGTGTACCAGCACGGCGTAGCACCCGAAGAAGCCGCCCACCGCGCAGAACGCCAGATGGCGGTAGAGGTCGATATGGTCGTTTTCCGACAGTCTTTTCATGAAAACGCCGCCTTTCTCACAAATTCACCGATTTTCCAGTATACCAGACGGCGCGGGAAAGGCAAGGGGAAAATCCCACAAATCGTAAAATTTCGGCAAATCATCTGTTGACAACCGCGCAGTTCGTGGTACAATAACAGCATCCTTAGAAAGGCGATGACGAAGAAGAAACGCAGCGGCCGCCGCCAAGCGAGACGGGGAGGGTGAGAGCCCGTCGGGAACGGCGCAGCGTGGAGCCGCTTCCGAGCCGGCCGCGACGAGCGGCACGTTTCGTCCCCGTTACCGGACGGCTGAGAGGGCGGTTCCTCCGCCGAATCAGGGTGGTACCGTGAAGCAGCGCTTCGCCCCTGTGTGTACGCAGGGCGCGGGGCGCATTTGTTTTTTCCGGCGCCGCCCAATGGAACGCAGAACAAATAAATTTATGATATAAAGGAGACGAAAAACATGAGCCATCCCTATCACGGCCTGAACGAGCTGCGGGAGCTGTTCCTGCAATTCTTCGAGACAAAGGGCCACCTGCGTCTGCCCAGCTTTTCGCTGGTGCCCCAGAACGACAAGTCCATCCTGCTCATCAACGCCGGCATGACCCCCATGAAGCCCTGGTTCAAGGGTGAGGAGGAGCCGCCCCGCCGCCGCGTCTGCACCTGCCAGAAGTGCATCCGCACCGGCGATATCGAGAACGTGGGCAAGACCGCCCGCCACGGCACATATTTTGAGATGCTGGGCAACTTCTCCTTCGGCGACTACTTCAAGCACGAGGCCATCGCCTGGAGCTGGGAGTTCCTGACCAGCCCCCAGTGGGTGGGCCTGGAGCCTGACCGCCTGTATCCCTCGGTGTTTGAAAGCGACGACGAAGCGTGGAACATCTGGCACGACGAGATCGGCATCCCCGCCGAGAGGATCTTCCGCTTCGGCAAGGAGGACAACTTCTGGGAGCACGGCTCCGGCCCCTGCGGCCCCTGCTCCGAGATCTACTATGACCGCGGCCCGGAGTACGGCTGCGGCAAGCCCGGCTGCACCGTCGGCTGCGACTGTGACCGCTATATCGAGATCTGGAACAACGTGTTCAGCCAGTTCGACAACGACGGCCACAACAACTACACCGAGCTGAAGCAGAAGAATATCGACACCGGCATGGGCCTGGAGCGTCTGGCCTGCGTGTGCCAGAACGTGGACAGCCTGTTCGACGTGGACACCGTCATGAACATCACCCACAAGGTGTCCGAGCTTACCGGCGCCCACTACGGCGAGAGCTACAAGCGCGACGTGAGCCTGCGCGTCATCACCGACCACATCCGTTCCGCCACGTTCATGATCTGCGACGGCATCCTGCCCAGCAACGAGGGCCGGGGCTATGTGCTGCGCCGCCTGCTGCGCCGCGCCGCCCGCCACGGCAAGCTGCTGGGCGTCAACGAGCCGTTCCTCTATCAGGTGGTGGACACCGTGGTACACGAGAACGAGGGCCAGTACCCCGACCTGCGGGAGAAGCAGAGCTATATCACCAAGGTCATCCGCACCGAGGAGGAGAACTTCGCCCGCACCATTGACGGCGGCATGCGCATTTACGGCGAGATGCTGGCGGCCCATAAGGAAAAGGGCGAGACGGTGTTCTCCGGCAGCGACGCCTTCAAGCTGTATGACACCTTCGGCTTCCCCATCGACCTGACGGTGGAGATGGCGGCCGAGGAGGGCATGACCGTGGATGAGGACGCCTTCAAGACCCTGATGACCGAGCAGAAGGAGCGCGCCCGCGAGGCCCGCAAGGCGCTGGGCGATCTGGGCTGGGCCGGCGTGGAGTTCGGCAAGGACATGCCCGCCACCGTGTTCGCCGGTTATGAGTACGACAAGCTGGACGATGCCAATGTGCTGGCCATCGTGGCCGAGGGCCAGCTGGTGGAGGAGATCGTCAGCGGCATGGACGCCATCGTGGTGCTGGATCAGACCCCGTTCTACGCCGAGATGGGCGGTCAGGTGGCCGACCACGGCGTGATCACCGCCGACGGCGTGGAGTTCGTGGTGACGGATGTCCAGAAGAACAAGGGCGGCAAGTATATGCACTACGGCAAGCTGCTGCGGGGCGCTCTCCATGTGGGCGACAGCGTGTCTCCCGCCATTGACACGGAGCGCCGCGGCGCCGTTCGCCGCGCCCATACCGCCACCCATCTGCTGGATGCCGCGCTGAAGAAGGTGCTGGGCGACCACGTCCATCAGGCCGGCTCTCTGGTGGAGCCGGATCGGCTGCGCTTCGACTTCACCCACTTTGAAGCCATCACCCCCCAGCAGCTGCTGGAGGTGGAGGATCTGGTAAACAACGCCGTGCTGGACGGCCTGTCCGTCGTCACCGAGGAGCTGCCGCTGGCGGAGGCCAAGGCACGGGGCGCCGTGGCCACCTTCGGTGAGAAGTACGGCGAGACGGTGCGCGTCGTGACCATGGGCGATTTCTCCATGGAGCTGTGCGGCGGCACCCATCTGGACAACACCGCCAAGACCGGCATGTTCCGCATCAAGTCCGAGAGCAGCGTGGCCTCCGGCGTCCGCCGTATCGAGGCCACCACCGGCAAGGTGTCTCTGGAGGAGACGCGCCATGGCCGCGCTACGCTGCTGAAGGCCGCTCAGTTCTTCAAGACGGCTCCCGGCGGTATTCTGGAGCGCATGGAGCAGCAGGCCAACGAGATGAAGGAGCTGCGTCAGGCCGTGGAGAAGTTCAAGGCCGAGGCGTCTCTGGGCGAGGCGAAGCAGGTCATGGCGTCCGCCAAGACCGTGGACGGCCTGCACATCATCACCGGCACCCGTCAGGGGCTGGACGCCAACGCCCTGCGTACCATGGGCGACTTCCTGCGTGACAAGGATCCCTCCGTGGTGGCGGTGCTGGCCAGCATCACCGGCGAGAAGGTCAGCTTCCTGGCCGTCTGCGGCAAGGAGGCCGTGGCCAAGGGCGTCAAGGCCGGCGAGCTGGTGAAGTCCGTGTCCGCCGTGTGCGGCGGCAAGGGCGGCGGCAAGCCCGACAGCGCCATGGGCGGCGGCACCGACCTGCTGAAGGTGGACGACGCGCTGGCCACGGTGGACGATTTCGTATCCGCGAAGCTGGGCTGAAACGAAAACCCTGTCTCCCCGCCCCGCGGGGCGGGGAGACGTGAAAAATGACTGACAGGAAAGGAGACAGACCATGAAGAACGATTGCCTGTTCTGCGCCATCGTCGATGGCGAGATCCCCAGCAGCAAGGTCTACGAGGACGAGCAGTGCTACGCCTTCTACGACATCGCCCCTCAGGCGCCCACCCATTTTCTGGTGGTGCCCAAGGAGCACATCTGCTGCGCCAACGCCATTACGGCGGACAACAGCGCCGTGGTGGCCCACTGCTTTGAGGTCATCGTGAAGATCTGCAAGGAGCTGGGGGTGGAGAGCTACCGCATCGTCAACAACTGCGGTGATCAGGCGGGACAGACCGTCAAGCACCTGCACTTCCATGTGCTGGCCGGCCGCGACATGACGTGGCCTCCGGGCTGAGATCACCGAAAAAGGGGCGGCGTCATGCCGCCCCTTTTTGCGCCGTATACCGCTTGTCTCCCCGGAAAAACTGTGCTATAATGACCGCAATTCCCCAACCGGACGGCAGGAGGTATGTATGGAGAAAAACGGAACGGTCATGGACTATCTGCGCTGGCGGGGCGACCTGACCTTCGCGCAGGACGGCTTCAACGAGGTGGACGATCTGGTGCTGTGCATCATCTCCTACCTGAATTTTCGCCGCTTCGACGATCTCAGGACCACAGACCCCGCCAAGGCCGTGGCGCTGCCGGACGTGGCCGCCCGCCTGACGGAGGAGGACGAGCAGCTGGGCCTTTCGGAGCTGGACTATATCCCCCTCATGCGCCTTGCGGCGGAGACGGCGCGCTTCCGCGAGGTGCGGATGTTCGGCTTCACCCACGAGTGGGACGAGACAAAGGAGATGCAGTTCGACGCCGTGTCCTACCTGCTGCCGGATGACACGCTGCTGGTGTCCTTCATGGGCACCGACACCTCGCTGGTGGGCTGGAAGGAGGACTTCAACATGAGCTTCCTCGCCGCCGTACCGGCGCAGGAGCGCGCCACGGCCTATACCGTGGAGATGGCCGCCGCCTGCCCGGATCGCAAGCTGCGCATCGCCGGCCACAGCAAGGGCGGCAATCTGGCGGCGTGGGCCGCCATCCACATCCCCGCCCAGCTGCAGGAGCAGCGCCTGCTGGCTGCCTACAACAACGACGGCCCCGGCTTCTCCCACGACATGGTGGATTCCGACGCCTACCGCCGCGTGGCCGGCAAGCTCCATACCTATATCCCCGAGTCCTCCATCGTGGGCGTCCTTTTGGAGCACGCGGAGGATTACGCCGTCATCGACAGCACCAACCGCTCCGTCATGCAGCACGAGCCCATGTCGTGGAGCGTTCTGGGGCCCCGCTTCGTCCATCTGGGCCAGCGCTCCCAGATGGGTAAGCTCAGCGATGACGTGCTGCGCCAGTGGATCGGCTCCATGACCCCGCAGGAGCGGGAGCAGTTCTCCGACGCCCTGTTCGATGTGCTGAGCCTGTCCGGCAAGGCCCGGACGCTGGACGATCTCCGCGCCGGTGGTCTGGCCGGCGGCGCGGCTCTGCTGAAGCAGTACAGCGGCGCGGATGAGCAGGATAAGAAGATCATCGCCGAGATATTCCGCCGTTTGGCAGTGGATGTGAAGACGGAGCTGAAGAAAGCCGCCGGTCAGGGCCTGAAAACGGCGGAGAAGGGCCTCACCGGCGTGAAAAACGCCATCACCGGCCTGACGAAAGGCGACAGGAACGGCACATGACCCCGCGCCCCTCCGGTTTTCCGGAGGGGCCTTCCCATTTTCCACGGTTGACGGCCACGGCGGCGCGTTGTATAATAAGCTGATTTACTATCTCAAACGCGGAGGTGCGGCCTGTATGTGGATCGCAAAGGATTGGCGGGATTACGAGCTGCTGGACTGCGGCGGCGGCGAAAAGCTGGAGCGCTGGGGGCAGCAGATACTGGTGCGCCCCGACCCCCAGGCCATCTGGGACACGGAGCGCCGCGACCGGCGGTGGAAGTCCGCCAACGCCCGGTATGCCCGCTCCTCCACCGGCGGCGGCCACTGGGACAAGGGCAGGCTGCCGGAGAGCTGGCCCATCCGCTACAAGGATCTGACGTTTCAGGTCAAGCCCATGAACTTCAAGCACACCGGGCTGTTTCCGGAGCAGGCCGCCAACTGGGATTTTGCCATGGAGCGGATCCGCACGGCGGGCCGTCCCATTCGGGTGCTGAACCTGTTCGCCTATACCGGCGGCGCCACCGTGGCCTGCGCCAAGGCCGGCGCCAGCGTCTGCCATGTGGACGCGGCCAAGGGCATGGTGGCGTGGGCCAAGGATAACGCCCGGCTCAGCGGCCTTGCCGACGCGCCCATCCGATGGATCGTGGACGACTGCGCCAAGTTCGTGGAGCGTGAGATACGCCGCGGCAAGACGTACGACGCCATCATCATGGATCCCCCCAGCTACGGCCGGGGGCCCTCCGGGGAGGTCTGGAAGCTGGAGGAGAACCTGTACCCCTTCGTCCGCCTGTGCGCGCAGGTGCTGTCGGACAAGCCCCTGTTCGTCATCCTCAACAGCTACACCACGGGCCTTGCCCCCTCTGTGTTGGGCTATATCCTGCAAATGCTGGTGGGCCGGAAATTCGGCGGACAGGTGACGTGGGACGAGCTGGGCCTGCCCTGCACCGATTCCGGTATGGCGCTGCCCTGCGGCGCCACGGGACGCTGGTGCGCCGATTGACCAAGAACGGAGATATAACAAGATGTCGATCATGATCGAAACAAAAGACCTGACCTTTACCTACCCCGCCCCGGAGGGGGAGACGAATCCCCCGGCGCTGCGCGGCGTGTCCCTGACGGTGGAAAAGGGCAGCTTCGTGGTGGTGCTGGGGCATAACGGCTCCGGCAAATCCACCCTTGCCAAGCACATGAACGCGGTGCTGCTGCCCGGCGGCGGCGCCGTGTATGTGGCGGGCATGGACACCCGCGACGAGTCGCTGCTGCTGGAGATACGGCGGCGCACCGGCATGGTGTTCCAGAACCCGGATAACCAGATCGTCGCCAATGTGGTGGAGGAGGACGTGGCCTTCGGGCCGGAGAATCTGGGCGTTCCCACAACGGAGATACGCCGCCGGGTGGATGACGCGCTGGCCGCCGTGGGCATGGAGAAATTCGCCCGCCACGCGCCGCACCTGCTGTCCGGCGGACAGAAGCAGCGCATCGCCATTGCCGGCATCATCGCCATGGAGCCGGAATGTATCGTACTGGACGAGGCCACGGCCATGCTGGATCCCGCCGGCCGCCGGGAGGTGCTGGACACCGTCCACCGCCTGAACCGGGAGCGGGGCATTACCGTGGTGCTCATCACCCACCACATGTCCGAGGCGGAGGACGCCGACCGCGTCATCGTCATGAACGACGGTGTTGTGGCCATGGACGGCACGCCCCGGCAGGTGTTCGCCCGGGTGGAGGAGCTGCACGGCTTCGGCCTTGCCGCGCCGGACACGGTGGAGCTGCTGGACGGCCTGCGGCAGGCGGGCCTGCCTGTGACACTGGACAGCCTGACGGTGGAGCAGTGCGCCGATACCATTTGCCGCGCTTTGGGCGCGGCGGAAGGGAAGTAACCTTGGAACCGATCTTACAGATAGAGCATTTGACCCATACCTACTCGGCGGGCACGCCGTTTCAGCGCAGCGCCGTGGAGGATATGAACCTGTCCGTGATGGACGGCGAATTTCTGGGCATCATCGGCCACACCGGCTCCGGCAAGTCCACGCTGATCCAGCATCTCAACGGACTGCTGAAGCCCACATCGGGCCGCATCCTGCTGCAGGGCAGGGACATCTGGGCCGACCCCAAAAAGATCCGGGACGTGCGGTTTCAGGTGGGGCTGGTGTTCCAGTACCCGGAGTACCAGCTATTCGAGGAGACGGTGTATAAGGACATCGCCTTCGGCCCGAGGAATATGGGACTGGACGAGGCGGATATCGACCGCCGCGTCCGCTCCGCCGCCGCCTTCGTGGGTCTGACGGAGGCCATGCTGGATAAGTCCCCCTTCGAGCTGTCCGGCGGCCAGAAGCGCCGGGTGGCCATCGCCGGCGTCATCGCCATGGAGCCCAGGGTGCTGGTGCTGGACGAGCCTACGGCGGGCCTTGACCCCCGTGGCCGGGACGATATTCTGGCCCGTATTCAGGATTATCACCGGGCGAAGCACGCCTCCGTGGTGCTGGTGAGCCACAGCATGGAGGAGATCGCCCGCAACGTGGACCGCATCGCGGTGCTGTCCGACGGCCACGTTTTCATGGAGGGCACGCCCCGTCAGGTGTTCACCCGCGCCGATGAGCTGGAGCAGGTGGGCCTCGATATCCCGCAGGTGACGAAGGTGGCGCTGATCCTGCGGCAGCGTGGCCTGCCGGTGGATACGGCGGTTTACACCGTGGAGGCGCTGCGCGATGCGCTGCTCCGGCTGAAGGGGGGCGACGCCGTATGCTGAAGGATATCACACTGGGTCAGTTTTTCCCCGGCGATACGCCCATCCATAAGCTGGATCCCCGGACAAAGCTGCTGTGCGTCATTTTGTATATCGTGGCGCTGTTCAACGCAAAAGGCCCCCTGACCTACGGCATCATGATCGCCGTGCTGGCGGTGTGCATCCTCGTCTCCCGTGTGGAGTGGAGGGCGCTGACAAGGGGCTTGAAGCCCGTCTATTTCATCGTGGCCTTCACGGCCATCATGAATATGTTCTTCACCAGCGGTACGCCGGTGGCGGACGTGTGGCTGCTGCGCCACATCACATGGGAGGGCATCATCTCCGCCGTGCAGATGGTGCTGCGCATCGTCATGCTCATCATGGGCACGTTCCTCATGACCTACACCACCAGCCCCATCGCCCTGACGGACGGGCTGGAGCACCTGCTCTCACCCCTGAAGAAGCTGCGCTTCCCGGTACACGAGCTGGCCATGATGATGTCCATCGCTCTGCGCTTCATCCCCACCCTCATCGAGGAGACGGACAAGATCATGTCCGCCCAGAAGGCCCGGGGCGCGGACTTTGAGACGGGCAATATCTTCCAGCGGGCCAAGGCGCTGGTGCCCATTCTGGTGCCGCTGTTCATCAGCGCGTTCCGCCGCGCCGACGAGCTGGCCACCGCCATGGAGTGCCGCTGCTACCACGGCGGCGAGGGGCGCACGGCTCTGCGCGTCCTGCACTACCGCCGGGCGGACTGGCTCTCTCTGGCGGCCTTCGTGCTCCTGACGGCGGGCATCATCGTCCTGAAAAAATTCGGATTTTGACAAAGAAGGAGGCGGCGCGTTGCGTAACATCGCCCTGATCTTAATGTATAACGGCGCCGCCTACCACGGCTG
Source organism: uncultured Eubacteriales bacterium (assembly GCA_900547745.1). GTDB lineage: Bacteria > Bacillota > Clostridia > Oscillospirales > Oscillospiraceae > Vescimonas. The sequence continues at coordinate 6,272 of URHT01000027.1, read as the reverse complement.
GCAGGTGCAGAAAACGGAGATCTCCGTGGCCCAGACGCTGGAGCGCGGCCTGAGCATGGTCTGCGGCGAGCCGGTGAAGCTTACCGGCTGCGGCCGTACCGATGCCGGCGTCCACGCCGAGCACTATGTGGCCAACTTCCGCACGAATTCCCGCATCCCGGTGGACAGACTGCCCTTTGCCGCCAACACCCACATCCCGGAGGATATCGTGGTCAAGGCGGCCTATGAGGTGGCGGAGGAGTTCAACGCCATCGGCTCCTGCATCAAAAAGGAATACACCTACCGCATCTACAACTCCCGCATCAAGAACCCGTTCTATGTGGATCGGGCCTACTTCTACCCCAAGCAGCTGGACGAGGTGGTGATGGATCGCGCCGCCCGGATGTTTGAGGGCACCCACGACTTTGCCGCCGTGCGCAGCGTAGGCACCAATGTCCGCAGCACAGTGCGCACCATCCACTACTGCCGCGTCACCCGAAACGGGGAGCTGCTGGAGCTGAAGGTCTGCGCCGACGGTTTTTTGTATAATATGGTACGTGCCATTACGGGCACGGTGCTCTACGCGGCGGAGGGCAAGCTGGCGCCGGAGGATATCCCGGTGATCCTGGATTCCGGCAACCGCACGCTGGCGGGCCCCACGGCCCCTCCCGGCGGCCTGTATCTCACCCGCGTATGGTACGAGGACGAACGACTCAATGGATAAGAGAGCACGGAACGACATGACCTTCGGCGGCGGCAACCCCCAGGAGGAGCCGCCCCGCCGTGTGGCGAAGAAAAGTAAAAAGCGCTTTCTCTGGCTGGCACTGGTAACGCTGCTGGCGCTCATCGCCGTGGTGCTGTCCGTCCTGTACGACCGGGGCGAGTTCGACGGCCTGCGCCGCCGCGTGCTGTACGCCAAGGCGGAGAAGGACGAGAACGGCTGCGCCCAGCTGTACCGCTACGCCAGCGACCAGTCCGGCAGCTTCGCCTCGCTGGAGGGCAGCCTTGTCTCCGTGTCCATGCACCAGCTGTCGGTGCTGGACGAGACGGGCAAGACGGTCTACGACCAGTCGGTAAAGCTCCAGACCCCCGCGCTGGCCCGCGGCACCGCCCGCGCCGCCGCCTACGATGTGGGCGGCAGGACGGTCTACGTCCTGTCGGCCAAGGGCCTTGTCTACAAGCTGGACACCGCCGGCGAGATACTGTCCGCCGTCCTCAACGACGACGGGTACCTCACCGTTACCAGCAACGAAAGCGGCTGCAAGGCCGCCGTCCGGGTCTATGACGGCTCCGGCCGGCCGGTGTTCGCCTACCGCTCGGCGGATCGCTTCATCATGACCGCCGCCCTGTCCGGCGACAGCCGCACGCTGGCCGCCGTCACCATGGGGCAGAGCGGCGGCGTCTTCACCAGCTATGTGGTGTTCTACCGCACCAACAGCGACACGCCGGAGGCCACCTGCGCCCTGACCGGCAGTCTCATCTACGACCTGATCCCCATGGACGGCCTGTTCTGCGCCGTCATGGAGGAGCAGATCTGCTTCCTGACCACCTCCGGCGAGGTGGCGGCGGCCTACAGCTGCGGCGGCGACTATCTGCGCCGGGTGGACTGCGGCGGCGACGGCTACGCCGCGCTGCTGCTGGGCCGCTACCGCAACGGCACCCAACACCGGCTCGTCACCGTCACGCCGGACGGCCAGGCGCTGGCCTCGCTGGACGTGGACGGCGAGGTGCTGAGCATATCCGCCGCAGGGCGCTACATCGCCGTCCTGTTCAGCGACCACATGACCATCTACGACAAAAATCTGACGGAGTGCGCCCGGCTGGACGCCGTCAGCGAGGCGCGGCAGGTGCTGATGCGGGCCGACGGCTCCGCCGTGCTGGCCGGCTCCACCGCCGCCAGTCTGTATCTGCCGTAACGGCAAAGGAGAACTATGGCTATTTTTGTGGATCTATTCATGGCGGCATTTCTGCTGCTGGCACTGGTGCTGGGGATCCGGCAGGGCTTCGTGCAGAGTCTTGCACGGGTGGCCATCGTCATCGTGGCGCTGCTGGGGGCGGCATGGCTGGCCCAGCAGCTGGCCGAGCCTGCCGCCGAATGGCTGGAGCCCATCCTGACGGAGAAGATCCAGCAGCAGCTGGACGGCCAGACCGCCGCCGATGCCGCCGGCGAAGACCCCAGTCTGGCCGCCGCCGGCATACTGGAGACGTTCGGCTTCTCCGGCGACACGCTGGATGAGCTGGTACAGAGCGTTACCGACAAGGCGCAGGAGGTGGGGCAGACGCTGCTTTCCGCCGTGGTATCCACGGTGCTGCATTCGGTGGCCTATGCCGTGGTGTATCTAATGTCTTTTTTACTGCTGCTGCTCATCCTGCGGCTGCTGCTGGCGCCGCTGCACCTGTTTACGAAGCTGCCTGTGGTACACGGCATCAACGCCGTGCTGGGCGGTGCGCTGGGCTTTGTAAAGGGCGCGCTGCTGCTGTTTTTCGCCGTTTGGCTGCTGCGCCGTCTCCAGCTGTGGATCACGCCGGAGCTCATCAGCCAGACCTACATCCTCCGCTTCTTCGCGGAGCACAGCCCCATGGAGCTGATCACATCACTTTGACGACCCTGCCGCCGCCGCGTTTGCCCGCGTCCCCGGCTGGCAATACTGATACCACCCCAACGGATAATGGAGGATCACTATGCAGCCTACACTTTGTTCCCGATGCAAGAAGAATGTGGCCGTCGTGTTCATCTCCCGCATGAACGAGAAGAACGAGATGGTCAACGAGGGCCTGTGCCTGAAATGCGCCGCCCAGCTGGGCCTGCCCCAGGTGGAGGATATGATGAAGCGCATGGGCATCACGCCGGAGGATCTGGAAAACATCAACAGCGAGATGATGCAGGCCTTCGGCGGCGCGGAGGAGATGAACGACCTGCCCGACGGCGGCGAGGACGAGGACGACGAGGAGAGCGGCAAAACCGCCACCTTCCCGTTCCTGAACCGCCTGTTCAACAACGGCAATCCGCCGGCGGAGCAGCCCCGCGAGGGCGGCAGCGCCGGCCAGCAGCCCCCCGCCGGCCGCAAGAAGGAGCAGAAGCGCAAGTTTCTGGACAATTACTGCATCAATCTGAGCCAGCGCGCCCGGGACGGCAAGCTGGACGCCGTCATTGGCCGCGAGCAGGAGATCGAGCGCGTGGTGCAGATACTGAACCGCCGCCAGAAGAACAACCCCTGCCTCATCGGCGAGCCGGGCGTGGGCAAGACCGCCATTGCCGAGGGTCTGGCCCAGCGCATCGTCTCCGGCGACGTGCCCTTCAAGCTGCGGCAGAAGGAGGTCTACCTCCTCGACCTCACCGCGCTGGTGGCGGGCACCCAGTTCCGTGGCCAGTTTGAAAGCCGTATGAAGGGCCTGATCGAGGAGATACGCAAGGCCGGCAACGTCATCCTCGTCATTGACGAGGTACACAACATCGTGGGCGCCGGCGACGCCGAGGGCAGCATGAACGCCGCCAATATCCTCAAGCCCGCCTTGAGCCGGGGCGAGATACAGGTCATCGGCGCCACCACCTTCAACGAGTACCGCAAGCACATCGAAAAGGACACCGCGCTGGAGCGCCGCTTCCAGCCCGTCACCGTCAACGAGCCGAATATCGAGGACACCCTGAAAATTTTACAGGGCATCGCCCATTACTACGAGCAGTTCCACGGCGTCTCCATCCCCCAGGGGGTGCTGCGTCAGGCGGTGCTGCTGTCCGAACGGTACATCACCGACCGCTACCTGCCGGACAAGGCCATCGACCTCATCGACGAGGCCTGCTCCGACAAGAACCTCCACGACCCCGACATCAACCGCCGTATGGAGCTGGAGCGGGAGCTGGAAAACCTCACCTTTGAGCGGGAGAATCTTATGTCCGCCCAGCCCGCCGACGGGCAGGAGTTCACGCAGGAGGAGCTGGATCGCCGCTACGAGCGTATTGCCGAGCTGCGCAGTCAGGAGCTGCGGGTCACGGATGAGCTGAATGTGATCCGGGCCAAGGGTACGCCCCAGCTGACCATGGAGAACATCGCCCGCGTTATCGAGATGTGGACGAAGATCCCGGCCAGCAAGATCAAGGAGGAGGAATTCAAGCGCCTTGCGGAGCTGGATCAGCGCCTCCGCGCCCATGTGGTGGGGCAGGACGAGGCCATTGCCGCCGTATCCGCCGCCATCCGCCGCAACCGGGTAGGCATTTCGCCCAAGCACAAGCCGGTGAGCTTTATCTTCGTTGGCCCCACCGGTGTGGGCAAGACGGAGCTGGTGAAGCAGCTGGCCGACGACCTGTTCAACGCGCCGGAGTCTCTGATCCGTCTGGACATGTCCGAGTTTATGGAGAAGCACTCCGTCTCCCGCATTGTCGGCTCGCCCCCCGGCTATGTGGGCTATGACGAGGCGGGCCAGCTGACGGAGAAAATCCGCCGCAAGCCCTACTCTGTGGTGCTGTTCGACGAGATCGAGAAGGCCCACCCCGACGTGCTCAATGTGCTGCTGCAAATTCTGGACGATGGCCAGATCACCGACGCCCATGGCCGCAAGGTGAACTTCGAGAACACCGTCATCGTCATGACCAGCAACGCCGGCTCCGACACCAAGTCCGCCGGCGCGGTGGGCTTCGGCGGCAGCGCCGACCAGCAGGGGAAGGAGCGCGCCATGAAGGCCCTGCGGGACTTCCTGCGCCCCGAGTTCCTCAACCGCGTGGACGAGATCGTCTGCTTTAACCATCTGACCAAGGAGAACTTCTCCGGCATCGCCCGCATCATGCTGGAGGAGCTGCGCACATCCCTCCGCGACAAGGGCTATACCTTCCGCTATGACGATGCGCTGGTGGACTATCTGGTGGAGAAGTCCTACTCCATGACCTACGGCGCCCGCAACCTGCGCCGCCTGATCCAGAAGGAGCTGGAGGATCCCATGGCCTCCCGCATCATCGACAGCTTCGAGCATCCCATCACCCAGATCAGCGCCACCGCCGCCGACGGCGCGGTGCAGCTGTACACACTGTGAGGTAAGGCTATGCTGTTTCGCAAGAACATCGACCCCCGCTGCGCCTACTGCGCCCGGGGCAACCGCATCAACGATGAGCAGGTGGCCTGCGTCAGGCGGGGCGTGGTGCCTGCGTCCGACCGCTGCGGCGCGTTCAGATACGACCCGCTGAAGCGGGTGCCGCCCCGCCCGGCCAAGCTGGACGCCGCCCGCCTCACCGAGGACGATTTCAAGCTGTGACCACCTATATATAAATACGGAGAACGATACAGAAAGCAGAGGAGGAACCTTCATGCAGCCCAAGCGCGTTTGGGCCGTGTACTTCAGCGGTACCGGCACCACGGAAAAGACCGTCCGGCGCATCGCGTCCGGACTGGCGGCGGCGCTGTCCGTGCCGCTGGAGACGTTCGACTTCACCCCCCCCGCCGCCCGGCAGGCCGATCTGACCTTCGGCCCGGACGAGCTGGTGGTGCTGGGCACGCCCACCTACGCGGGCCGCGTGCCCAACGTCCTGCTGCCCTACCTCACCGGCAAAGTCCGCGGCAGCGGCACACCGGCGGTGCCGGTGGTGCTGTTCGGCAACCGGGCCTTTGACGATTCGCTGATGGAGCTGCGGAACATCCTCACCGCCAACGGCTTCATGCCTGTGGCGGCCGCCGCCTTTGTGGGGGAGCACAGCTTCTCCCGCACGCTGGGAGCCGGCCGTCCCAATGCGGCGGATATGACGCAGATGGACAACCTTGCCCGCGCTGCGGCTCAAAAGATACAAGACCTTGCCGCGCTGCCCGCCGTCCCCGTCCCCGTGGCGGGGCAGGAGCCTCTCCGCCCCTACTACACCCCCCGCGACCGTCACGGCGCGCCCATCAACATTCTGAAGGTCAAGCCCAGAACGGACATGACAAAATGCAGCGGCTGCGGCCTGTGCGCCGTCCGCTGTCCCATGGGCAGCATCGACCCCGCCGATGTGTCGCAGGTCAACGGCATCTGCATCAAGTGCTGCGCCTGCGTGAAGGGCTGTCCCTCCGGCGCAAAATATTTTGACGATCCCGGTTACCTCTATCACCAGCATGAATTGGAAGATATTTACAGCCGTCCGGCCGAAAACGCCCTGTTTGCCGGGAATTTCCGGGCCTGAAATAGAACCGGAAATAGAAGCTGAAATTCCTGAAAAAAATATTGCATATTTTTGAAAAAATAACTTGACAATATGGGAGGTATGTGATAGGATAATGACTGTTCCGCGTGGGACGTGTACCTTGTAAATTAAACAACGAACGAAACGAAAAGCA
>URHT01000026.1 GCA_900547745.1 uncultured Eubacteriales bacterium | reverse complement strand
CGGCGGGACAGATGCCTGCACGGGAAAATTTAGCGGCACTTTGAATCCTTTCCGATAGGCACAATGCGGAAAAAAATAAAGAAGAGATAAGGGCAATGAGGTGACGCTTGTATGCGTCACCTCATAACGATTGATTTGGTTGATTTTTAGAGGGTTAGGTTTATCCAAATTAGTATAACACTTTTATTTTCTGTATTTTGAGGGAGTAAATCCATAATACCTTTTGAATATTTCAATCAATCTACTGGGGTTGGAGTATCCAACAATTCTTGAAATTTCCGCAATGGTGAGGTCGGTCTGAATAAGCATATGCTCGGCTACAGAGATCCTTTTCCTCTGAATGTATTCAGTAATGGACATATTATAAACTGACTTAAATAGCTTTTTCATTTTGCTTTCACTCATACATGCAATGGTGGAAAGCGTCTGCAACGTAATATTAAAACTGTAATGTTCGTCCATGTAATGCGTTAGTTCAGCTAATGCCTGCAAATCTGTTTTGTTAATGGGCTGGCCATTCTCTTCATTTAGTCTGTTTTCTTTCAAATATGAAGCAAGATAAGAGATGATTTCATATATTTTTGCTTCTACTGTAATTCTGGACGCTTTCATGGAAAGCAGATACTCATATAGGCTTTGCATAGCATGATTAACATTTGGTAAATAGAATTTCCCTTTTTCTTTGAAAAAATCAGAAAAGTTCACTTCAAGATCACCGGAAATTTCCTGGAGATACTGATCAATAAATTCCTGGTCAACCTGCACGGTAATACATCTTAATGGAATCTGAGGATGATAAATAGCTTTATACTTTTCAGATGGTTCATAGCAGCGCAATGTATTCGGAGAAATATTTTGATATGGATAGAATTCATCTCCTGCGCCACTAATATAGAGAGCAAGTACATAACCAGACCCAATATGTTCTCCGACAATAGTTTCCTGGTTAAATCTTATATCTGTCGCTGTAATGATGAAATCGTGGTGAACCTCACTCGTCCATTGAAATCCGGTTCCATATTTTGGGTTGATCTTATAATATGTTCCGTGCTCTATTGGATTCTTTATCGATTCAACAAAGAAATCATCTCGTTTAACTTCTATCATTGGCTCCTCCCAAAGATACCTCGTTTAGATTTATTAATACCTTGTTTAGACTTTATATCTGTTTTTCCCTTTACAGTTAGCTACAACTAATTATAATGAAAGAGTTGATGTATGTCAAAACGTTTTTAATCAAAAAGAGGTGTATATTTGAAGTCAATGCGCAGTTTATATAAAAAACTATTTCATTATGTCCCAGATAAAAGAATTTTGGCATATTTCTCCATGGCACTATCTGCCGCTGCCGTCTGCTCATATATGGGAGCATATTGGTTTCTGTGGCAGTCCATTGTGTCTATTCTGGTTATTCCCGTATATGAGAAGGCTATGTATGACGCAATTATTGTAGTCATACTTATGATTTTACGAGGCATTCTCAACATTGCATCGGCAACGTGTTCCCACTACTTAGGCTTCCGGCTTGAAACAAACTTAAGGAAAAATGGGCTTCATAAATTATTGGATGCCTCTTCTTCCTTTTTTGACCATAACAGCTCTGGAGAGATTCGAAAAATTATTGATGATAACGCAGCAGAAACACACAAAACAGTGGCCCATTTGATTCCGGACAACGTCACTGCTGTTATGACGCCGGTGTTAATGTTTGTGCTGATGTTTGCAATAGACTATCGCCTTGGTATTCTCCTGATCCTTACAACTGTGATTGGTGTTCTTCAGTACCGTAAAATGTCCGGTGGTACTGAATTTCTGTCTGGCTATTCAGCGGCGCTTCAAAAAATGAGTGCGGCAACAGTAGAATATGTCAGAGGAATGCAGATCATAAAAATCTTCGGTGTAACTGTACAGTATTACAAAACTCTGATTAACTCGATCAAAGAGTACAAACAGTACGTCTATCAGTATATGGAGAGCGTCGGCCTCTCGATTTTTTCACACCTCGAACTTGGCAAAATATCACGTTTGTGTAATAGTCGATTGACCGGTTAATCTTCAAAATTCTTGAAAGGAGATTTCAAAAACCATGAAACACAAGAAGCTGCGTGGCGTAGTAGCTATGGTGCTGACGCTGGTGATGGTGGTTGGATTGCTCCCGACGTCCGTGTATGCAGCGGATGCGGATGGCGGCAGCAATTCGGTCGTTATCGAAAGTGTTTCTGACCCTGTAGAAGTATCAAGTGAAAATTAAAGCCACCTGCCGGAGAAGCAGGTGGCTCTTTTGCTATGCGAAGCGAGATGTGGGTTAAGGCTCAGGCACGCGAAACCCTCCGCTGCTGCACGGAGATCAGCAGCGTGCGGAGATGCATCCGCATGGGGACTCAGTTGGGGCGTGGCAAGCTAAGGTATGCGCCTTCCGACTGTGCCGAGGGCGCAAGAAGCATCTCAAAGCATAGCTGGTGCGTTGTGAATAAACTCCCGATGCAAAAAAGCATTATGCAGTTGACTTTCACGCTGGTTTTGCCGTATAATATCAGCGTGAAAGTTGGTGATAGGCTTGAAAAACGATGTAATCGAAAAACTGTCTCTTGAAAACCAAGGCGTTCTGAAAACCTCCGATGTTTTGGCTGCCGGTGTCACGAAAGACGCTTTCTATCGGTATATAAAGGAACGTGGGCTGGAAAAGGCCGCACACGGTGTTTATGTGTCTCCCGATGTGTTCCCGGATGAGATGTACCTGCTGCAAGCGCAGTTCCCAAAAGCAGTCTTCTCACATGAAGCGGCGCTATATCTGCACAACCTCGCCGAGAAGGAGCCGCTGCCGTTTTCTGTTACTGTTGCGGCAAATTACAACAGCAGAGGATTGGTGGAAAAGGGTGTAAAGGTCTATTATACAAAAGCGGACTGGTATGCCATGGGTATCTGTCTGATTTCTTCAAATGGCGGCCATTTTGTCCGTGCCTATGATATGGAGCGGACGATTTGTGATATAATCCGCAAGCGGTCAGACATGGACAGCGCAGCATTCAACTATGCAATAAGGGAATATATGAAAAAGAAAGACAAAAATCTTGTCAACTTAAGCCATTATGCATCGGTCATGCGAATGGAAAAACAAGTGAACGAGGTGATGGGGGTGTTGTTCTGATGATTAAGACTTCACGGCAGCTTAAGGACAAAGTCCGAAACATGGCACGAGGAGATAGTGCCAAGGCACAACTACTGATACGCAATTATGGTATGGAACGATTCTTAGAGCGAGTATCTCTGTCGGAGCATAGGGATAATTTCATCTTAAAGGGCGGGATGCTTGTATCTGCCTTGGTGGGCCTTGAAAACCGCGCCACTATGGATATTGATACGAGTATTCGCAATATGCCGCTGGATACGATAGCCGCAAAAGCAATGGTTGAAGAAATCATTGCTGTGCCTGTTGATGACAATATCCGCTTTGAAATCAATGATTTTGGGACGATTATGGATGATGCGGAGTATAGCGGTGTCCGTATTTCCCTCAATGCGTTTTTAGACGCAACTCGAATACCGCTGAAAATCGATATATCCACGGGAGACGCGATTACGCCAGCCGCTGTCAACTACCAATACAAGTTGATGTTCGAAGAGAGGTATATCACTCTTTGGGCGTATAACCTTGAAACGGTGCTGGCGGAAAAGATAGAAACGGTATTGTCGCGCTCGGTTCTGAATACGCGGCTGCGCGATTTTTACGATTTGTATGTTTTGCAGGATACAGGACTGGAGATTGACAAAGCCACCCTTGCGGCAGCCCTTACTGCGACTGCCCGCAAACGAGGCAGTGAGCAGGCACTGGCACTATATGAGCGAACGCTTGATGAAATCCGAATAAGCCCCCTGATGCGGGAACAATGGGAAAGATACCAAGGAAAAAACAACTATGCAGCAAGTATTGTTTGGGATGATGTGATAAGTGACATTCGTGCTCTTTGCGATGACTGCTGCAAGTAGCGCCTATTCATGAGGTACACGCTTTGCGCCCGTACAGGGGCTCAGACGGGTGGATAAGCGTGGGCTACCCGTATGCTCCTTGTCCTACAGGCCCTCGCAGTACGGCTCAGAAAAGCTCTAAAGGACAGTTGATGCTTCGCAGAAGACTCTCAGGCAAAAACAGGAAGGAGTGGAACTCCTTCCTGTTTTTGCCTTCTATTTTCATTTATAGATTTCGCTATCGACCTCACCGCAAAAAGCTGTTCAGATTAGATGAAGCCTCAGGCACGCGAAGCACTTCGCCTGCGCCGGTGATCAGCGGCGTGCGGGGGTGCGTCCGCACAGGGGGCTCAGGTAGGGCGTGGTAAGCGCGAGATGCGCTGCCCTGCCTGAACCCGTTGCGGCGCGGCACAGCGGGGCTGGGGCGAATATGCGGGCTGTGCAGATCAAGCGGATGCTCCGCGTTCGCTCCGCACCATGCGTAAGGGATAGCCGTCATTGTGGGCGGTCTTACAGACAATGTGCGCCGTACTCGCCCAGCCATTGTCGCGGGCAAAGCTCCTCAGTACGTTCTGCAGGTTGGTGATGCGGCTCTGCCCATCGCTGCATGTATCCCTGTGACACGACAGAGTGAGCGTCTGTGCGCCTTCAAGGAGGGCGTTCCAATAAGGCGCAACCGGCCAGCGGGACTTGTTGCTGTCTGTAGGGTTAGGCTGCAGAAACACGAGGTACTTTTTGAGAACGGAGGAAAAAATGCACGGGATGGATAAACCGGACTTCACAACGGTATCAGCATAAGCGTCCCGAAGCTGCAGCTCTACACGAATCCAATGCGTCCCCAAGCTGCCTTGCTCGGCATCCTTGTCATAGATGCGAATGTTCGTACAGGAACCCTTCGCGCCGAAATAAAGGGACATTCCCATGATATTCTCCTTGTGGGAGCGATGCTCCGCAGTATAGGAGAGAAGGGAACGGTAATTGGCCACGTCGCGGTCGCGCTTCATGCGCTGCATATCAAGGATACCAGTGTGGTCATCAAAAGCGATGTCCAACCGCGTCATGTGGCCTTCTCCGCTGCGAATAATTCCGAAGAGGTCGGCCCAACCGATAGAAGAAAGATTTTCAAATTCCCGGCAGCCCTGAGATGTCAGGGTGACAAACGCGCCGCGTTCGTTGTAGTTGTCATAAGCAATGGAGATGTTCCCCGCTCGCTGGATGTGCGCGTACGGATAGTGCCCTGCCCGCATTGTCCAAGTAGAGGATGAAAGCCCAAGTTCGTTGATGGCCTCCGGCACCGTCTTGGTGTCCCACACAAACGATACATAGTCGATAGTAATGGTGTTGTTACTACTCATAAAATCAGCTCCTTATTGTTTTAGTTGTTTCTTTGTACTCGTTACCCCTCTGTTAGTGAGGGGGAGCCAGACGCGGATTGAAGATCCGCGTCTGGCTCGGACAAGATTGCCTTTATCCAACAGCACCGACCCCTTTCTGACTCATCACCTCGACCCATCTTTCGAGCCCATCAGCGGAGATGACAACGCGCCCACGCAAATGAAACGCAGGGAAATCGGGCATCTGGGCGAGTTTATAAACTGTGGGGCGAGAAACGCCAAGAACGTTGGCAACCTCTTGGATAGAAAGCGTTAGTTTTTTCATAGAAACCTCCATGCGTAAAAATTTTGCCATTTGATTTTATGATTATATAATATTACAACACGATTATCATGTCAATAGGAATTTTACAAAGATGAATATATTTTAATGTGTTGACATTTCCTGTGTTTGTGGTATAATTAAGGCATCGACGGAATGGAGGTAAAATACATGGTGGGACCTGTATTCGTTCGTGAGACCAATGACTTTGCGGGAAGGTTTAACGAGCTACTCATGCATAATCAGGAAACGGCGGTAACGGCAGCAACTCGACTTGAAGTTTCTCCCGCAGTAATCACCAAGTGGCGACAAGGAAAGTCTATTCCAAGCGGGGAGTACATTAAGAGAATTGTAGAAACGTATCATGTATCGGCGGATTATTTGCTTGGCGTGATAGATACACCTACCCGCCGTATATCCGATGATGAAGTTTCTAAGTACACGGGACTGAGCCCCAGCGCAGTTGAGGCATTACATCGTATTTGCAGCTCTGCGCGAAAAGAGAGCCAAGATGGTTCAATGAGCTTCTATAATTTCCTCAGCGGAGAAAACCTTGAAAGCATTTTGGGTAAATTTAGAGATATTGAGAGTGCGATATCTCAAGTACAAAAAGTGATGCCAAACACAGAGGGAGCTGCTGGGAAAGACGCTAAAGAACTACGCTCTTTACGAATTAAATTTGAAAAACAGTATTTGGAGAATAGAATTTGTGATGCTTTGGCATATATTGAAATGTTGTGCGTTACAGCTACAGGCTGCGACGTGGTTTCTCCGTTTGTGACTATTGAGCCGGGGTCGGGACTTCCGCTGTTCTTTGCAGAAGCAGAGAGAAAAATCGCTTCTTATACGCGAGTGGATGACAACGGCAACGAATACTGGAAATAAATAATTACTGTATCCTTCATCCTAAGATTATCTTTTAATTAAAAAACAACCCTTTCCAATATTGATTTTCCCCTTAGCACCTTGGCTGCGATGCCGTATGTTTGAATACATTTTTTTGGAAAGGATGAAGGACTATGAACAAAAAGTGTTCTGACAGAGACGGTATTAGCGCTTTCAAGCGGAAAGACGGTCGTTATGAGGCTCGCGCCCTTGATACGCGGCGGTTCGGCAGCGATGGCAAAAGTAAATACAAGAGCTTCTATGGTGCAACAAAAAAGGAGGCGATGGACAAAGCCATCGCCTTCCTCTACGAAGTCAAACAGGGCTCCTACTGCGATAATAGCACAACAACGGTTGCGGAGTGCGTAAATGAGTGGTTCGAGAAAAGAATTAAAACGAAGCGGGAACCGCTGACCGTTGCGAGTTATATCGGGATTATCAAAAATCATATCAACCCTAATTTGGGCGGGATTCGTGTGCAGAGCTTGCAGCCGGGCGACATCGAAGATATGGCAGAAACACTGTCAAAGAAAAAGCTCTCCCCGAAGACCGTCAAGAACGTCATCACGGTGCTCCATACGGCTTTAGCCTATGCCATTAAGAAGGGTATCATTGCCAAAAATCCCTGCGAAAATTTAGACATTGAAAAGTGTAAAAAACATAAAATTACTCCGCTGCTCGACGGTGAAATCCCGGCATTTCTGAAGGCCATCGAAGCGGACTCAGAGTTCAAAAACGCTTACGCGTTTTGCCTTTACACCGGTTTACGCGAGGGCGAATGTCTTGGACTCACATGGGACAAGGTGGACTTCAAAGGCAAGTGCATTACTGTTGAGCAGCAGCTCCAGAAGGACCGCCAGAAGAGCGGTACATACTTCATCAAAAATGCGACAAAAACGAAAAAGCAGCGCACAGTTTACTTAACGGAGGATGCGGTAGCCTGCTTGGAAGACGAGAAAAAGCGGCAGGAGGAAAATGCGAAGCTGGCCGGCGAACTGTGGGATAACGAGTGGAATTTGGTTTTCACAAACGACCTTGGCCGCTATATAATCCCGATGACGTTCTACAAGCACTTCAAGAGAATTGCCGAAAAAATTGGGCGCCCGGATTTGCGTCCCCACGACTTGCGGCACACCTTGGCCACCGTTGCGATCGCCATCGGCTCGGACGTGAAATCTCTGCAGGACATGCTGGGCCACACCACGGCAACGATGACGCTCGACGTGTACGCCCATCCTTCGGAGAAGCGGCAACGCGAGGTGGTAGGTGGTATACAGGAGCATTTCAGAGGACTCGCTAAAGGCGAGGAAAAACAGGGTCAGTAGCCACATTTGTGGTCAAAATTATGGTCAAACCCCCATTTTGGCATAAAAGAAAACCCTGTAACCGGCATGGTTACAGGGTTTTTCGTTGGCGCAGTGGGAGGGATTCGAACCCTCGTGCCGCTTTTGACGACAACACGATTTCCAGTCGTGCTCGTTATGACCTCTTCGATACCACTGCATATATTCAGTTCTGCGACGAACAGCACTGACTATTATAACAAAAAAAGCGGCCTTGTCAAGATAGAATTCCCGGAAAACGCCGCTTTTTTTACACAGAGCGGCGGCGGAAGGAGCGTTCCCCTCCGCCGCCTGCCTGTGCGATACCTCAGTGCAGCATGGACGTGACAGTGACCAGCGCCGAGTCCAGAGCGTTACCCATCCGCTGCATGGCCTTGCCAACAGCGGTTTTTCTGGCCTTCGGGTAGGGATGCGCCGCCATGTCCGCCGCCGCGCCGGCCACCATGCCGACGCATACGCCCCGCAGGAATGCGGTCATGTTCATCTTACATCACTCCTTTTCCGTACAGTGGCAGTATCTCCTGTTCACAGAAAAAAACACGCGGTGTTTCTTGCCAAATCCCCCTGCGCCGCGTTATAATATCATTTAATGTATTTTTCACGACACAAAGGAGGACGCTTCCATGTCCGTTACTGTTTTGCAGCAGCGCATCCGCGAGAAGAAGACGCCGCTGGCACTGGGGCTTCGGCCGGAGCCGGATAAGCTCAGTCCCAAGGTCCTGAATAACTTCACCGACATGTTCGGCCCCGGCAGCATGGCCGAGGCGGAGGCCCTGCGCTGGCACGGCACCACCCTGCTGGACGCGGCGGCGGAGAAGCTGCCCGCCGTCATGCTCCACGGCGCCAGCTACCTGCGCTATGGCATGATGGGCGCGGACGTGCTGGCCAATCTCATCAGCGCCGCCCACGCCAAGGGCTTGTACGTCATTCTGGGCATGGGCGCGGAGGAGCCTGCCCTGTGGCAGAGCTACGGCGCGGATGCCATCACCGTGGACCCCTACATGGGCAGCGACTGCTGTGACGCCGGGGAGCAGGCGGTGTTTGCGCTGGTGCGCACCTGCAACAAAAGCGGCGGCGAGGTGCAGAACCTGATGGCCGGCGACCGTCCGCTGTATCTGGCGGTGGCGGAGCAGATGGCCCGCCGCGGCGCGTCTCTGGTGGTGGGCAGCGGGTACAGTCTGGATATCCGGGACGTGCGCCGCCTGTGTCCCAAGTCCTTCCTGCTGCTGCCGGAGTGCGATGGCGAGAACGCCGTCCCCGCCTTTGATGAGTACGGCCACGGCGCTATGGCCGTGGATTTTGACCTGCAATTCGCCCCGGATGCGGCGGAGGCCGTGGACGGCGCCGTCCGCGAGATGAAGCAGTGGGTGACGGTGGTATGACGAAGATCTATCTCATCCGCCACGCGGAGGCGGAGGGCAATCTCTACCGCATTGCCCACGGCTGGCACAACGGACTGATCACCAACTACCGCGGCTATCAGCAGATCGACGCGCTGCGCCAGCGGTTTCAGGATGTGGACATCGACGCGGTGTACGCCAGCGACCTGTACCGTACGCAGATCACTGCCCGGGCCATTTGGCTGCCCAAGGCGCTGCCGCTCCATCTGGAGCCGGCCTTCCGGGAGATCCGCATGGGCGTGTGGGAGGATCATCCGTGGCACGAGCTGAACAAGCTGCACCCGGAGGAGATGTACCACTTCAACCGCCGGGTGGATCTGTGGCGCGTGGAGGGCGGCGAGACGGCACAGGATTTGCTGGATCGCTACATCCCCGCCCTGCACCGCGTCGGCGCGGCCCATGACGGCGGTGCTGTGGCCGTGTTCTCCCATGGCGCGGCTCTGCGTATCGTACTGGGCACGCTGCAGGGCGTCCCCCTGTCGGGCATCGGCGACACGCCTCACGGCGACAATACCGCCGTATCCCTGCTGACATGGGACAACGGGGAACTGCGGGTGGAATACCGCGATGACAACAGCCACCTGACGGAGCGGGGACTGTCCACCTTTGCCCGCCAGAGCTGGTGGCGCAGCGCCAAGATGGTGGATCCCGGCGAGGACTACGTCCCCCTGCCGGAGGAGCTGCGCCGGCGCTTCCACGTTCCCGACGGCGGCGAGGCCATCGGCATCCGCTGCGAGGAGGATTTTATCGGCGCGCTTCAGCTGCTGCCGGAGAAAGAGCCGGGCGTGGGCTGGCTGGGCTGGTACTGGCTGGATCCCGCGTATCGCGGCACCGGCCACGGCATCGCACCCATGGGCCGCGTGCTGCTGTACTGGCGGCATCGCGGGGCGGAGTACCTGCGCCTGCGCTGCGGCGACAAGGATCTGCGGCGTTTTTTCGCCCGTCTGGGCTTTTATCCGCTGGAGGGCGACGTGATGGAGAAGGACATCCGCGTCCAGCTGCCGCCCATCCCGGCGGAATACCGTTCCTGAAAGGAGCTGCCCCATGACAAGAGGCGAGATATTTCTGCCTGTCAGCCGCGAGGAGATGATCCAGCGCGGCTGGTACTACTACGATTTTCTGGTGGTCACCGCCGATGGCTACATTGACCACCCCAGCTTCGGCTCCACCCTCATCGCCCGCCTGCTGGAGGCGGAGGGCTATCGCGTGGCCATTCTGGCTCAGCCGGACTGGCACTCGGCGGAGGCGTTCCGCGCCATGGGCAAGCCCCGGTACGGCGTACTCATCGGCGGCGGCAATCTGGACTCCATGGTGGCGCACTACACGGTGGCCAAGCGCCGCCGCACACGGGATCTGTACAGTCCCGGCGGCGAGATGGGTCATCGCCCTGACCGGCCCACCATCGTCTACACCAATCGGGCGCGGGAGGCGTTTCCCGATACGCCCATCGTCATCGGCGGGCTGGAGGCGTCTCTGCGCCGCTTCGCCCACTATGACTACTGGGAGGATAAGGTGCGCCGCAGTATCCTGTTCGATGCCCCCGCCGACCTGCTGGTTTACGGCATGGGCGAGAGCGCCACGGCGGAGATCGCCCGGCGCCTTGCCAAAAAGACGCCGGTGCAGGAGATCACCGACGTGGCCGGCACGGCCTATATCGCCGCCGACGAAAGCGGCTGCCGCTTTCATAAAGCGCTCTGCCCCTCCTATGAGGAGGTCTGCGCCGACAAGGAGGCCTACGCCCGCGCCACGAAGATCGAATACGACGAGCATGACCCCATCCGGGGCTGTGCCGTGCTCCAGCCCTGCGAGGGACGGCTGCTGGTGGTGAATCCCCCCGCCCGCCCCCTGCGCCGGGAGGAGCTGGATCGCCTGTACGACCTGCCCTATACGCGGGAGGTACACCCTATGTACACCGCGGGCATTCCTGCCATTGAGGAGGTGCGGTTCTCCATCACCCACAACCGGGGCTGCTTCGGCGGCTGCAACTTCTGCGCACTGGCCTTCCATCAGGGCCGCATGGTCACCAGCCGCTCCATTGAGTCGGTGGTGGAGGAGGCCCGACTGCTGACGGAGGACCCTCAGTTCAAGGGCTATATTCACGACGTGGGCGGCCCCAGCGCCAACTTTCGCCACACCAGCTGCCAGAAGCAGAAGAAATGCGGTATGTGCAAGAATCGCAGCTGCCTTGCGCCGGAGCCGTGTCCCAATCTGGACGCCGATCACGCCGAGTACACGGAGCTGCTGCAGAAGCTCCGGCAGCTGCCTAAGATCAAGAAGGTGTTTGTCCGCTCCGGCATCCGCTACGACTATATGCTACAGGACAAAAACAAGGACTTCTTCAGGGAGCTGGTGCAGTACCATATCTCCGGACAACTGAAGGTGGCCCCGGAGCACTGTGTCAGCTCGGTGCTGGACTACATGGGCAAGCCCCATTTTGACGTGTTCCTGAAGTTCTGGCGGCAGTACAAGAAGCTCAACGAGCAGGACGGCACAGAGCAATATCTGGTGCCCTACCTGATGTCCAGCCATCCCGGCTGTACTCTCAGTGACGCGGTGAAGCTGGCAGAGTTTCTCCATAAGAATGGCCGCACCCCCGAGCAGGTGCAGGACTTCTACCCCACCCCCGGCACCCTCTCCACCTGTATGTACTACACCGGCATCGACCCCCGGGACATGTCGCCGGTGTATGTGGCCCGCGATCCCCGGGACAAGGCCATGCAGCGGGCGCTGCTCCAGTGGTCGCGCCCGGAAAAGCGTGCGCTAGTGGTGGAGGCGCTGGAGGAGGCGGGCCGTACCGATCTCATCGGCTACGGGAAGGAGTGCCTGCTGCGCCCCCGCAAGGGCGAACCCTACGGCCAGCCGCCCGCCAAGCCGGAGAAGCCGGAGCGCCCCGCCCGCCGTCCCCGGAAGGAGACCTCCGGAAACCGGGGCCGCCGGGGCACGCCCACGGCCCGCCAGCCGGTGCAGAAGGGTAAAATGTCTCCCCGCAAGAAGGAAGCCTTTGCCAGAAAAAGGAAAAAATAACCCCCCGGGAGCCTGCGGAAGCCGCAGGCTCCCGCCTTTTTGGGCAGTTTTCGCCGCCTGTTTCCTTTTTGACTAAAAACGCGAAAATATATAGACACATCTCACGAAAAAATCCTTGTGTTATATGGGGATTTTTATTATAATAAAAAATGGAGCGTCAAGGTGCCGATCCGATGCATAAAGATTCCGTTAAGGAATCCCGCCGCACCGGGAGGGCACCGTGCCGCGGGTGCCGTAAAGAAACGACGCAGCGGCACAAAATCCCGATCGTATGTGAAGGTGATAAAAGGATGGAAAAAAAGAAGAAAACAAGGTTCATTGTGGGGTGGCTGCTGATCACAGCGGCTCTGCTTGCCGGTTCTCTGCTGGTTCCCGGACACGGGAAGTCGGAGTCGGTGCAGGAGGCCATGCGTGACGCGGTGCTCCACGGGACGAACCGCATCAGTCTGTTCGGACTGAAGGACGTGAACCCCGCGTACATATCCTCGCTGGTGGTGGTGGGCGTCATCCTGCTGGCGGCGCTGCTGCTGCGGCTGCTGGCGATCCCCCGCTTCAAGTTGGTACCCGGCAAGCTGCAGATGGCCATCGAGACTGTGGTAGGCATGTTCGACGGCATGGCCAAGGGCAACAGCCCCCACCGCAACAAATTTCTGGGAGCGTACATCTTCGGCGCCGGCGTGTATATCTTCATCGGCACGCTGTTTGAGCTGTTCGGCTTCCAGGCCATCACCACCAACGGCCACACCATCGCCCTGCCGGCCCCGCTGTCCGACGTGAACGCCGCCATTTCGCTGGGCTGCCTGTCCTACGGCGTCATTCTGGTGGGCGGCATCGTGGCCAACGGTCTCAAGGGCGCGGGCAAGGCGCTGAAGGACTTCTCCCTGCCCATTTCCATGAGCTTCCGTATGTTCGGCGCGCTGCTCAGCGGTCTGCTGGTGACGGAGCTGGTCTACTACTATGTGACGCTGAGCTTTGTGATCCCCGTGATCGTAGCCGTGCTGTTCACGCTGCTCCACGCGCTGATCCAGGCATATGTGCTTACCACCCTGACCTCCATGTTCTACGGAGAGACCACGGAGAAGCACGCGCCCAAGCCCAAGAAAGCCAAAAAAGTCAAAGCTGAAACTGTAAATAACTGACGGAGGAAAGAGAGATCATGAAAAAGACCAATAAGAAGGCTGTTGCCCTGCTGCTGTGCCTGGTGCTGGCCCTGACCGCACTGTTTACCGTGACCGCGTTCGCCGATACCGAGCCCGCTGCCGAGGCCCCTGCCCAGACGGAGCAGACCGCCGACACCAGCGTGGACAGCGCCAAGGCCATGGCGTCCGCCATCGCCATCGGCATCGCCGCCGCCGGCGGCGCTATCGGCATGGGCATGGCCATCTCCAAGTCCGCTGAGGGCATCGCCCGCCAGCCGGAGGCCGAGGGCAAGATCCGCACCACCATGATGCTGGGCCTTGTGTTCCTGGAAACCGCCATCATTTACGCCCTGCTGGTGGTCATCCTCATCATCTTTGTGCTGTAAGAAACGGAGAGAGAAGCTATGAACATCCCTCTGAATATTGATTGGCAGCAGATCCTGCTGCACCTGTTCAACTTCTCCATTCTGGTGGGCGGTCTGTACCTGCTGCTGTTCAAGCCGGTGAAGAACTTCATGGATAAGCGTGCCAAGCACTATCAGGACATGGAGAACGCCGCCGCGGAGCGGGAGAGGACCACTGCTGAGATGGAGGCATCCATGCAGCAGCGTCAGGCCGCGTTGGACGCGGAGCTGGAGGAAAAGCGCGCCGCCGCCGCCAAGGAGGCCGAGGCCTATGCCCAGCAGCAGCGTGACGCCGCCCGCGAGCAGGCGGACAAGCTCATGGCCGCCGCCCGGGAGAACGCGGAGAATGACCGCAAGAAGATCGTGGCTGAGGCCAACCGCGAGGCTGTGTCCATCGCGGAGGCCGCCATGGAGAAGCTGCTGGCGAAGGAGACTTCCCGCGCCTATGACGCGTTTGTAAACGCAGCCGAGGGGGAGGAGAAGCATGAACACGAATGATCCCCGTCTGACAGCCAAACTGTTCAGCGCCTGCCCACCCGACAGTGCGCAGAAGGCGAAGCTGGAGGAGGTGCTGGCGAAGAAATACGGCCGGCCGGTGGAGCTTTCGTGGCAGGAGGATAAGACCGCGTCCGGCGGCTTCCGCATCGAGATCGGCTCCGAGGTCATCGACTGGACGGCGGAGGGCCGTCTGGATCAGCTGAAGGAGCGTCTTGCCGCGCTGAAGGCCGGCGGACAGTCCGTGATCCCGCTGATCCGCGACACCGTCCGGGACTGGGTGCCGGAGGTCTGCGCCCGCGAGGTGGGCAGCGTTCTGTCCGTGGCGGACGGCATCGCCTATGTGGGAGGCTTGGAAAACGCGGCCTACGGCGAGATCCTGCTCTTTGAGGGCGGCATCCGGGGCATGGTGCAGGAGCTGCGGGGCCACCGCATCGGCTGCATCCTGTTTGGCCGGGTGGAGGAGGTCAGCGAGGGCAGCGCCGTGTACCGTACCGGCAAGACCGCCGGCATCGGCGTGTCCGATGCCATGATCGGCCGCGTGGTGGATGCGCTGGGCGCACCCATCGACGACGGCGGTGACATCCCTGCCGATGCATACCGCATGATCGAAAGTCCGGCCCCCGGCATCATCGACCGTCAGTCGGTGAACACCCCCATGCAGACCGGCATCCTGTCCATCGACTCCATGTTCCCCATCGGACGGGGCCAGCGTGAGCTGATCATCGGCGACCGCCAGACCGGCAAGACATCTATCGCCATCGACACCATCCTGAACCAGAAGGGTAAGGATATGATCTGCATCTACGTGGCCATCGGCCAGAAGGCCAGCTCCGTGGCGCAGATCGCGGAGATGCTGCGCAAGCACGACGCCATGGCGTACACCATCATCGTCTGCGCCAGCGCCGGCGAGTCCGCCTCCATGCAGTATATTGCGCCCTATGCCGGCGCGTCCATCGGCGAGTATTTTATGAACAAGGGGAAGGATGTGCTGATCGTCTACGACGATCTTTCCAAGCACGCCATTGCCTACCGCGCCCTGAGCCTGCTGCTGGGACGTTCTCCCGGCCGTGAGGCCTACCCCGGCGACGTGTTCTATCTGCACTCCCGCCTGCTGGAGCGCGCGGCGCGCCTCAGCGATGCACGGGGCGGCGGCAGCATGACCGCCCTGCCCATCGTGGAGACGCAGGCCGGCGACGTGTCCGCCTACATCCCCACCAACATCATCTCTATCACCGACGGCCAGATCTTTCTGGAGAGCAGCCTGTTTTTCTCCGGCCATCGCCCCGCTGTGAACGTGGGCCTTTCCGTATCCCGTGTGGGCGGCGCGGCTCAGACCAAGGCCATGAAGAAGGCGGTCGGCACCCTGCGCCTCGATCTGGCCCAGTACCGCGAGATGGAGGTTTTTACCCAGTTCTCCAGCGATCTGGACGAGGACACCAAGAACCAGCTGGCCTACGGTCAGAGCCTGATGTACATTCTGCGTCAGGGCCGGTGCAGCCCGCTGAGTCAGGCCCAGCAGATCGTCACGCTGGTGACGGCCATGGCCCGCATCTATCAGCAGGTGCCGGTGGCGCAGGTCTGCTCGCTGCGGGACTACCTTCTGGGCGAGTTTGCCGCCGGCCGGCCCCAGCTCATGCAGGAGCTGGAGCGGGGCGCGGCGCTGACCGACGAGGTGCGCGGCCAGATCGTGGACTTTGCAAAGACCGCGCTGGAGAAGTTCCGGCGCACAGGCGGGCGGTGAGGCCATGGCCAGCACAAGTGAGATCCGCCGCCGCATCGGAAGCGTCCGGCAGACCCAGAAGATCACCCACGCCATGTACCTCATCTCGCAGGCCAAGCTGCGCAAGGCCAAGCAGGATCTCAGCAATACCCGCCCCTACTTCGACGCGCTGCAGACGGAGATCGGCCGCGTGTTCAACGCCGACAGCAGCATTGAGAGCCGCTATCTCATGCCGGAGGACGCCAACGCCAGACCTTTGCCCGGCGTGGCCGCCTGCCTGCTGATCACGGCGGACAAGGGCCTTGCCGGCGCCTATAACCAGAACGCCATCCGGCAGGCCCAGCAGTTTCTGGCCGCCAACGAGGGCGCGGAGCTGTATGTGGTGGGCGAGTATGGCCGCCGCTGGTTCAGCCAGCGGGGCATTCCCATCGAAAAGAGCTTTCTCTATACCGCCCAGAACCCCACGCTGCAGCGTGCCCGCCAGATCAGCGAGCTGCTGCTGGAGCGGTACGATGCCGGCGAGATCAATGCCGTACACGTCATTTACACAGACATGAAAAACGGACTGGAGGCCACGGTGCGGCAGGCCCAACTGCTGCCCCTGCACCGGGAGCGGTTTTCCATCGCCAAGGCGGACACTGCCGGAGGCTCCATGTTCGAGTTCGTTCCCAACGCAGCCGCCGTGCTGGACAACGCGGTGCGCAGCTGCCTCACCGGCTTTATTTACAGCGCGCTGGTGGACAGCTTCTGCAGTGAGCAGAGTGCCCGCATGACCGCCATGAACGCGGCGGATCAGAATGCGGAGGAGCTGCTGAAGGATCTGTCCGTGCAGTACAACCGGGCGCGTCAGGCCGCCATCACTCAGGAGATCACCGAGGTCTCCGCCGGTGAGCGCGCCCAGCGCAGCAAGAAAGAAAAGGAGGGCTGACCTCAATGAAACAAGGAACCATCACGGGCATTTCCGGCCCCGTGATCGACGTATGCTTCCCGGAGGGGAGCCTGCCCGCCATCAATGAGGCGCTGACCGTGGAGGCAAACGGCACGCGCTACACTATGGAGGTGGAGCAGCATCTGGAGAATAAGACGGTGCGCTGCGTCATGATGGCCGGCAGCGACGGCCTCAGTCGGGGGCTGACCGTCACCGCCACCGGCCACGGCATCTCCGTGCCGGTGGGCGAGGCCACGCTGGGCCGTATGTTCAACGTGCTGGGCGACCCCATCGACGGCGAGGCGCCTGTCAGCGCCGACGCCCCCCACTGGGAGATCCACCGACCCGCCCCCTCGTTTGCCGAGCAGATGCCTGCCGCCGATATTCTGGAAACGGGCATCAAGGTCATCGACCTCATCGAGCCGTACCCCAAGGGCGGCAAGATCGGCCTGTTTGGCGGCGCCGGCGTGGGCAAGACCGTGCTGATCCAGGAGCTGATCCACAACGTGGCCATGGAGCATGGCGGCTATTCCATCTTCACCGGCGTCGGTGAGCGCAGCCGCGAGGGCAACGACCTTTGGGGCGAGATGCAGGAGAGCGGCGTGTCCGACAAGACGGCGCTGGTCTTCGGTCAGATGAACGAGTCCCCCGGCGTCCGTATGCGCGTGGCGCTGTCGGGCCTGACCATGGCCGAGTATTTCCGTGACGTGGAGCACAAGGATGTGCTGCTGTTCATCGACAACATCTTCCGCTTCGTCCAGGCGGGCAGCGAGGTGTCCACACTGTTGGGCCGTATGCCCTCCGCCGTGGGCTACCAGCCCACGCTGGCCGGTGAGATGGGCGCTCTGCAGGAGCGCATCACCTCCACCAAGGATGGCTCCGTCACCTCCGTGCAGGCGGTGTACGTTCCCGCCGACGACCTGACCGACCCTGCCCCTGCCACCACGTTCTCCCATCTGGACGCCACCACCGTGCTGAGCCGTAAGATCGCGGAGCAGGGCATCTACCCCGCCGTGGACCCGTTGGAGTCCACCTCCCGCATTCTGGAGCCGGACATTGTGGGCGAGGAGCATTACAACATCGCCCGCGCCGTCCAGTCCACCCTGCAGAAGTACCGTGAGCTGCAGGACATCATTGCCATTCTGGGCATGGAGGAGCTCAGCGACGAGGATAAAAAGACCGTCGCCCGCGCCCGCCGCATCCAGCGCTTCCTGTCCCAGCCCTTCTATGTGGCGGAGAAGTTCAGCGGCGCCCCCGGCGTATTCGTGCCGCTGCACGAGACGCTGCGCGGCTTTAAGGAGATCCTGTCCGGCAGCATGGACGAGTATCCCGAGGCGGCCTTCTTCAACGCCGGTACCATCGACGATGTGATCCGCAAGGCGGAGCAGCTGAAGAAAGGCGGCATGTGATGGCGGCCCCGTTCCATCTGGATATTCTGGCGGCCAGCGTCCCGTTCTACCGGGGCGACTGCGTGTCGCTGGTGGTGCCCACCGCCGACGGCGAGTTCGGCATACTGGCCAACCACAGCAACGCCGTGGGCGCTGTCTGCGCCGGCGAGCTGCGGTTCGAGACGGCGGAGGGCGAGCATCGCCGCGCCGCCGTGGCCCCCGGCCTGTTCAAGATCGAGGACGGCCATGTGCTGCTGCTGGTGGACGCCGCCGAGCGTCCGGAGGATATCGACGTGAACCGCGCCCTCCGTGCCCGCGAGGAGGCGGAGGAGCAGCTGCGGCAAAAGCGCAGCATGGCGGAGTACCAGCTGGCGCAGGGCAATCTGGCCCGCGCCCTGAACCGCCTGCGCGTCAGCGGCAGAGGATAAAAAGGCAAAAAAACAGCGCTGCGGCCGCAGCGCTGTTTTTTTGCCTTTTTCTGTTCAGATGCCCAGCTTCTCCAGCGCCGCCATCCGCAGGCAGATGCAGAACACGGCGATGGCCTGCTCCAGCTCCGCCACCGGCGGCAGGGAGGGGGCGATACGGATGTTGCTGTCGTGGGGGTCGACGCCGTAGGGGAATGTGGCCCCCGCGCCGGTCATGGTGACGCCTGCCTCCCTGCACAGAGCCAGCGTGCGCTTGGCGCAGCCGGGCATGGCGTCCAGACTGATGAAATAGCCGCCCACCGGCCGCTTGTAGGCCGCGATGCCCAGCGGTGCGATCTCCCGGTCTAGGCCGTCCAGCACCGCGTGGAATTTGGGTGCCAGAATGGCCGCGTGCCGCTTCATCAGGGCCAGCGTGTGAGCCTTATCCTGCAAAAACAGAACGTGCCGCAGCTGGTTGATCTTGTCAAAGCCGATGGTCTGGATGTTGATGAGCTTCGAGAAGTAGTCGATGTTGGCCGCGCTGGACGCCATTACCGCCACGCCCGCGCCGGGGAACGTCACCTTGCTGGTGGACGCGAACTCGTACACCATGTCGGCGTTGCCATACTGGGCGCACAGGCCGATGATGTCGGGGAACGGCACGAAGTCGCAGTCGAACTCGTGGATGCAGTAGGCGTTGTCCCACATCAGCATGAAATCCGGCGCGGCGGGCTTCATGGCCGCCAGACGGCGGACAGTCTCCTCAGCGTATACCACGCCCTCCGGATTGGAGTATTTGGGAACGTTCCACATACCCTTTACCGCCGGGTCGCGGATCAGCTCCTCCACCATGTCCATGTCGGGGCCGTCAGCGGTCATGGGGACGGAGATCATCTCCACGCCGAAGCTCTCCGTCACCTTGAAGTGCCGGTCGTAGCCGGGGACAGGGCAGAGCCACTTCACCTTGTCCAGCTTGCTCCAGGGCTTCTGGCTGTGAAGCATACCGTGGGTGAACGCCTTGGAGATGGCGTCGTACATCAGCTGCAGGCTGGCGTTGCCGCCCACGAACACCTGCTCCGGCTGGCAGCCCAGAATGTCCGCGAACAGCCGCCGCGCCGCGGGGATGCCCGCCACCTCGCCGTAGTTCCGGGTCTCCACGCCGTCGGACATGAACTGCTCCGGCTCCGTCAGCAGCCCGAAAATGGGCGTCACCATATCCAGCTGCTCCCGCCCCGGCTTGCCGCGGGCCATGTTCAGCGCCAGATGCAGCGCCTTGGCGCCCTCAAATTCCGCCTGCAGGGCCGCGTATTCCGCCTGCCGCTCAGGCAATGTCATCTCTGTGTATTTTTTCTTCATGATGAACGACCTCCGTCGTATTTTTTGCGATTATACACTGTTTGCCGTGCCTTGGCAATCACTTTTTTCGGATCTCGTAGATGTCCGTCCGCCGCGCCGAAAGGATCGGCAGCTGCCCGCGTATGGCGGACACCCGCGCCAGATCCAGCTCCGTCACTGCCGCCTCCTCACCGGCGCCGCACTGGCGGAGCACCGTGCCCCACGGGTCGCAGACGATGGAGTGGCCCCACGCCACATAGGCCGCCGCCTCATCCCGCGCCGGGGAGACACCCACGGTGAACAGCTGCCCGTCCACGGCCCGCTGCCGGAACAGCAGCTCCCAGTGAGCCGGGCCGGTGGTCATGTTGAAGGCCGCCGGTACCAGCAGCACCTGCGCGCCCTCCAGCGTCATCAGCCGCGCCAGCTCCTGAAACCGCAGGTCGAAGCAGATGCACAAACCCATCTTTCCCCACGGCGTGTCGAACACCGTCACATCGCTGCCTGCCGTCAGGGTGTCCGACTCCCGGAATCGCTGCCCGCCGGCCACGTCGATGTCAAAAAGATGCATTTTCCGGTGGCGGGCGGCGCACCGCCCGTCCGGCGCGAACACATAGCTGGTGTTATACACCCGGTCGCCGTCCAGCTCCGGGATGGAGCCGCCCACCACCCACAGACCGTTTTCCGCCGCGGCCCGGGACAGCATCCGGTACGCTGCGCCGCCCTCCGCCTCGCCGTAGGCGCGGAAGCACCCGTTGTCGTAGGGGCAGCAGAACATCTCCGGCAGCACCGCCATGTCCGCGCCCCGCACCGAGGCCAGCAGCGCCTCCGCGTGCCGGAGGTTTTCCGCCTTGTCCGGCTGCACCCGCATCTGTATCTGCGCAAGCTTCATACCTTTACACCCCTTCTCAATACTCCCGCAGCACCAGCTCGGTCACGCCCTCGCTGACACTGACCATGCGCTTGACCTGACTGCGCCGCCCGTAGGTCAGCCACAGCATATCCCGGATGGCCGTGCCGCCGCGATAGCCGTGGATCAGCCGCAGCCGGTAGGTGCCCGCGCCGGCCCGGCGCAGGGCGGCGTCCACCGCGATCTGCGCCTGATAGGTATTCATGCCGTGGAGATCCAGCTCCACCACACCGCCGGTCATGACAACACCTCCCCTCATCTGCCTAATCATACGGGAAACGAATTGTCTTTTCAACCGTTTTGTGGTAAAATACCTGCCGAAAATGATTTGCGGGGTGGCCTATGAACATTCTGGTAGTATCCGATTCCCATGGCAAGACGGACAACCTGATGCGGGCGGTGGAGCTGACCCGTCCCGAGTATGTGCTGCATCTGGGGGACTGTCAGCGGGATCTGGAGCGGCTGCGGCAGGCGTTTCCCATGCTGCCCATGGAGGGCGTGCCGGGAAACTGCGACTACGGCAGCTGTGACCAGCCGGAGCGGCTCACGGAGCTGGGCGGCGTGCGCATCCTCATGCTCCACGGCCATACGCGGGGCGTGAAGTCCGACATCATGCGGGCGGTCTGGGCGGCGCGGGAGTGCGGCGCGCAGGTGCTGCTGTTCGGCCACACCCACCGGCCGCTGGTGGACAACGACGGCTCGCTGCTGGTACTGAACCCCGGTGCTGCCGGCGACCCGCTGCACCCCACCTGCGGCCTTCTCACCATCGAAAACGGCAAGGCGTCCGTCCGGACGCTGAACCTCTGAAAGGAGCAAGATCATGCTGACCATCGGCTGTCATCTCTCTGCCTCCGACGGCTTTCTGGCTATGGGGCGGACGGCGCTGGATATCGGCGCCAATACATTCCAGTTTTTTACCCGCAATCCCCGGGGCAGCAAGGCAAAGGCCATCGATCCCGCCGACGCGGCAGCGCTGCTGGAACTGCTGGCGGCAAACCGTTTCGGCCCGCTGGTGGCTCACGCGCCCTACACCATCAACCCCTGCTCCAAGACGGAGCGGACACGGGAATTTGCCCGGATGACGCTGGCGGACGACCTGAAGCGTATGGAATACCTGCCGGGGAGCTACTACAATTTCCACCCCGGCAGCCACACGGAGCAGGGAATGGAGGTGGGCATCGGCCAGATCGCCGACACCCTCAACGCCATCCTCAAGCCGGAGCAGCACACCACGGTGCTGCTGGAGACCATGTCCGGCAAGGGCTCGGAGGTGGGCGGCCGCTTCGAGGAGCTGCGCGCCATCATCGACCGCACGGCGCTGCATGACCGGCTGGGCGTCTGTCTGGACACCTGCCACGTCTCCGATGCGGGGTATGACATTGCCGGGGACATCGACGGCGTGCTGACGGAGTTTGACCGGGTCATCGGCCTTTCCCGCCTGAAGGCCGTCCACATCAACGACAGCATGAACCCGGTGGGCGCCCATAAAGACCGCCATGCCCGCATCGGCGAGGGCTATCTGGGAGAGGCGGCCTTTGGCCGCATTGTCAACCACCCGGCCCTGCGGGAGCTGCCCTTTATTCTGGAGACGCCCAACGATCTGGCGGGCTACGCCCGGGAGATCGCACGGCTGCGGGAGCTGAGGATGGAATGATGCTGCGTATATCGGCGCTGGCCATCGCGCTGGTCACGGCGGCGGGGCTGTATAAAAAGGCGTGGCTGCCGGCGAAAAAATGTATCCGCGCCGGCTTTTTCGTGTACTACACCCACCTGAGCAATCTGCTGGTGCTGGCGTACCAGCTGGCGCTGGGCATCGCCGGCCACGACCCGTCCTGCGGCGTGTTCCGCTGGCTCAGCGCACCGGTGACGGCGCTGAGCGTGACGCTGTGCATCTATGTGACCCACCTGCTGTACGCCTTCGTACTGATCCCGGCGGCGAAGCGCAGCGGCGACGCGGACTGGCTGCGGGGACGGTACAGCTTCGCCAACCTGTGCGTCCACTATGTCACGCCGGGCCTGACGGTGCTCCAGTGGCTGCTGTGGCAGGACAAGACCGGCCTCACCCTCCGTCATGCCGCCTGCTGGCTGGTGCTGCCGCTGGCCTACTTTGCCTTCGTGATGCTGCGGGCGCGGACGGGACAGCCCATCGGCTTCAGCCAAAAGCTATATCCCTACCCGTTTCTGGACTATCCGCGGCTGGGGGCGAAGCGCTTCTGGCTGTACGTTTCCGCCATCCTGACGTTTTTCTTCCTGCTGGGCTGCGCGTTCGTGTGGCTGGCACACCGACTGTAAAAACAGAAAAAGAGGACGCATGGGGCATCCCGTGCGTCCTCTTTTTCTGTGCGTATGACCGGCTCAATAGCCCACGCGGCGATCCACGAACCGCGCCAGCGGACGTCCGGCGGCGTAGTTCTCCAGATCCTCGCAGAACAGCGCCACATTTTTATCCCGGGTGTAGCCCAGACTCATCTGGCCGGAGATGTGGGGCGTGATCAGCAGATTTTTGGCCTCCCAGATGGGGTCGCCATCGGGGATAGGCTCCTTGGCGAACACATCCAGCGCCGCCCCGGCGATCCTCCCGGCGTTCAGTGCCTCTGTCAGCGCCGGCTGGTCGATGGCGGTGCCCCGGCCCACGTTGACTACATAGGCCGTCTCCGGCAGCAGGGCGATGCGCTGGCGGGACAGGATGCCCACGGTGTCCGGCGTGGAGGGCAGCGCCATCACCAGTATGTCGGTGTCCGGCAGCAGGCCGTCCAGCTCATCGTGGGTGTACACGCCGTCAAAGGCGGGGTCGGCGGGCTTTTTCGTCCGGCGGACACCCCGTATCTCCCTGGCGCCCATGGTCTTGGCCCGGCGGGCAAACTCCGTGCCGATGTCACCGGTACCCAGCACGGTGATGGTGCTGCCGATGATGGAGCGCATGGGTACCACCGGCCCCCAGCGGTGGGCGTCAGCGTGGCGCACATAGGTGTCGGCGTGGCGCAGCAGCATCAGCGTGACCATGATGAGATGCTCGGCGATGGTGACGCCGTAGGCGCCGGAGGAGTTGCTGAGCACCACGTCCGGCGAGGGGTACAGCGCGTCATCCAGATAGGCGTCCACCCCGGCGAAGTTGCCGCAGAACCACTTCAGTCCCGTAAAGGTCTTGAGGTCGGCGGGCTTGGGCATGCCGTACACCACCTCGTACTGCCCGGCCTTTTCCGCCGGTATGCGGCTGTCGGGGTAGTAGTCCGCCGCAAAGCCGCAGCGTGCGGCGGTGCTGTCGATGAGCGCGTGATGAGACGGCTCCAGAAAATTTCCGAGAACGGCAATCCTTTTCATCTGTAGACCTCCAGTATTTTTTCCGCGCAGCGCATCCCGTCAGCGGCGGCGGACAGGATGCCGCCGGCATAGCCGGCTCCCTCGCCGCAGGGGTACACACCGCGGATATTAGACTCATAGTGCCCGTCCCGCACCAGCCGCACCGGGGAGGACGAGCGAGTCTCCACACCGGTGAGCAGGGCGTCGGGGTCGTCATAGCCCCGGAGCCTTCGCCCCAGCTCCGGCAGCGCCAGCGCCAGCGTCTCGCTGATAAAAGGCGGCAGGCAGCGATGCAGATCGGTGTAGGTGACGGCAGGCAGATAGCTGGGCTGTACATTCCCCGCCCCCACGGAGGGGCGGCCCGCCAGAAAATCCTCCACCCGTTGGCAGGGAGCGCGGTAGTCGCCGCCGCCCAAGGCAAAGGCGGCCTCCTCCAGCTGCCGCTGGAGCCGGATGCCGGACAGCGGATGGTCGTCCGGGAAGTCGGCGGGGGTGACGTTCACCAGCAGCGCGCCATTGATGTTCTCCCGGTCGCGGGCGTACTCGCTCATGCCGTTGGTGACCACCCGCCGCGCCTCCGACGCGGCGGCCACCACCTGTCCGCCGGGGCATACGCAGAAGGAAAAGGCGCTGCGCCCGTTGGGCAGATGGCAGGACAGCTTATAGGTGGCGGGGGGCAGGGAGGGGTGACCCGCCAGCCTCCGGTAGCGGGCAGCGTCCACCGCCGACTGCCGGTGCTCGATGCGGACTCCCATGGCAAAGGGCTTTTGCTCCATGGCGGCACCGGCGTCGTACAGCATCTCAAAGGTGTCCCGCGCACTGTGCCCCAGCGCCAGCACCACCTGTCGGGCGGGGAGGGTGTAAAGCGTCCCGCCCTTCCGGACGGTAACGGCTGTCACGGCCCCTTCCTGTACCGTCAGGCCCTCCAGCCGTGCGCCGAACCGGATGTCCGCCCCGGCGTCCAGCAGCTGCCGCCGCAGGCGCTGCAGGGCGATGTGCAGCATATCGGTGCCCACATGGGGCAGCGCGTCGGTGAGGATGTCCGCCGGTGCGCCGCAGGACACCAGCTGCTCCATGATGAATCGGTGCCGCACGTCCCGCGTGCCGGTGTTCAGCTTCCCGTCGGAAAACGCCCCGGCGCCGCCCTCGCCGAACTGGACGTTGCTCTCCGTATCCAGTTCGCCGGTGGCCCAGAAGCGCTGTACATCCCGCTGCCTCTGCTCCACGCACTGTCCCCGTTCCAACAGAATAGGGCGTGCGCCGCATTTTGCCAGCACCAGCGCGGCAAACAGGCCCGCCGGGCCCGCCCCTACTACGATGGGCCGCACCGCCGGGGCGTCCACGGAGGCGGGGAGCGCATACTGCTCCGGTGCATAGGCGGTGACCCGCTTATCCCGGCAGCGGCGGAGCAGCGCCGTCTCCTGCGGGGCGGAGACGATCACGGTATACACGAACGTCAGACTCTCACGAGCGTCGATGGCACGGCGCAGCACCGTCAGACCCGTCAGCGCCGACGGCTCTACCCGCAGCAGTCGGGCGCACTTGTGCAGCAGTACGGTTTCCGGCTCATCCGGCAGCAGCCGCAGCTGGTCGATACGCAGCATCACTCTCACCTCGTTTTCAAAAAGTTAAAATTTCCAGCGGAAACTTAAAGCTTGGATTAAGGAAACTGCTTATCCTAATAGACATAGAGAAGAAAACAGCTCCCGGCGGCGGTATCATACCACGATTTTCCCGCCGCCACAAGCCAAAAAAGCGGAACTTGCCGAAAAAGGAGGCACACTTTATGTATTACAACGATGATTTCAGAAGCAGCGACCAGTACCGCTACACCAACCGCGACCAGCTGCCCCGCGATGATTACGCCCCCGACCCCGACCGCACCCCGGCGCATCAGCCGGTACTCCCTAAGAAGCAGGGCTTCTTCCACCGCACCGCCCTCAAGGTGACGGCACTGGTGCTGGCCTGCGCCGTGGCCGGCGGACTGGCTGGCTGGGGCGGCGCGTCCATCGCCAACAGCAGCGGCCGCGCCGAAAAGGCCACCATCCAGCAGAGCAGCCGCCAGCCGGTGTCCGTGCAGGTCAAGACCGTGGACGGCCAGACCAAGATGGAACCGGCGGAGGTCTATGCCTCCGTGGTGAACAGCGCCGTGTCCATCAACTGCTCCGCCACCAGCACCAACATCTTCGGCCAGACCACCCAGACCGCCTCCAGCGGCAGCGGCTTCATCATCACCGAGGACGGCTATGTGGTCACCAACTACCACGTCATCAGCGGCGCCAGCTCCGTGCAGGTGACGCTGTACGACGGCGACACCTATGACGCCACCGTCATCGGCGGCGACAGCGACTACGATGTGGCGGTGCTGAAGATCGAGGCTACCGGCCTGCAGCCCGTAACGCTGGGCGAGAGTGCCGACGTCAACGTGGGCGACGCCGTGCTGGCCATCGGCAACCCGCTGGGCGAGCTGACGTTCTCCATGAGTCAGGGCATCGTCTCCAGCTGTGACCGCGCCATCAACGTGGACGGCACGCCCTTCAACATGATCCAGGTGGACTGCTCCATCAACCCCGGCAACTCCGGCGGCCCGCTGGTGAACCTGTACGGCGAGGTGGTGGGCATTGTGTCCGCCAAGTACTCCACCTATTCCAGCACCACTGTGGAGGGCCTGGGCTTTGCCATCCCCATCAGTGACGTGCGCAGCATCATCACCGACATCATGGAAAACGGGGCCGTGACGGATAAGGCCTACATGGCCATCACCGCCGGCACCATGAACGAGCAGATGGCGGCACAGTTCAGCATCGATATCACGCAGGGCGTGTTCGTCTACTCCGTGGTGGACGGCGGCGCCGGTGATAAGGCCGGCCTGCGTCTGGGCGATGTCATTACCAAGATGGGCGACAAGACCCTGACCTCCCGTCAGGATCTGTCCGCCGCCATGAAGGGCTACCGCGCCGGCGACACCGTGACCCTCACCGTGTACCGCGGCGGCCAGTATATCGAGACGGAGCTGACCTTCGATGCCCAGCCCCAGACCACCGGCTCTCAGGAGGACACCACCCAGAGCAGCGGCAACAGCGGCAATGGCGGCGGTTACGGCCAGATGCCCGGCAACTGGGAGGATTTCTACAACTACTTCTTCGGCAACCGCGGCTGAGCCGCCCATACTCCCCAAAGCAGAACCTCCGGTCAGGCCGGAGGTTCTGCTTTTTTGTATATCGAAAACCACTCGCTGGGCGAGTGGTTCAAAAAAGGCTGCTGC
>URHT01000025.1 GCA_900547745.1 uncultured Eubacteriales bacterium | reverse complement strand
TGGTGGCCGTGACGGTGACGGCGCCCACCTGAACGGGCGTCAGCACGCCGTTGGCATCGATGGTGGCCTTGCCGGTGCCGTCGGTGACGGCGTAGGTCACTGCGCCGGCGCCGCTGCCGCCGGAGGTGCCCAGCTGCAGCGTCTCGCCGTAGACCACGGTGGTGCCGCCGGTGACGCGCAGCGCCGCCTGCTCGTCTCTGGGCAGCAGGGTGATGACCACGTTGACCGCCGCATCCTCATATCTGGCGGAGGAGATGGTCACAGGCAGGGTCACGGAATCGCCCGCCTTGCCCGCGCCGGTCAGCGTGTAGGTCACAACGCCTTCGGCGTCCACGGCAGCCCCGGAGACGATGGCCGTCTCGCCGGCCGCCGCGCCCAGAGTATAGCCCTCCGCACCGGGCACCAGACCCGACACATCCACGGTCTGCTCACCGGTCAGCGTGTACTTGCAGCTGAAGGGGATATCCGCCAGCACAGGGGCGGCGGCCTTGCGGATGGTCAGCGTACCGGAGACGCAGGCCACGTCGTAATTCGCCTGCGCCGCGGCAGCATGGATGGCATAGCTGCCCATCCTGCCGGTGTCGGGTGTCTCGCCGTAGGTCAGCGTGACCCCCGTCAGCACGTCCGCACCCAGCAGACCCTCGACTCTGTAGTCCGTGCCCTCCGCCGGGTCGGAGAGATCGGGCGCGCTCTGGCCCACGAGGATCTCCTTATCCAGCGCCGTCACGGTCAGCGCCGCCGGGCCGATGCTGAAGGTGTAGGTCTTCTCCTCCGTCGTGCCGTCCGCCCACTCGGTGTTGGCGGTGTCGTTCAGCGAAACGAGGACGGTGTAGTCTCCCACATTCGTCTGCACGGTGTTGTCCGAAACAGTGTAATCCGGAGACGCCGCCAGCGCGTAGGTCTGCTCGTCCGCCGTGTAGGTAAACACGGTGGTGTCCGCCGCGGGCGGTGTGATCTGCTTCTTGCTGATGGTAAAGTCCGCCGAGCCGCTCCAGATGGTATCGATGCTCTCGTAGCGGATCGTCACGGTGTAGTCGCCCGCATCCGTCGGGGCGGTCGCGCCGTAGCTTGTCGCGCCGTCGCGGGAGGTATAAGTGATGTCAGGGCCGCTCGCCGTGCCGCCGGGTGCCCCATAGACAGGCTGACTGGGTGTGCTGCCATACGTCCAGTTCTCGATGCTGACGCTCAGTGCCCGCTGCGTCTTTGCCATGACCTTGAAGCGGACAGGCACCACCGCGTCCTCGCAGTTCGCAGACTTCATCACGAACTTGATGATGCCCAGATCCGTCCCGACAGGCGCGATAAAGGGCTTCAGGTGTACATCTATCGCCACGTCTCCCGCTGTAGCGGAAGGCTTGAAGCCGCCGAAGCTCTCCCGCAGGATGGCTGTGGCTTCCGTCAGGTCGGTGTCTTCTACCAGCGGGGTATCATACTCGCTGAACGCCGGTGTGCCGCTCGGCCACCGCACATGGAGCCCCACTACATAGTCCTTCTCGGCGTTGCTGTACACCAGCACCGTCTGCTCCGAGATGACCGGGGCGGCGGCCTTTTTGATCTCGCCGCTGGTGGCGACCGAGCCGCTCACCAGCTTGTAGTTCTTTGCCGCCGGGGTGTCCTTCAGCGTGACCGTTACGACGACGCCGTCGTCCTGACCGACGGCCGTCTGGCTGAAGGTCGCGGTCACGTCATAGTCCACGCCCTGTACCAGCGTCTCGCCGCTGACCAGCCCCGACTTGTTATTGCCCGCCACACCGGTGAACGTCACGCGCACGTCGGCGGTGCTGTCGGGCGAACCGAAGCGCTTGCTGACGCTGTCCACGGTAAAGTCAAGCCAGCGCTGGTCGATCCTTGCCGCGAACGGCTTGGTCAGACCCGCGGCGATCTGATAGTTGCTCGCCTTGCCGGGAACGCCCGGGATCTCGGTCAGCTTGCCGTTCGTCGTAAAGACGAGCGTGGTGTCGCCCGCGTTCGCGCCGACAAACTCTGCCGAGCCGCTGATGATCAGGTTTTCATCCGTACCGACCAGCGCGGCCTTCTTGACGCCGAGCCCGGTCAGATCGATCCCGGTGCCGCCGTCATAGGTCTTATTGGGGATGATGCCGCTCGGGCCGTACTCGCCGATGTCCTCCGCCGTCAGGGTCTTGGGCGCGACGGTGAACGACCTTGTGCCGGTGTGGACGGTGTCCTCCGTCTCATAGCGCACCGTTACGGTGTACGCGCCCGCGTCAGTCGTTTTGGTGGGGGTGAACTCTGCGCCGTTCGCAT
Organism: uncultured Eubacteriales bacterium; assembly: GCA_900547745.1. Lineage (GTDB taxonomy): Bacteria > Bacillota > Clostridia > Oscillospirales > Oscillospiraceae > Vescimonas. Next base: position 27,090 of record URHT01000025.1, on the reverse strand, counting down.
CCTTGTAGGTGAAGGTCGGCGCGGCGCCCGCCGGGAGATTTGCAACGCTGGGCTGGTTCGGGGTCTGCCCGTAGCTCCAGCCCTCCATCGTGATGTCGGCCTCCGGCAGGTCGACCACCGTCTTGTCCTTTGTCTGGACATATAGAAGCAGCTTGAGATCCTTGTAGTTGTCGCTCTTGACCGTAGCGGTGTACGAGAGGATCAAGGTACCCGGCCTGCTGCTTATCCGCCCGGTTCTGAACGTCAGAACGCTGCCATTAAAGCCGATACCGCTGACCACGTTCGCGTTCAAGTTGGTTTTCCCTGTATAGCTGCAGGTGCCGTATGTCAGGCCGTCCGCCAGCGCGGGCAGCGCCTGCGAGAAATCGTAGGTGTGCGTCTTTGCCACATTGTTGTAGACGTACATGGTCAGGTTTACCTGATTGACCTTGCCCTTGCCGACGCTGTAGGTGAACGTCCGCTTGGCGGCGTCAGCCGGCAGCGTATACTCCGGGCGATCCAGCGCCGTCGCGGTCACGCTGTGGGTGCCGACGCTCAGATCGTCGCCGCCGGTCACGGTCACGCTGACCCTATCGTTCCCGACCGCGTTGGTCACCCGCAGGGTCACATTGCCCTTGCCGTCGCCGTACCGCCGGTCAGCGGCGTTTACCGGCTCCAGCTCCACCTCCCGCGGGTCGATGTGCCACCGGAACGGCACCGTCCCCTCGTAGTTGCCCTGCAGGGCGATCCGCGCATTGTACCCCTCCTCCTCGAAGTCTGACGCGGAGGTCGTGCCGAAGACCACATAGTCCGTCCCCGGCGTCAGGGTCTTGCCGTCCACGGTCACCACAAGGAAATCCGCCACGTTCTTCTGCGTGCCGTCGTAAGTCGCGTGGGTATGGGAGAAGGTCACATCCCCGGCGCTCACGGTCTTGCGCCCGATGGTATAGTCCACCGTGGCTTCCACGCCGCCGATGGTAAGGACGGCGGTGTAGCTGCCCGCGTCCGTGGGGGCCTCAATAGTCTCCGTGCCCTTTCTGTAGCTGACGGCGTTCGCGGGATACTCCGGCAGCCAGTTGGTATTCTCGATCTGCACAGATTGGTCTTTGCCGTCGCCGTAAACGGTGTGCTCCGGCGCCTTGACGGTCACGCTGCCGCCGTTCCAGCTGCATTCTTCGCAAGTGGCGCTGATGGTGTCCTTCGTGCCGGACTTCAGCGCATACCGCCAGGTATGCTCGTGCGCGCTGAGGTAGACGGTATCGTTCTCTTGGGTGATCTTGTAGTCCGCATCCTCCGCATCCGGGGTAAAGATCGCGGTATAGTAGGCCTCCTCCTTCGCCGCGTTGGTGGCGATTTTGACCGGGCTGCCGGGATCGGGCCAGTCCTCTGTGCTGACGCCGATGCGGGCGTCCGCATGCAGACCGTCCGTGCCGATGGCAACGGTTTTGCCGCTGTACAGATAGAGGTTTTCGGGCTTGCCGCTGCCGCCCTTTTCATACACGCCGCTTGCGCTGTTCAGCGTGCCCTTCCGCCAGTTATTCATGATCTGCACGCTGCCGGAAACGGTCATCGTGTTGTTGATGCCGGTCAATTCCACGCCGCCGCCCCGGATGGCGTTGTTGCCGGTGATGCTGCCGCCGCTCATGGTGAAGCTGCCGCCATCGTACACAAACACGCCGCCACCGCCGCTCCAGTTGGGGCTGTCGCCCGCGGCGTTGTTGCCGGTGATGCTGCCGCCGCTCATGGTAAAGCTGCCGTTGTTCACATCCACGCCGCCGCCGTAGGTGTCGGTGGTGTTGCGGGAGATGACCGCGCTGCCGCTCATGTGGAACGTGCCCTTGTCGAGACGCACGCCGCCGCCGTCCTCGGTGGCGCTATTGCCGGTGACCTTGCCGCCGGACATGGTGAACGTGCCGTTCTTGACATACACACCACCGCCGTATTTGGCGGCATTGGCGTCAGCAGCCGTGCTGCCGCCGATGGTGCCGCCAGTCATGGTGAAGGTCGTGCTGCCGTTCGCATACACGCCGCCGCCGTTTTTGGCGGTAGCCTTGTTGCCGGCGATGGTGCCGTCGTTCATGGTGAACGTGCCGGAAAACGCATACACGCCGCCGCCGTTGTTGGCCGCGGTGTTGCCGGTGATGCTGCCGCCGTTCATGGTGACCTCGGGTGCACTGTTCATGTACACGCCGCCGCCATTACCGTTGGTGGCCGTATTTTCGGAGATCACCGCATTGCCGGACATGATGAACTCGTTCAGGGCATAGACGATGTCGCTGCCGTTCATAAACACACCGCCGCCGCCCAGGCTGCTGGCGGTCTTGTTCCTGGTGATAACGGCGCTGCCGGACATTTCGAATCTGCCGCCGCCGATGTAGACGCCGCCGCCACCGCCGTTGGTGGCTTCGTTGTTGGTGATGATGCCGCCGAGCATGGTGAACGTGCTGTACGGATCGCTCACACGCACGCCGCCGCCGTAGTTGATGCTGCCGCTGTCGCTCACCTTGTTGCCGCTGATCTCACCGCCGTACATGGTGAAGACGGCCGTTTCCGACAGGCTCGCGTCCGCCGCGCTTTTGATTCTCACGCCGCGGCCGTCGACTCCGGCTGCGTGGGTGATCTTACCGTAGGGCTTGGTGTCATCGCCGCCCCGGCAGTCGGTCAGGGTGAAGCTGCCGGTGACGCTGATCACTTCGCCCTCAGCCTTCATCGTGAGGCTGTACCCGTTCAGGCAGAGATAGAGCGTGTAGCCTTTCTCCACAGTCAGGGTGGTATCCCGCTCCGCATCGCCCGTCAGATAGACATAGGCGGTGTTGTTGGCATCGTACACGATGTCGCTCACGCCGTCCCATGCCGTCCAGTCTGCGTCAGCGTGGGTGCCGCCGGTATGTCCGCAGACCTCGCCGCAGATGGGGTGCCTGTGGGGCTGACCGTTGTAGAGGTTGACGTTGTCGCCCTCCTGCAGGGTGCAGTAGGCGCCGCCCGCATCGCTGAAGATATTGCCGTCGGTATAGCCGTTTTCCGCGCCGTTGGCGACGGTGACGTAGCTGCCGGTGGTGATCGTATCGGCGGTGGTCACGCCGATGCTGGCTTTTTCGCCCAGACCGTCCGCGCCGATCTCGATGGTCTTGCCGCTCACCAGATAGACGTTTTCATCTTTGCCGGCCGTATTGCTGTTGCCGGTGATGGCCGCATCGCCGGAGACGGTGAGCCCGGTGTTCCCATTTACCGCCGTATACACGCCGCCGCCGTTTTTGGCGGTGTTGCCGGTGATCTCGCCGCCCTTCATGACGAATTCGCCCATGCGGGCCAGATACACACCGCCGCCGCCATCACCGTTTGTGGCAGCGTTGTTGGTGATGCTGCCGCCGTACATGTTGAATTTGGCGTAGCTGTATTCCGAAGCAAGCGACACACCGCCGCCCGTGTCGGCGCGGTTTCCGGTGATGCTGCCGCCGTACATATTGAACGTGCTGCGGTAGCCGAGGGATACGCCATGACCTGTGTACTTTAAGCCGCTGGCGGTCGTTCCGTGGGTGAGCTTGCCGGACTGCGCGTCCGAGCAGTCGCAGAGGGAGAGGGTCGCGTTGTCTCCGACCTTGATGACGGATTTGCCGGTCTTATTTTTCGTAAGGCTGTGCCCGCTCAGGCAGAGATAGAGCGTGTAGCCGTTTGCGATCTCAAGGGCGGAATCCCGCTCCGCATTGTCCCGCAGATAGACATAGGCGGTGTTGTTGGCATCGTATGTGATGTCGCTCACGCCGTCCCATGCCGTCCAGGTCACATCGGCGCACGCGCCCGTATGGCCGTTGATGTCCTTATGCGCCGCGCCGCAGATGGGATGCTCCTGGGGCAGCTCGCCCTTGACCAGCACCAGCGTATTATCCTTTTGCCGCACGCTGTAACCCGTGCCTGCATCGGCGGAGAGCCGTTTCGCATCATCAGCTGTGATCGTATAGCCCTCCGCCGCTTCAGCAATGGTGGTATAACCGCCGTCCGTTGTGGGCAGCCTGCCCGCGTCCACGGTCACGCCGATGCTGGAGGTGCTGCTCAAGCCGCCCTCACCGATAAAGGTCCCGCCTTCTCCATAAACCTCATCCTTGTCGAGGTAAACATTGTTCACTGTGCCGTCCGCGTCTTTGTTCTCCGTGATGACCGGTGCGCCGGACAAGGTAACGTTGGCGTTGATATCCGCATACACGCCGCCGCCATTGCAGCCGCTGCCTGCCGTGTTGCCGCTGATGGTGCCGCCGGTCATGGTGAAGCTGCCGTTTTTCACATACACACCGCCGCCGTCATGGCCGGCACTGTTTCCGGTGATCGTGCCGCCGGTCATGGTAAAGCTGGTAGTACCGGCTTGCACATACACACCGCCGCCGTAGCCCGCAGTTTTGTTGCCGCTGATGCTGCCGCCGTGCATGGTGAAGCTGGCGTTGGCGCCAAGATGGACGCCCGCGCCAAATTTTATCGAAGCGTTGTCATATTCGTTACCGCTGATGCTGCCGCTGTAGAGCACAAAATTGGCTTTCCCAGCTCCGTTACCATTTTCGACCCACACGCCGCTGCCGGTATACCTGGCCGCACCGTTCATGCCGTGCGTGACAGTGCCTTTATTTTGGCAGTCGCAGAGCGTAAAGGTCACGCCTCCGTTCACGCAAATGGTACTATCATTATTACTATTCTTCACGTCCATGCTGATGCTATACCCGTTCAGGCACAATACCACGCCATCCTTGGGATACCATGTGCTGGTCCGCGTCACAGGACCGGTCAGGTAGTAATATCCCTCCTCCATGTCATCGGACAGTTCAGAAACACCAACCCAGTCAGTCAGGGACGCTCCATGCTTATTGCAGCTCGCGTCGCCGCAGATGGGGTGGTCTGCGTGCTCTCCGCCCCGCTCTGCGGTCAGCGACACCTGCGCCGCCAGCTGCTCGCAGAGCGCCTCGTACCGCGCCATGTCCAGCGCCGCCAGCTGCTCCTCCGTCAGCGCCGCCAGCGTCTCATCGAGGTTGGCCAGCTGCGCCGCGATCTCCTCGGCGTTATCCGCCGTCACCTCGTCCGGCAGGGCGTCGATGAGGGCCTGCGCGGCCCGCACCGCCTCCGCCGCCTGCTTGTCCTGCACGGCGGTGTCCTCACCGGTGGTGTAGACATCCGCTGCGCCTGTCTGCTGTGCCAGTGCCGCCGTGGGCAGCATGGTAAAGCAGAGCGCCAGCGCCATGAGCAGACTCAATACTCGTTTCTTCATGTGTGACCTCCTTCAAATCCTGTCTTCCGTTTCCTCGATCCCGCTGGGGACACGTTGGCGGGCATCCCCAAAAAGCCCGCCTGGTTTTGTCACATCTATACATCATATATCGTACACCGCGCACCCCCTGCGGCGTAAGACTTTTTTTCACAAATGTGTCATTTTTCAGCAAGATTTCACACGCCCAATGCCGGAAAAAAGGCGATGGCCGGGGGCTCCCGGCCATCGCCTTTCTGGTTAAATTTTCCAGCCCCCGGCCCGTCTCCGCTCTGTAATAAAGCGGCGGCAGATGCCGTCCGGCGCCGGGATCCGGCCGGCACACCGGACGGTCTTGCGCCGGCGGGCGCGCGTGACGACGGTCTTTTCACGGGTCAGGGCCTCGATGGCGTCCATCAGCTTCTTCCCGTTCTCCGGGGCAACGTTGGCGGCGGCCTCGTCAAGAAAGATGGGCGCGTTTTTCAGCATGGCCGGGCCGTGATCTTTCCGGCATACAGAGAAAAAAATTCCGCTGTCCTCTCGCACAGCGGAATTTTGCTGTTGATGCGCTGCTACAGGCTCTCGGCCCATGCCGCCAGCTCTTCCTTGCTGACGCCGCGCTTGAATACCTTGCCGTTCAGCAGCTTCGCGCCCCTGCAGCTGGGGGCCAGATGCTCGTTGGTCTTTCCCATGCCGCTGCCGCCGGAGGTGGCGAAGGGCACCACGGTCTTGCCGCTCAGGTCGATGCTCTCCAGAAACGTGTTGACGATGGTAGGGGCCACATACCACCAGATGGGGAAGCCCACATAGACGGTGTCGTAGTCCGCCGCGTTGGGCAGCTGCGCCGCCAGCGCCGGACGGGAGCCGGGCTCCTTCATCTCCACGGTGCTGCGGGATCTGGCGTTCGTCCAGTCCAGATCCGCCTTGGTGTAGGGCACCTTTGGGGCGATCTCAAACAGGTCTGCGCCCACGGCCTCCGCCAGCTTCCCGGCCACCTGCGCCGTCACGCCGGACGCGGAAAAATACGCTACCAGCTTCTTGCTCATAGGAATACCTCCGTTCTTTGCCTGATGTGTATAGTATATATCCCCCCGCGGGGCGCAAGTCAAGTCCGTTTTTCCTGACCTGCCGCACGGAAACGGATTGTGCCGGGCGCGAAAGTATGGTACAATGGCCGCAAAGCGGCTATTGTACGCAGTACGGAGAAACACGGAGGAGCTTTATCATGCGGCTGATCTCATGGAACGTCAACGGCCTGCGGGCCTGCCTGAACAAGGGCTTTCTGGACTTCTGCGCGCTGGCGGATGCGGACGTCATCTGCCTGCAGGAGACGAAGATGCGTCCGGAGCAGGCATCCTTTGCGCTGGAGGGCTACCAGCGGTTCTGGAACAGCGCCGACAAGGCGGGCTACTCCGGCACCGCCGTGTTCACGCGCCGTCCGCCCCTGTCCGTGACCTATGACTTCGGAGACGATATCCACCGCCACGAGGGACGGGTCATCACCGCCGAGTTCGACAATTTCTATCTGGTCTGCTGCTACACCCCCAACTCCAAGGATCAGCTGGCCCGGCTGGACTACCGCATGGAATGGGAGGACGACATCCGTGCCTATCTGACGGCGCTGGACGCCGAAAAGCCGGTGGTCTACTGCGGCGACCTGAACGTGGCCCATCAGGAGATCGACCTGAAGAATCCCCAGTCCAACCGAATGAATCCCGGCTTCTCCGATGAGGAACGGGGCAAGATGACCCAGCTGCTGCAAAGCGGCTTTGTGGACACGTTCCGCGCCCTGTACCCCGACCGCACCGGCGCCTACTCGTGGTGGAGCTACCGCTTCCACGCCCGGGAGAACAACGCCGGATGGCGCATCGACTACTTCATTGTCTCCCAACGGCTGATGCCCCGCGTCAAAAGCGCGGACATCTGGCCGGAGATCACCGGCAGCGACCATTGCCCCGTGGTGCTGGAGCTTGCTGAGGAATAAAGAGGAGCCGTCCCGCAGGACGGCTCCTCTTTATTGGTTACTTTTCTTCGCGGGGCAGCACCAGATTCAGGAACACCGCCAGCAGCGTGGCGATGACCACCGGCGACTTGCCAAAGATGGTGGTGACGGCCTCCGGGAACTGGGCCAGCGCGTCCGCCGCCTGAGAGATGCCCACGCCCAGCGCCGCCGACAGGCCCACAATGGTGGTGCTGCGGGCGGTGATGCCCTCCCCGGCGATGAGCTTCATGCCGGTCATGGCGATGGTGGAGAATACCGCCACCGTAGCGCCGCCCAGCACGCACTGGGGAATGGTGGTCAGAACGGCGGAGAACTTAGGCACCACGCCTGCCAGCAGCAGGAAGCCGCCGGTCATGGCGAACACCCAGCGATTCACCACCTTGTTGGTGGCCACGATGCCCACGTTCTGGGAGTACGTCGCCGTGGGCAGACCGCCCAGCAGCGCCGTCAGGATGTTGCTGACGCCGTAGGCCACGATGCCGCCCTGCAGCTCCCGGTCGGTGGGTTCCCGGTCCATGCCGCCCACGGTGGTGGCGGTCAGGTCGCCGATGGCCTGAATGGAGTTGATGGTGAACAGCAGCCCCAGCGCGATGCAGCCGGAGGGCTCAAACGTCACGCCGAAGGGCAGCACCTCCGGCAGGGAAAACCATGACGCACCGGCGATGCCGGACAGATCCACCATTCCCGCAGCGAAGGCCACGGCGTAGCCCGCCAGAATACCCAGCAGGATGGACGCCAGCCTGCACACGCCCTTGCCGTGATTGGTCAGCAGCAGCACCACCGCCAGCGTAAATGCCGCGATGGCCCAGTTCTGCCACGAGCCGTAGACCAGCGCCTCGGTAAGGCCCCGCTCCTCCACCACGGAGGCGTAGGTGTTGCCGGCGCCGCCGGCCATGTAGTGGATGGCCGTGGGGTACAGGGAAAGGCCAATGGTGAACACCACCGTGCCGGTGATGACCGGCGGGAACAGGCGGCGGATGGGCTTGATAAACACGCCCACCAGCGTGGCCACAATGCCGCCCACGATCATGGCCCCCGCCACGGCGGCCAGCCCGCCGCTGCCGGAGGCGATGGCCTGCATGCTGGGCAGGTACGCGAAGCTGACGCCGAAGATCACCGGCAGCCCCGCGCCGAACCGTCCTCCGATGGGGAACAGCTCCAGCAGCGTGGTCACCGCCGACATCACCAGCGATGCCTGGATCAGCAGCACCCTCTGGCTCTGGGGCAGTCCCACGGTGTTGGCAATGATGATGGCCGGTGTGACGCAGCCCACGATCATGGACACCAGATGCTGCAGGGCCATGGACACCGCCATGCCCAGCGGCGGTACGCCGCGGAACCGGAACAGTGCCGCCTCGCTGTGGGCTGTCTTGCGCATGGTGTGTCCTCCTTTGGGCCGCAGGGGCGTGTAGTATGTGTAGTATACCACACTTTCTTAACGGTACAAAAACTTTTTCTGCCCGCCTGACAGCTTTTTTGGCGCGCCGGTGAAAATGCCCGTCTCCGGGCAGAGAAAAAAGCCGCTGACGCGGCTTTTTCTCTGCTTTATGGGTATCAGGCCGGTGCTTCCGACGGCTCCGCCGCCCTCTGCACCACGCGGATCTCCTCAATGCGGTGGTTCTCCACCCGCATGACCTCCACCTGCAGATCGCCGCAGGTGAAGCTGTCCCCCACCTCCGGCACGCGGCCGAACTGCTCCATGACCCAGCCGCTGACGGATACCATCTCCGAGCCGGTCTTGACGTGGAAGTACGCGGCGAAATCCTCCAGATCCATGGCCGCGTCCACGGTGTAGGTGTCCGGGCCCAGCTTCCGCAGGAATACCTCCTCCTCATCGTGCTCGTCCCAGATCTCGCCCACCAGCTCCTCCAGGATATCCTCCATGGTGACGATGCCGCAGGTGCCGCCGTACTCGTCCACTACCACGGCCACATGGGTCTTGGCCTGCTGCAGCTTCTTCAGCAGCAGGCGAATGGGCTCGTTCTCCAGTGCGAACACCGGCGGGGCGATGATGTCCCGCAGCGGCTTATCCGTCACGCCGCAGCCCACATAGAAGTCCTTCTGGTGGACGGTGCCCAGAATGTGGTCGATGGAGTCCTCGTAGATCAGCAGCCGGGAGTACTTGGTCTGGGTGAACAGCGCCGCTATCTCCTCCTTACCGGCGGTGACGGGCAGCGCCGCCAGATCCACCCGGTGGATGAGGATGTCCTGCGCCTCCTGCTCGGAAAAGCCGATGGCGTTTTTCAGCAGCTCGCCCTCGTCCCGGTCGATGCTGCCGTCCTGCTGCACCTCATCCACCAGCATCAGCAGCTCCTCCTGGGACATTTTGCTCTCGCCGCCGAGGCGGAACACCCTGCTCAGCAGCTTCTTCCACAGGGAGAACAGCCGGTTCAGCGGCAGCAGCACCCAGATGAACACCCGCAGGATGGGGGCGGACAGCATGGCGCACCGCTCCGCGCAGTCCTTGGCGATGCTCTTGGGGGATATCTCGCCGAAGATCAGCACCACCACCGTCACCACCACCGTGGAGATGGTGGCGCCCGCGTCGCCGTAGTGCCGCACAAACAGCACCGTGCCGATGGACGCAGTGGCGATATTGACGATGTTGTTGCCGATGAGGATGGTGGACAGCAGACGGTCATACTGCTCCAGCAGCTTCAGCGCCAGCGCCGCGCCGCCGCTTCCCTTCTCCGCCAGCGTCCGAAGGCGCGTGGTGTTGGCGGAGGAAAAGGCCGTCTCCGTGGCCGAAAAATAGGCGGACAGCAGCAGGCAGACCGCCATCATAATGATACAAGTCGTGGTTGACAAAATATGTAGCTCCTTTTCTGTCGTCTGTTTTTTTCCGGTGAGCGGGCGCCTACAAGCGCAAAAAAGCACGTCTGCCCCACAACGCGCAGCGCAGATATGCTCCCAAAAACAGATGGCAGTTCAGATGGTTACCCGGATAGTCACCGCCGTCAGTATCCATATAGGTACGACCCCTCCTTTTTGTAAATTGATGGTAGTATACCAGAAAACTGCCATCCAGTCGAGTTAAGAATCCGCAAAGAACAGGAGCGGACATCCTCCCGGATGCCCGCTCCCCTGCCGTTTTCTTAAAGCACGCCCAGCCCGCACAGCAAAAATCCGATCACCGCCACCGCCGCTCCCACCGCGGCGTAGGGCACGGTGGTGCGGATGATGGTGATGCTGGACACGCCGGTACCTGCCGTAGTCATGAACACCGCGTCGGCGTAAAAGCAGGTGCTGTACCCCAGCGCGATGCCGCTCATAACGGCGGCGATGATCACCGGCGCGGCCACGCCCGTGGACAGCGCCAGCGGCACAAACACCGGTATGGCAATGGTCATCACCACCCAGCAGCCGCCTACAGCGAACACCGTGGCCCCCACCAGCAGGAACGCCAGCGGCGGTACCAGCGCCGCCGGCACGGCGCTGCCGATGCTGTTGATGAGGATGTCGAACAGCCCCAGCTGCCGGTTGGCCTCGCTGAGCATGAAGCCGAAGCATACCACGATGGCAAGGGATGTCATGCCCTTGGCGCCGTTGAAGAAATGCTCGAAAAACTGCTTCACGGTCATGATCCTCTGGGGCACATACAGCAGGAACTGGGCGATGATGGCCAGCACCATGCCGTGGACGAGGTCGTTGCCGGACAGGATGGTGCCGCCTACCAGCACCGCCAGCGGCACCACGGCGTTCCACGCCGGGGAGACGCGGCTCTCGTCCACATCGGCGATGTCCACCAGCTTCTCCGCCTTTTCCTTCTTTTCAAAGGCCGGGCCGCCGCTGCGCACCCGTTGATATGCCTGCTTCAGCGGCCCGAGCTTCGGGAATGCGCCCACCGCCAGCAGCAGGCACAGCAGCATCATGCACAGCGGATAGAGCATGTACGGAATGGCCCGCAGGTAGTCGCCAAAGCCCAGATCGTACTCCGATATCAGTCCCACGCTGAAGGCCGTCCAGCTGGAAAACGGGATGGTCATGCACAGGCAGCAGGCCATGATGTTGGCCTGCAGGGCCAGATGCTCCCGGGGGATGCGGTTCCGGTCGGTGATCTCCCGCATGGAGAATGTCACCGTCAGGGCATTGAGATACTCGTCCAGAAACATGACCGCGGACATGCACCACGCCAGCACCAGCGTCCGTTTGGGACCCCCGGCCACCTTCAGCAGCAGGTCGCGGAAGCCCATCAGGGCGCCGGACTCCTGAAACAGGGTGATCATGCCGCCGAAGCCGATGATGACGCACAGCGCGAACTGGTACGACGAGCTGGACAGCACGGCGTACAGGCCGTCGATGGTGCCGGTGAGGAAGTGCTGCCGGTGCAGCAGCGCCATGGCCAGCAGCGTGGCCAGCACCATGGACTCCGCCATGCGGCGGGTCTTGAGCGCATAGACGATGAGAAATATCAGCGGCGCAAAGGCCATAAGGATCTCCAACATGGTGCGCTCTCCTTACCTGCTCAGATATCCGTAGTATACCACACCCGGCCGCCGCCGGCAAGCCCCGTCCGGCAGGCGCACAGCCTTGACAGTCCGCCGCGCCCTGCGCTATGATAGAGGATGCAAAGGACGGTGACATATCATGGTGGACGGCAACATCATACTGTCCGTGGCCAAGGCCATGGAGCTTCTGCAGGTGCTGAGTCAGGCCGGGAGACCCCTGTCGCTGGCGGAGCTGACGGAGCGCTGCGGCTACCCCAAAAGCACGGTGTTCGGCCTGCTGACCACCATGCGCGCCTACGACATCATCACCCAGACGCCGGGCGGCAAATACGCGCTGGGCCTGCGGCTTTTCGAGTACGGGCGGCAGGTGGAGCGCACATGGGATATTTCGCTGGTGGCCCGCCCCTACATGGAGCACCTGTCCCAGTCCACCGGCGCATCGGTGATGCTGTCCATCTGCGAGGGCGGCAGCGTCATCACGCTGGATCAGGTGGAGGCGCGGGACAGACTGCGCATCGTGTCGGACGCCGGGGCGCGGCTGCCCATCTACTGTACGTCCCAGGGCAAGATCTTTCTGGCCCACATGCCCCGGGCCGAGGCGGAAAAGCTGCTGCGCCGGCAGGACATGACCCAGTTCACGCCCCATACCATCACGGACGTGGGCGCGCTGCTGCGGGAGACGGACGCCTGCCGCGAGAGCGGCTATGCCATCGAAAACGGCGAGTACAAGATCGGCCTGCGCTCCATCTCCGCGCCGGTGTACACGGCGGAGCGCACCGTCCGGTATACCGTGGGCGTCATCGGTATGTTCCGCAGCACCCACTCAGACGAGTTCCGGGACGCCGTGGAGCAGGTCTGCACCACAGCCGCCATGATCTCGGCGGCGCTGGGCTACCGGGCATAGCGGGCGCTTCCTTCGACATGCTTTTACAATAAGTCAATCATTTTGGCAAAAAGAGATTGACTTTTCCCGCATTTTGTAGTGTTATATAGAAGTAGTATTATATTAAATATGAGTTTTTGCGCCGCCGTGCGCGCCTCATACCGTGAACCGGCAGGTAAAGGGGGATCGCTGCGATCCGTGAGAGGGACCTGCTCTTCACGGCGGTGCCGCCTGTTCACAGGCGGCGTGTCCACTGAATGAGAAAATTGAGGGGGATCTTGGAAGTGGGAAAATTTAAATACGACCTGACGGTGTTTGCTGTCGACGCCTTTGGCGCTGCCTGCACCACCGCCCTGTTTGGCCTGTGCTGGTTCAGCTTCTATGAGAGTGCGCTTTTTGCGCCGTTTCATCTGGAGGGATGGTGCGTGAGCGCACTGTTCTGCCTGGTGTACTGTCTGCTCTGCCGCGCCTACGACTCGTTTGAGGTGGTGCTGCAGAGCGTTCTGGAAGCGGTTTTCAGCCAGGCTCTTTCTATTCTGTTCGCGGATGTCATCTTCTACTTCGTCACCTGCCTGCTGGCCCGCCGCTTCGTGAATGTGCTCCCCATGCTGGGGATGCTTGCGCTCCAGCTTCTGGTGTCGGCGCTGTGGTGCGTCCTGAAGCGCCGCTGGCATTTCGCCGCTCACCCCGCCGCCCCATCCGTGGTGGTATACAGCGACCACGCCGCGGTGGACGAGCTCATTGCCCGCTCCGGCCTTGAACAGAGCTTCGCTGTCAAGCGCGTCGTGGACGCCGCGTCCTGTCTGGCAGACCTGTCCGTGCTGGACGGCGCCGGTGTGGTGTTCCTCAGCGATGTCAGCAGCAGTCAGCGCAACGAGATCCTGAAATACTGCGTGGAGCGGGACATCGACGTGTATGTGACGCCGCGCATCGGCGATACCCTGATGCAGGGCGCACGGCAGGTGCACCTGTTCCACCTCCCGATTCTCAAGGTAGGGCGGTATCATCCGTCGCCGCTGTATCTGTTGGTCAAGCGGGTCTTTGATATTCTGGCATCGGCGCTGGCGCTGCTGGTGCTGTCCCCCCTGTTTCTGGTGACATCGGCAGCCATCAAATTCTATGACGGCGGCCCGGTCTTTTACACCCAGGATCGTCTGACCCGGAACGGCAAGGTATTCCGGATACATAAATTCCGCAGCATGCGGGTGGACGCGGAGAAGGACGGCGTGGCCCGCCTGTCCACCGGCGAGCACGATGACCGTATCACGCCGGTGGGACGCTTCATCCGCAGGACGCGCATCGATGAGCTGCCCCAGCTGGTGGACATCCTGCGGGGCGACCTGTCCGTGGTGGGGCCCCGGCCGGAGCGCCCGGAGATCGCGGCGCAGTACGAGGAGACGATGCCGGAGTTCCGTCTGCGCCTGCAGGCCAAGGCCGGTCTTACGGGCTACGCGCAGGTCTACGGCAAGTACAATACCCGGCCCTACGACAAGCTGAAGATGGATCTGATGTACATCTCCCATCCCAGCCTGATAACGGATCTGCGCATCTGCTTTGCCACGGTAAAGATCCTGTTTACGCCGGAAAGCACCGAGGGAATTTCCGAGGGTCAAACCACGGCTATGAGCGTGGAGGCGGACGGAGACGCCGCCCTTGAGAGCAGCGAAATACTCCGCATGTGAGATCTGCCGCGCACAGGGCCGTGCGGTGCATACAGATTTATGAATGGACAAGACTTGACTCAGGCTCCCGGAGATGAGTCAGGGCTGTTTTGAATGCAGGGGGAACGAGGAGTACAGAACGATGCCACAGGAAGATTTTGGGTTAATCAGTGTCATTATGGCCGCCTATAATGCAGAAAAAACGATCGAACAGGCCGTAAACTCCGTATTAAATCAGACCTATCCAAATTTTGAACTCCTTGTGGTCAATGATCACTCGACGGATAGGACGATGGAATTGGTCGAAAGCATTGCCGCAAAGGATCGGCGGGTACATCTCATATCCAACAGTAAAAACTGTGGTGTATCCCATACCCGCAGGCATGGTCTGGACAGGGCGGAAGGTTTATGGATTGCGATTCTTGACAGCGATGATCTCTGGGCACCGGAAAAGCTGGAAAAGCAGATCAATCTTCAGCGTAAAACGAATGCCGATCTGCTTTTCACCGGCTCTGCTTTTATAGATGCAGACGGACAGCCGATCGATTGGTATCTGCACGCCCCGGCCGAGGTCACTTATCGACAACTTTTGAAGCAGAACATATTGTCCAACTCCTCTGCGTTGGTGCGTAAAGAACTGTATGCAAAGCATTATGCGATCGGCGACGGGATGCACGAGGACTTTGCGCTTTGGCTTGAAATTCTGAAAACCGGGAACAGGGCTTATGGCGTGGACGAGCCGCTTCTCATCTATCGAATCGCCAAATCATCAAAGTCCGGCAATAAAATTAAAGCTGCCAAAATGAATTGGCGTACTTATCGTTACGTTGGATTGAACCCGGTATCGGCTTTCTATTATGAATGTTGGTACGTGATCAATGGTCTTCTAAAATATAAACACTTAAAGTAACTTACAGGAGCATCGAAATGAAGGTTTGTTTTATCAACCCCCCATTCAAGGCAGAATATGGCAAGTTTTCCCGCGAATCCAGAAGCCCGTCTATTGGTCACAGCGGCGTCCTGTACTACCCTCTCTGGCTGATTTACGCAGCCTGCGTTGCCGAAAAAAATGGCTTTGATGTCACTTTTATCGATGCTCCCGCCAAGCGGTTGAACAAAGCCGAGACACTTGAGCGCGTGAAAGCCGATGCATCGGATGCAAGGCTGTTTGTGTTTGACACCAGTACGCCGTCCATTTACAGCGACATCGATTTTGCCGGCACAGTTAAAGAAATGTATCCGTCTGCATTCACCCTTCTTGTCGGCACACATCCGTCTGCAACTCCTGACGAAACAATGGGGGTCAGCGAACTGATCGACGGGCTGGCGCGGCATGAATATGACTACATTGTACGCGATACCGCGATTGCTCTCCGCGGCGGCACTGCCCTCGCCGCGGTTCGAGGCTTGACCTATCGCAAGGATGGCCGTGTAGTTCATAATCCTGATGCGGAGCATATCAACGATTTAGATGAGATACCCTACGCCGCAGAATTCATCAAGCGCAGACTTTGCGTGACTGATTATGTGTTTCCTGCCGCCGCTTTTCCCTCCATACAAATTTTTACCGGCCGCGGCTGCCCCGCACAATGCAACTTCTGTGTCTACCCCCAGACGCTCCACGGCCACCGTTACCGGCTGCGCAGCCCAGAGAATGTGATCGGCGAGATCGAGTACATCGTAAAGAATTTTCCCAGCGTGAAAGAGATCGTGTTTGAGGATGACACATTTACGATCAACAAACAGCGCGTTTCCGAAATCTGCAGCATGATGATCCAGAAGGGCCTCAACAAAAAGATCCGCTGGCTGTGCAATGCCCGTGTGAATCTGGACTATGAAACTATGTGCCTGATGAAAAAGGCCGGCTGCCATCTGATCATCCCCGGTATCGAAAGCGTAAACCAGCAGATTTTGAAAAATATACATAAGGGTACAACAGTTGAGCAGATCGAAGCCTATGTCGCCAACGCCCGCAAGGCGGGCCTTATGGTCCACGCCTGCTACATGGTAGGAAATCAGGGCGAGACCCACGAAACGATGAAAGAGACACTATCCGCTGCTATGCGCTTCAAGACAGATACAGCTCAGTTCTTCCCTCTGATCCCCTATCCCGGAACAGGCGCCTACGACTGGGCAAAAAACAATGGCTATATCAACGGCAAATACGATGAATATATCCATGAAGACGGTACGCTGAACTGTATTATCAACACTCCGGAGCTCTCCGCACAGGAGTTGGTTGACTTCTGCGCCCATGCAAGGAAGATGTATTATATGCGCCCGTGGTACATTGCGCACCGTCTTGCACGAGGTTTGCGTGACCCGGAAGATTTGAAGAGAAGCCTGAAGGCTTTCTGGCGGCTGAAGGACAGCCTGCTGAAGTAAGACAGAGGTGACATATGGTAATCCATGTGATTGGAACCGTAAATGGGCAGGTCAATGAAGGCATGCGTAACATCGCTACTCATTTGGCGAAAGAATTTGAAAAAGAGAATACCGTACTTTATTCAGGTCTGAAGCAGATTCCGCAGATTGTACTGAATTCCAGACGGGCAGATGTTACGATGATTTTTGCTCGTGCCAACAGGCTGGTGTATACATTGGCTTCGATTGTTACGAAGCTGTGCAGAAACACTTGGATCGTTTTGGTACAAAAGCCGGATTCGGATTTCATGGCAAGAAACAACAAGCATCCATTGAAGTGCAGTTACCTCTCTATCACAGAAGGTGATATGAAGGATGTAAAAGTCGTATCGGGCTGTAGAAAAAAACTGTTTTCTGTGGGCATCAAAGCGGATAAGTTCGTACCTGTCTCTGCAGAGCAGCAAAAGCGTCTCAAGCAGAAATACGGGTTTGACCCATCCAAGCCTCTCGTCATTCATGTGGGCCATTGTTCGACATGGCGCGGTTTAGAGGACTTTGCCAAGATCCATGCGGCGCAGCGGATGGTAGCTGCAAGCGGCATGTTTGAGGACAAAAATGTGGTGCGAACTCTTACGGAAGCAGGTGTAAAGCTCCACAGCGGCTATCTGGAAAATGTCGAAGAAATATATCAGATGGCGGATGCATATCTGTTTCCCACGAGGTCGACCGAATTTGTGATTAGTATTCCGCTTTCCGTCATGGAAGCGCTGTCCTGCGGTGTGCCTGTGATCGGGTATAAAAGCTTTGAAAATTTACATGCGATCGCTAGTTTTCCCGGTGCGATCACGTTGATCGACAGTGCAGAACAGCTTGACGGGATTCTATCTGAAGTGATTAAGAAGAAAAGCAGTCATTCTTTGCTCGAAAAGGCAGACTCTTGGGACGATGTGGCCCGGAACGTGCTGCAGATGGTACAGGAGGAAAATACATGAAGCCAGCGATGATCAGCTTTATGGGGCTGGATGGTTCGGGAAAATCAACAAGCATCGACTATGCCTATGAGCAGCTGAAAGAACGCGGTTATAAAGTTGAGATCGTCCGCGCAGCTTACGTCATCGTTTTTCTGCGCGGGATCGTTCGTCTGGGTAAAAAACTCCTGATGAAAAAAGACAGCGACCCCTTTTCAGGTGACTATAAAGCATATTTGGAGAGCCTGCGAAAAAATGCGAACAAGGGTGGTGCCTATAAGATTTTCTCTTTCTTAACGACCATTGAGTTCAAATTGCAGATCTTCTTCAAAATTCGTCTGAAACGATTCTTTGGCGCAACTTTGCTGGTAGACCGCTACATTTATGATAATGTCGTGACTTATGCCGCCAATCTGGATCTGGGCGAAGACTATATGCGCAAAACGATGGATGGCAAGTGGAAACACGCGCCTCGGCCGGACAAGATCATCTACATCAAGACCCCCGTAGAAGTCTGTTGTTCCCGAAAAGATGACATTCCCGATTCGCTGTATCTGGAAATTCGAGAGCCTCGCTATGAGGCAATTGCTAAAATGTACAATGCCGCTGTAATAGCAGGTGATCAAGAGAAGCAAACGATGCTGGACGAAGTGATGGCTGTCATTGATGAAGTGGTGCCTCCTCTCAAAAAGTGATCGGACAGGAGTAAAAATGGTACGGAAATTGATAATCCTCGGCATTGATGGTATGGATCGGGATGTGATTGTCCGGTACAAAGATAAACTTCCTAATCTGTATGGATTGATGCAAAAAAATAATTATCCTCATCTGCGCTCCGTTTTCCCGGCAGATACGACTCCGACGTGGTCTACGATCTACACCGGTCTTGATCCGTCAGAGCATGGCATCATCAACTTTGTTAATGTGGGTGCAAAGGAGAATACATACAAGCCATTGGTGTTTGATGACAGTGCCTTTAAAGGTAAAGCTTTCTGGGATGTACTCAACAAACAGGGACTTTCGTGTGCAGTAATTCTGCCGATGAACATCAAGGAAGGCTGGGAAATCAACGGCCTGATGATTACTCGTCCTTACGAGGGAAAGATTCGTGTCTATCCGCAGGGCAAGGAGAGTATCTATAATCCGCGCTTTGATATCCTGGGCACTGATGGAAAGTTTACCTCGGAAAAAGACCTTCCCGCTCTGCGGGATGAGTTCTTTGCAAAGGTCAGCGAAGAGATCCGCCTGACCCGACTGGCAATAAAGAACGAGAACGTAGACGTCTTATTCTCGTACTTTTCTACAACAGATGGCATCCAGCATGATTTTTGGCGTCACTGTGATCCGAGCCATCCGGAGTATCCGGGGCCCAACGAACACGAAAACGTGATCCTGGATATGTACGTCGCCATGGATAACTATGTTGGTGAAGTAATGCGGAAGCAGCCGGATACACCGCTGCTGATCATCAGCGATCATGGTCACGGAGCGCGCCCGGTCTACACCGTGCGGATCAACGAACTGCTTCGCCGCGGCGGTTATCTGACTCCCAGAAGCGGCGGGGACGGTTCCAGTCCTTCCGTAAAGAAAAGGCTCAAGAAAGTGGTCAAACGGGCAGCATTGGGTGTCGTAAAGGGGATCGGCCTGCCAAAGTGGGCGATGAAGCTGGCGAAAAAATTTCCCATATGGAAAAGTCTGTTTGCATCCAGCGCGGATTTTGACTGGGATAAGACGCAGGCCTATCTGAGCGATCTTTCGGCTTTGAAGAACTATAGCTACGGCGGAATCCGCATCAATGACAATGTTGCGGATAAAGACAAGTTAGCTGATGAGATCATTGGGTATTTGAAACCGATTAAGATTGATGAGGAGGATAAAGAGCTCTTTGAGTGGATCGTCCGTACCAACACATTCTACCACGGACAGTATTTGAACAAGTACCCGGAAATCATCTACCAGATGGATGAGCGCTGGGGCGGCGAGTGGGAACTCGGCAAAAATGTTTTTGAGAAGGGCGGCTTTATGTACATGATGTCGCCTGGCGGACATCGTTGGAGAACGGCTGTCATTTTTGCAAACAACCTTGAGTTGAAGAAGCGCGACTATGAGATGACGGATATTTATGGTATCATTATGGATGCAGTAAAGTGAGCCCTTATCCAGTTTATACGGCAAGAGGAAGAGATAAATGCAAAAGAAAAAGGTTCTGGTGTGGGAAACGCTGGCGACAGTATCTGGCGGTCAGAAAATGACGCTGACCGTTATGGATATGCTGTCCGATAAATTTGAGTTTTATTGTCTTATTCCTGCAGAAGGAATGCTGTCGGAAGAACTCAAAAAGCGGAATATCCCGTATACCCTAATGGGCAACCAGACGTTGCCTACCGGTGTAAAAGGAAAACAAGTGATTTTCCGCTACGGTTGGATGTCAGCAAAAAACGTGCGGAAATCTCTCAGTGTGATTCGCAAATATAATCCGGATATTCTGTACGCGCCGGGGCCTGCAGCACTCCCCTGGAGCGCGATTTGCGGCACGCTGTCCCGTAAGCCTGTTATCTGGCATTTACATCATATTTTCTTGGACGGTGCAACAAAGAAGCTGCTGAACCTTTGCGGAAACTGGAAGTCTGTCCGGAAAATCATTGCCGTTTCCGGTTGTGTCGGTGACCAAATCGTAAATGAACACGCACACGAAAAAGTTCGTGTGCTCTATAACCCTGTCGATGTTGAAAAATATGCGAATGGCGATGCGAAGAAAATAATTGCAGAGCTGGAAGCAAAACTGGGTAGAAAGCTTTGGAGGGCAAAGATAGTAACCCAAATTGGAGCAATAACGAGGAATAAGCGTCAAGATGTTCTCATCTCCGTTATCTCTAATTTGAAGAATCTCGGAGAGGATATTGTAGGACTTATTGTTGGAGATACGGTTACAGCGGCAGATCGTATCTTTAGAAGAGAACTTGAACAGCGAATAGAAGATTGCGGCATACAAAGTCAAGTTTTATGGATGGGGTTTAGATCGGATATTGGAAATATTTTAGCCGCAACTGATTGTGTTCTTGTTCCATCAGAAGAAGGTCTGTCACTTGTTGCCATGGAAGCAATGTCGGCTAAGAGGCATGTTGTAACTATGAATTCTAGTGGGGCTTATGAACTACTAAATCACGCTGGATGTGGAACCTTCTATGAAGGAAACAATGAATCGAGTGTTATAGAGGCTGTGAAGAGGGTACTCGAAATACCAAATGCAGAAGAGTTAGAACGTGGATATGCATTCTGCATGAAGCAAACAAGTGCAAACTTCAAAAATAAAATTACATATTTGTTTTTGAATGTACAAAGCAGTAAAGGTGGTTTACGAGTATGAAAATGAAGCAGTATATTGGTTGTGCGTTATATATGATTGCAAAGCATCTTCCGGTTTCCTATGGAAAGTTTGGAGGATTGTGGAAGAGTTGTCGGGGGGGGGCAACAAAATTGATGCTTCCCAAATGCGGGGATAATGTTAATATCGAAAAAAATGCAACATTCTCTATTAGAACAGAAATTGGAAACAACTCCGGAATTGGTGTGAATGCACACTTTTATGGGAAAGTCATTATCGGGGATAATGTTATGATTGCTCCCGATTGCGTTATATATGTTCGCAACCATGAAAGCTCCCGCTTAGATATCCCAATGTGCAAGCAAGGATCAACAGAGGAACGTCCAGTAGTTATTGGAAACGATGTATGGATTGGTGGGCGTGTAATTATTCTTCCAGGTGTTAAAATCGGAGATGGCGCAATTGTTGGTGCAGGCTCTGTTGTTACGAGAGATGTATCAGAGTATGATATTGTAGCTGGAAACCCGGCGAGAGTTATAAAGAACCGCAAAAATTGATGAAGCATATAGTTATAATAACAAATCCAATGATAGCCGCCAATCGCTCTGCTGAAGTTACTCTGAGCAAGTTCCTTCGCGTGGTTAGGCCATCTGTCGGATCGATCCAGGTCATTGGTGGAAATCTTAGCGTCGAGGATGATCTGAACGATATTGAATTAACCTCTTTTCCAATCATCCGACAGCCTGGCAGGATCAAACGGATCGCTTCTGTTGCCGCTATCCAATTTAAGATGATGGCCTCTGTTATCCGAAACGGGAAAATAGATCAACCGATTTACTTTTGGATTGCAGATAAGATGATTCTCCCCTACCTCGCGGCAAAAGCGAAAAAAATGGAGGTCAATTACTTCATCTACGGAAATGTGGAAAAAGAAGGTCGGAAAAGCACCTTCACTGCCCTATCGGGTCGGCTGATCCGATATATGGCTTCACACGCCGACTATGTGTGCATGGAAAGCGCATCCGTAAAAAAAGAATGGCACAGCTTTGAGGGAAAACGCTATAAGCTCATGCATCTTTACACAGATGTAGTCACAAGCCCGGCCTTCGTAAACAGAGCGAACGTTTTAGGCATGGTATGCCGGCTGACACCTGGCAAGCACGTCTTGGAGAGCATTACAGCGCTGCATAGGCTCCACGAAAAACACCCCGATTGGAGACTGGAGATCATCGGTTCCGGAAAGCAGCAGCAGGAATGTGAAGATCTGATAAAACAGCTGGATGCTGAAAGCTATATCAATCTGGTGGGATGGGTCGAGCATTCCGAACTGCAAAGCCACACAAAAAGTTGGAAGTATCTTTTGTTCCCCTCCGATACAGAGGGCCTTCCCAATGGCCTGATCGAGATGATGGGGTACGGCATTCCGGCAATCGCTTCGGCTGTTGGCGGGATCGCCGATGTTGTGCAAGACGGCAAAAACGGTATCCTCCTTTCGGAGTGTTCGATTGATGCGATCTCCGCTGGAATCGAAAGAGGGATTCTTATGCCGAGAGCAGCCTATCAGGAAATGGCAGAAAACGCCTATCAGACGATACTGGACGAATTTACACTGAGTGCGGCGCAGAAAACCGCCAGTAAGTATCTATAAGG
This sequence comes from uncultured Eubacteriales bacterium, assembly GCA_900547745.1. Taxonomy (GTDB): domain Bacteria; phylum Bacillota; class Clostridia; order Oscillospirales; family Oscillospiraceae; genus Vescimonas. The sequence goes on along the minus strand of URHT01000025.1, from coordinate 4,586 downwards.
ATGGAACGACATAAATGATTTGGGTATGGATCGCAGCAGCAGTGATCATTTCATGGCTGTTCTGTAAAAAGGGAATAAACTGGTATCATTATATATGGCTTCTTCTGCCGATTGAAATGTATGGCGTTACAATCGCAGGTGCAACCATAAAGCCGTATATGCTGTTTGGTATATGCATTATTGTAGGTGCTTTCGTTAGGAATAAGACAATTCGAGTACGTGGCGCAATCGCAGCGGTTGCATTCGCACTCATTTTCAGTGATTTTCTGACAGGCTTTGTCATGGCATCTGTCATGCAACATATAATGTTCATTCTGGTTTTGATGATTGGATATTGCTACCAGAGCTATCAACGCGATGGCGTCGAATTCGATGAGATGGGACAAGCTGCATTATCGGCCACGATCGGTTATGGCATTGTTTTTACTGCCGCGTGGTTATGTTCCTACTCCGACATTGCCATTGATGGTATTTATGCCTTAGATCGTCTCGAAGCAGGTATGGTTTTAAAGCAGGCTTCCTTCGGCGGCATTGTTTCAGCACGACTAAGAGGATTTTGCATTGACCCAAACAGCGTGATTACGACACTCATTCCCGGAGCGGCTTATGCTTTTGCTAATATTGTGTATCGCAGGCAGGATGTTGCCAAAAGTTTATTTGCGGTTATCATTTACTTGATGGTCGTATTTTTTTCTGGCTCCCGAATGGCATGGATATGCAGCTTTATCATGCTAATCATTTTCTTTGCTATTGGGTATAAGAGAGCGAAAAATAAACGCCGCATGGCTTTGATTGGAACGGCAGTTATCGTCGCTCTTCTTGTAATCTCCATTCTCAATGCCGCCACCATCGTTCTGGAAGTAGTTAAGATATGGATGGATATGTTTGGCGACAGAGCATCGCTAAATTCAGAGTACGGAAGATTTACTATCTGGAAAGCAAACCTTGAATATTTGATTCAAAATGGAAAAGAGTGGTTCGGCGTTGGGCAAAATCAAATATACTTGTTGACGGGCAGAAATCTTGCCTGCCATAACACTTGGCTCGAATGGATATGCGGAACCGGTGTATTCTTGGGAACCGCCATTGATCTTTGGTTCATACTGGCACCAATTCGATTTAAAAAAAGGTCTACCCGCGTTGGTTTCAAAAACATGCAGGATGCGCTTCCAACAATAATGGCTTATATCACAATAGTTATATGCATCTCAACAGTTGACAACATCACAAATTCTGTTTTGCTGTTTTTGATGCTCATTCTCAGATATGGTACACTAAATGAAGACTCATTGGTGAGCAGAGTAACATGAAGATTTTTGAGGGCAATTCAGGGAATTCGGTTTTACTAACCATTGTAAAAGCGTTTACCACAATTAGCGGTATTCTGAGCACGATGATCATGTCTCACGCATTAAGCCTCGAATTGTACGGAACGTTTTCCCAGACAAATCTCATCGTAACAACTGCAACAAATCTAACTGCACTTGGGCTGGTCGATGCAGTAAACTACTTCTACAATAGAAGTAATGATGAAAAATTTCAAAGAGCATATATCAACACAATAATAGGTCTTCAAATGATTATCGGCATCATTGCCGGAATCCTCATCATTGCTTTATCGAACGGCTTAATAGGTTACTTCAACAATCCGATGCTCTCAAGTTTCTTTTGGCTGATTGCCTTTAGGCCGCTTTTTGCCAATTTGAATGTTTCCCTTCAATACCTGCAAGTTTCCATTGGCAGGGTTAAATCTGTCATGATGCGAAATGCCGGATTCGCATCGCTTAGATTGATTGTGTATATCATCGCAGCATGGGTATTAAAAGACATAACGATTATATTAATTGCGTTTTTAACGTTTGAAGTGATTATTACAATGTTCTTTGGCTGGACTTTTGCAAAAGAGAAGTTCACGATAATGCCTTATAGAATTAATTGGAATAAAACAAAGGAAATCCTATGGTACAGTATTCCGATGGGCATCTATGTTTTAACCAATTCCCTATGCCGTGATATAGATAAAATGTTGATTGGTGGATGGTACAACACGGATCAATATGCCATTTATGCGAACTGCGCTACATTACTGCCATTTGATATTGTATCGACTTCGTTTTTAACGGTTTTAGTTCCGATTCTAACGCGATATTTTGGAGAAAGAGATTACGCGCATGGTAGAATTCTTTTCAAAAACTATTTGAAAATAGGGTACTATACAGCATTTACATTTACGGCTGCCTGCATGATTCTATCAAAGGAAATGGTCTTATTTCTTTATGGCGAAAAATATTTATCAGGACAACCTATCTTTATTCTTTACACAATAGTGGATATGGTCAAGTTTGCAAATATGTCAATTGTCTTGAGCGCAAGCGGGCAGACGAAAACTCTCATGGCTTGTTCGCTTGTAGCGCTAATAGCCAATGCTGGCTGCAATGTCCTGTTCTATCACATTTTCGGTTTTATAGGCCCTGCAATCGCGACCGTTTTTGTGACGGTGATACTAACGGCCATCCTGGCGAAAATGAGTGCGCAATCGCTCAAAACATCCATATGGGAGCTAATTGACTGGAAAGATTTCTTGGCCTTTGTGATTGAATTGGCAGTTCTTGGTACAATTTGCTTTGCTGCAAAGTATGCATTAGAGTTGTTTGCCATTGACTCCATTATTACCCTTTGTGTATTAGGCAGTGCGTATATCCTTTGTATTTTTTTGCTAAATAAAAATAAGATCTTTACAGCGATGCAGGAAATCAATGCGCTGCATTAATGATTTGAGGTGAAGTTCTTCACGCTGACCGATTGGCTCCCACCGTACTGTGCATCGTTGTCGGATAATCTTGACAAAGCATCACGCCCCGCACCATGCAGTCCCGCGTAGCAGAAGGCGTGACCCGCGGCCGCAGTCTCATCCGGCGGGATCGTCGTAGTCCAGATAGTTGAACTGGATCTGCACCACCTCAATGTCCGGATAGTCGGTGAGGATCTGCTCCAGTACCTCGTATATTCCACGTCAGATCTCCTTTCTCTGTTGCCCGCCTGCAGGCGGCTTTTGTTGAAACTATACCGCATCCCGCCGGGAGCCGTAATGCTTTTCCCGCGGAAATGTTGTATTTCCCACACCAATGTGGTATCATTCCCGCAGAAATATCTCTCCGCCGGGAAAGGAGCACCGCACCATGGAACACACCGACCACCCCTTCCCTGCCCCCGCCGGCTATGACCGACTGGTGCAGACCATCCGCCGGCGGCTGCCGGGCGCGCCGCTGCTCATCGCCATCGACGGCCGCTGCGGCGCCGGCAAGACCACGCTGGCCCAGCGTCTTCAGCAGGAGCTGGGTGGCCGCGTGTTCCACATGGACGACTTCTTCCTCCGGCCGGTGCAGCGCACGGTGGAACGGTTGGCCCACCCCGGCGAAAACGTGGATCACGAGCGCTTTCTGGCGGAGGTGCTGGGCCCCGCCCGGCAGGGTCTGCCGGTGACATTCCGCCCCTACCTGTGCCGGCGGCAGGCGCTGGGCGACGCGGTACACGCCGAAGCTGCGGCGCTGACCGTGGTGGAGGGGGCCTACGCCTGCCACCCGGCCCTGTGGGACAGCTACGACCTGCGGGTCTTTCTGACGGTGAAGCCTGACGAGCAGCTGCGCCGCATCCGGCGCCGCAGCGGCCCGGAGCAGGCGGCGGTGTTCCGCACCCGCTGGATCCCGCTGGAGGAGCAGTATTTCGCGGCGTTCTCCATCCCGCAGCGCTGCGACATCCTCTTACACAGTGAAACGGAGGTACAGCATGTATGATATTGAACAGCTCGTCATGGCCTACGGCATCGAGCAGGACCGCATCCCCTGCGCGCAGGTGCTGGGGGCCTACACCGTGCGCTTTCAGCGGCAGGACTGACCCTCTTTCGGTACGAAAGAGCGCGCTTTCATCGTGTGCCGGTAGACCGGCAAAAGGAGAAAAAATGGTTTTTATAGAGACCGAAAGGCTGGTCCTTCGCAATACCGCGGCAAAGGACGCAGACAGTATGTTTGATTACCGCAGCAGCGAAATATGCGCAAAATATCAGCGCGGCCAGACAAAGGAGCTTGATGGCATCCGGCGGCTGATCGAGCACCGCCAAAACGATGTGATCTCTGTGGACGCCCCGTTTATGCTGTCGGCCGCGCTGAAGCAGTCCGACGAGATGATCGGCGAGATCGTGGTCATGCCCGAGGATGGCGTCATTTCCATGGGATACACGTTCCACTACCGCTGCCATCGCCAGGGCTATGCATACGAGGCCCTGACCGCGCTCATGGATCTGCTTCACAAAAGATACCCGTCATGGGCGTTTGTCTGCTTTACCGAACCGGAAAATGCGCCCAGCATGGCATTATTGAAAAAATTGGGCTATGAAGATCTGGGATACCTTCCCGATATTGGTTCCCAGGTGTTCAGCAAATGGACAACGCCTGCTGTCGGGGCAAAGCTGGCGCGGACAGCCGGCGGCAAAGGCTGAGGCAAACGCCCCGGAAACGCGCTCCCCTATACGGCAAAATAAATATCCCCCGGCGAAGCCGGGGGTATTTATTTTGCGGGCGAAGCCCTAT
>URHT01000024.1 GCA_900547745.1 uncultured Eubacteriales bacterium | reverse complement strand
ACGCTATTTTGGTACTTTTCTTTTCCATGTGTGTGATTTACCTCCTCACAATTTGTTCTTTCATCATACTCGCCCGTTAAGATATTGTCAACCTCTTAACGTTATATTCGATTATTTTAACAAATTGTGAACGCGCTTTTCCGTCGTTTTTACAAAAAATCGGGTGGCTTTATGGATCCCAACGGGTCGGAGGTGACTTTTCAGCGGCGCAGAAAGTATTGGTAAATCAGGATTTTCCCGGAAACGCGGGCATAAAAAGGCCGCCGGAGCGGCGGCTCCGGCGGCCTTTTTATGTATGCTTGTATTTTGTTAAGCCGTTGTTAAGACGCTCAGAAGAAGAAGGACTTGACCTGTCCGTACAGCACCATCAACAGTCCCAGCGGCGCGACATACCTGATGCAGAAGCGGTAGAACTTGTACATGGTGAACTTGTTGCCGCATTGCTCCACCTCGTTCTTGACAAATTCCGTACCAAGCTCATAGGCCACCATGAAGGTCATCAGCAATGCGCCCAGCGGCATCATAATGCCCTCCGAGACGCAGTCCCAGAAGTCCAGCCAGTCAGCGGCCCATGTCTTAGGTTCCGTGATACCCAGCAGATCCGCCGGTGAGATGCCCGTGGAGCCCAGCGCGTCCGCGCAGACCAGAATACAGCCTGCGGAAACGGCAACGGTGGCGATGAGGGTGTACTTCTTGCGCTTGTCGCCCTTGCCGGCGTCCCGGGCCTTATCCACAAAGTGGGCCACGATGACCTCCAGCAGGGAGATGGAGGAGGAGATGGCGGCAAACACCACCAGCAGGTAGAACAGGATGCCGAAGATGGGGCCTGCGCCGCCCATACGGCTGAACACATTCTGCATGGTGACGAACAGCAGGCCGGGGCCGCTCAGATCGCCGTTGGGGTCGAGGGCAAAACGGCCGGGCAGCACGCACAAAGCCGCCATAAAGGCCACCATGGAGTCCATGACCACGATCAGCAGGCCGTTCTTCTGGATGTTCTCCTTCCTGTCCAGATAGGAGCCGTAGGTGATCATGGCGCCCATGCCCAGCGACAGGGAGAAGAACATCTGTCCGCCGGCAGTGGCAAATACCTGAAACAGGTTGGGCGCTTCCTCAATGACGCCGTTGGCCACAGCCCAGCCGGGGATAAACATATACTTCAGGCCGTTCACGGCGCCGGGCAGGGTGCAGGAGCGGATAATGCAGATCAACAGGGCCACGAACAGGGCGGGCATACCGACGGAGCAGACCTTCTCGATACCGCCGCCCACGCCGCCGAGGACGATGAGCATGGTCAGGGCCACGAAGATCATGCCATAGACGATGGCCTCCGTGGGGTTGGCGATCAGCGCCGCCCACGCCGCCGCGCCGGTGGAGCTGCCGCTGGCCGCCGCGGCCTCGGCAAATACGTTGGAGCCGAAGCTCGCGTTGAACAGGTCGCCCACGTTCAGCACGACGTACTTGATGCAGTAGCCGCCCAGCGCGCAGTAGAAGAACAAAATGAAGAAGGCGGAGGCGATACCCAGCCAGCCCATCCATTTGAACTTCCTGGAGAGGATCTTATACGTCTCCACCGCACCCTTGCCGGTCTTACGTCCCATGGCCAACTCGCTGATCATGACAATGAATCCGCAGGTGACGCCCAGGAAAATGTAAACCAGCAGGAACGTGAATCCGCCGTTGGCCCCCATTTTGTAGGGGAAGCCCCAGATGTTGCCCAGGCCGACCGCAGAGCCGACCGCAGCCATCAGGAATCCGAAATTGGATCCGAAGCCTTTTCTTTCTTCCATTGCTTTCTCTCCTTACAAGTTTCCCCCGCCTTACCCAGCGGGCGTATATGTATCTTACCGCGAGAAAAAATCGATGTAAATAAGGCGGGGCGGTTCTTAGCACATGCTTGCCGAGTGGCTGATTTTCCTTTATTTTACGCATATAAAAGGCCCGTGAAGCGTCGATGCGTGTCGAAGGCAATTTTCTTTTCAAGAAACACCCGGCGCATAAAAACCGCCCCGTTCGGGGCGGTTTTTATCGGATATGTATACGGCTCAGTCGCCCTCCCGCATGCGGTAGCCTACACCCACCTCGGTGAAGATGTACTGTGGGTTGCCGGGGGTCGGCTCGATCTTGCGGCGGATGTTGGCCATGTTCACCCGGAGGATCTGGTTGTCCGTCTTGGCCTTGGGGCCCCACAGCTCCCGGATGATGAAGTCGTAGGTCAGCACCTTGCCGGCGTACTTGCCCAGCAGAGCCACAATCTTATACTCGTTGACGGTGAGCCCGGCGTTCTGGCCGTTCATCAGCACCTGATGCTTGTCGTAGTCGATGGTCAGGTCGCCGGTGACGAACTTGCCGGACTGGGCGATCTGCGTGTTGGACAGGGTGGTGCGGGTGTGGCGGATGGCCGTGCGGATGCGGGCCAGCAGCTCGGAGGTGCCGAAGGGCTTCACCAGATAATCGTCGGCGCCGTAGTCCAGCGCCTCCACCTTGTCGTGCTCATGGTTGCGGGCGGAGACCACCACCACCGGCAGGTTCGACCACTTGCGGACAGACTTCAGCACCTCCATGCCGTCCATGTCCGGCAGGCCCAGATCCAGCACGATCAGATCCGGGCAGTGGGAGGCGATCATGGTCAGTGCCTCCTCCCCGCTGCGGACGATAATGGTATCGTACCCGTTGGCCGTGAGGATCATGGAGATAAAGTTGCTGATGGACTGCTCATCCTCCACGATCAGTACCTTGTCTTTAATCTTCATAGTCGTCTCCTTTCATGGGCAGCGTCACGGTGAAGCACGCGCCGCCGTCTTTTTTATTCTCTCCCCGGATCGTCCCGCCGTGGGCGTGCACCACCGTGCGGCACACAGACAGGCCGATGCCCATGCTGCGCTTACCGTCGCTGGTGCGGTCGCTGCGGGCCGCCCCGTCAAATAGCTTGCCCAGAAGGTGCAGGGGAATGCCCTTGCCGTTGTCGGCCACGGTGAACACGGCATTGTCCCCCTGCTGCGTCAGCGTGATGTCGATGCGGCTGGTGCCGCCGTGGATCACAGCGTTTTCCATGAGGTTCACCAGCACCTGCTCGATAAGCAGCGGATCCATGGGCACCAGCATCAGCTCGTCCGGTACGGAGACGTACACGTCCACGTCCGGGTAGTGCTTGTGGGTCTTGGCCACAGCGCTGCCGATGACCTCCTCCGCCGCCTCCGGCGCCTTCTTCACACGGGCCTCCTCGGAGTTGTTGATGCGTGTGATGGACAGCAGGTTCTCCACGATGCGGATGAGCCACTGGGCGTCCTCGTTGGTGGAGCGCAGCAGCTGGAGCCGCTGCTCCTGCGTCAGCTCCACATCCTGCTCCAGCAGGACGTTGGTGGCGCCCACAATGCCAGTCAGCGGCGTGCGGATGTCGTGGGACACGGCCCGCAGCAGATCGGCGTACATCTTCTCCTTCTCCGCCTCCCGGCGGACGGCCTCCGTCTGCTTGGCGCGGCTGGTGACGGCCGCCGTCAGCACGGAAATGGTCATCATGACCAGAAACGTCAGCGGGAAGCCGGTAAGGGTGAAGCTAATGTGCCAGTAGGGATAGGTGAAGATGTAGTCCACACTGAACACCCCGGCCACGGCGGTGATGATGCCCAGCACATAACCGTTCGTCCAGTAGGCCGTCAGGAACACATCCAGCAGGAAGATCACCGCCACATAGGTGGTGTCCTGGTGCAGGTCGATGTTCCGCAGGAACAGGCACAGCATCACCGCCGCCAGATACAAGCCGAAGGCGATGGCCAGATCCCGGCCGGAGCATGTCAGGCCCATGCCGGCAAAGATCCGCTCCCGCTTGCTCTGGCTGCGGAGCTTGGCCAGATAGCCTTTCCCGTCCACGGCGCCGCCCCCTTTCTTTATATGTCTGGCGCTATTGTAGCACATCCGGGCGCTAAGAAGTTGTTAAATCCGTGTTAAGTTTTTCCGTTTCCCCTGTCGACTTGACAAGCCGCGCGTCGATTGCTATTTTATAATGTTGTATGCATACTGTGGCGGCGTCTGCCGCCCTTTGGAAAAGAGGTTTTTACGATGTATGATGCCGTGATTGTAGGCGGCGGCGCGGTGGGCTGCGCCGTGGCCCGCTGGCTCAGCCGCTACCGCCTGCGCATCTGTCTTGCGGAGCGGGGCGAGGACGTGTGCGTGGGCACCAGCAAGGCCAACTCCGCCATCTGCCACGCCGGGTTCGACGCGCCCATCGGCTCTGCCAAGGCCCGGTTCAACGTGGCCGGCTCCCGGATGATGGAGGCGCTGTCCCTGGAGCTGGACTTCCCCTACCGCCGGTGCGGCGCGCTGGTGCTGTGCTTCGACGAAGCGGACATCCCCCGTCTGGAGGAGCTGAAGCGGCGCGGTGAGCGGAACGGCGTGGAGGGCCTGACCGTGCTGGATCGGGCGTCCCTGCGCCGTCAGGAGCCCCGGGTGTCGCCGGAGGCCGCCGCCGCGCTGTACGCCCCCACCAGCGCCATTATCTGCCCCTTCGGCATGACCATCGCACTGGCGGAGAACGCCGCCGCCAACGGCTGTGAGTTCCGCTTCGACACGGAGGTACGGCGCATCCGCCGGGAGGGCGGCCATTTCCTGCTGGAGACGAACCGCGGCACACTGGAGAGCCGGGTGGTCATCGCCGCCGCCGGCGTCCACGGAGATGTGCTCCATAACCAGCTGTGCCGGACGAAGCTGACCATCGTGCCCCGCCGCGGCGAGTACTGCCTGCTGGACCGGCGGGACGGTGAGCTGGTGCAGCACACCATCTTCCAGCTGCCCTCCGCCATGGGCAAGGGCGTGCTGGTGTCCCCCACCGTCCACGGCAACCTGCTGGTGGGCCCCACGGCGGTGGATCAGGAGGAAAAGGACTGCACCGCCACCACGGCGGCGGGTCTGCGCCGTGTGGCGGAGACGGCGGCCCGCAGCGTACCGAGCCTGCCCATGCGGGACGTTATCACCAGCTTCGCGGGTCTTCGCGCCCACCTGACCGGCGGGGACGACGACTTCATCGTGGGCGAGAGCGCCGACGGCTTTTTCGAGGCCGTGGGCATTGAGTCGCCGGGGCTGTCCTCCGCCCCCGCCATCGGCCGGTATCTGGCGGAGCTGGCGGCGGAAAAGCTGGACGCGGCGGAAAAGGACGACTTCATCCCGGAGCGGCGGGACATCCCCCGCCCCCGGGAGATGGACCTTGCGGCGCGGCAGGCGCTGATAGAAAAAGAGCCCGCCTACGCCACGGTGGTCTGCCGGTGCGAGCAGATCACGGAGGGCGAGATACGGGAGGCCATCCGCCGGGGCGCCCGGTCGCTGGATGGTGTGAAGCGGCGGGTACGGGCCGGTATGGGCCGGTGTCAGGGCGGGTTCTGCACGCCCCGTGTGCTGGAGCTGCTCCACCAGGAGCTGGGCGTGCCCATGACCGAGCTGACCAAGGGCGGCGGCGAAAGCCGTCTGCTGGCGGGCCGCACCAAGGAGGTGCTCTCATGAAAACAGTACAGCTGGCCATCGTGGGCGGCGGCCCCGCCGGACTGGCCGCGGCAGCAGCCGCCTATGACGCAGGGCTGCGGGATATCCTCATTTTAGAGCGCAGCGGCGAGCTGGGCGGCATCCTGAACCAGTGCATCCACGCGGGCTTCGGCCTCCACACCTTCCATCAGGAGCTGACCGGCCCGGAGTACGCCCAGCGCTATATCGACGCCGTGCGGGAACGGAGCATCCCTGCGTGGACGGACTGCATGGTGCTGGACATCTCGCCGGAGAAGGTGCTGACCGTCACGGGACGCACCGTGGGCCTGCGGCAGATCAGGGCGCAGGCGGTGGTGCTGGCCATGGGCTGCCGCGAGCGGCCCCGGGGCGCGCTGAACATCGCGGGCACCCGCCCCGCCGGTATCTGGTCGGCGGGCACGGCCCAGCGCATGGTGAACATGGAGGGCTATCTGCCGGGACGGCAGGTGGTGATCCTCGGCTCCGGCGACATCGGGCTCATCATGGCCCGGCGTATGACGCTGGAGGGCGCCGAGGTCAAGGCCGTGGCGGAGGTCATGCCCTACTCCGGTGGTCTGAAGCGCAACATCGTCCAGTGTCTGGACGATTTCCATATTCCCCTGTACCTGTCCACCACGGTGGTGGAGATCCACGGGCAGGAGCATCTCACCGGTGTGACGCTGGCGCAGGTGGACGGGCAGCGCCTGCCCATCCCCGGCACGGAGCGGTACATCCCCTGCGACACGCTGCTGCTGAGCGTGGGACTGCTGCCGGAGAACGAGCTGACCCGGCAGGCCGGCGCGGCGCTGGACGCCGTCACCGGCGGGCCGGTGGTGGACGAGACGCTGGCTACCTCCCTGCCCGGCGTGTTCGCCTGCGGCAACGTGCTGCACGTCCACGATCTGGTGGACTTCGTCTCGCAGGAGGCGGCGGCAGCGGGACGCAGCGCCGCCCGGTGCGTGCTGGAGGGTCCCGGCGGCGGCGAGAGCATCCGTCTGGTGGGGAAGAACGGCGTGCGCTACACCGTGCCTCAGTCCCTGCACCGGGACGGCGGGCCTGTCACCGTCCGGTTCCGGGTGGGGCAGCCCTACCGCAACGCGGCGCTGTGCGCCTACGCCGGGGACACGCTGCTCAAGCGCATCCCCAAGCGCATCCTGACCCCCGGCGAGATGGAGAGCTTTCCCATCGACCCCGCCGCCATCCCCACCGGTGCGGACACCGTGACATTTGTGGTAGAGGAGGCGCAGGCACAATGAAACAGGAATTGATCTGCATCGGCTGCCCCATGGGCTGCCAGCTCACCGCCGAGGTGGAGAACGGCGCCGTGACCGCCGTCACCGGCAACACCTGTCCCCGGGGCGCGGCCTACGCCCGGAAGGAGTGCGTGGCCCCTGTGCGCACCGTCACCGGTACGGTGGCCATTCAGGGCGCGGCGCTGCCGGTACTGCCGGTACGCACCAATGGCGAGGTGCCCAAGGCGCTGGTCTTTGACGTGGCCCGGGCGCTGGGCGCCGTGACGGTACAGGCCCCCGCAGCCATCGGCGACGTGGTGCTGCGGGATGTCTGCGGCACCGGCGTGGACGTAACGGCGGCCAAGAACATGGAAAAGATATGAGAAAAGAGGTGCGGCCACCTTCGTTGGCCGCACCTCTTTTCTGCGATGATCTTCTTTGCGGGAGCTGTATGAACAGGGCGAAAAACGCCCATAAAAAGCAAAACGCCACGCACACTGGCGTGGTGGTCATCTTTTGTGGGTGGGACGCTTACCGCTGGCTGTCCTGCTGCTGGCAGTTGCCGAAGATCATATCGTCCAGATCGCCCATGATCCAGTTGTTCATCATAACACTATCACGCTCCTTTCTTCATTTGTCTACGAGGATAGTATATGCCGTTCCCGCCTGTTTTGCAAGTTAATTTCTGCATGTATTTCACAATTTTGTTCAAATATTTTTGGATGATTTGCACAATGGCGCTTGTGGGCCATACCATATATAATGACTGCATATGAACGCATTGGGGACATACTATGAGAGAGTTTTGCGCGGGAGAATTTGATATCGCCGTTATCGGCGCGGGCCACGCCGGCATCGAGGCGGCGCTGGCATCGGCGCGGCTGGGCATGCGCACCGTCTGCTTTACCATTGATCTGGACGCGGTGGGCAACATGCCCTGCAACCCCGCCATCGGCGGCACCGGTAAGGGACACCTCGTCCGGGAGCTGGACGCGCTGGGCGGCGAAATGGCCCGGGCGGCAGACCGTGCCTGCATCCAGTACCGGATGCTCAACCGCGCCAAAGGCCCCGCCGTATGGTCGCTGCGGGCGCAGGCCGACCGCCGGCGCTACCAGCAGGTGATGAAGCACACGCTGGAGCAGCAGGAGAACCTGACGCTGCGGCAGGCGGAGGTAACGGAGATCCGCTGCGAGAACGGACACGTCAGCGCCGTGGTGCTGCGCACCGGCGCGGTGTTCGGCGTGAAGGCCGTCATTCTCTGCACCGGCACATACCTGACGGGACGCACCATCGTGGGGGAGTGCATCGAGTCCTCCGGGCCCGACGGCATGCACGCCGCCAACGCCCTCACCGGCAGTCTGTTGGCGCTGGGCCTGCCCCTGCGCCGCTTCAAGACCGGCACGCCGCCCCGCGTGAACCGGCGGAGCATCGACTTTTCCCGCATGGAGGTGCAGGAGGGCGACAGCGATCCCCTGCCCTTCAGCTTCGAGACGGCGCAGGCCCCGGAGAACCGGGCCGTGTGCTACCTGACCTACACCACGGAGGAGACACACCGCATCATCCGGGAGAATCTGGATCGCAGCCCCATCTACTCCGGTGTCATTGAGGGCATCGGCCCCCGGTACTGCCCGTCCATCGAAACGAAGGTCGTCCGGTTCGCGGACAAGCCCCGGCACCAGCTGTTCATCGAGCCCATGGGCCTCGACACGGAGGAGATGTATATTCAGGGCTTCTCCTCCTCCATGCCGGAGGAGGTGCAGCTGCGGATGCTCCACAGCGTGCCCGGACTGGAGCACGCGGAGATGATGCGCCCGGCCTACGCCATCGAGTACGACTGCATCGACCCGCTGGCTCTGCGGCCCACGCTGGAGGTCAAGTCCGTCCCCGGCCTGTACGGCGCGGGACAGTTCAACGGCTCCTCCGGCTACGAGGAGGCGGCGGCACAGGGCTTCGTGGCCGGCGTCAACGCGGCGCTGGCCCTGAAGGGCCAGCCACCCATGATCCTCCGCCGCAGTGAGAGCTACATCGGCACTCTCATCGACGATCTGGTGACAAAGGGCACCGAGGAGCCGTACCGCATGATGACCTCCCGCTCCGAGTACCGGCTGCTGCTGCGGCAGGACAACGCCGACCGGCGGCTGTGCGCCATCGGACACCGCATCGGGCTGGTGTCCGCGGAGCGGCTGCGGGCGGTGGAGGAGAAGTACGCCGCCGTGGAGCAGGAGGTCAAGCGTCTGACCCGCACCGGCGTGGCCGGCAGCGATGCCCTCAACGGCCTGCTGGCGCGGCGGGGCACCGCCCCCGTGGCCGACGGTGCGCGGCTCATCGACCTGCTGCGCCGCCCGCAGGTGTCCTACGATGATCTGCGGCCCTTCGACCCCGGCGCGCCGGCGCTGGGCAAGGCCGTGCGGGAGCAGGTGGAGATCACCGTGAAGTACGAGGGCTATATCCGCCGCCAGCAGCGGCAGGTGGAGGAGTTTGAGCAGCTGGAAAAGCACGCGCTGCCCGAGGATATGGATTACAGCGGTATTCAGGGCCTGCGGCTGGAGGCACGGGAGAAGCTGGGCACGGTGCGTCCGCTGAATCTGGGACAGGCCAGCCGCATCTCCGGCGTGTCCCCGGCGGACATCGGCGCGCTGATGATCTGGCTCCAGACGCACCGCGCATAACGCCGCGCACACAGGCGGCCATGTGCCGCGTGATATGATAAGGAGGGTCTTTATGAAAAAATTTCTGGCCATTCTGGTCTGCAAGCTGATCCGCTTTGTAGGCTCCTTTGTGGGGCGCGGCAGCAGCCTGCCCGGACAGATCGCGCTGAAGATCTGCCCCGACATCCTGCAGCGAGTGCAGCTGCCGCCGGAGATCATCGCCGTCACCGGCAGCAACGGCAAGACCTCCACCTCGGAGATGATCGCCCATGTGCTCACCGCCGCAGGCAAGCGGGTGGTGTTCAACCGGGAGGGCTCCAACCAGATCGAGGGCGTCACCACCCTGCTGCTGTGCAGCAGCACCCTGACGGGGCGGTGCAGAAGCGACGTGGTGGTCATCGAGTCCGACGAGCGCTACGCCCAGTACACATTCCGCTACTTCCAGCCCACCCACTACGTCATCACCAATCTGTACCGTGACCAGCTCACCCGCAACGGCCATCCCCAGTGGGTGTATAAGGCCATCGAGCCCAGCATCGGCCCGGACTGCACGCTGATCCTCAACGCCGACGACCCGCTGGTGTCCCTGTTCGGCCGGGGACGGCCCAACCGGGTGGTGTGGTTCGGCATGGATCGCCAGAGCTTCTCCACCGACCGCAGCACCGGTATCTACGACGACGGCAAATACTGCCCCCTATGCCGCGCGCCCATGACCTACGACTACTACCACTACAACCATATCGGCGCCTACCGCTGCACCAGATGCGATTTCCGCCGCCCGGAGACGGCCTTTACCGTTACCGACGCGGATCTGGACGCCGGATTCCTCACCATCAACGGCAAAGACCGCATCGAGCTGGCCTTCAAGAGCATCTACAACGCCTACAACATTCTGGCGTGCTACACCGTGTGCGCGCTGGCCGGCGTGGACGGCGGCGACATTGCCCGCAGCATCAGTCACTATGTGCTGAAGAACGGCCGCATCGTCAACTGGCAGTACCATACCATGCGCGGTACGCTGCTGGCCTCCAAGCACGAGAACTCCGTGTCCTACGACCAGTCCCTGCGCTACACCGTGCAGCAGAAGGAGTCCCACGCCGTCATCATCATCGTGGACGCCGTCAGCCGCAAATACTTCACCAGCGAGACCAGCTGGCTGTGGGACATCGACTTCGGCATGCTGAACACGGAGAACACCTCCCACATCTATCTGCTGGGCCGGTACGCCGACGATCTGTACGTTCGCTTCTCCTACACCGATGTGCCGCCGGAGAAGCTCAGCGCCTATGAGAGCATCAGCGAGGGCGTGGACGCCGCCGTCCGGGACGGCGTGACACAGGCCTACACCATCACCTGCTTCTCCGACAAGGGCAAGTTCCTGTCGCTGGTCAATACGCTTTAAGGAGGGTCTGCACATGAGCATCCAGCTTCTGCATCTCTATCCGGATCTGATGAACCTGTACGGTGAGTACGCCAACGTGGCCGCGCTGCGGCGCAGTCTGGAGCGGCAGGGCGCGGAGGTCGTTGTCCGCACCGGTACGCTGTACGAGGACATCGACTTCTCCGGCGCGGACTTCCTCTACATGGGCGCGGGCACCGAGAGCGCCCAGCTCACGGCGCTGGAGGATCTGCGCCGCTATGAAACCGCCGTCCGGGCGGCGCTGGAGCGCGGCGCCGTGGTGCTTGCCACCGGCAACGCCATGGAGCTGTTCGGCCACAGCATCACCGGCCCCGACGGCACGGAGCACACCGGACTGGGCCTGTTCCCCTTCCGCACCACCGTGTCCGACACGGAGCGTATGCAGGGTGACTGTCTGGCCGTGGGGGCCGCCACCGGACAGGTGGCCGTGGGCTTTGTGAACAAGGCCAGCCAGACCACCGATGTCGTCCGCCCCCTGTTCCGCATGGAGCACGGCCCCGGCAACAGCGCCGCTGCGGCGGAGGACGGCGCGTGGGAGGGCAGCTTTTACGGCACCCATCTCATCGGCCCCCTGCTGATGAAGAACCCCCATATCAACGCCTACTTCACGGAGCTGCTGTGCCGCCGGGCGGGCCTGCCCTATCAGCCCCAGGACTGCCCCCACGAGCAGCGGGCCTATGAGGTGACGCTCCATGCCCTGCAGGAGCGGTTCCAGCAACAGTAAACGCAAAAAAAAGAAAGACGCCGCAGGGCGTCTTTCTTTTTTTGTCTCGGCTCAGATGTACTGGCGCATGCCCTCGGTGGCCACGTCCTCGTCCGCGCTGACGGTGACGGTGAACTTCACGTTGTTGCTCTCGCTGAAGCAATCCAGCCAGTGGAGGAACTTCTCCACCTCCTGCCAGTCGGTGCTGCCCGCGATCTTGCACAGGTTGTCCACGAACACATGGGAAATATCGTAATTGCCCGCATACAGGCCGCAGAGGAAACCGCGCAGGCATTCAAAAGAATTCACGTTGTACTCACCGGCATTGACCAGCCGCACGTTGTAGCTGATGTCGTAGGTCATGTCGCGGCTGGGTTCGATGCAAACAACGCTGCCGGTCTCGGAATCCA
Source organism: uncultured Eubacteriales bacterium (assembly GCA_900547745.1). Classification (GTDB taxonomy): domain Bacteria; phylum Bacillota; class Clostridia; order Oscillospirales; family Oscillospiraceae; genus Vescimonas. The sequence continues at coordinate 17,902 of URHT01000024.1, read as the reverse complement.
CGCTGGTGTGGATCAGCTCGATAAGCTGCTTCGTCTTACCTGCACCGTTCGCGCCCATGATCAGTCTAACCATAAGAAATCACTCCTTTGTCATTGATGGAGCTGGCTTTACTCCTGCTTGTAGCATACCATACCAAATACAAAATAGCAACGGAAAAATCCCGGCGTTATTTTTGGTGAAAACGCCTTACCGGCCCAGCTTGGCCAGCAGTGTGCCCCGCAGCTCCTCGTAGCCGGGCTTGCCCAGCAGCGCGAACATGTTCTTCTTGTAGGCCTCCACGCCGGGCTGGTCAAAGGGGTTCACGTCCAGCAGGTAGCCGCTGAGACCGCAGGCGTACTCGAAGAAGTAGATGAGCTGCCCCATAACGCCCTCGTCCAGCGCGCCGGTATACAGGGTGATGTTGGGGACACCGCCCTCCACATGAGCCAGCAGCGTGCCGTCCATGGCCTGCTCGCGGATAAAGTCCATGCTCCTGCCGGTCAGGAAATTCAGACCGTCGCCGTCCGTCTCGTCGTAGGGCACGGGGTTCTCGTGCTTCGACGGGCCGAAGCGCACCACCGTCTCAAACAGGTGCCGCTCGCCCTGCTGGATATACTGCCCCATGGAGTGCAGGTCGGCGGTAAACTCCACGCTGGCGGGGAACAGCCCCTTGCCCTCCTTGCCCTCGGACTCGCCGTACAGCTGCTTCCACCACTCGGCCATGAACCGGAAGCACGGCTCGTAGGCCGCCAGGATCTCGATTTTCTTGCCGCTGCGGTACATCTCGTACCGTGCGCCGGCGTACTGCCACGCGGGGTTGGCGTCCATGTCCGCCGCCGCGCAGGTGTCCATCATCTCCCGTGCCCCGGCCATCAGCGCATCGATGTCGATGCCCGCTACGGCGATGGGCAGCAGGCCCACGGCCGTCAGCACACTGTACCGTCCGCCCACGTCATCGGGTACCACGAACGTCTCGTAGCCCTTGGCATCCGCCAGGGACTTCAGTGCGCCTCTATGCCGGTCGGTGGTGGCATAGATGCGCTTGGCCGCGCCCTCCGGGCCGTACTTCTTCTCCAGCAGCTCCCGGAAGAAGCGGAAGGCCACCGCCGGCTCCGTGGTGGTGCCGGACTTGGAGATGACGTTGACGGAGAAGTCCACGCCGTCCAGCAGCTCCACGATCTCACTCATGTAGTCGGAGGACAGGCCGTTGCCCACAAAGTAGATGTTGGGGGTGTCCTTCCTTTTCAGGTTGTAGTTGGGGGAGCGCAGGCACTCGATGACGCCCCGTGCGCCCAGATAGGAGCCGCCGATGCCGATGACCACCAGCGCCTGGGAGTCCGCCTTGATGCGGGCCGCCGCGGCCTTGATGCGGGCAAACTCATCCCTGTCGTAATTCTCCGGCAGGCGCACCCAGCCGGTAAAGTCGCTGCCGGCGCCATCGCCCTTTTGCAGATGGTCATGGGCAATGCGCAGGCGGGGCGCCAGCGCCGCCTCGTAGGGCAGCGGGATAAAGCTGTTGCAGCTGCTGAGGTCTACTCGGATCATATGTCGTTCCTCCTTGGTATAAAAGACATTTTTTCGGTGTTTCCCATCTTACAACGATTATATCCAAATTACAAGGGGGAAAAGGCTGTCTACGCCGCGAAAACCGCCATGCGCAGCAGCTGGGTGAACACCTGCCCCCAGCTGCGCCGCGCCACAGCCTCCTGTGCCACCAGCGGTACGGTCACAAGCACCGTGTCGCCGTCCAGCACCGACAGCTCCCCCAGCCGCTGCCCCGCCGCCACCGGTGCCGTCACCTGCGGCTCCAGCGTGACGGTCTGGGTCAGCCCCCCTGCCTTCGACCTCTCCACCAGCACCGAGGCGTTCTCCGTCTCCGCTATAGGCTGCACGGCGTCCGCCGTGCCCATGGCCACCGGCACAGGCGTCAGCGGCTCCTGCGGCGCGGCGCTGACCAGCGCGTAGGTGGAAAAGCCGTAGTTCAGCAGGGCCTTGGCATCCTTGGTGCGGGCGTCCTTGTCCGGGGCCTTCATGATGACGGCGATCTGCTCCATGCCGTCCCGCTCCGCCGTGGCGCTGATGCAGTACCCCGCCGAGGCGGTGTACCCGGTCTTCAGCCCGGTGGCCCCGTCATAGAAGCGGATCAGCTTGTTGGTGTTGGCCAGCTGGAACGCGCCATTGCGGATGGTGTCCATCCAGATGGTGGTGAAGCGCCGGATGTCCGGGTGGTGCAGGATCAGCTCCCGGCTCATGAGGGCGATATCGTGGGCACTGGTGACGTGGCCCTCCGCCGTCAGGCCGGTGCAGTTGACGAAGTGGGTGTCCTCCATGCCCAGCTCCGCCGCCCGCCGGTTCATCTGCTCCACGAACAGCTCGTGTACGCCGGCCACCTTCTCCGCCAGTGCCACCGCCGCATCGTTGCCGGAGGCCACGCACACCGCCTTCAGCAGCTCCTCCACGGTGATCTGCTCACCCTCCGCCAGAAATACCTGACTGCCGCCCATGCCGGCGGCATCCGCGCTGACCGTCACCACATCGTCATAGTGGATGGTGCCGCTGTCGATGGCCTCCATGGTCAGCAGCAGCGTCATGACCTTGGTGACGCTGGCCGGCTCCAGCTGCTCGTGCTCGTTCCGGGCGTACAGGATCTGGCCGGTAGACTTCTCCATCAGCAGCGCCGCCCGGCTGGTGATGGGCAGCTCCACCGCCGCCGCGCGCACCGGCCACAGGGCCAGTGCGCACAGCAGCGCCATCAGCAGGCACGCCCCACGCCGTAATTTCTTCATCATGCAGTTCCTCCCCCGCGTTTTTTTTATTTCTATGCCAGGACGGCGGAAATCATGCGCTTCGACAGAATTTCCGGTTGCAAATCCTCCGCCGACCTGTTATAATAGCAGCGTTCGCAGGGTTGGTATATCGGTATTACAGCGGCTTCCCAAGCCGTTAAGGCGGGTTCGACTCCCGTACCCTGCTCCAAAAAGAAATGTCACCCCTTTGGGGTGACATTTCTTTTTGGAGCAGCCCTCGCGGGCGGGAGTCGAAACGAGCTCCAGCTTCACACGTCCGCAGGGCGTTGAAGCTGGGCGCAGCAGTCCGGGGGACTGCTGCATTCGCGAGAGGAGACTCCCGTTGCACACGCCGCCTCGATGGCGGCGCGTGCAAACTGCATCGACGGCTGACCGTCCGCGCAGGGGAAACCCGTCTACGTTTTCCCTTGCACACATTCCCTTCCTTGCGGTCAGAAGAAATACCCGCGGCTGAAGCTGCGGGCAAACGCGCACGAGCGGGGGCTCCCTCCTGGGGCTTCCCCGCTCGTTTTTTCAGCAATACACAAAGTTATAGTCGAAGAGTTCTCTACTTTTCCAGCGCCGCCATGAACCGCAGCAGATTGCCCACGGTGAACCGCAGGTTCTCCTGTCCGTGCCGCCGCGCCTCCTCCAGCGTGCAGGGCGACGGGTTGACGGGGAACACCCCGGACACCCCTGCCGCGTAGACCGCGTCCAGCGCCGTTTCGCAGCCGCCCGCCAGCACCGCCACAGGAATGCCCAGCGCCTTGGCACGCCGGGCCACGCCGATGACCGTCTTGCCCCGCATGCTCTGGCTGTCCAGATGCCCCTCGCCGGTGATGACCAGCCTCGCACCCCGGCAGCGCCGGTCAAAGTCCACCGTATCCAGCACCGTGTCGATGCCCATGCGCAGCACACCGCCGAAAAGCGCGGCGGCCCCTGCGCCAAAGCCGCCGGCGGCCCCGCCGCCGGACAGCGTCAGCACCTCCATTCCCAGATCCCGGGCCAGCACCTGCGCCAGATGGCGCAGCCCCGCGTCCAGCCGGGCCACCATGGCCGCGTCCGCCCCCTTCTGCGGGCCGAACACCGCCGCCGCGCCCTCCGGGCCGCACAGTGGGTTGTCGATGTCGCACATCACCGTTACCGGTACGCCGCCCAGCGTCCGGCGCAGCGTCTCCGTCCGGATACGGGCGATGCGTGTGAGTGTGCCGCCCACCGGCACGAAGGCGCTCCCCTGTTCATCGAGAAATTCCGCCCCCAGCGCCGCAGCGGCGCCGCAGCCGCCATCGTTGGTGGCGCTGCCGCCCAGCCCCAGCACCAGCCGCACCGCGCCGTGGGACAGCGCGTGGGCCATCAGCTGCCCCACGCCGTAGGTGGTCGTCTTTTCCGGGTCGCAGGCGTCCCCCGCCAGCGGCAGGCCCGCCGCCGCAGCCATCTCCACCACCGCCGTGCCGTCCGGCAGCAGGGCGTAGTGCGCCGTTACCGGCTCTCCCCACGGGCCGGTGCAGGGCGCTTCGATGCGCCGTCCGCCCACGGCGGCCAGAAAGGCGTCCACCGTACCCTCTCCGCCATCGGCCACCGGAATGGCGCAGACCTCCGCCGACGGCTCCAGCCGCAGGATCTCCTCCGCCGCGATGCGGCAGATATCCGCCGAGGACAGGGTGCCCTTGAAGGAATCCGGGATCAGCACATACTTGCTCATGGTATCGCTCCTTTTGAAAAAAACGAGCCGCAGCGCTGCTGCGGCTCGTCTGCGTTTTATTACAGCGCGTAGAACAGCGCCGCCATCTGGGCCGTCACGTCCTCCGTGTAGCTGCACAGTGTCACGCAGTAGATGTAGTTGCCCTGCTTCAGGCAAATCACCAGCTCATACATGGGCGTGTCCTGCACCGTGGCCGTCAGCGCCACAGCGGGGCAGTCCGCACCGGCGAACTCCGTAGTGGTCACGGCGGCGGTGACATTCTCAAAGCCGTAGGTGCTCATGGCGTCCGGCAGCTGCTGCGCGGACAGCTCCGCGTACTCATGGGCGCTCATGGTGGTGCCAAACAGCAGCCCCATGTTCTGGAACACCACGTTCATGGTCATCAGTCCGTCAGTGGAGGTGGCGTACATATCCTGCACGCTCTGGTTCTCCTCCATCAGCTTCTTCATATCCTCGTCGCTGGTGCCCTCGGTGAGAAAGCCGTTGATCTCCGCGATCTGCTCCTCCGTGTAAAACACCCACGTCTCGTCCAGCGCGCAGCCGAAGCCGGCAAACTCATTGGTGTAGGTGCCGCCGCTGACGCTGCCCATCTCCGGCGTATCCTCGTCCGGCGCGGGGGTATCCACCTGCCCGGTGACGGCATCGTCGGACTGTGCGCCCGGCTCCACCGTGCCGCCGGTCTGCTCCGGCGCCTGCTGGCCGCAGGCCGCCATGGTCAGCAGCATCATTAAGGCCATCAGCATGGCCGCAAGCTTCTTCATAAGGCTCCTCCTTTTGTAAAAATGCCTGTTGTCTCCGCCGTCATTGTACCAAATCGACTGGGGAAATACAACAGCAAAATTTCCCGACAGGATGCGCCCCGCCCTTCCGCTACAATAGGAGCGAAAGGAGGGACAAGCCTTGAAAACTGTCACCGAGGTCAGCCGATCTGTCCCGCTCCGCCCGCTTCTGACGATGTTCCTGCCGGCCGCCGCCGCTTTTCTGCTGACCGGCGGCGCGCTGGACGGGCTGTACAGCCCATGGTCGCTGGCTGTCGTCTCCGCCGCCGGTGTCGGATGGCCCGGGCTCAGCGCCCTGCTGGGCGCCGGACTGGGCGCTTTTCTTTTTCTGGATTTTCAGGCGGGGCTGCGCCACACCGCCTCCGCCATCCTGATCTTCTGCGCCGCCACCGCCTTCTGCACCACCCGGCTGTACCGGAGGCCCCGCTTCCGCCCTGCCGCCGCCGTGGTCATGACACTGCTGGTACAGTCGGCGTACCTGTTCCAGCGCCAGCCCCGCCAGTGGACGCTGTGCGCCGCCGCGCTGACCATTCTGTGGGCCGCCGCCGCGCTGCTGCCCTCCCTGACGGACAGCTCTGCCGATGGCGGGACGCGGCAGCAGGCGGGCTTCCTGCTGGCGCTGGGCCTGTGCCTGTCCGCCTACGGCTGGGAGGTATCCGGCTTCCGTATGGGCGGTCTGCTGGCCGCCGCGCTGCTGCTGGCTGCGGCGCGCCGCCTGACGCCTGCCGCCGCGGCGGCTGCCGGTGCCGTGGCCGGTCTCGTGCTGGATCTCTACGCCGGAGATACGGTGCTGCTGACCGCCGTGCTCAGCGGCGCTTCTGCCGCTGCCTCCGCCCTGCAGCGGCGGGGACGGCTTCTGTCTCCGCTGGCATTCTGCGCCGTGGCCGCCGCCGTGTACCTGCTGCTGGACGGCCCCGACCTGCTGCCGTTGCTGTGCCAGTGCATTGCCGGTGCGGGATTGTACCTGCTGCTGCCGGAGCATCTGCTGCCTCGGCTGGCCCAGCGCGCCGCCAGCGTCTCCCGGAGCGCCCCCTCCCGTGAGGAGGCGGCGACGCCCGCCGCCGCGTTCCGCGCCGTGTACGACAGCTTCTTCACCGACACCACGCCGCCCCGTCCGGAAAATCCCGCCGTGCTCTTTGACCGGGCCGCCGAGCAGGTGTGCGCCGGGTGCCTGCTGCGGCAGGATTGCTGGCAGACCCACTACACCGACACCTACAACGCCTTCAACGACGCCTGCCCCCACCTGCTGCAGCGGGGCAGCGCCTGCGCGGAGGATTTCCCCCTGCACTTCACCAGCCGCTGCCTGCACTTCCCCCGGCTGCTGGACGCGCTGAACGACCAGCTCCACCAGTTTCTGCTGCGCCGCACCCACCGTCTCCAGCTGGAGGCGGCCTATCAGGTGGCGCGGGAGCAGTACGCCCAGATGTCGGAGGTACTGGCCGTGGACGCGCCGGCAGCGGCGGAGCCGCGCTTCAGCTGCGTCACCGGTACCGCCCTGCGCCCCCGGAAGGGCGAGACGCTGTGCGGCGACCAGACCGCGTCCTTCGACGCGGGGAGCGCCGCCTACCTCCTGCTGTCCGACGGTATGGGCAGCGGCGAGGCCGCCCACCGGGAGGCCTCCATGACCGTCCGGCTTCTAAAGCAGTTCCTGCAGGCCGGGGTGGAGCCGTCCCCGGCCCTGAAGACCCTGAACACCGCGCTGCTGCTGCGCTGCCGGGAGGGCGGCGGCTTCACCACCATCGACCTGGCCCGCATCGACCGCGCCACCGGCGCGGTAACGCTGTACAAGTATGGCGCGGCGGCGTCCTATTTCAAGAAGCACGGGCGCGTCGTCCGGTACGCCGGCAGCGCGCTGCCCGCCGGACTGGAGGAGGCCTCCCAGCAGCCGGAGACCATCCGCTTCACGCTGCCGCCGGGCGGCTGGCTGGTGCTGCTGTCCGATGGCGTCACCGCCGGGGACGGCGATGAATGGGTACAGGATCTGCTGGCCGGCTGGGAGGGCAGCTCCCCGGAGGAGCTGGCCCGCCGCATCCTGACGCTCTCCGCCGACCACGGCGGGCTGTCCGACGACTGCGCCGTGCTGGCGCTGTACCGCCCCCGCGCCGAAGCTTCCGGCAGATCGCAGGTATAAGCCGCCGCCGTGCTGTCCATACTATCACTATGAAAACGGACAGCAAGGAGGGCATACTCTTGGTCAAAGGCATTTCACGCCGGGTCATCGTGGTGGATTCCCCCGACCCGCAGATCTTCGAACAGGCAATTTTCATTCTCCGTACGGACGGCGGCGGTGTCAGCTCCCAGCAACTGGTGGATCAGGCCGTCCGCATCGCCAAGAACTACGCCCGCTGTCAGGGCGCGCCCCGCCGGCGCTTCCGCGCACCCGCGTGGCTCTGGGCCGCCGCAGGCGCCGCCGCCATCGGTCTGACGTGGCTGCTGTGCACCGTGCTTTGACCTATCTTCACCGGTTTCAGCGGGTCTTACCCGTTTGAAATACTTTTTCCATCATTTTTCTCCTCACTTGGGGCGGACGGTATGCGTCCGCCCCCCTTTTTGCGCAAATAAATATCCCCCGGTATGGGGGATATTTATTGCTGTATTGTGTTACTCGTCCAGATCCGGCAGCACGATCTCACCGGAGCCGGAGGGCTCCTCCGGGGCGGGATCGGGCACCGGCTCCGGGTCGGGCGTCGGGTCAGGCGCGGGATCGGGGGCCGGGTCGGGCGCGTTGGGGTCAGCCGCGCCGCATACGGTGCAGATGCCGTCCGCGTACCGGTGTCCCGCCGCCGGGATGACCTCCGTGAAGCTGTCGCCGCACACGGTGCAGGTGTACGTCCGCACCCCCGCCTCCGTGCAGGTGGCCGCCGTCGTCACCGCGGCGGTGTAGCGGTGGCCCAACGCCGGTGTAAAGCTGTCGGTGTAGCTCCTGCCGCAGGCGCAGGTGTATGTGGTGTAGCCCCCCGCCGTGCAGGTGGCCGCCGTCACCTGCTCCTTGTACGCATGGGTGTGGCGGACGCCGCCGCTCTGGCCGGTCTGATGGCCGCATACGGTGCAGACGCCGTTCTGCAGCGTGTGCGCCGCCGAAGCCGTCTTGTCGCCGCAGATAGCGCACACCTGCCAGTGGCCGCTGTCATCGTCCTCCCAGCGGTAGCTGTGGTTCATGGCGGGCAGCGGCGTTGTCCGCACCGCCGCGCCGCAGCTGTCACAGGTATAGACCACGGAGCCGTCCTGCGTGCAGGTGGGCTGGGTCACGTTGGCCGTCAGCTGCTCATGGGCGCAGTCGGTGTCGCCGGTGGTTTCCCCGGGACTTGCGCTGCCGGTCTGCTCCGTGTCTGGCCGGTCGGGCGTCTCGTCCTCAGGCGTCTTTCCGCCGCAGGCACACAGCGATGCCAGCAGGCACAGCGCCAGCAGCGCCGCCATCCATTTCTGTTTCATGCGAATGCTCCTTTCTGCCGCAGGGCGCGGACAAAGGGAAAAAGGCGGGCGGCTGTGCCGCCCGCCTTCCGTCGGTGTTTGAGATGGGGATTAGTCCCAATCCGGCGGTGTTACGATCGGGTCGCCGCCGGAGCAGACGATCACGTCCGTGGCTGCCAGCTCCAGTACCTTCATCTCAGGTGCAACGTACTTCATACTCTTCCTCCTTTACTTACTTGCATACTCCGTGCAGGCACAACCATAGTTGAACAGTTCTGCCATGAACTTATACGCATTGCTGCTCTTGTCATAGTTGGGCATCTTCTTTGCCAGATAGGTGTTGACACTGTATGTCACCATATCGCCCACGCCAGTCTCGTTGACAAAAGACTCGAATTTGACCTCGCTATCCAACTGCGTGGCGTTCAGGTTTGCGTAGTCGAAGTAGTAATAGCCCAGCTTCTCGTCCTTCTCGAAGGAGTTCACAGTGTCAGTCTTGCCGTTAGCGGTCACCTTGAAGCTGACGTTCGCGATGTCAACGCCCTTGTTCACCGTGAAGTACACACGCACTGCGAAGGTGTTGCTCAGAACCAGCGTCTTGCCCTTGATAGTGACACCGGCAGCGCCCGTCACCTTTCCGGTGTACTGCGTCACGCTGGACAGCCGGTCAGTGTAATCGGTAGAAACGGCACCGGACACAACTGTGCTCACCAGATTATCCGTACGATAATTCTGGTATACCTGAGCCGCCGCGCCGTACGCGACCAGATTGCCGATCAGCTTCCGCAGCGAATCATCCTGGCCAAGCTTCGCCAGCTTGTTGCTGCAATACTGTGCCACGCTGTAATCGGCGACCTGATACTCAACCACATTGCCGCTTGCATCCTCTGCATACACGGTTGCCTTCAGCGTATCGGTCATACGCTGGGGATTGACGCCGGTGAAGTCGAAGGTGAATACCTCCACAGGTCTTCCATCGGGACCCTCAACGGTAGCCGTTCCGTAGTTCTTGACCTCGACCGTTGTATAGCCCTTGATGTCATCGTTGTAGAACTGGAACTTCACCCACGGATTCGTGCAGTCGGTCAGGTTGACCAGATAGGTGATGGTCAGGTCGTTGCCGATCGACAGGCGCTTGCCGACAGTGATCTTCGCATTCGCCGGAACCACAGTGTAGCTGCCATCCTCATCCATGCGGGAAACATATCCCGCAGCCACGAAGCTGGTGCCCTCGCCCTCCGCCTTGTTGTTGGCGGGATCGAAGCCCACGAACGTACCGCCGGTGACAATGATTTTGGCTGTACCGTTCTTATAGCTTGTATCGTTGCAGTTCAGCGTCCACGCAGGAGTTCCGCTCACGAAATTACCGCTGTTGATAGTGATTGTACCGCCACTGGCATAGATCATATCCATCTGCGGATCATCCGTGTGCGTAATCTTCTGGCTGACATCGAGTCCCTCAAGAGTGACCTCGCAGCCCGCCTTGCTGGCCCAGATAGCCATCGTGTATTTGCCGGCACTGCCGCTCTGCTCCACAGCAACGACCTTACCGTTCTTAATGACCACCTTCGCATCCGCATTATCGATCTGGAACACGGCATCATAGCCACTGCCGGTGACGGTCATGCCGTTCAGATCAATGGTCAGAGACCTGCTGATCATGTAGCTGATCTCAGGCGTATTGATGTCTCGCAGCAGCTTCACGGTATCGCCGTCCTTGGCAGCCGCAATGGCCTCAGACAGCGTAGCATACGCCACACCGTTGACCTCGGCAACGTAAACGCCTGCCTTGACGCCGTAGGTGCCGTCACCGTTGGTGGTAGGAATAAAGCCCGGCGCGCACAGGCCCTCGGGCACCGCGCTGGAGAACGTACCGCCGGAAACGGCGACCGTCTTGTTGGCAGTGAACTCAGTCTCGGTGTTGTTCGCCCAGTCGTAAGCCTTGATGGCCTTGTTGCCAGCCTTGGCAGTAAACTTACCGCCGGTGACGGTCACATCGCCCAGGCCCTTGTAGCCGGTGCGGTTCACGATGGAGATCGCCGCGCCGTCCTGAATGGCGCCGTCATTCTCGGTCTTGGGCACCGCATCGCCGGTGACGGTGATGGCGCTGCCGGCATTGATGCTCAGGCTGCCGGCGCAGACCTGCACGCCCATGGTCTTGGCATTGATGGTGCTGTTGTCAATGGTCAGCGTACCGCTGCTGGGGAAGTAGATGCCGTAGCCGTTAGGCACATTCAGCGTACTGTTCTTCAGCGTAACGGTATCGTTGGTGTTGTTGCCGTTGGTCTCGATGCCGCTGTGAGCGGTGGTCGTCATCACAACATCCTCGAACACCAGACCGGCGTTGTCGTACTTGATGGTACCGCCCATAGCCGAGGGGATCAGACCCACCAGCTGGCTGCTGACGATCTTGCCGTTCTTCACGGTCAGCGTCACATCGGGGTTGTTGATCTCGAAGGCCGCGCTGTTTGTATCCGTGCCGGTGCAGGTCCAGGTGTAGCCGTTCAAATCCACCGTGCGGTTAATGGTGCCGGAGTTGAACGGTGAACCGGTGGTATAATCGCGCAGCATAACGACGGGCTCACCACTGGCCGTCTGCGCCTTGAACGCCTCCTCCATGGTGTAGTAGGAGGTTTTGCCGACCGTGGCGAGATAAGCCTTCTCCACACCGAAGGTGCCGTCGCTGTTCGTCTTGACGGTAGAACCCTCGACCAGATACTTGGTGGGATCCTTGGCAAACGTACCAGCGGTGACCTCAATAGTCGCCTTGGTAGCATCGCTAATACTGGTCAGCTTGTTCGTCTTGGGATCATAGCTACGAGTATCCAGTTCGCCGTTGATAGTACCGCCAGTGATGGCAACAGTCGCTTTCTTACCATCGGCATTGCCGTAGTTCACAGAGGTGACATCACCGTTGATGGTGCCGCCGCTGATCTCCAGAGAGCTGCTGTACCCGCCGCTGTACGTCCAAGCCGCCACTGTGCCGTTGACCGTGCCGCCCTTGATGGTAGCTCTGTGCCAGTCCTCAATGGCATAGCTATTCTTGCTGTTCAGGGTGCCGCCGTTCAGGAACAGATCGCCGCGATCGACCTTGATCACGATGAAGTTGTCCTGGGTAAACGTGCCGCCCTTGATATTCAGGCCGGGGTACTTGGCGACTCTGTCATCGCCCACGCGCACCAGAGACGCGCCCTTCCCATTCGCGTTGCCGCTGTTGTTCTTGACAGTGCCGCTCTCGAAGGTGAGCCAGCCGCCGCCCTGAACGTCGATGACATAGTGGGAGGAAACACCGGAGTTCTCCGCAGTATCCTCACGCATGATGGTACCGGTCTGCGCCGTGCTGCTGTCCTTGACGGTCACGCGGGCCGTAACGGTCAGTGCGGGCTTGCCCTTCTCGGTGCCGCCATTCAGGGTGAAGCCGTTCAGGTCAAGGGTCAGATAAGGGGTGGAAATGGTGACGTTCTCGCGGGTATTCGCCAGCATCGTCACGGTAGCGTTGCGCTTGGCCGCATTGATAGCCGCCTGCAGCGTCTCGTACTTGACGTTGTCAACCTTGGCGACGTAAACGCCTTCCTTGACGCCGTAGGTGCCGTCAGCATTGGCGGTGGGGATGTAACCGGTAGCGCAGTATTCTTCCTTGACCGCGCTGGAGAACGTACCGCCGGAGACGGAAGCGTTCGGCTTATCCCACGTCTGCTGGCTGTTGTTTTTCCAGCCATAAGCCTGAACCGCACCGACACCCGCAGCGCTGGTAAACGTGCCGCCGCTGATGGTCATGGTGGGAGCACCGGCGGGATACGCGCGATTCACGATGGAAACAGCCGCGCCGTCAGGGATGGAGCCGTCGCCGGTCTTGCCGGAAACGTCACCGTTGCCGGTGGCGCTGATCGTACCGCCTGTCACATTCAGAGTGCCTGCACACATCTGAACGCCGCCGGTCACGCCGTAAACCTCACCGCCGCTGATCGTCACCGTACCGGCCTGCGGATGATAGATGGCCGTATCCTTGTTGGAGAACACCTTGCCGCCGCTGATGTTGATGGTGGTATTCTCCAGAACGGAAGATCCGTTGCCGGCGATGGCGTAGCTGTCGCTGTAGACCTTACCGCCGTTGATGTTGACGATAACGCCCGCCTTCGTGTTGCCCTTCCCCGCGCCGAAAACGGCGATCGCCGCCGTCGTGCCGGTGATCTCGCCGCCGTTGACGTTCAGAATCTCCTGACCATCTCTGGTATCTCTCCACGGCTTGGGCTGGCCCTTCATGTACACACCGTAGTTGCCGGAGATCTTGGTGCCGTCCTCAACGGTGATGCTGGCCTTGATGCCGTTCTTACTGCTGGCAATCGCGAATTGCACACCGTTTGTCTTGCTCTCCACCGTCAGGTTCTTCAGCGTGGTGGAGTTGGAGCTGCCGCCGACATACAGCGTACCGTAAGTCGTACTCGCGTTGGTATTCTGGATCGTACCGTGCTGGATCGTCCAGCCGTTGACCTTGAGGTACACGGTAAACCTACCCGCGCTGGTCACGGTGTAGCCGCCCAGATCGATGGTAACATTCTTTACCGTCGTTTTCACATCGTAGGTGCTCAGCTCGTCGGTACCCAGATCGATGTTGCCCAGCACATAGATGGTCTCGTTCGCCTTAACGGCATCAATAGCCGCCTGCAGCGTCTCGTACTTGACATCACCGATCTGCGCAACGTAAGCGCCTGCCTTGACGCCGTAGGTGCCGTCAGCGTTCTTCACGGGGATGAAGCCCTCCGCGCAGTACTCCGCGGGAACCGCGCTGGAGAACGTACCGCCGGAGACGGAAGGCTTCGCGCCGACGCTGGCCGCAGCGCTGGTAATGCGCCAGTTAGTGACATTCAGATTACCACCGTTGATCGCCAACGTGGGAGCTACGCTGCCGGCGATATCCATCACGATCTCGCCGGTGAACTTGGCATCGCCGCCGATCGTGGTCTGGCCTACGGATTCGTCCGCTTTATAGGCATCCGTCCACAGCTGACCCTTGATCTCGCCGCCGGTGATATCGGCCTTGAACCAGTTCTGGATCGCGGAGTGGTTGCTGGTGATCGTACCGCCAGAGACATGCAGCACACCCAATGCACCGTTCTTAATGGCGATGAAGTTATTCTGCGTAAACGTGCCGCCCTTAATGGTCAGCGTACCCCCCTCGTTACAATCGCCGTTGCAGATCAGGGAGCTGCCGACCATGGAACCGGTAGGATTCGCCTTCTTGTAGCCGGAGTTGTTGATCACGATACCGCTTTCGATGGTCATCGTGCCCTGGTTGCGGATGACGTAGTAGGAGGTCTCACCCACAGTACCAGTGTCATCACGCTTGATGGTACCGGTCTTAGCCGCGCTGGTGTCCTGAATGGTGATCGTACCAAGGTTGCTCAGCGCAGCCTTAGCCGTACCGGTGCCGCCGCTCAGGGTCTTGCCGTTCAGGTCGAGAGTCAGATTCTTCTCCTTTGCGATCTCGACATTCTCGTTTACGTTAGTCAGTAGGATAACGGTCTGTCCCGCCGTAGCCGCATCGATAGCCGCCTGCAGCGAGCCGTACTGCTTGCTGCCGACGGAGGCAACAGCTTCCACCGTCTTCAGGACGATCTTGTCCGTCGCCGCGTCCCCAGCCTTCCACTTGAGTGCGTCAGTCAGCTCAACCGGTTCACCCGCGAGATTCTTCACGGTAGAGCCGAGAGGCAAAGACGTTTTCCCTTCGGGAATGGTGTACAGCGCGGCGGTATTTTTGCTCTTGGTGTTGTTCTCCGCCACGAGGTTAAACGCATTTGCATCCGTGTGAGCGCCAAGATACAAGCCGACATTCTTGATTGCGGTGTCCCCGTCCTGCTTGCTGATATCAAAGGAGTTGCCGGTGGCGGTGACAGTGCTCGTGATATCCCACTGGGAAATGTACTCAAACTTCACGGGGCGTGTGCTGGTGACCTTGTTGTCGGTGAAGTTGATGGTAGTCAGGGACTTGAAGTCGCTGCCCTGGCCCTCGTTATCGCCCTGGGTCCAGTTGCCGTAGGCAGGCCGGATCCATGTGGGGTTGGAGTTGTTGGCATCTGTAGTATTGGTGTAGTTCTTGAACTCACACCTGTTAAACGTCAGCGTCTGAGCCGCGATAGCGCCCACAATGATGCCATTGAAGGTGCAGCCGTCGAACTTCAGCTCGCCCAGCTGGCTCCAGGGAGAGGTGTACAGCTGATAGTTGAAGCTCATGACGTTGTTGAAGGTAATACCCTTGAACGTCACGTTGGTGTAAGCGGGCAGCGCCAGCAGCAGGGATGTGCCGATCTTGTCGATGCTGGTGTAACCCGTGACGCCGCTGGTGATGGAGCCGCCGACGAACACAACGCTCTTGCCGTTGGCGCCGTCGTTCTTCTCACCCAGATAGCCGTTCTCGCCATAGGCGTTGAGCTTGGAGTGATCGGGGGTCTGGCCCGTGGTGTCGTCGCGCACACCGTTGCCCAGCACGCCGTTGGTGTCATAGGCGTAGTCGCCCACGGTGACATACATGGTGCCGTTCAGGCGATTCTGCGCCTCGATATACGCCTTACGGGTCATAGCGCCCAGCTGCTCCAGCGTGTAGGGCTTAGCCTCGGTGCCGTCGCCGGCAGCCGTGGCCGCCTCGACTACGCCATAGGTGCCGTCAGCGTTCTTCACGGGGGTATAGCCCTCCGCGCAGTACTCCGCGGGAACCGCGCTGGAGAACGTACCGCCGGAGACAGTGATGTTCGCGGGCACATTGCCGCTCACCTTAAACTCACCGGTAAACTTGCCACCCTCGACGTACAGCTGGCGGCTCTGGCCCTCACCGATGGTGCCGCTGACCTCCACATCCCCGTTGATGACGCTGTTGCCCTTGACCGTCACAGTGACGGAGGGGTAACTGCTGTAGCGGCAGACATCGAACGCGACAGCAGGAGAAGTGTAACCCTTCGCCTTACCTGCGTTGATGGTGGTATTCTCGATCACCACGTTGCCGCAGTTGTTGGACATGGTGTAGACAGTCTCATCACCGCCGGAGACGGTCATGCTCTCCAGGGTCAGGTCGCAGTAGTTCTGGATGACAATGGCGGGTGCGCCATGCCAGTTCGGGGTATCCTCGGCGGGCTTGGTGTTCTCCGCAACTCCCGCGATCGTACCGTTCTTGAAAGTGATCTTGTTGCCCTGCAGCAGCTGGAACGCATTGGTACCAGTCGTGGCGGAGCCAACCAGCACACCGCCCACGGTGTAGGTGTGACCGGCGAAGTCGACCGTCAGGCCCTTGCCCGTGAACGTGTTGTCCTCGACCACGATGCCGTTGCCGGAGCAATCCTTCAGCAGCGTCACAGTCTCGCCGTCCTTGGCAGCCGCAATGGCAGCAGCCAGCGTCTCATAGGTCGTCTCACCGATCTGCGCGGCAGCAGATGCCGTGGCCTTCGGCACAAACACCTCCACGCCACCCACGGTCACCGTGGTGTTCTTGTTGGTGTCGGCCGTCTGCATCTTGTCGTTCCACAGAGAGTTGCCGCTGTTGGAGCCGGCGGCGAAGCCCTCAGCCTTGGTCTGCTCGTCCACGGTGATGGTGGCGCCGCCGTTCTTCATCAGACTGGTGTCGATCTCGATAGCCGCCTTGCCCGTAACGGGAGCGGAAGCATTAAACGAGGTCTTCGTCACCGTCAGGTCAGTCTTGTGGTCAGTGCCCTCGTTGTACACCAGCACAGCCTTACCCACGCAGTTGAAGGTGCAGCCGTTGAACGCGGCGTTCTGCGCGCCATACGTCCAGACGTTGTAGGCGCCCGCGCTGGTCTGATTGAAGGTGCAGCCGTTGAACGTCTCGTTGACGGCATACAGGAACACCATGCCGTTGATGGTGCAGTTGTTGTACACCAGCGTGTCGGCATGCTGCAGGCCGATGTAGTTGCCATTGGTCTTATAGTCGAAGGTCACGTTGTTGAAAGTGATCTTCGCACCATGCAGGGCCACGGCAGCGGACATGTCGAAGGAGACCTTCGCACCCTCGGCAGCCGCGATAGTGAACGCCTTGCCCGTGTAGTTCAGGCTGCCGTTCAGTGTGTACTCGCCCGCGTTGACCACGATGGTCTCGCCGTCCGCAACAGCCGCGATTGCCTCGTCCAGCGTCTCGTAAGTAGCGCTGCCGATAGTAGCGACAGTCGCTGTCTCGCCCTCGCTGCCGTTGGCAGCGCCGCCGCCCTCGTCCTCACCGGTGAGTTCGGGGTTGCCGGTAGTTTCCCCCACCGTGTTGTCATCGGACGTGTTCGCCTCGACGATCGCGCCATTGGTTTCGCCGGTGCCGCCCGTGGCGTACACCGTCGTCGGCAGCAGAGAAAGCATCATTACCAGCGAAAGCAGCAATGACGCAACTCTTTTGCCCATTCTCGTTTTGCTCATGTTCCCCCATCCTTTCTTTTTTTCTTTTGGGATCTCCGGATCAGATGTGTCCGTACACCGTGCCGGACAAGGCTTTGCTGCGCCTGACGGCGCATCGGCAAAACGCCGGGCCCCGCCGCAGCCCGATGTACGTCCTCCCTTGCGCAGCATCGGACACAGGACACGCATCCAGCAGGCCCGCCACAAGCGGGGCCGGTCGGCGCCCGCCTGTGGTCTCGGCCATCGCCCCGGCCTCGCCGGGACGAGAAAAGGGTACCCTTTTCTGCTTTGCACCCCCCTGCACAGACACGCGGATGTGCGCCTGTGCTGCGCAGGAAAACGGCCGAAAGGGGCGCGTTCTCCTATATTTGGACATACACGGGTTAGTATAGCATTATTTCGACAGAGTTGCAACTTGATTCCCGCACAAAATTTATTGACACATTCTATTAAATATGGACAAAAGCATAGGCAAAAAATGTCTCTGCCCCTGCCCGCAATAAAAAACACCACCCGTCTGGGTGGTGTTTTTGGCAGTCCTTCTCCCGATCATGCAGGCGAGTCGGCTCTCCTCTCACGGACGCAGCGTGCCCCCGGCACGCTGCTCCCCGTCTCAAGGCCCTGACGGCCCTGTGAGACGGGCGTTCGTTTCTCGCCTTTCTGCCCCTGCCCGCAATAAAAAACACCACCCGTCTGGGTGGTGTTTTTGGCAGGGGCAGAAAGGCTCGAACTCTCGACACGCGGTTTTGGAGACCGCTGCTCTACCAACTGAGCTATACCCCTATGTGGTGGGCCTTCGGGGACTCGAACCCGGGACCGGACGGTTATGAGCCGTCTGCTCTAACCAACTGAGCTAAAG
>URHT01000023.1 GCA_900547745.1 uncultured Eubacteriales bacterium | reverse complement strand
ATAACCTCCTGTGCGTCCATGTATGTGTCATTTACACTTAAAATTATGCACTCCATCTCGCGCTGCCGTACTCCACGCCACGGCGATATTTCTTCGCATTTTTGCCTTTGACGTAGACAACAAGCCGGATCAGTGCCGCGCCCAAAACGCCCACAAGTAAATCTGCGGGGTGCAGGCTCGGCGCGAATGAGGAAAAGGCGGCGGCAAAGCCGTCACCAATGGTAAGCAGCTTGCCGGAGAGGTCAGCCCCCGGCGCAAGCCGCGCCGCCTGTCCCACTTTATCAAAGAGAAAGACAAAGAGCAGATAAGGCAGATTGGGAAGTATCAGCTTTTTCAGATTTATGCTTTTCATCGCTCAATGCCCCCTCTTGTCTGTTTTTTCACCTTTTGGCGGTCAGCGTTGAGCTGCTTCGCCTTGTCCTTAAAGGCGGCTAACGCCTTGCGGATCGAGGGCTTTTGTTCCTGTGTCAGCTTCTTTGCGGAAAACTCCTGAAAGGCTGCGGTCAAAACGTCCGCGTCGCGCCCCTTGAAAAACACAAGGTAGCGGGGCGGGCTTTCCGTCGCGTCCTTTTTCAGCGCAAAGTCAACGCCGTATTTCTTTGCGGTACTCTCAAAGGCTTTGATATTGCTGTCAGTGATTTCGATGCTGCTTACGCCTGCGTTCTGCTTCATAAGCTGTTTTAGGGTCTGCTTGCCGTGGTGCTGCACCGGCTTATCCAACTGCTTTTTGATTTGTGAAAGCATGAAGCGAATGGATTTTTGCAGCATTTCGGCGGTGAGCTTGGTCGTCCTTATGGACAAGGCAATGACTTTTTCGTTGATTTCATCTTGCATTTACCGTCCTCCTTTCGCGGTGTTATATGCTGCGCCGCTTTTGGGCGCAAGAAATGGGCGTCCGCTGCCTGCGCCGCCCCGCTTAAATCCGCACCAGTAAGCCGTTCAAGTCCTCGGCGCGGACACCCGCAAGATACCAGTTGTCGCCGTACTCCATGCGGGTCGGCTTCCACTTGCCGCCTGTGAATACCTCCAAGCACTCGCTGCAATGCAGCCCGCCGTAGTAATCGGCAAGGTCAAAGCGGATGTCGTAGCGGTCAGCGGTTTCGTCAAAAAACAATGCGCCCTGCTTCATAGTCTTGTCCTCCTTTGGTTTTACAGGCTTTCGCCCTCGTTGCAGGTGTAATCGGGTATGCCGCCTTTCGGCTTCGCCCATGCGCCGCTTGCCATGTCGTGGGCGACAAGGGCGGTATAGTAGCTGTCGATGGTGGACGGGGCGTTGAACAGCACCGCCCGTAGATACTGCTTGATATTGCGGATCTTCGTGGTGTTCTCCCGCATACAGTCAAGGACAAATTCAATATGGCTGCTCGTCAGCTTCATAAACTTGCTTTTGACAAGCTCTGCCGGATAGTCGTCCCCGGCGATGCGGAGCGTCTTTCTCGCTGTGCATACCGTTTCCAGTATGAGGTCAACGATTTCGTCCAGTCGGTCTCTATCCATGTGCGGGTCCTGTATGAGAATGTCATACTCGATATTGTCCTTGATGATGTCCCTGTAAATCTCTATTGCGCTCTGCGTTTTCGCTTCCGTTCCTTTCCGTTCCAGCTCTGCCGCGTCCTCTGTGAAAGGTGAGGGGTAAGGGGAAAGGATAGGAATGGAATGGGTATTTGATATATCCGTATTTGATTTCTCTTTTTTTGAAAAATCAGTTCTTGATATATCTTTATTTAATTGCGTTGGATTTTCCAACGTAGGGTTTTCCAACATAGGTTTTTCCAACGTTGGATTATCCAATGTTGGATTTTCCAATGTAGGTAAATCCAATACAGGTGGCTGCGGCTGCTCGTAAATGATATAGTCTGCGCCCCGCAAGCGTCCTTTCTTGTCGCGTTCGCGGCTGCGGACGATATACCCGGCTTTTTCAAGCTCCCGTACCGCTTCGCGTATCGCGTCGATTTTCTCCCGGTTGATGCGGGACAGCCCCGCAAGGGTATAGTCCCAGTTGTCCGGCAGGGACAGCATTTGCGAAAGCAGCCCCTTTGCTTTCAAGGTCAAGCCCCTGTTGCGTAGATGGTGGTTGCTCATTACGGTATAGCCGCGGTTTCGTTCCACACGGAAAACGGCCATTGTTCATCACTCCTTTGCTGTGGTTTTGTTACGCAGTAGAAGCGCGTTTTAAAGGGAAAAGGTATAAACACCTTACCCCGTCAAAGCCGCGCCCCAAAAGCCGCTTGCTGCAAGGCTTTTTCCGGCTCTACTGCGTAACATAAGGGCATGAAAAAAGCGGCGTTTCTGTTCTCCCTGTGTGGGATTGAGAAACGCCGCCTGTGCGGTACGCTTATGTTTTGGAAATAGCTTGTCCTATCGTTTTTTGATGATATGTTGTTCTTACGCAGTCGTACCATCCGCTGCCAGGTCCTCGGTCAGATCGGCGATGAGGTCGCCCTTGACCGCCATGGATGCCGCGTTCCACGGGAAGCCGGAGGCGGCGGTGGGATAGATGCCGGCGGTGTGATCCACGAAATAGGCGTCGAAGCCGGCGGTCTTGATCTCCTGCTCCGACAGGTTGCAGGTCAGCTGGTGGACGATGGCGCCGATCATCTCCAGATGCCCCAGCTCCTCTGTGCCGATGTCCGTAAGCAGGCCCTTCAGCTCCGGATAGGGCATGGAGTAGCGCTGGCTCAAATAGCGCAGGGACGCACCCAGCTCCCCGTCCGGCCCGCCGTATTGCGAAATGATCAGAGACGCCAGCCGGGGGTTGGTGTTTTTGATCTTCACCGGGTATTGCAGCTTCTTCTCATACACAAACATCAGTCGTTCCCTCCTTTGTCCCAGGGCCACGGATCATTCAGCCAGCGGAAGCCGCCCTCAGTGATGTCCGTCTGCAGCAGCGGGCCGTTGGCCTCCTCGTACTTGGCGCGGCCCTCCCGGCCCAGCCGGATGTAGCTCCAGTACAGCTCCAGCGCCTGTTGGTCGTTGGGATGGGTGGTCAGGTACAAACCCAGCTCATCAATGGCAAAGTCCAGCGCCATCAGCTCCAGCAGCGCCTCATTTACCTTGGGAAACCGGGAACGCAGCTCCTTGCGGAACGGCAGGTCGAGTCCGGGAAACAGAGTACCTTGCAGCAAGGCTTCCCGATCCTCGTAGCGCTGGGCGTTCTCGCGCTGCATGGCGATATAGGGAAACGCCATACTGCCGCAGCCCTTGGGCAGACGTCCCTCCATCTCGCGGCAGACCGCGTCGCTGCGGGCCGTCGTGTCGCGGGCCGCGCTGTCCTGTGCCGCCGCAGCCGCGGCAGTTCTCTCCATATACAAGAGAAATTCCTCCTTTGAAGTGGTGATATCGGTGAGCCGGAAACGGCTCACCTCATTCTATGTGTCGGCGGCGCCGCGGGCGCCTGACGGGACGGTGGAAAAATTTCCGGGAACTTTTGCAAAAACAGGAGATTTACGACGGAAACTGTGGTACAATGGTGCGGACATTACAGACGGCCCTTTCCTTCTGCGGAGGGGGCCGCCAAATACAGGCAAGGAGAAACTGCCATGAAGGTCGTGCTGCAACATCTGACCAAGAGGTTCCCCAACCGCAACAAAAAAGCGGGCGGCGACGTCATCGCCGTCCATGACTTCACCTTTGAGATCCCCGACGGGAAGCTCATCGGTCTGCTGGGGCCCTCCGGCTGCGGCAAGAGCACGGCGCTGAATCTCATCAGCGGCCTGCTGGAGCCGTCTGAGGGACAGATCTTTTTCGGAGAGGACGATGTGACGCATCTGCCGCCGGAAAATCGCGGCGTGGGGCTGGTGTTCCAGAACTACGCCCTGTACCCCCACCTGACGGTGCGGCAGAACATCATGTTCCCGCTGGAGAACCTGCGGGGCGCGGACAAGCTCACCAAGGCGGAGATGGCGGAGCGGGTGCTGGACGCGGCAAAGCTGGTGCAACTGGAGGGTCTGATGGATCGTAAGCCCAGTGAGCTGTCCGGCGGCCAGCAGCAGCGTGTGGCCATCGCCCGCGCACTGGTGAAGCGCCCTCGGGTACTGCTGCTGGACGAGCCGCTGTCCAATCTGGACGCGCGGCTGCGCCTTCAGACACGGGAGGAGATCCGCCGCATCCAGCGGCAGACCAACGTGACCACCGTGTTCGTCACCCACGATCAGGAGGAGGCCATGAGCATCTCCGATGAGATTGTGGTGATGAAGGACGGCGTGGTGCAGCAGATCGGCAAGCCGCAGGAGGTCTACGACAGCCCCGTGAATCTGTTCGTGGCCAAATTTCTGGGTACGCCGCCCATCCACGTCTTTGACGGCCGCGTGGAGGGCGGCAGGCTGTACATAGACGATGCGGCGGTGCTGGACGTGGACGGCGCGGCCGACCAGCCGGTATACGCCGCCGTCCGGCCGGAGGGCTTCATTCTCGCGGAGGCCGGCCCTCTGTGCTGCAAGCTGGACCGCGTGGAGGTCATGGGACGCGACATCAGCGTGGTATGCACCCATCCCGCCTGCGAAAACGCGGCCATCCGCGCCATTATCAATGCCGACAGCCGCGTGGACACCACCCGGGAGACGGTGCGTTTTGCCCTGAAGCCCCACAAGGTGTTCCTGTTCCATCGGGAGGAGCAGACGCGGCTGGCCTGCACCCTGAGGTGACGCCATGGACAAACGAAATGCCAAGGGCTGGCTGTACCTGCTGCCGGCCATCGCCTTTCTGGGCGTGTTCATGGTCTATCCGCTGGTGGACGTGTTCGTGTACTCCTTCGAGGAGGGGTACAACTCCGCGTCCCAGACGTTTTCCGGCGTGGGCCTGTTCAACTACCGCTATGTGCTGCGGGACCCCTACTTTTTGCAGGCGCTGAAAAACACCTTCATCCTCGTTATCATCACCGTGCCGGTGTCCACCGGCCTTGCCCTGCTGATCTCGCTGGGGCTCAGCTCCATCGAAAAGCTGCGAGGCCTGTTCCAGACGGTGTACTTCCTGCCCTATGTCACCAACACGCTGGCGGTAGGCCTGGTGTTCATGATCCTGTTCAAAAAGACCGCCTACACCGACGGTCTGGTAAACGTGATGCTCCACTGGTTCGGCAGTCCCGGCGTGGACTTTATCGACGGGCCGTACTGGGCCAAGATGTTCGTGCTGTGCTTCTACACCGTGTGGGTGGTGCTTCCCTTCAAGATCCTGATCCTCACCAGTGCGCTGGCATCGGTGAAGCAGGACTACTACAACGCCGCCCGCATCGACGGTACTTCTCGCCGGCGCATCTTCACCCGCATCACCCTGCCCATGATCTCCCCTATGATCTTCTATCTGGTGGTCACCGGCTTCATCGGCGCATTCAAGGCGTACAGCGACGCGGTGGCCCTGTTCGGTACCGACTTGAACGCCGCCCAGATGAACACCATGGTGGGATATATCTATGATATGCTGTACGGCGATTCCGGCGGCTACCCGTCCTTTGCGTCGGCGGCTGCCATTATCCTGTTCGCCATCGTGCTGACCATCACCTGCATCAACCTGCTGGTGAGCCGGAAGCACGTCCATTATTGAGAGGAGGCGACACTGTGGACTCTCATACCGATTACAGACAGATCGAGCTGGCCGCGCGCCGCCGCAGGGCGGTGCGCCGCGCCATTACCTATGTGCTGCTGGCACTGTGGGCCGTGATCGTGCTGTTCCCGTTCTACTGGATGGTGCTGACCTCCGTGAAGAGCTACAGCGCGTACAGTGCCGAGCGCATTCCCGCGTTCTTCACCCTGTCCCCCACGCTGCAAAATTACCATGACGCCTTCACCGCGGTGCCGCTGGGCCGGTACTTCCTGAACACGGTGATCTTCACCGCGGCCACCACCGCCATTATGCTGGCGGTCATCACGCTGGCGGCCTTTGCCTTTGCGCGGCTGAATTTCCATGGCAAGCATATCGCCTTTACATGCTTTCTGGCGCTGATGATGATCCCCAATGAGCTGGTGATCATCACCAATTTCGTCACCATCACGGACGCCGGCCTGCGCAACACGTTCTGGGGCCTGATCCTGCCGTCGGTGACGTCGGTGTTCTACATCTATCTTCTCAAGGAGAACTTCGCCCAGATACCCGACGAGCTGTACTACGCCGCCAAGGTGGACGGCACCTCCGACTTCAAGTACCTGTGGAAGGTGATGCTGCCCATCTGCCGTCCCACAGTGGTGACCATCGTGATCCTGAAGGTCATCGAGTGCTGGAACTCCTATGTGTGGCCCCGGCTCATCACCGACGACGAGAACTACTTCCTGGTGTCCAACGGCATCCAGGCCATCCGGGAAAACGGCTTCGGGCGTGAGAATATCCCCGCCATGATGGCGGCGGTGGTGGTCATCTCCGTGCCGCTGATCGTGCTGTTCCTCCTGTTCCGCAATAAGATCATGGAGGGCGTTTCGAGAGGGGGCACCAAGGGATGATGAAAAAGGCGTATATTCCCGCGCTGCTGGCGCTGCTCTCCCTGCTGACGCTGTGCGGCTGCCACGGCTCCCGCGGGCAAAATGCCTTCTCCGTACCGGACAGCTTTGACGAGTCCCGGCAGTACGATATCACATTCTGGGCCAAGAACGACACCAACAAGACACAGGTGGATATCTATAACAAAGCCATCACCGATTTTCAGGCGCTGTACCCCAACATCTCGGTGAAGCTGCGGCTGTATACCGACTACGGCAAGATCTACAACGATGTCATCACCAACATCGCCACCAACACCACGCCCAATGTGTGCATCACCTACCCCGACCACATCGCCACCTACCTCACCGGCAGCAATGTGGTGGCGCCGCTGGACGGTCTGTTTGCCGACGAGCGGTACGGGCTGGGCGGCAGCGCCCTGAAGTACGACGGGCCGGCCATGGAGGAGATAATCCCGCAGTTTTTGGAGGAGTGCAGCTTTTCCGGCAGCCACTACGCCGTGCCGTTCATGCGCTCCACCGAGGCGTGCTATGTGAACAAGACCTATGTGGAGGCACTGGGCTACACCCTGCCCGAGACGCTGACGTGGGACTTTGTGTGGGAGGTTTCCGAGGCGGCGGCCGCGGCGAAGAACGCCGACGGCACCTACGCCGCCAACGGCCAGCAGGTGCTGCTGCCCTTCATCTACAAGTCCACGGACAACATGATGATCCAGATGCTGCGCCAGAAGGGCGCTGGCTACTCCACCGACAGCGGCGAGGTGCGGATCTTCAACGACACCACTGAGGAGCTGCTGTACGGCATCGCGGCTCACACCGCCAGCGGCGCGTTCTCCACGTTCAAAATATCCGGTTATCCCGCCAATTTCCTGAATGCGGGCCAGTGCCTGTTCGCGGTGGACTCCACCGCCGGCGCCACATGGATGGGCTCCCACGCACCGCTGAGCGACATCAGCGCCGACAAGTATGTGGACTTCAAGACGGCGGTGATGACGGTGCCCCAGTTCGACCCGGCGCACCCGCAGATGATTTCCCAGGGTCCGTCGGTGTGTGTGTTCAACAAGGACGACCCGCAGGAGGTGCTGGCCTCGTGGCTGTTCGCCCAGTACCTGCTGACCAACGACGTGCAGATCGCCTACGCCCAGACGGAGGGCTACGTCCCCGTCACCGGTAAGGCCCGGCAGGACGCCGCCTATCAGGACTATCTGGCCCGGGAGGGTGAGGACGATCAGCTGCACTACGATGTGAAGCTGAAGGCCTCCAGGCTGCTGCTGGACAACGTGGACAACACCTTCACCACGCCGGTATACAACGGCTCCGCCTCCCTGCGGAACGCGGCGGGACAGCTCATTGAGGATGTGACCAAGTCCGTCCGGCGCAAGGAAACGGTGGATGCGGCGTATATGGCAAAGCTGTACGACAGCGTCACGTCCCTGTACCGGCTGGATCAGCGGAGCGCCCTGGCCGGCAGCGGGGCTCTGGGGCCGCTGCCCGCCCCGGCCAGGGCGCTGCTGGTCACACTGGGCTGCGCATGGGCGCTTATCGCCGTCTACGCCGGCGTCCAGCTGGTGAAAAAGCGAAACAGGCATTGATTTATTGGCAGAATGCGTTATAATGGGGCGGGTGCTCGAAGCGGCACCCGTCCCATTCACCGATCTTCGGTACAAAAAAGAGGAGTAACAACATGAAAAAGATTCTGACCCTGCTGCTGGCGCTGGTGATGGCGCTGTCCATCGTCGGCTGCGGCAAGACCAACACGGAGCCCGACACGCCGGACACCCCCGACGACGGCGGCGACGCTGCCGTAACCGTTATGACCCACGCTGAGTTCGACGCGGCGGCCGTGGATTCCCCCGTCACCGTGGAGACATACATTCAGGCCGCTCAGGGCTGGTGGGAGAAGGACGGCGTCGGCGTGGCCACTTTCTACACCCAGGCCGATGACGGCGCGTACTTCCTGTACAATATGCCCTGCTCCAAGGAGGAGTATGACACCCTGCTGGTAGATGGCGCCAAGATCCGCGTCAGCGGCTACAAGGCCGAGTGGTCCGGTGAGGTGGAGATCATCGATGCCACCTGTGAGGTGCTGGAGGGCTCCTCCAAGTTCTACGAGGCGCTGGACGTCACCTCCCTGCTGGGCAGCGACGAGCTGATCCAGCACCAGAACGAGAAGGTGTCCTTCAAGGGCATGACTGTGGCCGCCTCCAATGACGCGGGCGCTCCGTTCCTGTACAACTGGGACGGCTCCGGCAGCGAGGGCGACGATCTGTACTTCAACGTCTCCCTGAACGACAAGACCTACACCTTCGTGGTGGAGAGCTATCTGTGCGGCCCCGGCTCTGACGCGTATGAGGCCGTCAAGGCCCTGAACGTGGGCGATGTCGTCGACATGGAGGGCTTCCTGTACTGGTACAACGGTGCTAACCCCCACATCACCTCCGTGGTCAAGGCTGCTGCCTGAAGCATCTGAATGACAAAAGAGAGACGGCCCTGAGCCGTCTCTCTTTTCGCTTCCTTACGTCTTTCTTACGTCACTTCCGCGTCCGCTTCTCCTTCTCGCGGCGCAGCTTCTCGTCCACCCTTTTCATGATGCGCAGACACAGCGCCGAGCTGGCGCTGAGCAGCGCCACCGCGATGGCAAATTCCTTCTTTTTCATGGGACGCGCCTCCTTTCCCCGCTTGTCAGCAATTTAACAGTTTTTTCCTTTTTTGAGCGGGCGGAACGCCCTCCCGCAGTCACAGTATACCCTGTTATCGTGTAAAAGGCAATCCCAACCGCTGGTGGGTAAAACCGCCATTTCCCCCGTTTATGTGGTGTTTTCCGCATTTCGCCGATTTATTCACTGAAATACGTTGTGGAATTGACGAGACAACTGCGCGGTTTTTTGTTCGGAATGACAAAAATGAAAACAGGCCCTTTTTTCTCCGCCCCGCTTTATTTACTTTGCAGTGATTTTGTGCTTTAATCAACCGTGTACAAAGTGGAATGAAATGTGCATTTGTGGAATCAACAAAATTTGAGGAGGAAAACATTCATGGTACAATTTGCGAGCAGAATGGATCTGCTGAAGGGTTCCGAGATCCGCGAGCTGCTGAAGCTGACCGCGCAGCCCGACATCATCTCCTTTGCCGGCGGTATGCCCGCTCCCGAGCTGTTTCCCGTGGAGCAGATGATGGAGGCCTCCATGGCCGTTATGAAGGAAAACGGCCGCGTGGCTCTGCAGTATTCTTCCACCGAGGGCTATCCCCGTCTGCGTGAGCAGATCGCCGAGCGTATGCTGGCAAAGAACAACATCCACACCGATAAGGATCACATCCTTGTGACCTCCGGTTCCCAGCAGGGTCTGGATTTCTCCGCCCGCGTGTTCCTGAACCCCGGCGATGTGGTGCTGCTGGAGAGTCCCTCCTATCTGGGCGCCGTCAACGCCTTCAAGGCCTGTGAGCCCAAGTTCATCGAAGTTCCCACCGACGACGGCGGCATGATCATGTCCGAGCTGGAGAAGATCCTGGCCACCACCGAGCGCGTGAAGATGATCTACGTCATCCCCGATTTCCAGAACCCCACCGGCCGCACCTGGGATCTGGAGCGCCGTCACCAGTTCATGGATATCATCAACAAGTACGAGATCCCCGTGGTCGAGGATAACCCCTACGGCGAGCTGCGCTTCGAGGGCGAGTATATGCCCGCGCTGAAGAGCCTGGACACCAAGGGTCTGGTCATCTATCTGGGCACCTTCTCTAAGATCCTGGCGCCCGGCTACCGTCTGGGTTGGGTCTGCGCCGATGACGAGATCCTGGCCAAGTACAACTTCATGGAGCAGGCGGCCTCCCTGCAGGCTTCCACCGTCGGCCAGATGGAGACCTCCAAGTGGATCGACATGTTCGATCTGGACGCCCACGTCAACACCATCCGCGAGTGCTACAGAAAGCGCCGCGCCGTGATGCTGGAGACGCTGGCCAAGGAGCTGCCCGAGCCCTGCACCTTCACCCGTCCCGAGGGCGGTCTGTTCGCATGGGTCGTGCTGCCCGAGTACATGGACGCCAAGGATCTGCAGATGAAGTGCCTCGCCAAGAAGGTGGCTTTCGTTCCCGGCGGCTCCTTCTTCCCCAACGGCGGTCACGACAATACCCTGCGTCTGAACTACTCCTGCATGCCCGAGGAGAAGATCGTACAGGGCATCACCGCTCTGTGCCAGACCATCCGGGAGAACCTGAAATAAGCAAGGAGACACTGCATCCATGAAAGACGTCAAAGTGCTCATCGGCAACTACGGCAGCGGCAAGAGCGAGCTGGCTCTGAACTTCGCCATGCAGGCAGCCGCCCGCGGCGACAGGACGGAGCTGCTGGATCTGGATATGGTGAACACCTACTTCCGGCTGACCGAGCGGGGCAAGATGGTGGAGCAGAAGGAGATCCGGCTCGTCTCCCCCAACTTTGCCTGCTCCGGTATCGAGACGCTCTCCCTCCCCGCCGAGGTGTCATCCGCCTTTGTACTGGATTGGGATACGGTCATTTTCGATGTGGGCGGCGACGATGTGGGCGCCACGGCGCTGGGCCGCTACCATCAGGACTTTATGGCACTGGAGCCGGGCGCGCTCGAGGTGCTGAATGTGGTGAATATCCGACGTCCTCTTGCCAGCACGGTGGAGAAGATCCACCGGCTGCAGGAGGGGATGCAGGCCCACGCCCGACTGCAGATCACCGGTATGATCAACAACACCAATCTGGCCACCATGACCAGTGCCGACGATTTGTGGGACGGCTATGAGGTGCTGCGGCAGGTCGTCGACCTGACCGGCATCCCCGTGGCCTACACCACCGGCAAGAAGGAGTTTCTGGACGCCTTCCTGGCCCGCGACCCGGATCCGAAATATGTGGGAAAGCCCGTGGCCATCGATGTGTACATGCACCGCGACTGGGATTCCTACATCGAGTATGGACTGAACACCAAGAATCCGCACAAGGATATGTATTAAATCCCGCATACCTCCCCTTTCCGGGGGTAGTAGATACAAACAGCAAAGAGGAAAATGAGGAAAAGAGGTGTAGAGAGTGGTAAGAGTTACCATCGACGAAAACCTGTGCAAGGGCTGCGGCCTGTGCGCACGAGCCTGTCCCAAGCACATCATCGAGTTGTCAAAGACTCGCATCAACGCTAAGGGCTATCATCCGGCGGAGGTCATCAACATGGAAGCCTGCATCGGCTGTACTTCCTGTGCCCGCACTTGCCCTGATGTGGTAATCCGTATTGAAAAAGACTAAGGAGGAAAAAACATGGCTTTGACTCTTATGAAGGGTAGCGAAGCTATTGCGGAAGCCGCCATTCGTGCCGGCGCACGCTATTTCTTCGGTTACCCCATCACTCCGCAGACGGAGATCCCCGAGTACATGTCCGCCCGTATGCCCGAGATCGGTGGCTGCTTCCTGCAGGCCGAGAGCGAAGTGGCGGCGATCAACATGGTGTACGGCGCTGCCGGTACCGGTGCCCGTGTCATCACTTCTTCTTCCAGCCCCGGCGTGTCCCTGAAGCAGGAGGGCATCTCCTACTGCGCAGGCGCCATGGTTCCTGCTGTCATCATCAACGTGATGCGCGGCGGCCCCGGTCTGGGCAACATTCAGGCCTCTCAGGGCGACTATTTCCAGGGCGTCAAGGGCGGCGGCAACGGTGACTATCACCTGCTGACCTTCGCTCCCGCTTCCGTGCAGGAGGCCATCGACCTGATGATGATTGCTTACGACAAGGCCGAGAAGTACCGCATCCCCGTGCTGTTCCTGGCGGACGGTATCATCGCCCAGATGATGGAGCCCGTGGAGCTGCCCGAGATGGTGGACTACAAGGTCGATCCCGAGAAGAAGCCTTGGGCCTGCACCGGCTGGAAGCCCGGCGATGATCCTGCAAAGCGCGGTATCATCAACTCTATCTATATCGACACTGAGAGCCTTGCCATCCACAACGATGAGCTGCAGGCCATGTACAAGGAAGTCGTCGCCAACGAGCAGATGTGGGAGAGCTACAACTGCGAGAACGCCGACTACATCATCACCGCCTTCGGCACCGTGGCCCGTATCGCTAAGAGCGCTATCGCCGAGCTGAAGGAGAAGGGCATTAACGTCGGTCTGGTGCGTCCCATCACCGTGTGGCCTTTCCCCTACGATGCCGTACACGAGGCCTGCTGCCAGCCCAGCGTGAAGGCTGTTCTGGACGTGGAGCTGAACGAAGGCCAGATGCTGGAGGACGTGAAGCTGGCCCTCAACGGCGCAAAGTCCGTGGACTTCTTCGGTCACTGCGGCAGCCAGATGCCCTCCACCACTGAGATCGTTGAGAAGATCCTGAGCATGAAGGAGGGTAAATAAGATGGCTGTACTGTTTGAAAAGACCAAGCTGCTGACTGACAAGCAATTCCATTACTGCCCCGGCTGCAACCACGGTATCATTCACCGTCTGGTGGCCGAGGTCATCGATGAGATGAACCTGGACGGCAAGGTCATCGGCGTGGCTCCTGTGGGCTGCTCCGTATTCGCCTATGACTACTTCAACTGCGATATGTACGAGGCCGCTCACGGCCGTGCTCCCGCAGTCGCCACCGGTATCAAGCGCGCCGTGGGCAAGGACACGCTGGTGTTCACCTATCAGGGCGACGGCGACCTGGCCTCCATCGGCACCGCCGAGATCGTACACGCCGCGCACCGCGGTGAGAAGATCACCACCATCTTTGTCAACAACGCCATTTACGGCATGACCGGCGGCCAGATGGCCCCCACCACCCTGATCGGCCAGAAGGCGACTACCTGCCCCGCCGGCCGCAGCGAGGAGTGGAGCGGTCTGCCCATCAAGATGAGCGAGATGCTGGCCGCTGTGCCCAGCTCCTACTACATTGAGCGCGTGGCCGTCAACAGCACCGCCAACATCGCCAAGGCCAAGAAGGCCATCGCCAAGGCGTTCCGCCTGCAGATGGAGGGCAAGGGCTTTACCATGATCGAAGTGCTGTCCACCTGCCCCACCAACTGGGGTCTGTCTCCCGTGGAGGCTCTGGACTGGCTGGAGAAGAACATGATCCCCTATTACCCGCTGGGCGTGTACAAAGACAAGGAGGCCGAGTAATATGGAAAAAACCTTCATTTTTGCCGGTTTCGGCGGTCAGGGCATGCTCCTGATCGGTAAGTTCGTGGCCATGGCCTGCATGCTGGACGGCAAGCACGTCTCCTGGCTGCCTTCCTACGGCCCCGAGATGCGCGGCGGTACCGCCAACTGCTCCGTCATCGTCTCCGATGACCCCGTGGCCTCCCCGCTGGTGGACAAGGCCGACGTCATCGTTGCCATGAACCGTCCCTCTCTGGACAAGTTCGAGGCGCATGTGAAGCCCGGCGGTGTGCTGGTCATCAACAGCAGCATCATCGACCGCAAGGCCGTCCGTGACGACATCACCGTGGTGTACTGCGACGCCAACGGCATTGCCGAGTCCATCGGCAACCCCAAGGGCGCCAACGTGGCCATTCTGGGCTCCACTCTGGCCAAGGCTCCCGTCACCTCCGTGGAGAGCATGATGGAAGCCATCCGCATTGAGCTTGGTGAGAAGAAAGCCCGTTTCCTGGAGGGCAACAAAAAGGCTCTGCTGGCCGGCATGGACGCCGCCAAGTAACCTCTCCCTTTCTTACAGGCGCAAAGCCGCCCGACCCTATGTGGGTCGGGCGGCTTTTTCGTGTATTTCGCCCAGTAGGGCTGATATAAGTCGACCGGTATTTGTTAAGTTCTTCACCGAACGGTTTACTATTGTGAAAATTCGTTGAAAATATGTTTCATGTTCCGAAACTAATTGTTGACTTCCTACCAAATGTTTGGTATGATTGCACTGTCAGCAGGAGGTGACGCAAGTGAGTTCTTTTTCTTACTTTGTGGGACAGCGCATCAAAAAATACCGAAAAAGCAGAGGCTATACCATTGAGCAGTTCTCGGCCATGATCAACAAGAGCAAGGCCACGCTCTCCAAGTATGAGAACGGCGCCATCACCATCGATATCGAAACGCTGTACGACATTGCGCAGGCGTTGGAGATCGATCTCAAGTGCTTCATCGACTATCAGCCGCCGGTGTTCCATCAGGATGCGTCCCTGCCCAAGAACAGCTATTTCAACCAGTCGCTGGCGTACATGTACCACTACGACGGGCGCGTGCGGCAGATGGTGCGCTCCCTGCTGCGGTTCTCCCGCGCCGCCGACCGGGACGCCATTGAGGTCACGCTGTATCTGGGCGTGGCGTCCTTCACCGACCCGGATCGCTGCCAGCACCTGTTCACCGGCGAGATGAAGGCCTATGACACCATCACTCACATGGTGCTGACCAACCAGATCAACGAAGCGGAGAAAATGTACATCTGCATGCTGAACCCCATGTCCAACCGCACACCGGCCATCGGTCTGGTGTCGGGCATCGGCTCCACCCCCTTCTTCGCCCCCATCGCGCTGAAGGCGCTGATCTCCAAGGAGCCGCTGGACGAGACGGAGCGTCTGATGAACACGATCAAGCTGGACAAGGACGACTATCACCTACTGCGATACTACAACATGATGGTCATAAACCGTCCCGCTTCCCTGTTCCTGCAATGATTGGACAATAAAAGGCTGTGAAGGTATCTGCCTTCACAGCCTTTTTCTAACTCATGCGCAGGATCTCCCGGCGCAGACGCAGGATGATGCGCTTTTCCAGCCGGGAGATGTAGGACTGGGAGATGCCCAGCCGGTCGGCCACCTCCTTCTGCGTCAGCTCCTTGCTGCCGCCAAGTCCGAAGCGCATGGTGATGATGTCCCGCTCCCGCGGGCTCAGCTTCGCCACGGCGTCCGCCAGCATCTGGCGATCCACATCATCCTCAATAGGCCGCATGACCACATCGCTGTCCGTGCCCAGTACGTCGCTGAGCAGCAGCTCCTTGCCGTCCCAGTCGGTGTTCAGCGGCTCATCGAAGCTAACCTCCACACGGCTGCCATTGTTCTTCCGCAGGTACATGAGGATCTCGTTCTCAATACAGCGGGAGGCATAGGTGGCCAGCTTGATGTTCTTGTCGGTGCGGAACGTGTTGATGGCCTTGATGAGCCCGATGGTGCCGATGGAGATCAGATCCTCGATGTTAATGCCGGTGTTTTCAAACCGGCGGGCGATGTATACCACCAGCCGCAGATTCCGCTCGATAAGGGTCTGCCGCACCGGCAGCTCCCCCTGATCCAGACGGGCCAGCAGCGCCGCCTCCTCGTCTCGGGGCAGCGGCGGAGGCAGCGTGTCACTGCCGCCGATGTACATGATTTTATCCGGCCTGCTGTGTCTCCGCAGCTGTGTCAGAAGCCGCCGAAACAGCTCTCTCAGCACGGGCGCTCACCTCCTCTCCCTCCGGATCGCCCCACAGGGCGTGGTAGCCGCCGCCATCGCTGACCGGGTGCTCCGACAGCGCCACCGGCGTCCGGGGATAGCGGCGTCCGTTGACCTCTATATAGTCGCTGCGGGCCGCCAGCAGCAGTCCCGCCGCTGTGCCCACGCTGCGAAACGGCAGCAGCGTAAATGTCACCGATGCGCCCTGCCGGTGGAGCCGCGCCATCTTTTCCTCCGGCGGCAGCGGCGACGCCAGCACCTCCGCTACCTCCGGCGGCCATAGCTCCGCCGCCGCCCGCCGCTCCAGCACCAGCGCGGGGCGGCCCGACACCGGGTCGCGCAGGGTATTGCCGGTGTCGTGCAGCGCCGTAACGGTCTGCTTCCGTCCGCAGACGGATATGGTGATCTTCAATAGCTCTCCCCCTCCATGGCGCGCCCCCTGCCCCAGCAGCAGGCGCAGCAGAATGTAAAACCCCAGCGCGGCCCCCAACAGCAGCGGCCAGCTTACCTCGCCCCGGTAGACCCGGCCCAGCAGCCCCGCGGGTGAGCCGGTCCACAGGCCCAGCGCCAGCACGAAGCCCGCCAGTCCGCCGGACAGCAGCAGGAACAGCAGCGCCGGCTTCCTCCGTCCCCGGTAGGCGCACAGCGCCATGACGGCGCCTGCCGCCAGCTGGCACAGCGGCGTGCGGAGGACGGCGCAGCCCGGCAGGAATGTCAGCGCCGCGTAGATCCCTCCCCCGGCGGCACACAGCAGCAGCCGCAGACGGCGGAGCATTCGGCCCGACAGCTGCGCCGCCGCCAGCAGGAGCAGGTAATCCACCAGCAGGTTCAGCAGGAACACCCGATCCAGATACACCACCATCGCTCCTCACCTCGCCCGTCCATTATAGGACAGGGCGGCAAAGAAAACCGTCACAAAAAGAGAGCCGCCGGGAAAAGGACGAGCCTTTTCCCGGCGGCGAACAGACAGGCCCCCCGGTACGCCGGAGAGCCTGTGGTTTTTTACGGTTCAAAATCGAAGATGGCCTTCTGCGCCAGCAGCGGGCCAAACTCCTCCTTCCAGAGACGGTGCGGCGCGGAGGCGTCGTACACCGGCAGGGCCTCCGACGCCATGTCCAGCACGATCAGCACATCGTACCGGTTCTCCCGCGCCACGCAGTTGGGATAGACGGTGATGCGGTGGACGCCCGGCAGCTCCGCCGCCGGGGCGAAGATCTCCCGGATACGGGGCAGCAGCTCCTCCCGGCGGGGATAGACCTCCGGCCGGTACTTGGCAAGGATGCAGTGCTTCATAGCCGTCTCACAGTCCCAGATACGGCAGCACCAGCGATACCAGCATGACGATGGCCAGCAGCAGGGCGATGCCCATGGCCATGTAACGTACCCATTTCGGTTTCATTCCAGCTCCTCCTTCGGTATGATGCGCTTGATCATTTTCTCCACCTTGCGGCGGGGCTGCATGACCTCGTGGCCGCAGCCCTGACAGCGCAGCTTGATATCCATGCCCACCCGCAGCACCTGCCAGCGGCGGCTGCCGCAGGGGTGGTCTTTCTTCAGCTCCAGTATATCGTTGAGATGCAGCTCCATGGTCACGTCCCCTTGATGTCGTCCCAATAGCGCTTGGCGGCCTGCTCCGTCTTATTGGGTCCGTATTCGTAGTATGTCCTGTCCCCCAGCGACTCTGGCAAGTATCTTTGCTTTACATAGTGGTTGGGATAGACGTGGGGGTACTTGTAGGCGGCGTGCCTGGCCGCGCCGGCGCTGTCGGCGTGGACGTTCTTCAGGTGCCGGGGAATGTCCCCCACCGCACCGCGCTGGATGTCCTCCATAGCGGCGATAATGGCGTTGTGGGCGCTGTTGGACTTGGGTGCGGTGGCCAGCAGCACGGCGGCCTCCGCCAGCGGCAGGCGCGCCTCCGGCAGGCCCAGCTGCAGCGCCGCGTCCACACAGGCCTTCGTCACTACGATACCCTGCGGGTAGGCAAGACCGATGTCCTCCGCCGCGATGACCAGCAGGCGGCGGCAGGGGGACAGCAGATCGCCGGCCACCAGCAGGCGGCCCAGATAGTACACCGCCGCGTCCGGATCGGAGCCCCGGATGGACTTCTGCAGCGCCGACAGCAGGTCGTAGTGGTCGTCCCCCTCCCTGTCGTAGCGCATGGCGCTGCATTGGCTTAGCTGTAAAGCATCATCCCTTGTCACATATAGCTGCCCGTCTACCGGCTTCGCCGAGCGATACAGCAGCTCCACGGCGTTGACGGCCTTGCGCACATCGCCGCCGCAGCCATTGGCCACGGTGCGGGGCACGGTGTCCTCCCACGCAAAGGGCAGCGGACTGCGCGCCTTCTCGATGTCCAGCGCCCGCTCCACGGCCGGGATCGTCTCCTCCACCGACAGGGGCTTGAACTCAAACACGGTGCTGCGGGACAGCAGCGCGTTGTAGATGTAGAAATACGGATTCTCCGTGGTGGAGGCGATCATGGTGATCTTGCCGTTTTCCAGAAATTCCAACAGACTCTGCTGCTGCTTCTTGTTGAAGTACTGTATTTCGTCCAGATACAGCAGTACGCCGTTGGGTGCCAGCATGGTGTCCACATCGCCGATGACGTTCTTCACATCCTGCAGGGACGCAGTGGTGGCGTTCAGGTAGTACAGCGTCTTTTTTGCCTGCTTGGCGATGATGTTGGCCACGGTGGTCTTGCCGGTACCGGATGGCCCGTAGAAGATCAGGTTGGTGTCGGTGCCGTTTTCGATCAAGCGGCGCAGCAGCGCCCCCTCGCCCAGCAGGTGCTTCTGCCCGGCTACCTCGTCCAGCGTCTGGGGCCGTATTTCGTCTGCCAGCGGGCGCATGGCCGCACCTCCTCTCCACCCGGTCATTATAACACGGATTGCCTTTTTCTGCAACCGCTGTTATAATGGGATCGAGGTGATGCCCATGAAAACGACACAGGAGATCGCCGCCATCATCGCGGCGCTGAAGGAGCTGTACCCCGACGCGGCCTGCTCGCTGGACTACGGCAAAGACTACGAGCTGCTGTTTTCCGTGCGGCTGGCGGCCCAGTGTACCGACGCCCGGGTGAATCTGGTAACACCGGCGTTGTTCGCCCGCTACCCTACGCTGGAGTCCTTCGCCGCCGCCGATGTGGACGAGGTGGGCCGGTACGTCCAGTCCTGCGGCTTCTGGCGGGCCAAGGCCCGGGATATCGTTGCCTCCGCCCAGCAGCTGCTGGCGCGGTTCGGCGGCAAAGTCCCCGACAACATGGACGATCTGCTGACGCTGCCCGGCGTGGGCCGCAAGACCGCCAATCTCATTCTGGGCGACATCTACGGGCAGGAGGGCTACGTCTGCGACACCCACTGCATCCGCATCACCGGACGGCTGGGCATCACCGACGGAAGCAAAGACCCCCTCAAGGTGGAAAAGC
Organism: uncultured Eubacteriales bacterium; assembly: GCA_900547745.1. Taxonomy (GTDB): domain Bacteria; phylum Bacillota; class Clostridia; order Oscillospirales; family Oscillospiraceae; genus Vescimonas. The sequence goes on along the minus strand of URHT01000023.1, from coordinate 11,558 downwards.
AGCTGCGCTGTGCCATCCCGCCGGAGGAAGCCAACAACTTCTGCCACCGTATGGTGCTCCATGGCCGTGCGCTGTGCATGGCGCGAAGCCCTCTGTGCAGTAAATGTCCTTTACAGACCCTGTGCGACTTTGGAAAAAACCAATAAGAAACAGATGCCCGCGCCATACGGCGCGGGCATCTGTTCTTATTTACTTTTTGCGGCCCACCATGCGGTCGGCCAGCTCCCACAGGAAGTCGTGCTCCGGCCAACCTGCCACAGCAGCCTTGGCCCGCTCCGTGCAGGCGGCCACCTCCCGGCGGCAGGCGTCCATGCCGATAACATCCACGAACGTCACCTTGCCCTCCTCCGCATCGGAGCCGATGGGCTTGCCGAACACGTCCTGGTCGCCCTCCACGTCCAGCATGTCGTCCCGGATCTGGAAGCCCCGGCCGATGGCGTCGGCGTACACCAGCGCCTGTGCCCGCATGGTGGCGGGCATTTCCGAGGCAATGCAGCCCAGCTCTGCCGCCGCAGAGATCATCACGCCGGTCTTGAGCCGGTTCAGCACCGTCAGCCCGGCCGCGTCCCGGACATCGTACACGGTGTCCAGCACCTGCCCGGCCACCATACCATCGGCGCCGCAGGCGCGGGACAAGGTGTGGACGGCCTCCAGACGGTTCTCTGCCGGCAGGCAGGGCGCCTCCGTCATCAGACGGAATGCCTCCGGCTGCAGCGCGTCGCCCGCCAGCACTGCCAGCGTCTCGCCGTACACCTTGTGGTTGGTGGGCTTGCCCCGCCGCAGATCATCGTCATCCATGCAGGGCAGATCATCATGGATCAGGGAGTAGTTGTGCACCAGCTCCAGTGCGCAGCCGTAGGGAAGCGCCAGATGCCAGTCGATACCGCCCAGACGGGCAAACTCCAGTGTCAGCACCGGCCGGATGCGCTTGCCGCCGGCCAGCAGGCTGTACCGGATGGACTCGTACAGCTTTTTGTAGGGTGTGTCGGCGGTGAACAGACCGGCCAGATAGCCCTCAATAGCCTGCTGATACGCCGCGTACCGTGTCTCATAGTTCATGGTCATTCCTCCGCGAGAAAATCGCTTTCCAGCGGCGCGCCGTCGGGTCCCTTCATCAGCTTGACCACCTTCTGCTCCGCGCTGTCCAGCTCCTTGCGGCACTGAGCCGCCAGCTTCGTGCCCTCCTCAAACAGCGTCAGGCTGTCCGTCAGCTGGGCGTCGCCCTTCTCCAGCAGCGTCACGATCTGCTCCAGCCGGGCCATGTTCTCCTCAAATGTCTTTTTCGCAGCCATGTCAGTCCTCCTTGTCCACCACGTCGCATTGCAGGCTCCCCTGCGCCAGCCGGACGCGGATGCGCTCTCCCGCCGCCACCTCGGCGGCGCTTTTCAATACCATGCCGTCCTCGCTCTGGGCCACGGCGTAGCCCCGTGCCAGCACCTTCAGCGGGCTGAGGGCATCCAGCGCGGCGGCAGCCGCCGCAAAACGCCGTCCCTCGCCGTCCACGCAGCCCTTGGCCGCCGCGGCCAGCCGGTGGACGGTGTGATCCAGATATAGGCGGCGATCCGCCAGAAACGCGGTAGGATCCGTCAGCACCCGCTTTTTCTCCAGCGCGTTCAGACGCTCCTCCTGCCGCCGCAGGCCGTGGAGCAGACTCTGTGCCATGCGCTCCTCCGCGCCCTGTAAGTACCGCAGCAGCTCCGCCATGTCCGGTACGGCGATCTCCGCCGCGTTGGAGGGTGTGGAGGCCCGGCGGTCTGCCACAAAGTCGCTGATGGCCACGTCCGGCTCGTGCCCCACGGCTGAGATGACGGGGATCTCCGATTCGTAGATGGCGCGGGCCACCCGCTCGTCATTGAAGGCCCACAGATCCTCCAGCGAGCCGCCGCCGCGCCCGGTGATGAGGACGTCCGCCAGCTGGTAGCGGTTGGCATAGCGGATGGCGCCCACGATCTCCGGCGGCGCCTCCGCCCCCTGCACCCGCACCGGCAGCAGCAGCACCTTGGCGATGGGGTACCGGCGGCGCAGGATGCGGATCATGTCGTGTACCGCCGCCCCCGCCGACGAGGTGACAATGGCGATGCGACGGGGAAACCGGGGCAGCGGCTTCTTGTGGGCCGGATCGAACAGCCCCTCCCGGTACAGCTTGTCCTTCAGCTGCTCGAAGGCCACATACAGATCGCCCACACCATCGGCGGACAGGCTGCTGCAGTACAGCTGGTACGCGCCGTCCCTCGGGTAGACGCTGATGCGGCCGGAGGCGATGACCTGCATGCCGTTCTCCGGCTTAAACCGCAGCTTCGCAGCCGCGCCCTTGAACATCACGCACCGCAGCGCGCTCTGGCTGTCCTTCAGCGTGAAGTAGTGGTGGCCGGAGGGGTATTGCTTGTAGTTGGACACCTCGCCCCGCAGCAGCAGGTCGCCGAAGGCAGGCACGGACTCCACCAGCTCCTTGACGCAGTTATTCAGTTCGGTGACGGTAAACACATGACGTTCTTCCATGCCGTCCTCCTCATTCCATGCGGAAAAGGCAGAGCGCACGCTCTGCCTTTCTGTTTTTACTCCTTCAGCTCGCCCCGGACGAAGCTGCCCAGAATGCCGTTGATGAATCTCACCACCTCCGGCGATTCGTAGTTTTTGGCGATCTCCACCGCCTCGTTGATGGCGACGCCGGCGGGGATATCCGCCATGTAGAGCATCTCGTACATGGCCACCCGCATGATGGCGGAGGCCACCAGCGAGATGCGCTCGAACCGCCAACCCTTGGCGTACTTCTCTATATCGCCGTCCAGCTCCGCCGCGTGCTCCGCCACACCGGCAACAAGACGGCGGATATACTCCTCCTGCTTGGCGTTGGGGCGCTCCTCGTAGATGGGATGCTCCGGGGCCAGCGCGGCAAAGCTGTCCGCGCTCAGCTGCACATCCAGAAACTCCTCCACCGGCAGGTCGTTGAAGCTCAGTTCATAGGCGAGATGCATGGCGATCTCGCGGGCCGTATTGCGTGTCATAACCGTATATCCTTTTCTCTCTCAGTTCGCTGTGTTCAGTTGAAGCTGATGCCGCCCACATGGACGTTGACCGCCGTCACCGCAAAGCCCGTCATGCCCTCCAGCGCGGTGCGCACCATCTGCTGGACTTTCTTAGCCACGTCGCCGATGGCGCTGCCGTAGCGCACAACGATGAACAGGTTCACCACGATGCCATCCCCGTCCATCTCTACCCGGACGCCCTTGGCGGACATCTTCTTGCCGCCCATCAGGTCGGACACGTTGGCGCTCATCATGGCGCTGACGCCGTCCACCTCTGCGGCGGTGCTGGAGGCGATAGAGGCCACCACGTCCTCCGAGATCTGGATGGCGCCGCCCTCCTCCTGATGAATCATATATTCCTTATTTTCAGCCATGTTGCGTTATCTCCTTGCGCTGTCTTTCGTGATTCAGTTCAGTATACCATTTTTTGCGCCGGAATACAACACCTATTTTGCATCGTCCGCCTGTTCATCGGTCTGCGCGGCGCTGGTGGACACCTCCGCCTCCTGTGTGCTGCCGGTCTGGGACGCGGCGGAGGCCCCCGCCTCCATGATGCGGATCTGATCCGGTGTGTAGCTGGTCTCGCTGACCACGATATCCTTGATGCGGGCCACGTCCACCGCGTCCAGGCCGTCCGGATCGGACACCACCACGCTGACGGAGTCCTCTCCCATGAACGCCACGCAGTCGGCGTACCCCTTGGCCACCACCAGACTCTCGATCTGGGACTCCGCCACGGTGTAGGCCGCCAGCACCTGCAAGGTCTGGGACGCTTCGTTCAGCACATCCTCCGCCGCGTTCTCGTCCACCTGCGCCTCCTGCAGCATACTGATGGCCGTGTCGCGGGCCTGCTTACGGCTCAGCCGCGCCGTGGCAAAGTAGTCGTCCCCGGCGGCCGTCACCTCCGCGTCCGTCGTCTCCCCGTTCACCAGCGCCGACTGTCCCAGCACCTTTTTGCCGCTGTTCTCCACGTTGCCGGTATAGCGCCAGTTGAGATACACCGAGGTACCCACCAGCAGCAGTACCGCCGCCACCACTGCGCGCCGCTTCCATACCTGTTTCATGCTACTCTCCTCCTCAATTCTTTCTATGACTTCCACTTCACCACGGAGATCCTGTCGCTGCTCAGCCCCGTCAGCACGGATACCGCGTTCACCACCGCCAGCCGCACACTGCTGCTGCCGGCCCCCTCGCAGACCACCACTGCCCCCTGATAGGTGGGATAGAGCTGCTGGGTGACCACCACCTCCTGTCGGCCGCTGCCGCGATTGACGGTGAGCACCTGCTTTTCCTGCTTGGTCTGACCGCCTGCGCTGTCGGACAGGCTGCTGTCCTCCGCCAGCCGCAGGCTGGAGCCGGCTCGCAGCGTCAGCATGATCCGCACACGGCCCACGCCGTCGATGGTGCTCAGCACCTCCGCCATGCGCTGCTCCGTCTCCTCCAGCGAAAAGACCTCCCCCGGCAGCTCACTGCTCTCGCCGGAGGTCTGGGCCGTGCTGCCGCCGGTGGGCAGTAGCATCAGCACCACCCCCAGCAGCACTACCAGCAACGCCAGCCTGTATTTTTTCAGCAGTCCCGACCATTTCTCCAGCTTCATACGTCACCTCGTACGGGACGGCTGCCACGTCTGCTTCTCCTCGCTGATGCCCAGATCGGCGGCGATGCAGGCGGCCAGCGCCTCGTCTCTCTCCACGTCCAGAGTCACCGCGCAGGGGTAGGGCACGCCGGAGCGCAGCTCCGTCTCCACCTCGGCATGGCATGTCACCCCCAGCGCCGCGCCTTTGTCCGATATATATGCGGCAGTCCGCTGCTCTATGATAGCCGCCAGCTCCGCCGCGTCCGCCTCCCGGTATTCCTCCGTCAGCGCCTGTATCTCCTGGGCGTAGTCCTGATAGGACACGGCAAAATCCCGGAAATCGAACCCCAGCACCGGCTGGAGGATCACCAGCATCAGCGCCACGCCGCCGGTCGTCCGCACGATGGGCCGCAGGCGGCCCTTGGGCACCAGCGCGTACAGGATGGCCAGCACCAGCCCGGCTGCAATGATGGACAGCAGCCATGTCCGCAGCGCCCCGATCACGGCAGCACCGCCGATACGGAGGACGTGATGGAGATGAGCAGCAGCAGCGCGCAGCTGCCGGTCATGCCCAGCATCAGTCCGAAGGCCGTTCCCAGCGCGTTGATAAGCCCCGCCAGCGGGCCCTCGGTGACGGTACCCGCCAGAAACGCCGTCAGCTTGTACAGCAGATACTGCACCGCCATGCTGAGGAACGGCGTCAGGCAGATGGACAGCACCGCCAGCATCCCGAAGATGCCGATGGCTCCCTTCAGCACACCTGCCCCGGCCAGCACCGTCCCCGTGGCCTCGGAGATGATGGAGCCCACCACCGGCACCGCCGTGGCGATGACGCTGCGGGTCATCTGCACCGTCATGGCGTCCGCTGCACCGGTGGCCGCGCCGGTCAGCGTCAGGAAGCCGGTGAACGCCAGCATGGAGGCCGTCAGCGCCCATGTCACCGCCTTGCTGATGCCCGCGCTGATTTTTTTCAGGCTGTGCCCCGGCACCATGGCATCGGCGGCGGCCGCCGCGATGCAGGCGTACAGCAGCGGCAGCAGCAGCTTCCGGATCACCGTCAGCAGCAGATTGGTGAAATACACCGTGGCCACCTGCTTGGCCCCGGCGGAGGCGATGCCGCCGCTGGCCGCCACCGCCGCCGACAGCGTGGGCAGCAGCGCCTTGGCGAACACGTCCAGCTCCTCCATCGTCTCCACCCCCAGTCCCATCATCCGCTTGAAGTCCCCGGCGGCCACCAGCGTGATGGCCAGCGCCCCCGCCATCGGTACGAACTGCGGCACGGCGGGCTGCTCTGCCGCCGCGAAAAAGCTCTCCGCCACGCTGCACAGCAGCACGATCCCCAGCAGCAGCGCCGCGCCGGATGCCTTCTCCCGCAGGGCATCCCCCAGATACTGCCGTGCCTCCGCCCACAGACGGGACAGTCCCTCCGACCATGCGGTGTGGTCGGTGCCCTCCTCCAGCCCCTCCAGTCGGGCAGCGGCCGCCGGCGGCAGGGCGTCCGTCACGCTGTCCGGTACGGACGCCGCCTGCGCCTGCGTCACCAGCAGCCACAGCAGCGCCGCTGCGGCCAGCAAGACCCGCGCCCCCCTCACAGCAGCGAGCGCAGCACGTCCCACGCCGCCTGAAACAGCGGCAGCGAGACGAGGATAGCGGTGACGGCGCCCGCCGTCTCCACCAGCGATGCCATGGCCCCCTCCCCCGCGTCCCGGCAGAGGTCGGAGCCTGTCCGGCTCACCAGGGCGATGCCCACCGTTTTCACCAGCGGCGCGAACAGCTCCACCGGCAGGCCGCCCCAGTCCGACAGCTGCGTGAAAAAATCCCGGATCTCCTGCAGCGGCTCCGCCAACAGCAGCAGCACCGCGCCGCAGACCGCCAGCGCCAGCAGCAGCGCCATGTCCGGGTTCGTCCGCTTCAGCAGCACCGCCAGCAGCGCCCCGGTGAGGCACAGGGCGCTGAGTCGAATCACCGTCTCCATGGGCTACAGGGAGAACAGCGTCTTGACCAGATCAAACAGGTCGCTGATCTGCTGCACCAGCATCATCAGCACTACCACCAGACCGGCCAACGTAGTCATCAGGGCCTGCTCCTCCCGGCCGCTGCGCACCAGCAGCAGGTTCAGCACCGCCACCAGAATGCCGATGGCCGCAATTTTGAAAATCAGATCAACGTCCATGTCGTACCTCAAATCAGTAGGATCACCAGCAGCCCGGCGGCGGAGAGCAGCGCCGCACCGGTGAGCCTGCGATCTCGTATATCCTCCCGTTCCCGGCGCTCCGCCAGCTGCCGCAGCCGCTGCTGGGCATATTGTAATCCCGTCAACAGCCGCGTTTCATCGCCAGTCACCTCCATGCCCCGCAGGATAGCCGCCGTCTCCGCATCCGATATCGTGGAAAACACCTTTTTCCATGCCGTTTGTAAAGGTATATTACTTTCCATCGTTTTCAGGATGGCGGCGAAATATGTACCGCAGCATGGCCGCTGCGCCAACGCACCCAGCAGCGGCGTCATGGACTGTCGCTGCCAGCGGATGGCCGTCTCCATGTGCGCCAGCGCCTGCGTCAGCGCCTGCACCAGTTCCCGCCGCTGCCGCAGCTGCCGGTACCGTGCCATACACCCCCCGACAGCGCCGCAGGCGATGCAGACCGCGCCCAGCAGCTTGGCCGTCACAGTGTCTCCGTCCGGCAGACCCGTCGGCCGTCCTCCACGGTGATGGTCACCAGCCTCTGAAATACCTGCAATTCCAGCAGGCGGGCAAACAGCGCCTTGCGTTCCAGCTCCTCCCGATCGGCTGCGTGAATGGTGGCCAGCAGCTTCACCCCGCAGTTGGCGGCAGCCAGCATGGCCCGCAGATCCTCCTCCGCCGTGATCTCGTCCACCGCGATGATCTGCGGGTTGGCCGCCCGCAGCAGCATGGTGATCCCCATCGCCTTGGGACAAGCGTCCAGCACGTCGGTGTGGGTTCCTACCTCCAGCTGTGGCACGCCCCGGTACATGGCGGCCAGCTCGCCCCGCTCGTCCACCACCCCCACGCGGCAGGCGGGCCGCGTCTCGCTGCCGTCGGACAGGGCGCAGATCATGTCCCGCAGCAGGGTGGTCTTGCCCGCACCCGGCGGCGCCAGCAGCAGCGTGCTCCGGAAGCCCTCCGGCCCCCACAGCTCCGTCAGCAGCGGCTCCGCTGTCCCCCGCACCTGCCGGCTGATGCGCACCGTCACGGAGGAGATGTCCCGTAGATTGGTGTTGACGCCGTCCCGCAGGACGGCGGTGCCGCAGACGCCTACCCGAAAGCCGCCGCGCCCGATGAGGTAGCCCTTGCTCAGCGTCTCCGACACGGCGTAGCGGGAGTAGCCCGTCACCATGTCGCATAGCTGCTCCAAATCGGATTGTGTGACCAACGCCCTTGGCAATTCATCGCTGACAAGTATTTCCCCCTCACAGGTCACAACCGTCATAGGCCGTCCCGTCCGCAGCCGGAACTCCTCCGCCTGTGCCTTGCGCCAGTCCGGCAGACGGCGCGCCAGCTGCTGCCAGCGCACCGGCAGCAGCTCCAGCGCCTGTTCATAGCGCGCAATGGCATAACTCAACTCCATGCTCCGCTCCCCCTCCTGTGTGATATTCAGTTGTATGACGGCTCGTCCCCGAATATGCCGGCGCGCAAAAAAAGACCCCCGCAGACAGGGCCAACGGGCCGCTGCTGCGGGGGTCGTATGGGGCGCTGACATCAACGCCGGTTTTAGCTTTAATGGTTCCAGATCAGCTGCATCACGAGGATGGCCACCGCCCCGGCGGCGATAAACACGCCGGCGATGAGCATGGCCGCCTTCAGTGCGCCGCCCATGGCGGCACGGCGCTGCTCGTCGGTGAACTGCTCCTGCCCCTCCCACGGACGGTCGCTGTCGCTCTGCGGCGTCTGGGGCCGCCCCTCCTTTTTGGGGCGGCGGGGGAACAGCATAGGCGACGGCTCGATGCCGCTCATATCGGCGATGGTGCGCCCATCGTCGTCCTGATACGTCCGCTTCTTCGCCATCACTTATCGTACAGATGGCACGCCACAAAGTGGCCCGGCTCCAGCTCGCGCTGGACGGGGATCTCCTCCTTGCAGCATTCCATGCAGTTGGCGCAGCGGGTGTGGAACTTACAGCCCTTGGGCGGATTGGCGGGGGACGGGATGCTGCCCTCCAGCACGATCCGGTTCATCTTCACCGTGGGATCGGGCACCGGAATGGCGGAGAACAGGGCCTTGGTGTAGGGGTGCAGCGGGTTGCGGAAGATGTCCTCCGTGGCGCCGTACTCCACCAGATTGCCCAGATACATGACGCCCACCGTGTCGGAGATATGCTCCACCACGGACAGGTCGTGGCTGATGAACAGATACGTCAGGTTGTACTTCTCCTGAATATCCTTCAGCAGATTGATGATCTGCGCCTGAATGGACACATCCAGCGCGGACACCGGCTCATCGCAGACGATGAACTCGGGGTTCAGCGCCAGCGCCCGTGCGATGCAGATACGCTGCCGCTGGCCGCCGGAAAACTCATGGGGATAGCGATCCTTGTGGAAGGGCTGCAGACCGCAGTTGTCCATGACCTTGTCGATATAGTCGTCGAACTCCTCTTTCGGCACCAGATTGTGCTCACGCACGGCCTCGCCGATGATCTCGCCCACCGGCATACGGGGCGACAGCGAGGAGAACGGATCCTGGAAGATGATCTGCATCTTGGTGCGCATGGCGCGCATCTCTTTTGCGGACAGGTCGTAGACCTCCTGTCCGTTGAACAGCACCTGACCGGAGGTCTTTTCATCGTACAGCCGGAGGATGGTGCGGCCGGTGGTGGTCTTGCCGCAGCCGGACTCGCCCACCAGACCCATGGTAGTGCCGCGCCTGAGGTTGAACGTCACGCCGTCCACAGCCTTGACGTAGCCCACGGTCTTGGATACCATGCCGCCCTTGATGGGGAAATACTTCTTCAGGTGGTTGACCTGCAGAATGTACTGGGGATCGTACTCCACGGGGGTGAAATCACTGTCGATGGCCAGCGAGGACTTTCTGGCCTTGTTGGGGTGCTCCTGCTCCTTGATGAACTCATCGGCGTTCTGCTTCTGGGTCTCCTTCAGGTCTTCCAGCACCTGATCGTCGTTTTTACCAGCTTTCCAAAACGGCATCTTATTCACCCTCCTTTCCATTGTCGGCGCTGCCGGTCACTTCCTTCTCCACCTGCTCCTCCAGATCGGGCCGCTTGCCGTCGTAATAGCGGTAGCAGCTGACCTTGTGAGTGGGGGAAATGCTGACCTCGCAGGGATATTCGCCGCTGCACTGTGCCACGCACATCTCGCAGCGATCCTTGAAGTAGCAGTAATCCGGCATGTTGATGGGGTTGGGCACCTTGCCGGGAATGGAGTACAGCTTCTCCACCTGACGGCCCACCACAGGCTTGGAGGCCATCAGACCGATGGTGTAGGGGTGGGCGGGGTGTGCGAAGATCTCCTCCGCCGTGCCCTGCTCCACGATACGGCCGGCGTACATAACCACCACATAGTCCGCCATCTCGGCGATGACGCCCAGATCGTGGGTGATGAACATAATGGAGGAATTGATCTTATCCTTCAGATTCCGCAGCAGATCGAGGATCTGCGCCTGAATGGTCACGTCCAGCGCCGTGGTCGGCTCATCCGCGATGATGAGCCGGGGGCTGCACGCCAGTGCCATGGCGATCATGACGCGCTGGCGCATACCGCCGGACAGCTCGTGGGGGAAGTTCTTATACACGCCCTCGCTGTTGGCAATGCCCACCATCTCCAGAAGCTGGACGGAGCGGGCCTTGATCTGCTCCTCCGTCTGGCTCTTCTCGCCGTGGAGGGCGATGACCTCGTCCAGCTGGTCGCCGATACGGAACACCGGGTTCAGTGCGGTCATAGGCTCCTGAAAGATCATGGAGACGATGTTGCCCCGCAGGTGCTGCATCACGGAGTCGGGGGTCTTGGTAACGTCGTAGGCTTTATTGCCCAGATTCAGGCGGATCTCGCCCTCCACCACCTGACCCTGCGGCCGCTGCAGCAGCTGCATCAGGGACAGACTGGTAACGGACTTACCGCAGCCGGACTCGCCCACCACGCCCACAGTCTTTCCGATAGGCACGGAGAAGCTGACGCCGTCCACGGACTTGACCACGCCGGTGTCGGTGAAGAAGTAGGTGTGGAGGTTATCGAATTCCACGGCGTTGCGGGGATCGTGCATCTGGGTCAGGTACTCCGCCTCCGGCACGTTTTTCCGCTTCCGCTTCTTCTCCAGTTCGTTGGTGATCCTACGGTTCTCCTTGGAGATGCGGCGGGATTCCTTTGCGGACAGATAACCGTCGTTGTGTTTCTTAGCCATTCCGATCCTCTCCTTTCTCAGCGCTTCATCTTCGGGTCGAACGCGTCACGCAGACCGTCGCCCACGAAGTTGAAGCCCAGCACGGTCAGCATCAGGCAGATGCCGGCGGGGATCCAGATAAACCAGTACTCCGTCAGAACGTAGGAGTTGGACACGTCGTTCATGATGTTGCCCCAGGAGGCGAAGGGGAACTTGACGCCCAGGCCCAGGAAGGACAGGGTCGCCTCGGTGATAATGGTAGAACCAAGGCTCATGGTGCAGTTGACGATGAGCTGCGGGATAACGTTGGGGATCAGGTGTCGGAAGATACGGCGGGACACGCTGATGCCGCAGGCCTCGGTGGCGGTCATGAACTCCTGCTCGCGCAGGGACAGGATCTGACCGCGGACAAGGCGGGCGATGCCCGGCCAGCCCAGGAAGCCCAGAATGAGCATCAGGTACAGCATACGAACCTGCGGGTCTACGCGCATACCGTCCATGGCCGCGCCCAGAATGATAATCAGGGGCGTGGAGGGGATGCAGTAGAAGATATCCACGATACGCATGATGAGGTTATCCACCCAGCCGCCGAAGTAGCCGGAGATAC
>URHT01000022.1 GCA_900547745.1 uncultured Eubacteriales bacterium | reverse complement strand
AAGCTCGGCAACTCCGCCACCAGCGGGAAGCCCATGCTGACATGGAACGCGGTGTACGGCGCAACATCCTACCGCATCTATCGCTCTACGTCCAGAGGCTCCGGGTATAGCCTGCTGGGCACTGTCACCGCCACCAGCTATACCAACACGGGGGCGAAAGCCGGTACGACCTACTACTACCGCGTGAAAGCCTGCAACGACGCCGGGTTGAGCCCGTACAGCAACATCGTCAGCGGCAAGGTCAAATCCGTGACGCCCAAGCCGTCCGCGCCGGTGGTGAAGATCGGTAATTCCGCGTCCAGCGGTAAGCCTATGCTGACGTGGAATGCCGTCAGCGGCGCGACCTCCTACAAGGTCTATCGCGCCACCAGCCAGAACGGGACTTACAGCCTGCTGGGCACTGTCACCGCCACCAGCTATACCAACACCGGCGCGAAAGCTGGTGTGACCTACTATTACAAGGTCAAGGCCGTCAACAGCGCCGGTGAGAGCGCGTACAGCAACATCGTCAGCGGACGGGCCACGGTGACGACCCTGACCATGGGACATTCTTCCACCAGCGGCAAGCCCCAGCTGACGTGGAAGGCTGTCAGCGGCGCGGCATCCTACAAGGTGTACCGCTCTACCAGCAAGAACGGCGCGTACAGCGTCATCAACACCACCAAGGCGCTGACCTACACCAATACCGGCGCGGCGCTGGGCACCACCTACTACTACAAGGTGGAGGCTCTGAACGCTTCCGGCAAGTCCATGGGCTTCAGCGCGGTTGTCGAGGGCAAGGTGGCCCCCGTGCTGGCGGTGGGCTATTCCAGCGTCAGCGGGAAGCCCCAGCTGACATGGAAGGCTGTTCCGGGTGCTACCGAGTATCAGGTGTATCGCTCCACCCAGCAGAACAGCGGGTACACGAAGATCAATACCACGACCTCCACCTCCTACGTCAACACCGGCGCAAAAGCGGGTACGACGTACTACTACAAGATCGTGGCGGTGAAGGGCACGGCGGCCAGCGATTTCAGCAACATCGTCTCCGCACGACCCGGCAAGTAAGCAATACAAAAGCGGACACCTGAGGGTGTCCGCTTTTCTCTCATTTGCCGTCTGCGTACTCGCCGCTCTCCGGTTTTCCCATCAGATAGGGGAACATGGCGTTGATATAGTGTACCATTCTGCTGTGCTGGGCGTACCACTCGCCGTGCTCTGCCTGCAGGCGCTCCTTGTCGCCGTAGGCCTCCAGTGCGTGGCATGTCTCCACATAGACCTTCTGCAGCTGGCGGATGCGGGCGCTCATGTGCTGCAGCAGGCTCATGACCTTGGCGGGCCGGTCGCGGAAGTACTTCCCGAAATTGTCAAAGGAGATCTCGCTGACCACCAGCGGCTCCAGCGCCACCACCGTGGTGTTCCGGGGCCGGGACTCCAGAAAGCTGATGACGTTGAAGAAGTCGCCCTCCCGCAGCTTCACCACCTCCACCTGCTCCGGCTTGCCGTAGTCGGTGTACACCCCCACGCAGCCGTAGAGGATGTTGTACATATTCATCTCCATCTCACCGGGGCGGCAGATGATCTGCCCCTTCTTGAACCGGCGTTCTCCCGTGTTGGGCATGACATGACCTCCTGTCCTTTCGTATTCTGCCGTCATTCTATCATACCCGTACCGGTCTTGTCGATACTTCTTCTTGCCAAACGCGCCGGAAAGTGGCATACTGTTGCAGGTAAATACGCACAAAAGGAGGTGATTCCGTATGGATCACTTTCATATAGCCCTTTCCGACGACCAGCTTCGCGCCGTCAGCTCCATCGGCCTTGCCCATGTGGGCGACGCCGTGTACGAGCTGCTGGTGCGCACATGGCTCTGCGCCCACGGCAGGGCCACCGGCAAGGATCTGCACCGCGCCGCCATTGCACTGGTCTGCGCACCGGAGCAGGCCCGCCGGGCCCAGCGTATCCTGCCGCTGCTGACGGCGGAGGAGGAGACGGTGTTCAAGCGGGGGCGCAACGCCTCCGTACACGCCATCCCCAAAAACGCCACCACCGCCCAGTACCATCAGGCCACGGCTCTGGAGTGCCTGCTGGGCTGGCTGTACCTGCGGGGCGACACCGCCCGGGTCAGCGACCTGTTTGACGTGATGATGGAGGAGAACTGATATGCCCTTGGACGCTATCTGTCTGCAGGGTGTGGTGGGGGAGCTTGCCCCCCGGCTCACCGGCAGCCGCATCGAAAAAATACAGCAGCCCGCCCGGGATCAGGTGATCCTCCTGCTCCGGGGCAGCCGCCGCCTGCTGCTCAACGCCGGGGCGGGCCAGCCCCGTCTCCACCTGACGGAGCAGCTGCGGGACAACCCGTCCCAGCCCCCCATGTTCTGCATGCTCCTGCGCAAGCACCTGTCCGGCGGCGTCATCGAGTCCATCCGGCAGGAGCCGCTGGAGCGCGTGGTGACGCTGACCGTACTGGCCGCCGACGAGCTGGGGGAGCGCAGCCGCTTCACGCTGGTGTGGGAGGGGATGCCCCGCCGCGCCAACCTCATCCTCTGCGACCGGGACGGCCGTATCATCGACTGCCTGCGCCGCATCGATCTGGAGATGAATCAGGAGCGACAGGTGCTGCCGGGCCTGTTCTACCGCCTGCCGCCCCGTCAGGAAAAGCGCTCGCCGCTGACCGTCACGGAGGAGGAATTCCACGCCCTGCTGTCCCGCGCCGCACCGGACACGCCGCTGGACGGCTGGCTGCTGGACACGTTCACCGCTCTTTCGCCGCTGGTGGCCCGGGAGCTGACCTACCGCGCCTGCGGCAGCACCGACGCCCCCGCTTCGCAGGGCGGCGGCCTGTGGAGCGTGTTCTCCCGGTGGCAGATTGCTGTCAATGAGAATAGCTTTACACCAACGCTTATCAAACGCGGAACGACGCTTTCCGACTTCACCTACGGCCCCGTGACCCAGTATGGCGCTTACGCCGAGACGCAGCCCTACGACAGCTTCTCCCGCCTGCTGGACGACTTCTACGAAAAGCGGGAGCAGGCGGAGCGGGTGAAGCAGAAGGGGCAGGATCTGCTGAAGACCGCCGCCACCGCCCGCGACCGCGTCCGCCGCAAGATCGCCGCGCAGGAGAAGGAGCTGGCCGCCTGCCTGGATCGGGATCACCTGCGCGTCTGCGGCGAGCTCATCACCGCCAACCTCTACCGCATGGAGCGGGGGCAGAGCCGCCTTACCGCTCAGAACTACTACGACGAGAACTGCGCCGACATGGATATCCCGCTGGACGTCCGCCTGTCGCCGCAGGAGAACGCCGCCCGCTACTTCAAGCAGTACGCCAAGGCCAAGACGGCGGAGAAGTACCTGACCGCCCAGCTGCACAAGGGCAGGGAGGAGCTGCAGTATCTGGAGAGCGTCCTGCAGGAGCTGTCGCAGGCGGAGTCGGAGCAGGACTTCAACGACATCCGCACGGAGCTGACGGACGGCGGCTACATCCGCCAGCGGGGCAGAAAGCAGCCCGGCTTCCAGCGGGCCTCCAAGCCCCGGGAATTCCGCACCTCCGGGGGGCTGCGGGTGCTGGTGGGCCGCAACAACCGCCAGAACGACCGCCTGACCACCAGAGACGCGGACAAGCGGGACATCTGGCTCCACACCCAAAAGATCCACGGCAGCCACGTCATTCTCTGCACCGGCGGCGCGGAGCCGGACGAACAGAGCCTGCTGGAGGCTGCGTCGCTGGCGGCGTACTTCTCCCAGGCGCAGGACAGCACCAAGGTGCCGGTGGACTATACGCCGGTGCGGTTTGTGAAGAAGCCCGCCGGGGCTCGTCCCGGCATGGTGGTCTACACCACCTGCCAGACCCTGCTGGCCGACCCGGACGAGGAATTGGTCAAGCGTCTCGCGGGAAAATAAGGAGGCATCGACGTGAAACTCTACACAGACATCGTAACGGACTATCTGGCGGGGCGAAGCCTTGCCGCGCATGCGCAGGAGTGGTTTTTCACACAGCCCGGCTACTACTTTCAGGAGCCGGACGGCTCCGATGCGCAAAAGGCGGCGGTCAGGCAGGTCTACGAGCAGGTGCTGCGGACTGTGGAGACGTTCGTTCCCGGCAACCGTCCGGTCTGGGACGCGCTGTTTCCGGACTGGCAGGACATTCTGCGCGGTGCAGAGACAGCGCTGATCGTGGGCTATCCGCCGCCCAACGACGCGGTGGTGCTGAAAAGCCCCGCCGGGGTGGATACCGCCGTTCTGGACATGGGCCTGTGGGTCCAGTATCTGGGCGCCGTACCGGTGGAGCGCGTGGCGCATAACCTGCTGACTCACGAGCTGTGCCATGTCTGCATCCACCGGCACCGGCCGGAGCTGGATGCGGTGCAGGAAACAGGTGACTATCTGTCCCGGCTGGATGCCTTCACTTTCGACGAGGGTTTTGCCCACTTCGTCTCCTATAATGACCGCGAAGCCAATCAGGTGGATTGGGACGCGCCTGAACTGCGGGCCGTCTGGACGCGGAGTGCCGCCGCGATGCGTTCTGCCAGACAGGAGACGCAGCCTGCACAGTAGCAGGAGCAGCTGCACAGCGCCGTCTTTGGTAGCTATTACGATAAGTATGCCTGTATGTGCGGCCTATATTATCTGGCTCGCTGCTGGCAGGAGGGCGGCTCTGCCCGTCTGGCGGAGGAATTTACCGCCGGTTGGCAGGGCTTTGCAGAAAAAACACTGTCCTGAAAATCAAAACCTCCGGCCAAGCCGGAGGTTTTGATTTTACAGCGCCACGGTTTTCGTGGCGACCTTCTCACAGAACACGCGATCGTGCTCCACAAACAGCAGCGTGGGCCGGAACGCCGTCAGCAGCTCCTCCAGCTGGATGCGGGAGAGGACGTCGATGTAGTTCAGCGGCTCGTCCCAGACGTACAGATGCGCGGACTGGCACAGGCTCCGGGCCAGCAGCACCTTTTTCTTCTGTCCGGCGGAGTAGTCGCCCATGTCCTTTTCAAACTGCACCCGCGCAAAGCCCAGCTTCCGCAGGATGGTCATAAACAGGCTCTCGTCGATGCCGTACCCGGCGGCGTAGTCCCGCAGCCCGCCCCGCAGACCGGCGGCGTCCTGCGGCACATAGGAGACGGTCAGGCCGCTGGTCGTCTCCAGCGTCCCGGTGCAGGGGATGTCCTGCCCGCACAGCAGCTTCAGAATGCTGGACTTGCCGCAGCCGTTGGGGCCGCACAGCGCCACGCGGTCGCCCTGCTCCACGGTAAAGGATACGCCGCTGCACACCGGCCCGCCGCCGTAGTCGATGGCCGCGTCCCGCAGCGTCACCAGCCGGCGGGCGTGGTGTGTCAGCGGGTGCAGCTTCAGCACCTCGCTGCTTTCGATGTTTTTCAGCAGCGCGGACTTCTCCTCAATGGCGGTCTGCTGCCGCCGCTCCAGATTCTTCCGCCGTTGCTGCATCCGCCGGGACTGCTCGCCGATATAGGCGCGGCCGCCCATGGCGTCGGCGGTGCCCCTGACCTTGGCGGAGTTTTTCCCGATCTTGGAGCCCTCCACCTTGTCGGCCCACACGCTGGACTGCCGCGCCGCCTCCTGCAGCCGCCCGATCTCCTTTTTCAGCTGCTGGTTCTGGGACAGCTCAAAGGCGTCCTGCCGCTGCTTGTTCTCGTACCACGAGGAGAAATTCCCACGCTGGATGTCGATGCTGCTTCGGTTGATGGACAGGATGTGATCCACGCAGCCGTCCAGGAACGCCCGGTCGTGGGACACCAGCAGAAACCCCTTTTTGCCGCTGAGATACCGGCTCACCAGCTCCCGGCCCGTGCGGTCGAGGTGGTTGGTTGGCTCGTCGATGAGCAGGAAGCGGTTTTCCCGGGAAAAGAGCATCGCCAGCAGCAGCTTGGACTGCTCGCCCCCGGACAGCGTGGAAAACGGCCGGTACAGCGCGTCCTCGGACATCTCCAGCGGCGCCAGCTCCCGCAGAAACCGCCACGGGGGCACGTCCGGGCAGATGCGCGCCAGCAGCTCCATGGGGGACTGCGCCGCGTCCGGCACGTCGAAGGGGAAGTAGTCAAAGCCCACGCTGGCGTGTATCGTGCCTTGATAGGGGTACTGCCCCTGCAAGAGCCGCAGCAGCGTGGTCTTGCCGCGCCCGTTGCGGCCCGTCAGCCCCAGCCGCCAGTTGGTGTCGAGCTGAAAGCTGACGTTTTCAAAGATGTTGTCGTAGCTGCCCTCGTAGCAGAACGTGAGGTCGGATACTTTAATAATGGACATGGTCATGCCTCCTATACGAAAAAATGGCTGCGGGAAACCATCTCCGCAGCCATAAGCGCACACGTTCCCCCGCCGGAGGGCAGGGCGTGACCATGTACGGAGCCGAGAGCTTCCCCGATTTCCCGCGAAAGGCACAACAAACAGAGCGGTCATCGCCGCCCGATACCGTATCGTGCCGTGATTCAGCAGGAAAACAGGTTCATCCTCTCAACTCCCTTCTTATTTTTTTCCATCCTACCACACGCCCCGTAAAAAAGCAACCTCTGCCGCCGTATTTGTCCCGCGCAACCTGAGGTTGCGCGAAATTTTTCGCTTTTTTTGCCGCGCAACCTGAAGTTGATGGACATTTTTTCCGCCATCTGGTATGCTGTGATCAGAAAGGGGGTAACGCGATGCGCAGAGTGATCCCATTCGCGCCGTGGCAGACGGCGTATTTTCTCCGCTGGCTGCGGGACATGTCCGACAGGGGCTGGGTGCTGCAGACCATCAAGGGCGTAAAGGCGGTATTTGTCCCCGCCGCGCCCGGCGGCCAGATCTACGCCCTGTTCCCGGAGGGCGCAGCCCTGCAGGAGTTGGACGAGCTGTTCCTCCGTCTGGAGGAGGGCCGTCTCACAGCGCCCCCGGCGCTGGATCGTCCCATGCCCAACAGCCTGACCCTGCCGGAGGATCCCCGTCTTGCCAAATTGGTGGGGGAGATCGGATCCTATAAGTACATCCAGCTGCTCTACCAGCTTCGCCGCGACAACGGCTGGGAGGAGGTCTGCGATTGGGGCGGCCTGTGCGTCATGCGCAGCACCCGCCCGGACGCCGTGCCGCCGCCCCGCCTGCCGGAGCTCACCGAGAACGCAAAGCTGCACCGGAAAGGGCAGACGTCCACCGCCGCCATGAATCTGGGCTTCCTGCTGTCGCTGCCGTTTCTGGCGGCGCTGAAGGACACCGGCCTGCTGTCCTGGCAGAAGCTGGCGGCCGCCGCGGCGCTGGTGGCGGCGGCCTGCTTCGCCGTGGATCGCGTGCTGTTCCATGGCGTCCTGTCCCCGGAGAAGTGGGACGATATGTCCTACGAGGAGTGCCTGCACCGTGCCGCCGGCCGGACGGTGCTGCTGTACGTCATCGTCGTTGCCGCGCCCATCGCGGCCCTGCTGTACTCTTTCCTGTCGCTGCTGCGGACGTGAACCCATGCAAAAAGACCGCCCACGGGCGGTCTTTTTTGCGTGGATGCGGGTGGGATGCTTATGTGTTCTCCGTTCCGTCCTCGCGGAACAGCAGGGTAATGCACCACAGACCCGCGATGCCTACCAGCGTATAGATGACGCGGCTGACGGCGCCGGTCTGCCCGCCGAACAGGAAGGCCACGCAGTCGAAGCTGAAAAGCCCCACGCCGCCCCAGTTCAGCGCGCCGATGATGATGAGGATCAGCGCGATGCGGTCTACGATCTTCATGAAAGTCCCTCCTTGTGTCAAGACTGCTTTCTCCCGTATTGTTTCCGCCTGTCCGCCGGTTATGCACAAAAAATTTGTCAGCGGCCCTGAAAAAATTTGAAAACCGATTGCAAATGACGGGGAATTTTGGTACTATGACAAATAGGAACATCACTGCGCACCTTTTGATGAAAAACAGGAGGAACACCATGAACAAGAAATTTGAAAAGCTGGGCTTTTATCCCGCCGACATCCTGCTGCCCAAGGAGCAGGACATGACCAAGTGGGCCGTGGTGGCCTGCGACCAGTTCACCTCCGAGCCGGAGTACTGGCAGGCGGTGGAGGAGAAGGTGGGCGACGCACCCTCCACGCTGCGTCTCATCCTGCCCGAGGCCAATCTGAAGGCCCCCAACGTGGACGAGTACATTGACGATATCAACGCCGCCATGCGCAAGTACATGGCCGACGGCGTGTTTGAAACGCTGACCGACTCCCTGATTTACGTCGAGCGCCAGCAGTCCGACGGACGCATCCGCCACGGCCTTATCGGCATGGTGGATCTGGACGCTTACGACTTCACCCCCGGCTCCGGCGCGCTGATCCGCGCCACCGAGGGTACGGTGCTGGATCGTATTCCGCCCCGCGCCCGCGTCCGCCGCAACGCCCCCATCGAGCTGCCCCACGTCATGCTGCTCATTGACGACCCTGACAAGACCGTCATCGAGCCGCTGACCGCTGCCGCCGGTACCATGGAGAAGCTCTATGACTTCGACCTGATGCAGAACGGCGGCCACATCACCGGCTACAAGCTGTCCGACAAGCAGATCGACGCCGTGGCCGCCTCGCTGGAGGGCCTGACCACCGACGACGCCATGCAGAAGAAGTACGGTGTGTCCGGCGTGGCGCCCCTGCTGTTCGCCGTGGGCGACGGCAACCACTCTCTGGCTACCGCCAAGGCCTGCTACGAGGAGCAGAAGAAGGGCAAGACCCCCGAGGAGTATCTGGCCCTGCCCGCCCGCTTTGCGCTGGTGGAGGTGGTAAACAACCACGACGACGCCCTGCAGTTCGAGCCCATCCACCGGGTACTGTTCGGCGTGGATCACCAGAAGTTCATGGACGCCTTCCGTGCCGCCTATCCCAACGCCTACGAGGGCAAGGGCGACGGCCACACCATCGAGTTCGTCTGGAACGGCGAGAGCCACTTCATCACCGTCCCCGATCCCAGGGTACAGCTGGCCGTGGGCACCCTGCAGGGCGTCATCGACCAGTATCTGAAGGACAACGGCGGCGAGGTGGACTACATCCACGGCGACGATGTGACCCGCGAGCTGGGCGGCAAGCCCGGCAACATGGGCTTCCTGCTGCCCGCCATGGGCAAGGAGCAGCTGTTCAAGACCGTTATGTCCGACGGCGTGCTGCCCCGCAAGACCTTCTCCATGGGTCACGCGCAGGACAAGCGCTACTACATCGAGGCCCGTAAGATCGTCAAGTGACCACACACAAAAAAGCGCCCGTTGGGCGCTTTTTTGCCGGGAGGAGTCTTTATGAAAGTGACCTCACACGCCTACGCCAAGGTGAACCTCACCCTCACTGTGGGCGCCCGCCGCGATGACGGCTACCACGAGGTGTCCACCGTCATGCAGACCGTGGATCTGTGCGACACACTGTGTCTCACCGCCGGTGAGGGCGGTCTGTCCATGACCTGCACCGACCCCGCCATACCGGCGGATGAGAGCAATCTGGTGCTCCGCGCGGCCCATCTGTTCTTCGCGGAGACGGGCCGCCCCGTGCCGGATCTGCGCTTTGAGCTGGAAAAGCACATCCCGTCTCAGGCGGGACTGGGAGGCGGTAGCAGCAACGCCGCCGCCGTGCTGCTGGCGCTGCGGCTGTTCCGTGCGCCGGGTATGCCCGACGAGATGCTGGAGCGCATGGGTGCGAAGCTGGGCAGCGATGTGCCGTTCTTCATCCGGGGCGGCACGCGGCGCTGCACCGGCAGGGGGGAGCGCCCCCAGCGGCTGCCCCCGCTGCGGGGGGGCTGGTTCGTCATCGTCAAGCCTCCGGAGGGCTTTGCCACCCCGGAGATGTACCGCCGTCTGGACGGGCTGCCGCAGGAGCCGCCCCGTCCCGACCGCATGACCGAAGCCCTCACAGCCGGGGATATCCGCGCCGTGGCCGCCGCGCTGTACAACAGCTTCGAGCGGGTCGTACCGCCGGACAGCGCCGTGTGGGCCATCCGGGACGCGCTGCTGACCCATGGCGCGCTGGGCGCACAGCTCAGCGGCAGCGGCAGCGCCGTGTTTGGCCTGTTCGACCGGGAGGACGCCGCCCGCGCCGCTGCCGGCGTTCTGCGGCAGCAGTGGCCGCTGACTTTTGTGACCCGCCCTGTATAAAATACGAAAACACCGTCCAGAATGTAGGAAATTCCTACATAGGACGGTGTTTTTATGCGTAAATATCACACATTTGAGCTGGCGCTGCTGCTGGCGCTGGCAGCCGCGCTGCTCTGGGGCGCGTGGTCGCTCCGCCGGCAGGATGATCTGCAGGAGAGGATGATCCGGCTCCACGTCATCGCCAACTCCGACAGCGACGCCGACCAGACCCTGAAGCTCCACGTCCGGGACGCGGTGCTCTGCCGCGCCGAGGACATCCTGCGCCAGTCCGCCGACATGGCCGACGCCCGCCGCCGGCTCACCGACGCCCTGCCCGCCATGGGGGACGCCGCCGCGTCGGCGCTGGCAGCGCGGGGCAGCACCTATCCCGTCTCCGTCTCACTGGAGGAAACGGAGTTTCCTCTCAAGACATACGACGGCTTCGCCCTGCCCGCCGGGGAATATCTGGCCCTCCGAGTGGTCATCGGGGCGGGGGAGGGCCGCAACTGGTGGTGCGTGGTGTACCCGCCCCTGTGTACCGCCGCCGCCTGCGATCTGGAGGAGACGGCGCGCAGCAGAGGCCTGACGGCGGACGATGTGTCCCTGATGACCGGCGATGGCACAGGCTACATCCTGCGCTTCCGCTCGCTGGAGCTGTGGGAGCGGCTGCGCCAGTGGCTGGGCAAATGAGCAATGCCGCACAAGAATCCGACAATGCCGCACGCTTTCCCTTGCATTTTACCCCGTTATCCTGTAAAATGGAGAACGCATTTTACGGGAGAGGAGGCGTCCGCATGGAAGCATACCGCAGCCGTCCGCTGCGGCGGGTGTGCCTGATGGCACTGGCGCTGCTGCTCCTGTTCCTGCTGTCCTTCGTCTGGGGGCGGTACGACGTGCCGCTGGGCGAGGTGGTGCGCATCCTGCTGTCCCGCCTGTTCCCCCTGACCCAGACGTGGACGGACAACATGGCCATCGCCGTGTGGAACGTCCGCATGCCCCGCATCCTGCTGGCGTGTCTGGTGGGCTGCGCTCTGTCCGCCGCCGGCGCCGGCTATCAGACGGTGTTCCAGAACCCCATGGCCGCGCCGGACATTCTGGGGGCCTCCTCCGGCGCCTGCTTCGGCGCGGCGCTGGCGATCCTGACGGGGCAGAGCAATGTGATGGTCACGGTATTCGCCTTTCTGGCCAGCCTGCTGACGGTGGCGCTGGTGTACCTCATCGGCAGCCGCACCCGGGGCAGCCGCGTGGTCAGCATCCTGCTGGCCGGCATCATGGTGGGCTCCCTGTTCTCCGCCGGTACGTCCTACATAAAGCTGGTGGCCGACCCCAGCAACCAATTGCCCCAAATTACCTACTGGCTCATGGGCAGCCTGTCCGGCACACGGATGAAAACAGTGGGCTTTGCCGCCGTCTGCATCGCCGTGGGACTGGTGCCGCTGCTGCTCCTGCGCTGGCGCATGAACCTGCTGACCCTGTCAGCGGACGAGGCTCGCTCCATGGGGGTCAACACCGACCGGCTCCGGCTGGTGGTGATCCTCAGCGCCACGGTGCTCACCGCCGCCAGCGTCTCCGTCTCCGGTATGGTCGGCTGGGTGGGACTGGTGATCCCACACCTCAGCCGCCGGATGGTTGGCAACGACTGCCGGTATCTGCTGCCCATGTCCATGGTATTCGGCGCGGCGTTCCTGTTGCTGGTGGACAATTTTGCCCGCTGCCTGACGGCAGTGGAGATCCCCATCGGCATTTTGACGGCGTTTGTGGGCGCGCCCTTCTTCGTCTATCTGATGGTAAGGGGGGAGGAGCGCCTGTGAAGCTGACGGTCAACGATTTGTCCTACACCTATCGCGGTGGACACACCGCCCTGCAAAACGTGTCCTTTACGGCGGAGCCGGGGGAGCTGCTGTCTGTTCTGGGACCCAACGGCGCGGGGAAAAGCACCCTGTTCCGCTGTATCCTCGGCGGTTTGCCGGACTATGGCGGCGCCATTCTGCTGGACGGCCGGGACGCCCGGACATTGGGTCAACGGGCGTTGGCGGCTCATATTGCCTACATCCCTCAGATACACCGCCCCACCTTCGGCTATTCCGTGCTGGACACGGCGCTGATGGGGCTGACCCGTCAGCTGTCGCCGTTCCGCGCTCCGTCCCCGCAGCAGGAGGGGCGGGCCATATCCGCGCTGGAGCAGTTGGGCGTGGCGCAGCTGGCCGCCCGCAGCTTTTCGGAGCTGTCCGGCGGTCAGCAGCAGCTGGTGCTCATTGCCCGGGCGCTGTGCCAGCAGGCGGACATTCTGGTGATGGACGAGCCCACGTCCTCGCTGGACTACGGCAACCAGCTGCGGGTGCTGCGCTGCGTGAAGGCGCTGACCCGCCGAGGCTATACGGTCATCCTCTCCACCCACGACCCCCAGCACACCCTGCGCTTCGCCGACCGGGTGCTGGCGCTGTCCGGCGGCGGAGTTGCCGCATTCGGTGCAACAAAGGATATGCTGACGGCAGAGCTGCTGCACCGTCTCTACGGCGTGGACGCGGCGATGCTGGAAACAGAGCACGGCCCCGCCATCGTGCCGAAGGGAGGGGAGGACGATGTTCCGCTGGACGGATGACATGATCCGCTTCATGGCCGACGCCGCCGGACATACCGACTTCCACCGGCGTATGGCATCGGAGCTGCTGCCCTATCTACACCCGGATGACGCGGTGTGCGACGCGGGCTGCGGTCTTGGCTATCTCTCACTGGCGCTGGCGCCCCATGTCCGCCACATCACGGCGGCGGAGCGGGACGACGCCGCGCTGGCGGTGCTGCGGCGGGAACTGGCGGCGCGGCACATCGAAAACGTGACGCCGCTGTGCGCCGATGTGTTCACCCACCGCCCCGCAAAGCCTTATGACGCCATGGTGTTCTGCTTCTTCGGCAGTATGGACGAGATATTGTCCGTGGCGGCGGCCCGGTGCCGGGGCACGGTCATTGCCGTCAAGCGCGACCAGACCGGCCACCGCTTCACCGTGACGAAGCAGCCGCTGGGCGGCACCCACGGCGTAGACGCCGCCTGCCGCCGCCTGTCGGAGTTGAGCATCCCCTATGAGCTGAAGCGGACGGCGTTCCGCTTCGACCAACCCTTCCGCAGCTGGGAGGACGCCCGCCGCTTTTTTGAGGTGTACCGCCGCCGGGACGATGTGTCCCTCATCACGGACGCGCTGCTCCGGGAGCGGCTGGAGGAGACGGGGGACAGTGAGTTCCCGTGGCGGCTGCCGAGCCTGCGTCCGGCGGGGATCCTTGTTATTGACGCGGCAAAAATTCAAGAGGAGCGTCAACCGGAAATATGATCTGCAATTAACCGGAAATAAACCGGAAATTTCAAGAAATAAATGAAATTATCGGGAGGAAACGACAATGGATGGAAAAAAATGGATAGCGCTGTTGCTGGCGCTGGTGATGTCCGTCTCCCTGTTCGCCTGCGGCGCCAAGCCCGCGGATGACGGCGGCGACAGTCAGGATACCCCCGTGACGGAGGACGCTACCCGTGTGTTCAAGGACTCCTGCGGCCGCGAGGTCACGGTGCCCGTGAACGTGGAAAAGGTCGCCATCTCCGGCCCGCTGGCCCAGATCGTGGTGTTCGCGCTGGCTCCCGACAAGCTGGTGGGCATTGCCAATGCGTGGGACGAGAGCGCCGCGGAGTTCCTGGACACCAGATACTATGATCTGCCCCTGCTGGGCCAGCTCTACGGCGGCAAGGGTGAGATGAATCTGGAGACGCTGCTGGCCGCCGCCCCCGACGTGGTCATTGACGTGGGCGAGCCCAAGGGCAGCATCGCCGAGGACATGGACGGCCTGCAGGAGCAGACCGGCATCCCCTTCGTCCACATTGACGCATACCTCGCCTCTATGGACGATACATACGCCATGCTGGGTGACCTCCTGGCAATGCCCAACGAGGCGCAGGGTCTGGCGGACTACTGCCGCTTCGCCTATGACCGCGCTGTGGAGATCGCGAACAGCGTGGAGAAGGCGAATATCCTTTACATCACCGGCGACGAGGGGCTGAACGTCATCGCACAGGGCTCCTATCACGCCGAGGTCATTGACATGCTGGCCAACAATCTGGCCGTGGTGGATGAGCCGTCCGGCAAGGGCACCGGCAACGAGGTGGACATGGAGCAGATCCTCAGCTGGAACCCCGATGTGATCCTGTTCGCCCCCGGCAGCATCTACGACACCGTGGCTGACAACGAAAACTGGCAGACCCTCACCGCCATCAAGAACGGCGCGTACTACGAGGTTCCCATGGGACCCTACAACTGGATGGGCTTCCCGCCCAGTGTCCAGCGCCTGCTGGGCATGATGTGGATGACCACCGTGCTGTATCCTGATGCGGTGGATTATGACCTGTACACCGAGGTCAGCAGCTACTTCCAGATGTTCTACCACTGTGAGCTGACCCGGGCGCAGTATGACGCGCTGGTGGCCAACTCCCTGCCCGCAGCGGACGCGGCGGCGTAAGCGAAAACAAAGAACACCCGGCGGCTGACGGCAGCCGCCGGGTGTTCGTGAACGAGCCGCCTGTGCGGCGGAAGGAGAGTCCATGAACACCATTTTTCAGACGCTGGTGTACCAGCGGGAGAAGAAGTATGACACGGTGCTGGCCACCATCATCTGGGACGACGGCTCCGCGCCCCGGGGCAGGGGCAGCCAGATGCTGGTGGGCCGGGACGGTCTGCTGGCCGGTACCATCGGCGGCGGCGCCGTGGAGGGCCAGTCCATTGCCACGGCGCAGGAGATGCTGGCCGGCGGCGTCCGCAGCAAAACGCGGGAGCTTCGCCTGCGGCGGGACGGCAGCGCCCAGAGCACCGGCATGGTCTGCGGCGGCGACGTGACCGTCTACTTCCGGCGCATCCCCGTGGAGGAGCAGGCGTGGGACACGCTGGCGGCGGAGGTGCTGCGGCGGGTATCCGTGCGGGAAAAGGGCTGGCTGGTGCAGCCGCTGGACGGGGAGATGCCCTATCTGACGGATGATGAAGCTGACAAGGATAACTGCTTTACGATGCCCTTGCCCGTTGGGGAACGGGCGGTGATCTTCGGCGCGGGGCACATCGCAAGGGCGCTGGTGCCGCTGCTGTGTACCGTGGGGTTCCGGCCGGTGGTATTTGACGACCGGCCCCAGTTCGCTACCCGGGAGCGGTTTCCGCAGGCGGATCTGGTCATCTGCGGCGACTTTACCCGCATCCGTGACTATCTCACCGTGAGTCCGGAGGACTATGTGGTCATCATGACCAACGGCCACGAGTACGATTTTCAGGCGCAGGTGCAGGTGCTGCGGGGGGAGACGGCCTATGTGGGCGTCATCGGCTCCCGGAAGAAAACGGCCTTCGTCAACCAGCGGCTGCGGGAGGCGGGCATCGCCGAGGAGGCCATCGCCTTTGTCCACACGCCGGTGGGCACCGCCATCAAGGCCGTGACGCCGGAGGAGATCGCCGTGTCCATCACCGGGGAGATGATCCTTGTACGAGCCACCCGGAGGGAGGCCCGCGGGGAGGAGCACCATGGCTGCCCCATGCACTGAGCACCTGTTTCTGACGGGGCGGAAGGGCGTGGGCAAGTCCACGCTGCTGCGGGCGCTGCTGGACGGGAAGCGGCTGGGCGGCTTTTTTACCCGGCGGGTGACCGGCGTGTTCGATCGCCCCTCCATCCATCTGCTGCAGGCAGCGGAGGACGAGCAGCCGTCGCCTGCGAATCTGGTATGCTTCTGCGGGGAGCGGCGGCCGGAGCGGTTCGATCTGCTGGGCCCGGCGGCGCTGGCGGATACGGCGGGATGCGACATCGTGGTGATGGACGAGCTGGGGCCCTCGGAGGCGGCGGCACAGGGGTTTCAGGCGGCGGTGCTGGCGGCGCTGGACGGCGAAAAGCCGGTATACGGCGTTTTGCAGCAGGCGGACAGCGCGTTCCTGCGCCGCGTGGCGGCGCACCCGCGGGTGCGGGTGGTCACGGTGACGGAGGAGAACCGGGACGTCCTGCGGCGGCAGCTATGCGGCGAAAAGTAAAAAGCGAAGGGAAAGGGCGCACCGGCGGGTGCGCCCTTTTTTTCGCGGGGGCGGGAAATGTCCTTTCTTTTGGACAGTGGATACGGTATAATACCCCTGAAAAAGGATGCACGGAGGGATGCGGCGTGGAATTGCAGATTTGGATGGGCCGGGCCGGGGCCGGTAAGAGCCGGCTGGTGCTGGAGACCATCGAAAAGCGGCGGGGGCAGCGGCCGCAGGTGCTGCTGGTGCCGGAGCACGCATCCCATGAGGCGGAGCTGGATCTGTGCCGTGCCTGCGGCCCCACCGCCAGCCGGGACGCGGAGGTGCTGAGCTTCCGGAACCTGGCCACGCGGGTGCTGGGGCAGGTGGGCGGTCTGGCGGACGTGACGCTGGACAACGGCGGCAAGCTGCTGACCATGCGGCGGGCGCTGCAGGAGGTCAGCGGGCGGCTGACGGTGTTCGCAAGGCCCTCTCAGCGGCCGGCGTTTCTGCGGCAGCTGGTGGCGCTGGCCGATGAGCTGTATGCCTACCGGGTGACGCCGGAGCAGCTGATGGCGCAGGTGGCGGATATGGACGGCGCGGCCGGGGAGAAGCTGCGGTCGGCGGCGCTGATCTACGGCGCCTACGACGCACGGCTGCGGGGCGATGGGTTCGATGCCCGGTCGCGGGTGCAGAAGCTGTGCGATGCGCTGCCCGCATCGGACTATCTGGCGGGCAAGGACGTGTATGTGGACGGGTTCTCCTACTTCAACCGGGTGGAGGAGGATATTCTGGCCACGGCGCTGCGGCAGGCGGAGAGCCTGACGGTGACGCTGCTGGGGGATGAGTCCGACCCGCAGCTGTTCCAGAACGCGCTGCGGCAGCGGGAGCGACTGAAGCGCATGGCGGCATTGGCACACAGTAAGTGTACAGTGGAAGTGCTTGTCAGTAAAAACGATGGTGCGCTGGCGCATCTGGAGCGCTGCTTCTTCGGCGGCGAGGAGCCGTGGCAGGGGGAGGAGCCGCCGGTGCGGCTGTATCAGGCGGAGACGGCGTTCTCCGAGGTGGAGTTCGTGGCGGCGCAGGTGCGGCGGCTGGCACGGGAGGGCTGCCGCTGGCGGGACATCGGCGTGGCGGCCCGGAACATGGAGGTGTACGGCCCGCTGCTGGAGGCGGTGTTCCGCCGGGACGGCATCCCGGCCTACATCAGCCGCCGCAGCGACATTCTGGAGAAGCCGGTGCTGACCATGCTGCTGTCAGCGGTGGACGCCGTTACCGGCGGGTTTGAATATGAGGACGTGTTCCGCTGTCTCAAGACCGGCATGGCCGGGATCACGGCAGCAGAGTGCGACGTGCTGGAGAACTATGTGATCCGGTGGGAGATCCGAGGCGCCATGTGGCTGCGAGAGACGGACTGGACGGCCAGTCCCGATGGCTACGGCGCGGAATTAAACGAGGTGCGGCGGCAGCGGCTGGCGGAGGTCAACGCCGTGCGCCGCCGGGTACGCGGGCTGTTTTATGATCTCAGCGAGGGACTGAAAGCCGGTGAAACGGTAAGGGATAAAGCAGAAGTGCTTTACAGGTTTGCCGAGTCGGCGGGCGTCCCGGAGACACTGGAACGGCAGACGGCAGCGCTGTATGACGATGGGCAGGTGCAGCTGGCGGAGGAGTACCGGCAGCTGTGGAGCATCTTCTGCGGTGTGCTGGATCAGTTCGTGGAGCTGCTGGGGGACGTGGAGGTGGACGGGCAGGAGTTCGCCCGCCTCCTGCGGCTGGTGTTGAGCCAGTACGCCGTGGCCACCATCCCCGCCACGCTGGATCAGGTGAAGGTGACGCCCATCACCCGGAACGACCGGCACACGGTGCGGCACCTCTTTCTGCTGGGGGCCAACGACAATGTGCTGCCCACGGTGGAGCAGGGGGGCGGTCTGCTGGATGCGCAGGAGCGGGCGCTTCTGCAGCAGCGGGGCATTCTGCTGTCCGATGCCACGTTCGATCCCCTCAGCGCGGAATTGCAGAACATCTATGCGTGTCTGGCCCAGCCCACGGCGTCCCTGACGGTGACGTGGCCGGTGACGGACGGGGCGGGCGGTCAGCTGCTGCCTTCCTTCGCGGTGGGGCGCATCGCCCGGATCTTTCCGCAGGTGACCGTCGAGCGGGAGGACGGCGGCTATCGGCGGGAGCTGCCGTCTGCGGCGCTGGCACTGGCGGGGCAGGAGCCGGGCGGGCCGCTGTGGCGGTACTTCGCGGAGCACGGGGAGGCGCCGCTGCTGGCACGGATGGAGCAGACCCGGGCCATGGGCCGGGGCAGGCTGTCGCCGCAGGCGGTGGAGACGCTGTACGGGCGGCGCATCGCCATGTCCGCGTCCCGCATCGACCGGCTGAAAAGCTGCCATTTCGGGTATTTCATGGAGTACGGCCTGCGGGCGAAGGAGCGCACCAGCGCCGGGTTCGAGGCACCGGAGGTGGGTACGTTCATCCACTATCTGCTGGAGAACGTGAACCGGGACATCTGTGACCGGGGCGGCTACGGAAGGGTGGACAGGGCGGCGCTGCGGCGGCTGGTGCATCATTATGTGGACGAGTATGCCCGGACGCAGATCGACGGCTACGCGGGGAAAAGCGCCCGGTTCCGGTACCTGTTCTCCCGGCTGCGGGAGACGGCCTGCGCCATCGTGGAGAATATCGCGGACGAAATGGCGGTGTCGGATTTCCGCCCCGTGGCCTTTGAGCTGGGCTTCGGCGGGAAGGACGGGCAGCTGCCGGCGGTGACGGTGACGGAGGGCAACACGACACTCTCCGTGGGCGGCAAGGTCGACCGTGTGGACGGCTGGATCAAGAACGGCAGGCTATATCTGCGGGTGGTGGACTACAAGACCGGCAAAAAGGCCTTTGATCTGACGGACGTGCGGTACGGTCTGGG
The DNA here is from genome assembly GCA_900547745.1 of uncultured Eubacteriales bacterium. GTDB lineage: Bacteria > Bacillota > Clostridia > Oscillospirales > Oscillospiraceae > Vescimonas. Next base: position 13,003 of record URHT01000022.1, on the reverse strand, counting down.
CATCCAGATGCTGCTGTACCTGTTCACGCTGCAGAAGGAGGGCGGGGCCTATTTCGGCAGGCCGGTGGAGCCGGCGGGCGTGCTGTACATGCCGGCGCGGGACATCATCCTGCGGGCGGATCGGGCCGTGCCGCCGGACAAGCTGGAGGATATGCTGCGGCGGGAGCTGCGGCGCACCGGTATGCTGCTGGGCGAGCCGGAGGTGCTGACGGCCATGGAGCACAGCGCGCTGGACGCGCCGTGCTATCTGCCGGTGGGCACAACGAAGGACGGCGCGGTGCAGGGGCTGCTGTCCAGCGTGGTGGTGAACGCGGCGCAGATGGGCAAGATGGCGCGGTACATCGACAGCCTGCTGCACCGGGTGGCCCGGGAGATCGGGGACGGCAACATCGACGCCGACCCCTGCACCCGCGGGCCGCAGGACAGCGCCTGCGCATGGTGCGCGTTTCAGGCGGCGTGCTGGTTCGACGAGAGCCGGGACAAGCCGCATTATCTGAGAAAGACCACGCCGGAGGAGTTCTGGCAGGTGGTGGACAGGGAGGTGGAGCAGCATGGCTGAACTGAAGCTGACAGAGCAGCAGCACGCGGCGGTCTTTGACCGGGGCGGCAGTCTGCTGGTATCCGCCGCCGCCGGCTCCGGCAAGACCAAGGTGCTGGTGGAGCGGGTATTCTCCTATCTGACGCAGGAGCGGTGCGACGTGGACGATTTCCTCATCATCACCTATACGCGGGCGGCGGCGGCGGAGCTGCGGGCCCGTCTGGCCGCCGAGCTGGCGGCGCGGGTGGCGGCAACGCCGGAGGACCGGCACCTGCGGCGGCAGATGTTCCGGGTGTATCAGGCGGACATCAAGACGGTGGACGCCTTCTGCGCGGCGCTGCTGCGGGAGCACATCCATCTGCTGGAGCCGGTGGACGGGCGCAGCCTGACCCCGGACTTCCGGGTGCTGGACGAGGCGGAGGCCAGGCTCCTGAAGGACCGGGCGCTGGAGCGGACGCTGGAGGCGTTTTATCAGGACATCGAGGGTGGTGACAGGGAGTTCGAGCTGCTGGCGGGGACGCTGGGTGCGGGCCGGGACGACCGGGCTTTGGCGGAGCTGGTGCTGGAGCTGCACGAGAAGATCCAGAGCCACCCGTATCCGGCGCAGTGGCTGCATCAGGCGGCGGAGGGCTGGCGGCAGTTGCCGGATCGTCTGGCTGACAGTGTATATGGCCGGACAGTGATGGAGGATACCGTCCGAAAGGCACTTTTCTGGGCAAAGCAGCTGGAACGGGCTGTGGAGGCCATGGGAGACTGTGAGACGGTGTACAACGCCTATGCCGGGCGGTTTCTGGAAGCGGCGGCGCAGCTGCGGCAGTATGAGCAGGCGGCCGGGGAGGGCTGGGAGGCCATGGGCCGCGTACAGCCGGTGCTGGGGAAGCTGGGCGCGGTGCGGGGCGAGGAGTACGCCGAGGCCAAGGCGGCGGCGCAGGCGGTGGCGAAGAAGTGCAGGGCGGAGATGAAGAAGCTGTCGGCCCCGTATCAGGTGCCGGAGACAGACCATCTGGACGACCTGCGGGCCACGGCACCGGCCATGCTGGCGCTGCTGCGGCTGACGGAGCGATTCTCCCAGCGGTATCAGGCGGAGAAGGTGCGGCGCAACGCCATGGATTTTTCCGATCAGGAGCACTACGCCGTGACGCTGCTGTGTCAGGCGGACGGAAGCCCCACGGAGCTGGCGCGGCAGGTGTCCCAGCGATATCAGGAGATCATGGTGGACGAGTATCAGGACACCAACGAGGTGCAGGACTGTATCTTCCAAGCCATTTCCAAGGAGGGACGAAACCTGTTTACCGTGGGGGACGTGAAGCAGAGCATCTACCGGTTCCGGCTGGCAGACCCCACCATATTCTTAGGGAAGTACCGGCAGTTTGCCGATGCGGCGAAGGCGGCGGAGGGCCAGCCCCGGCGCATGGTGCTCAGCCGCAACTTCCGGTCGCGGCGGGAGGTGCTGGACGCCGCCAACACCGTGTTCGCGGACATCATGTCCCGGGAAATGGGCGAGATGGACTACACGGCGGAGGAGCGGCTGTACTTCGGCGCGGACTACTATGCCGAGGCGGCGGGCCGGGAGACGGAGATGCACGTCATCAGCGTGGAGGACACGCCGGAGCAGCGGTTTGACCGGACGGAGACGGAGGCCCGCTTCGCGGCCCGGCGCATCCGGCAGCTGCTGGATGAGGGCTTCCCCGTGCAGGGGGAGGGCGGCGTCATGCGGCCCGTGCGGCCGGAGGACATCGTGATCCTCATGCGCTCGCCCCGGTCGCGGATGCGAGCCTTTACCGCCGCGCTGGCACGGGAGGGCATCCCCTGCGGCGGCGGGGAGAGCGATGACTTCTTCGGCGCGATAGAGATCGCCGTCACGGTGTCGCTGCTGGAGATCGTGGACAACCCGCGGCAGGACGTGCCCCTTATCGCGGTGCTGCGTTCGCCGCTGGTGGGGCTGTGCCCAGATGAGCTGGCGGCCATCCGGGCCTTACAGCCGGAGGGGGACTATTACGATGCACTGTGTCGGGACGAGGGACAGGCGGCGCGGGACTTTCTGGCGCTGCTGGACGAGCTGCGGCGTGCGGCACGGGAGATGGCGGCGGACGAGCTGCTGTGGTATATCTACGACCGGTGCCATGTGATGGCCATTTTCGGGGCCATGGCCGACGGAACCCAGCGGCAGGCGCGGCTGACGGCGCTGTACGACTACGCCCGTCAGATGGTGCAGGGCGGCAAGGCGGGGCTGTTCGACTTCATCACCCACCTGCGGCGGCTGCTGGAAAAGGGCGACGCGCCGGGCCTGTCCGCCGCGCAGGCGGCGGAGGGCGTGCAGATCATGAGCGTACACCGCTCCAAGGGGCTGGAGTTCCCGGTGGTGGTGCTGGCAGATCTGCAGAAGAAGTTCAACCAGCAGGATATGAACCGTCCGGTGCTGGTGCATCCCCAGCTGGGACTGGGTACGGAGCGGGTGGACATCGAAAAGCGCATCCGGTACGGCACCATCTCCAAAACGGCGCTGGCGCTGCGGCTGGAGCGGGAGGCCAAGGCCGAGGAGATGCGCATTTTATATGTGGCCATGACCCGCGCCAAGGAGAAGCTGATCCTGCTGGACTGCCGAAAGCACATGGAGAAGAAGCTGCGGGATCTCACGGCGCTGACCGGCTCGCCGGTGATGCCGGAGGCGGTGTCCGCCGCCGGTTCGCCGGGGGAGTGGCTGCTGCTGTCCCTGCTGCACACCGACGGCGCGGCGGCGCTCCACGCGATGGCGGGTATCCGTCCGGAGGTGCTGACGCCGCTGCCGGACAGCTGGACGATCCGGCTGTGGCGGGAGGGTGGTCAGGAGACGCAGGCGCAGCCGCTGCCGGCGGCGGAGGAGCGGGCGGTCAGGCCGTACACCCGGCCGGACGAGGCGGCGCTGGCGTTCGTGTACCCCCATCAGGCGGTGACGGCGGTGCCCACCAAGATCACAGCCACCCAGCTGAAGGGCCGGGAGCTGGATCAGGAGATCGCCGAGGGCACGGAGACGGTACGGAGGCCCGCCGCACCGGAGAAGCCCCTGTTCTTGCAGGAAAAGCGGGGGCTGTCCGCTGCGGAGCGGGGTACGGCCATCCATCTGGTGATGCAGTACCTGCCGCTGGACACCGCGCCCACGGCGGAGGCGGTGACGGCGCAGGTGCAGGCGCTGGCGCAGCGCCGTCTGCTGACGGCGGCACAGGCGGAGGCGGTGGATGTGAAGGCCATCGCGGCGTTCCTGCGCGCCCCGCTGGCGGCGCGTATCCGGGGCGCGGCGCGGGTGTGGCGGGAGTACCGCTTCGCCCTGCTGATGCCGGCTGAGCGCTATGCCGGGGACGCGGCGGGCGAGGAGATGCTTCTGCAGGGCGTGGCGGACTGTGTATTTGAGGAGGACGGCGCGCTGACGGTGGCAGACTTCAAGACCGACCGGGTGACGGCGCAGGAGGCCACGGCGCGGGCAGAGGCGTACCGGGGGCAGCTGCAGGCGTACAGCGATGCCCTGAGCCGCATCATGGAGAAGCCCGTGACCCGGCGGGTGCTGTACTTCTTCGCCTGCGGCGCGGAAATTTCTTTGTAAATGCTGCGAAAAATGCTTGCATTTGCGGGAAATATGTGCTATCATCACAGTTGCGTTTGTGGGTCGACCACGGCGACAAGTGAACCAGAAAGGGGTGAACATGAGCAATGAAGGAAGGAATCCATCCCAATTATCAGCAGACTACTATTAAATGCGCCTGCGGTAATGTGATTGAGACAGGTTCTACGAAGAAGGATATTCGCGTGGAAGTCTGCTCTAAGTGTCACCCCTTCTTCACCGGCAAGCAGAAGCTGGTGGATACCGGCGGACGTGTTGCTAAGTTCAACAAGCGTTTCGGTCTGGACAAGTAAAAGAGACATGTCACATCACAAGACCCGTACCGTTTGGTGCGGGTCTTGTTTGTTTACAAACGGCGGAAGATACGCTATACTATGTACAAATGCAGACAGGGGAGTGCCTATGGAACGAAAGACCATCGAGGAAAATAAGGAGAACAAGCGGGATTACGCGGTGCTGGTGGGTCTGCGCTCCCCGGTGCTGGGCGCGGACAGCGCCGACGAGGAGAGCCTGGCGGAGCTGGGCGCGCTGGTGGAGACGGCCGGCGGCGAGCCGGTGGGGACGATCCTTCAAAGCCGGGAGAAGCCCGACCCCCACAGCTTTATCGGCGAGGGCAAGGTGGAGGAGGTCAGGCGCATGGTGGACAACAGCGACGCCACCATGGTCATCTTCGACAACGACCTGTCGCCCTCCCAAATACGTGTACTGACGGAGCTTTGCGGCGTGCAGGTGCTGGACCGCAGCGGCCTCATTCTGGACATCTTTGCCCAGCGGGCCAAGACGAAGGAGGGCTGCTTGCAGGTGGAGCTGGCGCAGTACCAGTATCTGCTGCCGCGGCTCATCGGCATGTGGTCGCATCTGGAGCGGCAGGGCGGCACCGGCGGCTCGCCCATCGGCACCAAGGGCCCCGGTGAGACGCAGCTGGAGACGGATCGACGGCACATTCGCCGGAAGATCGACAAGCTGAAGGAGGAGCTGGAGGAGGTGCGACGGGTGCGCAGCACCCAGCGGCAGCGGCGGATGAAAAATGAGATCCCGGTGGTGGCCATCGTGGGCTACACCAACGCGGGCAAGTCCACGCTGCTCAACGCTATCACCGGCGCGGGTATCCCCGCCAATGACCGGCTGTTCGATACGCTGGATACCACCACCCGGCTGCTGACGGTCAGCGATACGCTGGAGGTGGTGATCTCCGACACAGTGGGCTTTATCCGCAAGCTGCCCCATCAGCTGGTGGAGGCGTTCAAGGCCACGCTGGAGGAGCTGGAGTACGCCGACCTGCTGCTGCACGTCATCGACGTGTCCAACCCGGAGTGGCGGGAGCAGGCCCGCATTGTGGACGAGCTGATCCGGGAGCTGGGGGCGGAGAGCATCCCTTGCATCCGGGTATATAACAAGTGCGACGTGGCCTTTACCGCCCAGCAGGAGCGGGAGGCGGACGCGGTGTATATCTCCGCCAAAACCGGTGAGGGCATCCCTGCACTGCTGGAGGCCGTGGATAAGAAGCTGGATAAGGGTACCAAGCGGGTGGTCATCCATCTGCCCTACGACAGGACGGGACTGCTGGACGGGCTGTACCGCGAGGCCAAGGTGGAGAACGTGGCCTATGGCGAGACGGTGGATGTGACGGCGGTGTGTACGCCCCGCATTATGGGACAGCTCAAGGACTATATCGAGGGCTGGGTGGAGCCCAAGGAGGACTGGGAATGACGCGGACGACGGAGCGGCTGGTGCTGCGGCCCTGGCGGGAGGCGGACGCGGAGAGCCTGTACCGCTATGCCTGCGACGGGGAGGTGGGCCCCGCGGCAGGGTGGAAGCCCCACGAGTCCGTGGAGGAGAGCCGCCAGATCATCCGGACGGTGCTGTCCCAGCCGGATACGCTGGCGGTGCTGCTGCGGGAGCGGCCAGAGGAGGCCATTGGTTCCGTGGGCGTATTTCCCACCGATGCGCCGGATGGGGAGGGTGAGCCGGAGATCGGCTACTGGATAGGGCGGCCCTTCTGGGGGCAGGGGCTCATCCCCGAGGCGGTGCGGGAGCTGCTGCGCTGGTGCTTTACGGAGCGGGGCGCGGCGCGTGTCTGGTGCGGACATTCCCCGGGGAACGACAAGTCCCGCCGCGTCATCGAGAAGTGCGGGTTCACCCATGTTTGCGACGGGCCCCCTGTGCTGTGGCCTGACGGGCAGGAGCGGGCCACCTGTTACTACGCTGTGAGCAGAGAGGACTGGGAGAAGGAGGTGCGGCATGGGTGAGCTTCGCGTACCGTTTCAGGCGGCGGACAGCGAGTTCGCGGAGAAGCGCTCCCGGTTCATCAGTCATCTGCTGCCGGTGGAGTCGGAGGAGGACGCCCGGGCTTTCATCGCGCAGATGAAAAAGCAGTATTACGACGCACGGCACAACTGCTGGTGCTATCTCATCGGGGAGAACACCGTGCGGTACAGCGACGACGGCGAGCCGCAGGGCACAGCGGGGCAGCCCATGCTCAACGTGTTCCGGCGGGAGGGCGTGACCAACGTGGTATGCGTGGTGACGCGGTACTTCGGCGGCATCCTGCTGGGGGCCGGCGGGCTGACGCGGGCCTATTCCAAGGGGGCGCGGGACGTTTTGTGCGCCGCCGGGTATGCGGTGATGGGACAGTGGGCGGTGGTGGACATCCCGTGCTCCTATGCCATGCTGGAGCGGGTGAAGCTGGAGGTGACGGCGCAGGGCGGCACGGTGGACGGCACCGAGTACGGCGCCGACATCCGGCTGACGGCGTCGCTGCCGGCGGAGAGGGCGGACGCCCTTCAGGCGCGGCTCACCGAGCTGTCGGCGGGCGGCATACGGCTTGCGGTGCGGTCGGCGGAGTACCGGCCCGGGCCGCGGCAGGAGCTTTGAGCATTTCATACAGAGTGTATGGGGGGAATTTGTGAAACTTAACAGGTTGTTTACAGTTTTCCTCTTGTGCCGCATGGAAAAATCTGCTATACTATCTGCATAAGATACCAGTGCGTATCTGCCCGAAAATGGACAGATACGCCATTTTTTTCGGGAAAGGATTGGTAATTTGACGAGAAGAACGGTACAAGAAGAACAGGCACGTTTGCGGAAAAAACGGCAGAAGGCACAGGGCTTTTTCTCCATCTTCAAAAAGCCCATGCACGAGTCGCTGACCTCGGTGCTGCCCATTATGCTGATCGTGCTGGCGCTGGGCTTTACCATCGCACCGGTACCCAATAACGCCATGATGGCGTTTCTGTTGGGCGGTGTGCTGCTCATCGGCGGCATGGGGCTTTTCACACTTGGGTCGGAGATGTCCATGATCCCGCTGGGACAGGCGGTGGGCAGCGAGATCACCCGCTCCAAGAAGGTATGGGTCATCGTGGGCATCAGCTTCCTCATCGGCATTATCATCACTGTGGCGGAGCCGGATCTGCAGGTGCTGGCCAATCAGGTGCCCGCCATTGAGAACAACGTCATTATCTGGTCGGTGGCTGTGGGCGTCGGCGTGTTTCTGGTCATCGCCCTGCTGCGTATCCTGCTGGGTATCCAGCTGCGGTGGCTGCTGATCGGGTTCTACATACTGGTGTTCGGCCTTGCCATGTTCGTGTCGCCGGACTTCTGGGCGGTGGCCTTCGACTCCGGCGGCGTCACCACAGGGCCCATGACCGTGCCGTTCATTATGGCGCTGGGCGTGGGCGTCAGCGCCGTCCGCAGCGACAAGCAGGCGGGGGGCGACAGCTTTGGCCTGGTGGCGCTGTGCTCCATCGGCCCCATCATCACCGTGCTGCTGTTGGGACTTCTGTACAAGCCGGACGGCAGCGCCTATACCAATACGGTGATGCCCGACGCCAAGGACACGGTGGAGATGTTCCGCGCCTATGTGGACGCGCTGCCGGAGTACTTCGCGGAGACAGCCAAGGCGCTGGCCCCCATCGCGGTGTTTCTGGTGCTGTTCCAGCTGGTGACGAAGCGGCTGAAGCGGCGGGCGCTGCTGAGCATGGCGGTGGGTCTTGCCTATGTGTATGTGGGCCTTGCGCTGTTTCTCACCGGGGTCAACGTGGGCTTTATGCCCGTGGGCAGCTTTCTGGGCGGCAGCATCGCCGGGCATACCTATAACTGGATCCTCATTCCCATCGCCATGGTCATCGGCTACTTCATCGTGCAGGCGGAGCCGGCGGTGCATGTGCTGAACAGGCAGGTGGAGGAGATCACGGCGGGCGCGATCCCGGCCCACGCCATGAACATCGCCCTTTCCGTGGGCGTGGCGGTGTCGCTGGGACTGGCTATGATCCGGGTGCTCACCGGCGTGTCCATCATGTGGTTCCTCATTCCCGGCTATGCCATCAGTCTGGCGCTGAGCTTCGTGGTGCCGGATATCTTCACGTCGGTGGCCTTCGACTCCGGCGGCGTGGCCTCCGGCCCCATGACGGCCACGTTCCTGCTGCCCTTCGCGCTGGGCGCGTGCGAGGCGGTGGGCGGCAATCTGGTGACGGATGCCTTCGGCGTGGTGGCCATGGTGGCCATGACGCCGCTGGTGACCATCCAGCTGCTGGGCCTGAGCTATCAGCGGAAGCTGAAGCACGCCAAGGCGCCTGCGGCGGCTCCCGTGGCGGTGGAGCCGATCATCGAGCTGTGCTGACGGAGGTGACGGTATGAGCAGCAGATTGTATTACATCATCACCATCACCAACCGGGTGATGGGCAGCAAGCACTTTCTGGATTTCTACCGGGCCTTCGGCGCGCCGGTGGTATTCTCGGCGCTGGGGCGCGGCACCGCCAGCGATGATATGCTCAGCTATCTGGGCCTGGAGGCCACGGAAAAAACCGTGCTGTTCTCCGTGGTGACGCCACAGGTGAAGGATGTGCTGATGCGGGAGCTGGTGGATACCATGCACATTGACCGGCCCGGCAGCGGTATCGCCGTGTGCCTGCATCTGAGCAGCGTGGGCGGAATGTCCGCCATGAACTATCTCATCTCCGGCGGCGCGGATGTCCAGCCGGATCTGACTGTAAAGGAGGAAGAACTGATGCATGATTCCGGGTACGAGCTGGTGGTGGCCATCGCCAACGGCGGCTATTCCGATATGGTGATGGAGGCCGCGTCCGCCGCCGGGGCGCAGGGCGGCACGGTGCTGCACACCCGCGCCACCGATGCGGACAACGCCAACAAGTTCTTCGGCATGGCCATTACCGAGGAGCGGGAGATGATCCTGCTGGTGACGGCGGCGGACAAGCGGGCGGCCATCATGCAGGCCATCATGGAGAAGGCCGGGGCGCAGTCCGAGGCCCAGTCCGTGGTGTTCTCCGTGAAGCTGGACGACGTGGCGGGTCTGTACAGCCGGGAGAACTGATAACAAACGGAAAGAGATGAAAAGCACCCTGCGGAGGTCACTCCGCAGGGTGCTTTTTCGGTATCAGTCTGTGCCGGAGAGCGGCGGCCGCGCTGTGGGCGCGGCGGTACAGCCGCCAGAGAGGGGAGAGGGCGCACCAGAGCCGGCAGTACAGCCGGTAGCCGACACCGGACATGTCCACGGCGCGGTCGTCCCGGTAGAAGCCGGCGAGGACGCCGATGATCTGCGCGTCCCGGACGTGCTCGTTGCACAGGCAGTTGTCGCCCCGGATCACATAGCCGTCCGGCAGCACCCGAACGACGCGGTGCAGCACATACTTCGGGCCCACGCGGTACAGGGGCACGTCGTACTTCCGCAGGCGGCCCTCCGGCGGGCGGATGATGACGGTGTCGCGACCCTGGCGGAGCATGGGGTACATGCTGGCGCCCTGCGTGGCGGCGGCATAGACCCCCTCGCGCAGCAGGATATCCTCGATGCGGGCGGCGTCCGTCATGGCTCCAGAAAGCCGTGCTCGTCCATCTGGCGGAGAAGGGCAGCCACGTCGGCGGCGGCCCTCTCCGGGGATACGTCGTAGACCTCCGCCAGCTTTGCCGCGATCTGCGGCTCCGTCAGGCTGTCCTGCAGGCAGCGCCAGATAAAGCCCGCCGTCTCGTTGAGCTTGATCATGCCGTGGAAATTCCGGGCGGCGTCGCCGGTAGCCACTACCATGGGACTGCCCAACACCTCCCGCAGAATGAATCCGGATCTGATCTTCATGCGAATACACTTCCTTCCTCGCAGCCCTCATCGGGGCGGCGTTCCGATTCGTAGGTAAGGCCGGTCATGGCCTCGAAGCTGCAGCGGACGGCGTCCTCCGTCATGCCGCAGGAGAGCCGGCAGACAGGGACGGCGCGCAGCAGTGCGTCCAGAAAGCCCAGCGTCCGGTATTCCAGATCCGGGTCGTCCCGGTGGTAGGTCTGGCAGAACAGGGGCTCCAGCGCTTCGGCAGGGGATAGGCGGCGGATGCGATCCGCGCCGCGCTCCAGCACGCATATGCCCCGCAGCGGGGCGCTGGTGGGGCGCTGCCAGCCCTCCTTGCCCGCCCACGGGGAGCCCCAGACGCGGATGCCGCCATCCTCCTCCAGCGAGAAGAAGGGCTTGTCGCCGTTGATGACGGAGACACCGCTGCCCAGATACTGCCGCCACAGGCGGATATGGGTGCTTTTGCCTGTGCCGCTGGGGGCGGTGAACAGATAGGCGGCACCGCCGTAGGCCACGGCGGCACCGTGCAGGAGAAAGCGGTCGAAGGCGGGGAGCTGCGCGGCCAGCTGCTCCTGTACGCAGAGGAACTCCAGATAGCCGGGGGAGGGCTGGGTCAACTCGCCGGAGGCGGCCATGCGCGCCATCTCCTCCGGAGTGACGGAAACGCGAATGGACACCGGCGCGTCAGGCGGCGGCAGCTCGTAATCCCGGCAGAGCCGGCGCGTCAGCGGATAGTTGGCGGCGATCTCCGCCGGGATACCGGCGGCGCTGAGGAAGAATCGTTCCAAAATACCTCTCCTTTCAGGCGCTGGCCAGCTCCACGGTACGATCCACGATGGCGAGGGCGGCGGGACGGTGGGTCACGATGAGCACCGTCTTGTCCGTCATCTGCCGCAGATTGGCCAGCAGCTGCGCCTCGGTGGCCTCGTCCAGCGCACTGGTGGCTTCGTCCAGCAGCAGGACGGGACGGTCGGAGAACACGGCGCGGGCAATGGCCAGACGCTGCAGCTGGCCCTCCGACAGGCCGGCGCCCCGTTCGCCCAGCGGCGTGTCCAGACCCTGCTCCAGCGCGTCTACGAAATCCTCCGCACAGGCGATGCGCAGAGCCTGCCGGATGCGGGGCTCGTCCTGCGCGGCAGGGGCGTCGGAGAAGGCGACGATCTGGCGGACGGTGCCGCTGAGCAGCTGGCTGCCCTGGGGTACATAGGAGAACAGGCCGCGCCATGAGGACGTCAGGGGCTGTTCGCCGCTGCGGCCAAGCAGGAAGCACTGGCCACTGTCCAGCGGGTAGAGGGCCATCAGCAGCTTCAGCAGCGTGCTCTTACCGCAGCCGGAGTGGCCGGTCAGCGCCAGATAGCAGCCCTTTTCCACGGTGAGATCGAGGTGGGAGGCCACGGGCAGGGGCGGTACGCCCTCCGTGCCACGACCGGGGTAGGTGAAGCAGGCGTCGCGCAGGCCGAAGGCCAGCAGCTCCTGCCGGTAAAAGCGCTGTACCTCATCCGGGGAGACGGGCTCGGCGGTAAGATCATCCGGGAAGGACTCCGCCTCACGGAGACGGTCGGCGCTGGCCAGCATGGCATAGAAGCGGGGGAGATAGCCGGTGAGGTTGGCGAAGGGCCCCTGTATCTGGGTGATGAGCTGCTGTACGGCGGCGAACGCGCCGTAGCTCATGGTGCCGTGGAGGATGCCGCTGCCGCAGTAGATGACGCCGAACAGCATGAAGCCGTACATGGCGCCGCTGAAGCCCACATTACAGAGGTTGGAGAAGCGGGTCCGGCGCATGCGGTCGGCGCGGTGGGCGTCCATGCGGGCATCCGCCTCCCGCGACACGGCCTGGCGGCGGTCGAAAATGCGCACCACCAGCAGACTGGACAGGGACTCCTGCAGGTAGACGCGCAGGCGGCCGTCAGACTCCTGTATCTGCTTGTGCAGGCGCTTGAGGGTGCGGCGGAACACGGTGGCCAACAGGGCCAGCACTGCGCCGGCGGGCAGGATAACGGCGGCCAGACGCGGTTCGATGTACAGCAGCACCGCTGCGGCGGCGATGAGACGCACCAGCATCCCGGCGGCGCCGGGCAGTACCTGCGCCATGGTGTCGGCCACCACGGTGGTGTCCGAGGTCAGGCGGTTGAGCCATTCGCCGGAGTGAACGGCGGCCACGGCGGCGTAGTCCTTTTGCAGCAGCGTGGCGAAAAGCCGGCCTTTGAAGCGGTTTTCAAGGGTGGCGCGGGTGTACTCACTGAGGTGGCGCTCCACGGCCCGCAGGGCGATCTGAAACAGGATGAGGCCGATGAGCCACGCGGTGCTGCGCAGAAACTGGAGCCGCAGACCGGCCACGGCGGCGTCGATCAGTGCGCGCAGCACCAGTGCGTAGCCTACGCCGCACAGCGCCAGAACGGACTGCACCAGCAGCAGCCAGAGGGTCAGGCCGCCGGTGCGGCCCGTCACGGAGCAGAGCCAGCGAAGCGTGGTGGTATGGGCAGAACGGGACATGATGATCCTCCCGGAAGCAACGATCTCCGCACAGAAGCGCCGTTGTGACGTTAAAGTGCGTACATACTACACATTATATGAGCTGCGGCGCGCTGCGTCAAGTCATTTGACCGGAAGAATGGCGGGGGAGGGGGGAATGTGCGGCGGGCGGGAGAAAAAATGCAAATCTGAGAAAATTTCTCTTGCATTTTCTAAAGCGGTGTGGTATGATAACCAAGCTGTCGATGAGACATGCGCCGTTAGCTCAGCTGGATAGAGCGTCTGGCTACGGACCAGAAGGCCGGGGGTTCGAATCCCTCACGGCGT
>URHT01000021.1 GCA_900547745.1 uncultured Eubacteriales bacterium | reverse complement strand
CCCACTGCTACCACCTGAACCATGTGTTCACCCAGATCCCCTACGCCCTGACCGTTTCCGGCGTGACCTTTGTCAGCTTCATCATTGCGGGTCTGCTCCAGAACGTGGTCATCTGCCTCGTCATTGCCTGCGTGCTGATGGTAGCGACCCTGCTGGTCATCAAGGCGATCATGGCCAAGAAGCATCAGGGCATCTTCCAGGAGATGGCCGAGGCCAACAAGGTTCTGGCCCACAAGTAAGCGGCTTCCTGCTGCGGCAGGCAAATAAAAGAGGATGCACACGCGAAGCGTGTGCATCCTTTTTTCTGCGTCTCAGAAATGGGTATCCACGAACTTGTTGAACTTCTTGACATCCATGTGATCCTTGTAGGTGTTGCGGAACCGCTTGACGGTCAGGCTGTTGTACTGCACGATCTTGCGGTACTTCAGGAACCCGGCCACCAGCGCCACGCCGCCGCAGAGATAGCCCATGGGCGCGCTTTTCCAGCACGTCCAGATCAGCACGGCGAACAGCACCAGCGAGATGAGCACACCGGCGATCTGCTTTTTCGGGTGCAGCAGCTTCACCGTATCCGCGTCGATGACGCCCTCCTCCACCATGGCCTGCGCGAACCGCTTCTGCACACCAAACAGGCTGGCAGTGTTCAGCATAATGGGCGCCACCACGAAAAACGCAAAGAGCGCGTCCACCACGCCGATGAGCAGTACGCTCAGCTCTCCCATATTTTTCATATTGTCACGATCCTCCTATGTTAATTTACGAATTGAATGGCCATATCGTCCCGGCTTGAGGCGTAGAGCATGTGGCTGTAGCACAGAGAGAACTCCACCACGTCGCCTACCTCCAGCCGCCGGGGGCAGTCCTCCACGTCCACGATGCAGTGGTCGGAGGAGCCGCCGATGACGGCGAGCCCCGGCTCCCGGGGCAGCAGGGACTCCAGATCCCCCACGTCGGCCCGTCCCAGCGCCAGAATGGCCCGCCGCCGGATGCCTCGATCCTCGTACACCGGCTTGCGGCCGAAGGCGTCGATGGCAAACTCGCCGATGGGGTAGGTGGGCTTGTCCCGCACCTCCACCACCTCGGCCCGGAGGGTGAACCCGTCCGTCCGCAGATAGTCCATGTCCCGGATGCCCCAGTCCACCTGCAAGTCCTTGCCCAGCAGAATGTTCTCACCGATGCGCAGGTGGTTGATGCCCGCCGGCATGATGCCCCAGTGTACCAGCGTAAAGGAGCTGGTGGCGCCGCCGGAAATAACCTCCAGCTTTCGCCCGATGCGCCGCTCGATGCGGCCGGCGATGTCCAGCAGCTCCCGCATCTTCTCCGGCGTGGGCTTGGTGGAGCCGTAGCACGTCAGGTTCACGCCGATGCCGGCCAGCTCCACATGGGGCAGCTCCTGCTCCACATGGACGCACACGTCCACCATTTCATCCTTGTCCCAGAAGCCCTCCCGCAGGTCGCCCAGATCGGCCATGACGATGACCCGGTGGGTCTTGCCCTGCAGGACGCATGCCTCCTCCAGCGCGTCCAGCGTGGCCCGTTCGCTCTGCAAGGACGTCTCACACAGCCGCACCACGTCCGGCAGCTCGGAGAGCCCCGGAATACGGATCAGCAGCCATGGGCCGCCGATCCCGGCGGCGCGGCACTTCTCCACCTGCTCCAGACGGCTGGTGCCCAGCTCCTCCGCGCCGCACTGGCGCAGCGCTCGGGCCACCTCCGGCAGGCCGTCCACGCCCTTCACCACGCCGCACACGCGGATGTTCTGCGCCCGGCATCGGCGGATGACCTGCTGCGCGTTGCTGCGCAGGACGGCCAGATCGATCTCAAGTTGCGGATAAGTGCGCTTCATGGGGACACCTCGTATCTTCGTAGTCAACATTTCTATTGTAGCATCAAATTCCCCGTTTGTCACACCTTTTTTCCGGCTCCGGGGACAAAACGGCAGCCGCCGCCGGTTTTCCCGGCGGCGGCTGCCGCGTCAAGCCTTACAGGACGTGTACGCCGTCCGGCTCGAACACAAGGTGGCACATATCGCCCACCTGATAGATGTGCTTGTTCTTTGGGTCGTGCTCCGCCAGCTTCACCAGCGTATTGCCCACCATAACATGATAGTTCTGATAGCTGCCCATGAAGCAGCTCAGCACCACCCTGCAGGGCAGACCGCCCTCGTCGGCCAGCGTGCCGGACTCCGGACGCAGCACCACGGTATACTCCTTGCCGCTTTCCAGATCGTCACGGCCGGCCACACGGGTGCGATAGCCCTCCACGTCCAGCACGGCGTGATCGCCGTCAACGCCCACCATGGTGCCCTTGAGGAAGTTGGCCTCGCCGATGAAGTCCGCCACGAACTCGTTCTTGGGATGGTAGTAGATCTCCTGCGGCGTACCCATCTGCTCCACCACGCCGTGGTTCATGATGATGATGTTGTCCGACAGGGCCATGGCCTCGGACTGGTCGTGGGTGACGTAGATGGCGGTGATGCCCACCTCCTGCTGGATGCGGCGGATCTCCGTGCGCATGGACACGCGCAGCTTGGCGTCCAGATTGCTCAGCGGCTCGTCGAACAGCAGCACGGACGGCTCGATGACCAGTGCGCGGGCCAGCGCCACGCGCTGCTGCTGTCCGCCGGACAGCTGGTTGGTCATGCGGCCCTCCATGCCGGTCAGCTCCACCAGCTCCAGGATCTTCATGACCCGCTGGCGGATCTCGTCCTTGGGGATCTTCCGCAGCTTCAGGCCGTAGGCCACGTTGTCGAACACGTTGTAGTGGGGCAGCAGTGCGTAGCTCTGGAATACCATGGCAGTGTCGCGCTTATTGGGGGTCAGGGCGTTGATGGCCTCGTCGCCCAGATAGATCTCGCCCTCGTCGGGACTTTCAAAGCCGGCGATCATCCGCAGGGTGGTGGTCTTGCCGCAGCCGGAGGGCCCCAGCAGCGTGACGAAGCTGCCCGGCTCGATGGTCAGGGAGGTATCCTTCACCGCGTAAAAGTCCTTGCCGGTCTTGGGATCCTGATAGATTTTGGAGATATGCTCCAGACGGACGCCCTTTTTCACTTTTTCCATGGCTTATTGATCCTCCTTCATGTTTTTACTGGTGCCGAAATGCTTGATAAACAGGTTCATCAGCAGCACCGCGCCGTAGGTGATGACGATCAGGATGGTGGCGAAGGCACAGGCCAGACTGTACGAGCCCTTTTCGGCGAACTCGTTGATCTGCACGGTGATCAGCAGGAACTGCGGCGTCACCAGCAGGATAATGGCGGAAATGGCGGTGATGCTGCGCACGAAGGCGGTGACCAGACCGCTGAGGAAGGAGTCCTTGATCAGCGGCAGCGTCACGGTCATGAACACCTTGAGACTGTCGGCGCCCATGTCGTAGGCGGACTCCTCGATGGACTTGTCGATCTGCCGCAGGGCGGAGATGCCGCTGCGGGTGCCGGTGGGCAGCGACCGCACCACGAATACGATAATGAGGATCAGCCCCGTGCCGTACAGACCCTGCAGGAAGCCGGTGTTGAACACGCCGCCGGCGAAGCCGCGGATATATCCCACGCCCAGCACCGTGCCGGGCACGGCCATGGCCAGCATGGAAACGGCCTCGATAAAGCCCTTGGCCTTGAACCTCCGCTTCACCACCAGATAGGAGATGATCATGCTCAGCAGGGCGGTGATGGGTGCGGAGATCATGCTCAGCACGAAGGAGTCGCGGAACGCCTGCAGCCCGTGGTAGCGGGTGAACACCAGGCCGAACCACTTGCCCGTCAGCGGGAAGAACTTGAAGCCCCATGTGGGGAAGCACGCGCCGATGGGCACGCACAGGTACATCAGAATAACGAATCCGGCAGCCAGCGCGCACAGGATGGTCAGCGGGATCTTCACGCTCTTGTCCTCGATGAGCATCCGGGCGCGGGAGGCCTTACCGGTCAGGGTGGCGGCGGTCTTGGCCTCCAGATAGTACTTCTGCACCACGAACATCAGCAGGGTGATGCACAGCAGCACCACGGCCATGGCGGCCGCGCCGGGCTTGTCGTAGGAGCCGGTGATCTGCAGGTAGATGGTGGTGGCCAGCGTGTCGTAGGAGCCGCCGATGATCATGGGGTTGGCGAAATCGGCGATGGACTCGATGAACGTCACCAGGAAGGCGTTGCCCAGACCCGGCAGCAGCAGCGGCAGCGTCACGCTGGTGAACACCCTCCAGCGGGAGGCGCCCATGTCCCGTGCCGCTTCCTCCAGCGACGGGTCGATGTTCTTCAGCAGGCCCTTGAGCATCATGTAGCACACCGGGAAGAACGTCAGGGTCTGCACCACCACGATGCCCCAGAAGCCGTATACGCTGTTGTCGTAGATGCCCAGCAGGAACCGGGTGATGATACCCGCCTTGCCGAACAGCATGATCATGGAAAGGCTCAGCACGAAGGGGGGCGAAACCACCGGCAGCGTGGACACCACCTTGAACAGGCCGCCCACGAACCTCCCCATGCGGACATAGACCTCCACATAGGCGAACAGCAGGCCGATGAGGGCAGACAGGATGCCCACCAGAAAGCCCACCTTCAGGGTGTTGGTGATGGCGGTGGTAAAGCGCGGCATGGCGAAGATGCGCCGGAACGTATCCAGACTCAGCGAGCCGTCTCCCACAAAACTATCCACCAGCAGGATGGCCAGCGGATAGAGGATAAACAAAGTCAGAAATGCGATGAGCACGACGATGGTAGTGACCATGATGGGGTCTGCCATCAATTTTTTCCGATCCAGCGCCGCACCTTGGGTTCGTGCCATAGAACGCTCCTTTCTCATCCCGAAAGGAATGGTAGGTGTAGTGGATAAAAAACAAGCGGGGCGGCGGCCAGCGCCGCCGCCCCGTGAAAGTGCTGAGGGTCAGGATATGCTGCGTTCAAATCACTCCGTCTGGAAACGATCCGCACCGGTGTCGGCGCCGCTGTCGGCCAGAGCGGCCATCACTTCCTCAACGTAGGTCTTGATGTTGTTCTTGGCGTCCTCGAAGTCATAATCCATGACATTGTTGGGATCCAGACCGAAATCGGCGGCCTGAGAGGGCTGGGTAGCGTTGTCGATGACCAGGAACTGGTAGGAGCCGTACTGGGCGGCCTGATTCACGCACTCAGGAGACAGCGCGTACTCGATCCACAGCTTGGCGGCGTTGGAATGGGCAGCGCCCTTGAAGATGGCGGTGGCGCCCACCTCGAAGGAGGTGCCGCTGGAGGGGATAATCAGCTCAATGTTGGTGTAGCCGTTGTCCACGATCTGGGTGATGCCGTCATGCAGGAAGCCGATGCCGATGACGCACTCACCGGTGCCCACGTTCTTGCTGGGGCCGGAGCCGGACTTGGTGTAGACCTCGATGTTCTTGTCCAGATCCACCAGATACTTGATGCCCTCATCGTGGCCGTACTTCTGGATCATGGTGTTGATGACCAGCTTGGCGGTGCCGGCGGTGTTGTAGTTGGACAGCCAGATCAGATCCTTGTACTCGTCCTTCAGCAGGTCAGCCCAGTCCTGCGGAGCCTCGATGCCCATGCGGGCCAGCTCGTCGGTGTTGACCATGAAGCCCAGAATGCCCTTGTAGATGCCGTACCAGTAGCCGTCCTTGTCGCGGTACATGTCGCCCACCAGATGGGAGGCGTTGGCGGCGTCATAAGCCTCCAGCAGACCCTCGGCAGCGCAGACGTTGTACGGATCGGTGGTGCCGCCGAACCAGACGTCGGCGGAAGGATTGCCGTTCTCCTCCTCGATCTTGCCCTGCACCTCGCCGGTGGACAGGCGCTGGAAAGAGGTCTTGATGCCGAACAGATCCTCGAAGTGCTGGCACGCGGCGGCCAGATACTCCTCCTCGCAGGAACCGTAGACGACCAGCTCGCCCTCGGCCTGTGCCGCGGCGATCAGATCCTCCATGCCGTTGAAATACTCGGGATAGGTAGCGGTGTCGCCATCGCTGCCGCCCTGCTGCGGGTCATTGGCAGGCGTCTTGTCACCGCAGGCGACCAGACTCAGCGCCATGACCAGCGCCAGCAGAAGTGCGAAAAACTTCTTCATTCGATTTTCCTCCGTTCACGATTTTCAAAGGTGGCCTTTGAATGAATTGCATTATAGACGCTTTGCGAAAAGATGTCAATAAAAACGGGAAACACCTGCAAAAGTGCGCAGGATTTTAGGCAATTTGACAGAATTCCCCCTGCTGAAAGCTTGACACACCGCGTATAATAGAGGATACTATCTTTACAAACTGCGGCTTGCACCGCGAAAGGAGGCTCCGCCATGCTGTCAGGCTTGACTGCTTACCTGCCGGAGACGGCGCTGACCGTTTTCGATAATCTGGAGTTTTTCATCCGCATTGTGCTGGCGGCCGTGCTGGGCGCGCTGGTGGGACTGGAGCGCAGCAAGCGCCAGAAGGAGGCCGGCGTCCGGACACACTGCATCATCGCCTGCACCTCGGCACTGTTCATGATCCTGTCCAAGTACGCCTTTGTGGATCTGGTGTCCGTGGACGGCCTGCGGGGCGCCGACCCCGCCCGCATCGCGGCGCAGGTGGTCAGCGGCATCTCATTTCTGGGCGCCGGCGTCATCTTCAAGAACGGCAACTCCATCCGGGGCCTGACTACTGCCGCCGGTATGTGGGGCACTGCCGCCGTGGGCATGGCCATCGGTGCGGGCCTGTACTGGGTAGGCCTCATCGAGACGGCCGTGCTGGTGGTCATCCAGATCGTGTTCCACCGCTTCCCCGTGGGGGCCGACGCCCTCACCACGCAGGAGCTGGTGGTGGAGATGGCGGACAGCGACGAGCTGCTGGCCCGCTTCGACGAGCTGGTGAAGGCCCACCGCGGCCAGATCACCGAGAGCAGCCTGACCCGGGAGAACGGCATCCTCCGCATGGAGGTCACGGCCAAGCTGGATCCACCCATCAGCCACGAGGAGGCGCTGGCCTTTATGAAGGCCAACGACGGTGTCCGCCGCGTCTCCGTGTAACGCGGGCAGCCTACATACACAGATATCCCGCCGGTGCCCCAGCACCGGCGGGATATTTTCCACTCACATCCGCTTTTCGGCCCAGTCGGACAGCTGCCCCAGAATGGGCAGCAGCTCCCGGCAGCTGTCGGTGGGGCTGTACTCCACCCGTACCGGCACCTCCAGATATTCCGTCCGGGTCACAAGGCCGTCCCGCTCCAGCTCCCGCAGGGCGGAGGCCAGCACCGTATTGCTGACGCCGTCCAGCTTGCCCCGCAGCGCATTGTAGCGGATGGCGCCGGCGTTGCACACGGCGCACAGGATCTGCACCTTCCACTTGCCGCCGATGAGCTGCATGGCATGGTGCAGCGGGCATTTTTCCATACAGGGACAGTCGTAGTGCTGTTCGGACATGGTTAGCTCCTCCTGACCTGCTCATATAAATCTGCGCTCTTGCTTTTCCCGCCGCAGGTGCTATCATGATAGCAGGTAAACCATCAGTTAACAAGGGCAAACACGCCTGCCAGCGCGTCTTTCCGGCGCTTTTTGCCCTTTTCGCCTTAGCGGGCGCTCGCCCGCCTGCGTCTCAAAAGCCAAAAAGCACTCGAATATCCATCGCTGGCGGGTGCGGGCAGTTTTGCCGGAGCAGAAATGTGTCCAGACAAGGAAAGGCCCGCCGAGAATACTGCCGTATTGTCAAGGGACTTGACGCAGTATGGGCGCATTTCTGCCCGTCAAAACCGTGCTTGCCCTTGTCAACTGATGGTAAGAACCAAAGTAAATAGCAACGAGGAGAAAAATCACCCCATGCATATCTATCTTCAGGGCCTGACCATGGGCCTTGCCTATGTGGCCCCCATCGGCCTGCAAAATTTATTCGTCATCAACAGCGCCCTGACCCAAAGGCGCAGCCGCGTCTATCTCACGGCGCTGATCGTCATTTTCTGGGATATTTCCCTGGGCGTGTCCTGCTTTCTGGGCGCCGGCGCGCTGATGCAGGCGGTGCCATGGCTCCAGAAGGTCATTCTGGCGGCGGGCAGCCTCATCGTCATCTGGATCGGCATCGGCCTGCTGCGCTCCAAGGCCAGTCTGGAGGGCGGCCGGGACGTGAATGTGCCGGTGTGGAAGCTCATCACCTCCGCCTTCGTGGTGACGTGGCTGAATCCTCAGGCCATCATCGACGGCACCATGATGCTGGGCGCCTTCCGGGCCACGCTGCCCGCCGGTACGGTTGTGCCGTTCATCTGCGGCTTCGGCTCCGCCTCCGTCATCTGGTTTCTGACGGTGTCTACGCTGGTGTCGCTGCTGGGCAGCAAGTTCAACGAGAAGGTGCTGAACGTCATCAACAAGGTCTGCGGCGCCGTCATCATCTTCTACGGGCTGAAGCTGCTGTACAGCTTTGTTAAAATGATGGGCTGGCTGTAAAGGAAAATACGTTGGCAAATCACGCCCTTTCTGCTACAATAAGGCAGAAAGGGCGTGATTTTTTGGAACAGAACTATAAGCTGACCATTGCCTACGACGGCACCCGCTTTTTCGGCTGGGAGCGCCAGCCGGGGAAGGATACCATACAGGGCAAGCTGGAGAGCGTGCTCTCCCGCTTACAGGGACGGCCGGTGGAGGTCACCGGCGCGGGCCGCACCGACGCGGGCGTCCACGCCCGTGCCATGACCGCCAACGCGGTGCTGGACGCGGAGGAGACGCCGGAGGCCATCCGCGACTACCTGAACCGCTACCTGCCCGACGCCATCGCCGTCCGGGAGGTGAAGGAGGCCGCACCTCGTTTCCATGCCCGCTACAACGCGCTGGGCAAGACCTACCGCTACACCTGCTTTGATGGGCCGGTGAAGCCGGTATTTGACCGAAAGTATGTGACGCTGCTGGACTACCGCCCCGACGTGGAGCGGATGCGTCAGGCGGCGGCGTACCTCACCGGCGAGCACGACTTCGCCAGCTTCTGCGGCAATCCCCGCATGAAAAAGTCCACCGTCCGGCTGGTGGACAGCATCGCCGTGGAGCGCCGGAAGGATCGGGTGATCTTCACGTTCCACGGCACCGGCTTCCTCCAGAATATGGTGCGTATTCTGGTGGGCACGCTGCTGGAGGTGGGGCGCGGCTACTGGGAGCCCGCCTATGTGCAGGAGATCCTGGTCGCCAAAGACCGGAAGCTGGCCGGGCCCACCGCTCCGCCGGAGGGCCTGTGTCTCATGAAGGTGGATTATTGACCGAAAAGCACAGGATGCCCCTATTCTTTCGCATGTTTCGCATCTGTCCCCCGGCGGTGGAATTGGTTATAATACCGTCAGATGAATATACGGTGGAGGGTGCATTCCCTGTCCCGCTGAAAGGAGACTGCACACATGATCAAATTCGGTACCGGCGGCTGGCGCGCCGTCATCGCGGACGAGTTCACCAAGGAGAATATCCGCCTGCTGATGGCGGGCCTGTGCCGCCTGATGGAGAAGGAGGGCCTTGCGGGCGCGGAGGTCTGCGTGGGCTACGACCGCCGCTTCCTGTCCAAGGAGTCTGCCCACTGGGCGGCGGAGGTGCTGGCGGGCTGCGGCTTCCATCCCTTTGTCATCAACCGCTCCAGCCCCACGCCCCTGATGATGTTCACCGTGAAGAAGCGGGGCGAGCCCTACGGCATCGCCGTTACCGCCAGCCACAACCCCGCCATCTACAACGGCATCAAGGTGTTCACCGCCGGCGGCCGGGACGCCGACGAGACGGTGACGGCCCGCATCGAAGCGGAGATCGCGCAGCTGACCCCCGCCGATGTCAGGAGCGTGGACTACGATGAGGCCGTGGCGCGGGGCCTCATCACCGAGGCCAACCCCATGAACGAGTATCTGGACAGCATCCTGTCCGCCGTGGATGTGGAGGCCATCAAGAACGCGGCGCTGCGCATCGGCTTCGATCCCATGTACGGCGTCAGTTGGTCGAGCCTGAGCATGCTGCTGACCACCTGCCGCTGCGATCTGGAGATCATCCACGACCGCCACGACACGCTGTTCGGCGGCAAGCTGCCCGCCCCCAACGTGGACACGCTGAAGCCGCTGGCGGCGCTGGTGCTGGACAAGCACTGCGACCTGGGCATCGCCACCGACGGCGACGCCGACCGTCTGGGCGTCATCGACAATGAGGGCCAGTTCATCCACCCCAATAAGCTGCTGGTGCTGCTGTACTACTATCTGGTGAAGTACCGCGGCTGGCATGGCCCCTGCGTCCGCAACAACTCTACCAGCCACCTGCTGGATCGCGTGGCCGCCGGCCTTGGCGAGAAGTGCTACGAGGTGCCGGTGGGCTTCAAGTGGGTGTCCGCCAAAATGACGGAGACGGACGCCGTTATCGGCGGCGAGTCCTCCGGCGGCATGGCCGTCCGGGGCCACATCTCCGGCAAGGACGGCATCTACGCCGCCGCGCTGCTGGTGGAGATGCTGGCCGTCACGAAAAAGTCGGTGTCGGAGCTGTTCACGGAGATCGCCGCCCAGTACGGCGACCCCCAGTGGGCGGAGGCGGACTTCCGCATGACCCCGGCCCGCAAGGCGGCGCTGCAGGAGCGCCTGCTTGTTCGGAAGGAGACGCCGGACTTCGGCACGGCCATCGACCACATCAGCCGTGAGGACGGCTGCAAGGTGTACTTTGCCGACGGCAGCTGGGTGATCTGCCGCTTCTCCGGCACGGAGCCGCTGCTGCGCATGGCCGCCGAGGCCGACGACCAGTCCCGCGCCGAGGGGTATATCGCCGCGTGGCGGGCATTTCTGGGCCTGTAAAGTATTTTTTGGAAAAAACTTTTTCAAATGTTGCATTTGCAACTTATCAAATTCCGCATCCGTGTTATACTGACCACAGTAAGTGAGAGGGGCGACCCTCACAAAACAAATCAATATAACATATAAATGGAGGATACGATCATGAAGAAGTGGGTATGTCCTGTTTGCGGTTATGTGCATGAAGGCGATGTTCCCCCGGCCGAGTGCCCGGTGTGCCACGTCAGCGGCGAGAAGTTCCTGCTCCAGTCCGAGGAGAAGTCCTGGGCTGCCGAGCATGTGGTGGGCGTAGGCAAGGTCTTCGGCGACGATGTGCCCGAGGAAGTCCGTCAGGAGATCATCGACGGTCTGCGCGCCAACTTCGAGGGCGAGTGCTCCGAGGTGGGCATGTATCTGGCCATGGCCCGCGTGGCCCATCGTGAGGGCTATCCCGAGATCGGCCTGTACTGGGAGAAGGCCGGTCTGGAGGAGGCCGAGCACGCCGCCAAGTTCGCCGAGCTGCTGGGTGAGGTCATCACCGACAGCACCAAGAAGAACCTGCAGATGCGCGTGGATGCCGAGAACGGCGCCACGGCCGGCAAGTTCGAGCTGGCGAAGCTGGCCAAGAAGTACAACCTCGACGCCATCCATGACACCGTGCATGAAATGGCCCGCGACGAGGCCCGTCACGGCAAGGCCTTCGAGGGCCTGCTGAACCGCTACTTCGGCAAGTAAGATAAAGGAAAACAAGAAAGACCGCTCCGGCGGTCTTTCTTGTTTTTTCTGGCGGAGATGCGGCGCCGCTGGAACCGATTCCCGTGTTGAAAGCTGCCGCCGTTTGTGGTAGAATGGCGCATCCGAAGAAAGGAGTGCTTGCCGTGGACAATATTTTTTCCGCCGTGTTGGACACAAAGCCGTGGATGGCTCGCTTTTCCCGCGGGGAATACGCCGCCGCAGCGGAGGCATACCGGGCGCGGTACGAGGGAGGCATCCGTGCAGCGCTGGCACAGCACGGCCCGGTATCCCTGGCGCAGCAGCTGCTGGACGCAGCGGCAGACGCCTGCCAACGCGCCGGCCTGTTGTCACGCCGCGTCCGGCGCATGGACATCCGGACGGTGATCGCCGTGTATCTGAACCCGCTTTTGCTGGCTGCCGAAGATGAGGGGTGCGCACAGCTGGCGGCAGAGCTGTGCCGTCTGTGGCGGCAGAAATGGCCCGGAGAGGGCTATGAGATAGCGGACTTCGAGACGGTCTGCGGCGGATTCCGCCGGAAGGTGCTGGGCTTTGAGCTGAACCGCCCGCTGGGCGGCGGCCGCGGCGGGTGAGCGCATCCGCGGCATCCAACTGAAGGGAGCAGCGGGGGAGGGTATATACCCTCCCTGCTTTTTTCAGGGTCGAAACGTATATGAAGAAAAATAAAGGAAAAGAGAAAGGCGCGATATTACCTGCGGATAGCGCGGAAAATCCGGAAATTACAACGGAAAATTGTAGGAATCGACAAATAATTTTTAAAAATATTTCCGCTATCAACAAAAACCGCCGGATGGTTAAAATATAAACTTGACACAAACAAAAGACAATGATAGTATTATGTTCAAGCAAAAGGATAAAAACGATAGAAAACGAAAGTTACATATCACGCGAACCGGCGAAGGAGATGACCATGGAGGGACTGAAATTTGCGCTTCTGTCCGGGGGGACGGGCTACAACGACATTGCGTGGAACTTTCAGGGCTACGGCCTTGCCACGGCGGATGACCGTCAGGGGAGCAAAGACGTCTGGCAGGCGTTTTCCTATCTGTACACCGTCATCTGTCACCCGACCGCCGGCTACGTTCTCTTTGACGTGGGCCTTGGCCCCGGGGAGGAGTGTGACCGCCGCCCGGCGGAGCATCGCCGCATCAACCCCGTGGAGGTTCGCCGCGATCAGTATGTGGACGAGGGCCTGAAGAAGCTGGGTCTGACGGTGGACGACATCTCCGCCATCGTGATCTCCCACTGTCACTGGGATCACATCGGCGGTCTGGAGTTTTTCAAGGGCACCCGCGCCATCCGGAACGTCTACGTGCCTTATGCAGACTTTGCCCACGCGCTGGTGCAGACTCACCGCACACCCGCCGGCTATTCCGACAGCGGCTATTACCGTCGGAATCTGGACGTGGAGGGCGCGGAATTCCACCTGCTGGAGGAGGAGACGACCCTGTTTCCCGGCGTGGACGTCTTGCTGCTGGAGGGCCACACGCCGGCGGTGGCGGGACTGGTGCTCCATCTGGACAGTGGAAACTACATTCTCCCCAGTGACGCGGTGACGGCGGAGGTGTGCCTGCGGGGCACGGCGGCGCCCGGCGTCATTTACGACTCCCTCGGCTTCCAGCGGACGCGGAAACGTCTGCTCCGGCTGGAGCAGGAGCTGCATGCGTCCTTTGTTTTCCCCCACGATCCGTGGAACTTTCCCGAGTATATTCTGGGTGAGTGGATCAAATGATCGGTATATATCATGTGATCTGTGTTGCACATGAGATATAATAACTTAAGGAAGGTACAGAAAAATGAAAATGAAACGAATCATTGCATTGCTGACTGCGCTTGTCCTCGCGTTAGCGCTCACCGCCTGCGGCGAGACCAAGCCGACTGACGACGTCCAGCAGGGCGGCGCCGCTGTCGAGAAGAAGATCACCATCGGCTGTTGCGTGATGGACCTGTCCAACGAGGTGTTTGTCCAGTACGCAGAGGGCTACAACCAGTTCCTGAAGGACACCAAGGGCACTGTGGAGATCAATCTGGTGGATGGCGGCGGCAACGTGGCCACGCAGGTACAGGCCATTGAGGACTTCATCAGCATGGGCGTGGACGGCATCATGCTGAACGCGCTGGACACCAGCGCGGTGGAGGATGTCATCCAGAAGGCTATGGATGCCGGCATCAAGGTCGGCGTGTACCCCTCCATGGAGAACGTGACCTTCAACTTCGTGTTCGATGAGTATGACTGGGGCTATACCGAGGGCGAGGAAGCTGCCAAGTGGATCGACGAGAAGCTGGGCGGCAGCGCCACCATCATGAGCTTCGCGCAGGCGGAGAACTCCGCCGTTATGGAGCGCTATCAGGGCATCGTTGACGGCGTGAACGAGAACGTGAAGGATCCCAGCAAGGTCGTGTGGCTGGAGTACAGCGGCACCGACAACACCTCTGAGGCCATGACCGCCATGGAGAGCGTGCTGCAGGCGCATCCCGAGGTTCGCATGGTGCTGTGCGCGCAGGACTCTGCCGCTGTCGGCGCTTATCAGGCTGTCATTTCCTCCGGCCTGCCTCAGGAGGAGTTCTTCGTGGCCGGCTGTGACGGCATCAGCGAGGCTCTGGGCTACATCGAGGAGGGCACCCCCTACCGTCTGTCCATTGCCAACGCCAAGCTGACCTCCCAGATGGGCTATGAGCTGGTGCAGAACGTGTCCATGGCTGTTGCCGGTTTGGATTACGAGTCTCCCTACTATGCCGCTGTCGCCGCTGTGAACGCGGACAACGTCAAGGACTATCTGGCACAGACCCCCACCTACACGCTGAATCCCGAGCTGGCCGCATATCTGGGCATCAACTGACCCCCGGCAGCCCGCCGGCATGAAAACCATATGACCGAACAGGATACGGAGCGCATATTATGGCGAGCATGATATGCGCGTCCGTATTCTGTTAGCAGGAGCGCATTATGAACGAGACAGACATCATCAGAACCAGCGGAATCAAAAAAGTATACGGCGGCACCATTGCGCTGGCCGGAGCCGATCTCTCCTTCCGCAGGGGAGAGGTTCATGCGCTGGCCGGAGAAAACGGCGCGGGAAAGTCGACGTTCTGCAAAATCCTGTCGGGCGCTATCGCCCCCACCGAGGGCACCGTCTACATCGACGGTACGGCGTACAGGCACCTCACGCCCTCTGAGTCCCGGGCGGCCGGCATCAGCATGATCTATCAGGAATTCAACATGGTCAACGACGTTCCGGTGTATGAGAACATCTTCATCGGAAGTGAGATCAGAAAACAGGGGATCATCGTCGACAAGAAGGAGATGATCCGCCGCTCCAAGGAGCTGTTTGCCAAGATGGACGTGGACATTGATCCCCGCCAGCTGCCCCGCAACCTGTCGGTGGCGCAGTGCCAGCTGGTGGAGATTGCCAAGGCTCTGAAGGACAACTGCAAGGTGCTTGTGATGGACGAGCCCACGGCGGCTCTGACCAACAAGGAGATCGGTACGCTTCTGGATCTCATCAAGAGACTGAAAGAGGAAGGCATCACCATCATTTACATCTCTCATCGTATGGATGAGATCATGACGCTCTCCGACCGTGTGTCCATCATGCGTGACGGCCATGTCATCACCACCCTGAACACGGCGGAGACCACGCAGAAGGAGATCATCACCCTGATGGTCGGCCGCGAACTGGGCACGGAGTTTCCGCCCCGCACCACGCAGGCCGGCGATGTAGCACTGGAGGTTCGGCATCTTTGTACCGGCAAGGTCAAGGACGTATCCTTCACGCTGCGCAAGGGCGAGATTCTGGGCTTTGCGGGTCTGGTGGGCTCCGGCAGGACGGAGATCGTCAGAGCGATATTCGGCGCGGACAAAATCGACTCCGGTGAGATCTATATCAACGGAAAAAAAGTCGACATACATAAACCGGCGCAGGCCATTGCCATGGGCATCGGCATGATCCCGGAGGATCGGAAGCGTCAGGGCGTCCATCTGGATCAGCCCATCAAGTCCAATATGACGCTGCTGCGTCAGAAGGACATCAGCAGCTTCTTCACCGTCTCCCCCAGAAAGGAGCGTCAGCTGGCCAACGAGTATATCCAGTCGCTGTCCATTAAGCTGGGCTCTATCGATCACATGGTCAGCAGTCTGTCCGGCGGCAACCAGCAGAAGATCGTGCTGACCAAGTGGCTGGCGGCACAGCCGGACATCATTTTCTTCGATGAGCCGACCCGCGGTATCGACGTGGGCGCCAAGGCGGAGATCTACGTCCTGATGGACAAGCTCCGCCAGCAGGGCAAGGCTATCATCCTCATCTCCTCTGAAATGGAGGAGGTTCTGGGTATGTCGGACCGCATCATCGTCATGTACGAGGGCGCCGTCACCGGCGAGCTGTCCGGCGCGGAGGCCACCCAGAACCTTCTGATGAGCTACGCATCCAATATCACAACAGGTATTTGAGAGGATTACAGGTGAACCGTATGGATAAAAAAGCAAAGCTCTCGTTTGCCAACTTGTACAGCACGTATGGCGTATTCTTCATCCTTGTCATCGAGTTTCTCATCTTCTCCCTGGCAAGCAAGTCCTTCCTGACGCTGGGCAACATTCTCAGCGTGGGCCGTCAGATGTCCTTCACCGGCATTGCGGCCATCGGCATGACGCTGGTCATGCTCACCGGCGGCATCGACATTTCCGTTGGCTCCATGCTGGCCATGGCCGGCGTGCTGTGCGCCAAGCTGTCCGCCGATGTGGGCCTGCCCCTGTGGATCGCGGTGGTTATCACGCTGCTGATCGGCGCGCTGTTCGGCCTCATCAACGGCGCCGCCGTCACCCGGCTGCATATCCCTGCCCTTATCGCCACGCTGGCGACCCAGACCATCCTCAAGGGCATTGCCTATCTGCTGACCAACGCCGTTCCCGTGAAGAACCTGTCCGCCACCTATAAGTTCCTCGGACAGGGCTACATTTTCGGCGTCATTCCCGTCCCTCTGATTATCACGGTGGCGCTGTACGTGCTGGCGTGGTGGTATCTGGACAAGACGTATCTGGGCCGCCGTGTCTACCTGTCCGGCGGCAACGAGGAGGCGGCCCGCCTCTCCGGCATCAACACCAAGTGGACCATCACCGGCACCTATGTGTTCAGCGGCGTGTTCGCGGCCATTGCCGGTGTGCTGATGGCCGCCCGCCTTGGCTCCGGCCAGCCTTCCGTGGGCAGCGGCTTCGAGATGGACGTCATTACCGCCACCGTTCTGGGCGGCATCAGCGTCAACGGCGGCAAGGGCAAGGTGGTCAATGTGTTTGTGGGCGCCTGTATCATGGGCGTGCTGGCCAACGGCATGACCATGCTGAACATCAACCAGTACCTGCAGTGGATCATCAACGGTCTGGTGCTGCTGTTCGCCGTGACCATGAGCAATCTCCGCAAGTCGTCGTCCTGACCATATCCGCCACACCGTAAAGGAGGAACCGTAAGATGAAAGGCCTGTCCTTCACCATTCTCCCCATGGGCTATCTGGAGCATGACGAGTCCATCAGCTATGCCGGCAAGAATATCGGTACTGTAGCAAATAAGCACCCGCAGGCCGTCTGGGAGCGCGTTCCCGTGATGGCTGTGCTGTTCAGGCACCCCACTGCCGGCTACATCCTCTACGATACCGGCAACTGTCCCGGCGACGAAAAGGATCGCCTGTCCCAGGCCATGCGGAACAACATCTATTTTGACATCAAGCGCGAGGATTTCATCGATTACCGTCTGGGCCAGCTGGGTCTGACCCCGGCCGACATTGATATGCTGATCCTCTCCCATTCCCATCACGATCACAACGGAGGTCTGGGCTTCTTTTCCTTTACCAAGGCGGGCCGGAACGTTATCACCTACGAAAAGGACTATGTCAACGCCCTGAAGGAGACGCACCAGTTCTACGACAAGGAGGACTACGTTTTTATCAAGGAGAATATGCACTTTGACGGCATCAGCTACCAGCTGATCGAGGGCGATCAGGAGCTTGTGGAGGGCATCGAGGCCATTGAGCTGCCCGGTCACACTCCGGCAGTGCTGGGGCTGGTGGTGCATCTGGAAAACGAGACGGTGATCTTCCCCAGCGACGCAGTCTACACCGCCAAGAACTACGGGCCTCCCGCCATCGCTCCCGGCATCGTCTATGACAGTCTGGGCTTCCAGAAAAGCGTGGAAAAGCTCCGCCGCCTCCAGCGCAAGTACAATGCGCGGATCATCTTCCCTCACGATCTGGCGCAGTTCGAGACACTGGAAAAGTGCCCCATATTCTATAAGTGAGCGGTTCGGCCTCCGCCGCTGACATCGACCCTGCGGCGCACCCCCGCGCTGCACACAAGAAACGCACGGCGGATCGTTCCGATTCGCCGTGCGTTTCTTTATGATTGCGCCGATCAGCTGACGGCGTGGCCGCCGTCCCTTATTCCGCCACGATCACTTCCGTGCCCAGCGCCTGCAGCCGCGCCTGAATGGCCGGATCCTGAATGGGCTTTTCGGTGATGACGCAGTCCAGCTCGCTGAAGTCCGCGAACAGGTCGATGCCGCCGGTGGTGAACTTGGCCGAATCCAGCACAGCGTATACCTTGTGGGCGGCCTTGATCATGCAGTGCTTCACCCGGCCCTCCAGTGAATTGGAGGTCACCAGTCCCACGTCCTTCCGGACACCGCTGGAGCAGATGAAGGCCTTGTCTGCCTCGATCTGAGAGAGATACTTCTCCGCCTCCGGCCCCTGGATGGACAGGTTCTGCCCGTGCAGGATGCCGCCCACCATAATGACCAGCAGCTGCGTGTTGTTCAGCGTCAGTGCCGCCGGCACGGAGTTGGTGATCACGGTCAGGTGCTGGAAGTCCCGGAGCAGCTCGGCAATAGCCAATGTAGTGCTGCCGGAGTCCAAAATGATGCTGTCCCCCTCGTGAATGGTCTTCACGGCCTCCTGTGCAATGGCCTTTTTGGCCTCTGTCCGCAGGCTGCTGCGGGACTCGAAGGAGAGAATGCGCTCATTCTGGTTGGCAATGTGTACCTCGCCGTGTGTGCGGAACACCAGACCCGATTGCTCCAGCAGCGTCAGGTCCTTGCGTATGGTGGCGGCGGATACGTCAAACATAGCGATGAGATCGTGTACTTCAACGGACTCCCGTTCTTGGATGATATGGTAAATATCACCCTGTCTCTTATTTAAATTCGGCATTTTTATTTTCACCTATCACAATTTTGGATTTTCCGTCATTTAGTATATCTTACTCAACAATAAAAGTCAATCGCTATATCACGATTTTCCTTGAAATTACGGGGAAAATTCAACGATAAGCGGGGCAAATATCCATTGTGCCTGCAAAAAAGCAAAAGAAGCCGCTCCGCAAACGCAAATCTATCTTGACATAAATGATAGAAAATGATAGCATACACATGACGAATCAAAAGAAATCAAAACCTGAAAAGAGGGGTGTCATGAACAGCATCAACCACGTACTGCAAACTGCCGACCGGGAGGGCTATGCCGTCCCCGCTTTCAACTATTCCGACATCTGGGAGCTGGAGGGCATCGTGGAGGCGGCCGCCGAGGAGCGCGCCACGGTCTATATCGCCAGCAATATGCGGGTGGCGGAGACGGTAGGCCTGCCCTATCTGGGGGCCATGGGCCGCACGGCGTATGAACAGACCGGCGGTCACATCATCAACCATCTGGATCACTCCAGCTCTGTGGAGCTGTGCAAGCAGGCGGTGGACTGCGGCTATATGTCCGTTATGATCGATGCCTCCATGTGCCCGCTGGAGGAGAACATTGCCAAGACCCGTGAGGTAGTGGAATACGCCCACAAATACGGCGTGGTGGTGGAAGCGGAGATCGGCCGCATCCTTGGCCGCAACGTGGAGGGCACCTACGAGGGAGACGAGTATCTGGTGCAGGTGGCCGACGCGGTGCGCATGGCCGAGGAGACCGGCGTGGACTCTCTGGCCGTCGGCATCGGCACGGCCCATGGCTTCTATAAGGAGGCGCCCCGCATCAACATCCAGCGCCTCGTCGAGGTCAACGCCGCCGTCGCCATCCCGTTGGTGCTGCACGGCGGTACAGGCGTCCCCGCCGAGACGGTTCGCGCCTGCATCTGCAACGGTATGGCCAAGGTCAACGTTGGTACGCAGCTCCACGCCACCTATCTGGCGGAGCTGCGCCGCCAGCTGGAAAAGACCGCCGCCCCCAACGTTTCAGAGGTTCTGTACCCGGTAAAGGCCGCCATCAAGCCGGTGGTCAAGGACTGGATACGCCTGTGCGGGGCCAACGGCCGCTATTGAGCGGCGCGGCCCGGAAAAAATACGATGGGGATGTGATGAACTGTGGGACGTGACGCATTGCGGTATCTGATCGGCATCGACATGGGAACCACCAATGTCAAGGCCCTTCTGTTTGACGAGCAGGGGAACACGGCGGGCGAGGCCCGCTGCCCGTCTCCCATCACGCTGCTGCCGGACGGCGGCGGTGTCTTTGACCCGGAGGAGCTGTGGCGTCTGTGCTGCCGCCTTCTGACGGAGCTGCTGGACGCCGCGCCCGCCGAAGCCCGGAGCCGTCTGGCCGGTCTGGCCGTCACCGGCATGGGCGAGGCAGGGGTTCCGCTGGACGCCGCCGGCCGGCCCCTGTACCCGGTGATCGCGTGGTTCGACCCTCGGACGGAGCAGTACCCTGCCTGGTGGCGCGACACCTTCGGCGAGGAGCGGCTCTACGCCGTGACCGGCCTGAAGAACCAGCATATTTTCACCGCCAACAAGCTCCTGTGGCTAAAGGAGCACGAGCCGCAGGTGTTCGGGGAGATGCGCCGCTGGCACTGCATCCCCGATTATATCGCCTTCCGCCTCACCGGTGCGTCCGCCATGGATCTGTCTCTGGCTACCCGCACCCTGCTGCTGGACGCGGCCTCCGGCACATGGTCGCGGGAGCTGCTGGCGCACGCCGGTATCCCGGCGGACATTCTGCCGCCGGCGGTTCCCTCCGGCACAAAGGTGGGTGAGGTGACAGCGGCGGCTGCCGCCTGCTGCGGCCTGCCTGCCGGCACGCCCGTGTTTGCCGGTGGTCATGACCATATCTGCGGCGCGCTGGCCGCCGGCGCCGTGGAGCCGGGCATCGTGCTGGACTCCTCCGGCACCTGCGAGGAGGTGCTGGTCAGCAGCGAGACGCTGTCCGGCACCCGGCCTCTCAGTGCGCAGGGCTTCAACGCCGGATACCATACGGCGCCGGGCCGCTTCTACGTTTCCAGCGGCATTCCCGCTTCCGGTGCATCGGTGGACTGGTTCCGCCGCGAATTCCCGGCGAAGGAGGGCGGCGCATCCTGCCCCGGCGCCAATGGGGTGCTGTTCCTGCCCCATCTGCGGGGCGGCAGCTCACCGGAGCGCGATGCCGTCTCCAAAGGTGCGTTCGTGGGCCTTCAGGCCCGCCATACCCACGCGGATCTCCGGCAGGCCGTGTATGAGGGCGTGGCGTTTGAGCTGCGCCGCAGCGTGGAGCAGCTGCTGCAAGGCGGCCGCCCCCGCCGGGTGGTATCCATCGGCGGCGGCACGAAAAACGCCGCGTGGCTCCAGATCAAGGCCGACGTGCTGGGCACGGAGATCGAGGTTCCGGCGGTGCAGGAGTGTACCGCCTTCGGCGCCGCGCTGCTGGCCGGCATCGGCGCCGGCGTCTATGCCGACGCGGCGGACGCACTGCGCCGCACATGGCGGCTGGGGCAGCGGGTCGCGCCCCGGGCCGGGACGCGGCAGCTGTACGATGCGCTGTATGGGGTGTACTGCCGGCTATACGGCACACTGCGCCCGGTCAATGAACGATTGGAAAGCATCCATATGCAAGGAGGTCATCATGAAACTGATGAAGGGCATCGTTGTCACTGAAAAGAACGTCGTCAAGGTGGCGGATGACATCCCCGTCCCGGAGCTGGGGCCCTACGACTGCCTGTGCCGCGTCCGTGCCTGCGGCTTCTGCACCGGCACGGATTTCGGCATCATCCACGGACTGACCACGGCGGCGCAGGGCTTTCGCGGTTACCCCACCGTGCTGGGCCACGAGGGTGCCGGCGAGGTGGTGGAGGTGGGCGAAAAGGTGCGCCACATCAAGGTGGGCGACCGGTTTATCCACCCCAATCTCCGCCCCGACGTGGGCAACGGCTATACCAAGACCTATGGCGGCATGGCTCAGTTCGGGCTGGTCTGCGACCAGCAGGCCATGGTGGAGGACGGCGTCTGCAAGCCGGAGGAGGTGCCGTTTTACAAGAAGCAGGGCCGCTTCTCCGACAAGATCGACTTTGTGGACGCGGCGCTGCTGCTGTCCCTGTGCGAGTGCCACAGCGCGGCCAAAAATTTCGGTGTGAAGCAGGGGGACAGCGTGCTGTTCTACGGCGCAGGCCCCATGGGCACGGCGCTGGCGTTGTTCATGAAGCTGCGCGGCGCGGCGAAGGTCACCGTCATCGACGGCGTGGCCGAGCGGCTGGAGAACTCCGTCCGCGTGGCCGGCACGGATCGTACCATCAACTTCCATGCTGTCTCCGTGGCGGAGGCCATCGGCAGCGAGCGGTTCGATCTGGTGGTGGACGCCGTGGGCAGCAGCTCCGTGGTGCTGGAGGGCAGCGGCTACCTGAAGCAGGGCGGCACCCTCTGCGGTCTGGGTGTTCTGAAGTCCGGCGACACGCTGCTGGATGCCAGCCGCCTGCAGAACAACACCCGCCTGCATATGCTGAATTTCCCCTACGGCGAGTATGACATCCTGCCGGAGACGGTGGAGATGATCGAGCAGGGGAGGGTGCATCCCCGGGATTTCTACTCCCATGTGGTGCCCTTCACGGAGATCGACCGCGCCATGCACCTGCTGGAAACGCGGGAGGCCTTCAAGGTCGTTCTGGACTTTGACGCATGAGCTGACCGGCGGCGTCCCTGGCGCCCCGCCGCATAATATCCGAATCTGAAAAACGAATCTGAAAACGGAGGTTCCTGACATGAAAGCGTTGGTAAAAACGAAGCTCGGCCCCGACTGTATGCAGTATATGGACGTTCCGGAGCCTGTCCCCGGCGATCATGACATCAAGGTGAAGGTCTACGCCTGCGGCATCTGCGGCACGGACATTCACCTGATGCACGATACCTATCCCAGCAACCCGCCCATCATCACCGGCCACGAGTTTTCCGGCGTAGTGGCGGAGGTGGGCAAGGACGTCACCGATTTCAAGGTGGGTGACCGCATTGTGACGCTGACGGCCATCGAGACCTGTGAGGAGTGCGAATGGTGCCGTCAGGGCCTGCGCATGCTGTGCCCTCAGCGCAAGAGCGTGGGCAGCGGCATCGACGGCGGCTTTGCCGAGTACGTCATCCTGCCGGCCCGCCACGCGTTCCGCCTGCCGGAGGGCGTGTCCCTGAAGACGGCCGCCCTGTGCGAACCGCTGGCTTGTGTGGTGCGCTCCGTCTGCGAACGCACCACGGTTCACGCCGGCGATTATGTGCTGGTGTCCGGCGCCGGCGTCATGGCCCAGCTGACCGCGCAGGTGGCACACGCCAACGGCGGTGTGGTCATCATGACCGGTCTTGCCTCCGATGCGGAGCGCTTCGCCATGGCCAAGCGTCTGGGCGGCGTCAAGGAGACGGTTCGCGTGGACGAGGACGGCGCGCTGGAGAAGATCCTGGCGCTGACCGGCGGCATGGGGCCTCACGTGGCCTATGAATGTGCCGGCGTGGCCTCCTCCGCCGATTTCTGCCTCCGGGCGCTGCGCAAGACCGGCACCTATGCGCAGGTGGCCATTCCCGGCAAGCCCATCCCCATGGACATGGATATGGCGCTGTACAAGGAGATCGTCCTGACCAACAGCTACGCCTCTGAGCGCACCTCCTGGCTGACGGCACTGAGCCTGCTGGAGAACCACCTCATCAACATCGACCCGCTGGCCAGCACCACGCTGCCGCTGGAGCAGTGGGAGGAGGGCTTCCGCCAGACCATCGCCAAGACCGGCTTCAAGGTGCTGCTGATGCCTGATCCCTCCATGCAGGACGCCTGAGAGGGGAAGGAGACGCTGTATGAAACGTTCCAACGTAAAAGAACTCCGGAAGCTGGCAGCCCGGATCCGGCTGGAAACGCTGAAGGTCATCCACTCCCGGGGCTTCGGCCATGTGGGCGGCTCTATGGATCTGGCGGATCTGATGGCTGTGCTGTATGGCGAGGTCATGCACTTTGACCCCAAGAACCCCCGGGATCCGGATCGCGACTGGCTGGTGCTCAGCAAAGGCCACGCCGGCCCGGTGGCCTACGCCACCTTCGGCCTCATGGGCTTCTACCCCATGGAGGACGCCTATACCCTGAACCAGCCCCATACCAGGTTTCCCAGCCACACCGACCGCAAGCTGACACCCGGCGTGGATCTGACTACCGGCTCTCTGGGGCAGGGCGCGTCCACCGCCGCCGGCGCGGCGCTGGGCAACAGGATCGACGGCCGCCGGAACCGCGTGTTCTGCGTCATCGGTGACGGCGAGGCCGACGAGGGCCAGGTGTGGGAGGCGTTCCACTTCGCCTACGCCCACAAGCTGGACAACCTCATCTATTTCATCGACAACAACGGCTATCAGCTGGACGGCAGGACTGCCGACATCCTCGACCACGGCGATATCGCCAAAAAGGCGGCAGGCTTCGGCCTCTATACGCAGGAGATCGACGGCCACGATGTGCAGGCCATTTACGATGCTATCGAAAACGCCTGCGCTAAGAAGGGCGTGCCCAGCTGCATCGTGCTGGATACCATCAAGGGCAAGGGCGCCACGTTTGCCGAGCCCAAGCGGGAGCACTCCTCCCAGCCCGGCGAAGAGACGTGGCAGGAAGCCATCTCCGCCGCACAGCAGGCGCTGGCGGCACTGGACTAAGGAGGTGCGGAAATGAAGATTGAGCTTATTGCCAAGCATGAAAAGGACAGCCGCGCCTGCCGTGACGCCTTTGCCCTGACGCTGAAGGACATGATGGCCGCCGACAAAAGCGTGTGCTATGTGGACTGCGACCTGATGGGCTGCGTCAACACCAAGCAGCTCATGGCCGCCTATCCCGACCGTGCGCTGGAGGCGGGCATCGCCGAGGCCAACGCCGCCGGCGTCTGCGCCGGCCTTGCCGCCACCGGCAAGAAGGTGTATCTCCACACCTTCGGCACCTTCGCCTCCCGCCGCATCTACGACCAGATCTATATGTCCGCCGCCTACGCCGGCCTGCCGGTTCACGTATTCGGCTCCGACGCGGGCGTGTGCGCCGCCTTCAACGGCGGCACCCATATGCCGCTGGAGGACGCCGCCATGTATATGGCGATCCCCCACGCGGTGGTCACCGACCCCTGCGACTACGCGCAGCTTGCCTCCGTTACCCGTCAGACGGCGGACTGTGACTGCGTTACCTATACACGCTTCGTCCGCAAGGATATCGTGCAGGTCTACGGCGACGGCTCCGTGTTCCAGCTGGGTAAGGGCGTCGTCCTGCGGGAGAGCAACTGCGACGCCGTTACCGTCATCGCCTCCGGCATCATGGTGGACGAGGCGCTGAAGGCCGGCGAGCTGCTGGAGCGGGAGGGCATCTCCGTCCGGGTGGTGGATATGTTCACATGGAAGCCGCTGGACGAGGAACTGGTGGTGAAGTGCGCCGCCGAGACCGGTGCCATCGTCACCGCCGAGAACCACAATGTCACCTGCGGTCTGGGCAGCGCCGTGGCCAACTGCCTTGCGAAGAACCGCCCCGCCGTGCAGGAATTTGTGGGCGTGCAGGACGAGTTTGGACAGGTAGGCCCTCAGTCCTTCCTAATGGACGAATACGGCCTGCGGGCCGCCAACATCGTGGCCGCCGTCAGGCGCGCCATTCAGCGGAAATAAGACAGAAAGATAAAGGAGAACAAACATGGCAATGGATGCTTTCTCCGCCAGCCTGATGGCGGACAAGCGCGAGATCATCTTCGCGCCCACTGTGTATAAATTCCAGGCCTTTGCCCAGATGGCAGAGGAATTCAACCTGAATGAACGCGATGTGGTGCTGACCAACGAGTTCATCTATACCCCCTTCATGAAGGAACTGGGTCTTCCCTGCAGCTTCGTGTTTCAGGAGAAGTTTGGCGCCGGCGAGCCCTCCGAGGCCATGATCCAGACCATGTACGACGCCATCCCCTACGACAGCTATGACCGTGTCATCGCCGTAGGCGGCGGCGCCATCATGGATCTTTGCAAGCTGCTGGGCTGCAAGCGTCCCACCTCCGTCCATGAGCTGTACTACAAGCGCTTCCCTATCGTCCACGAGAAGGAGGTCATCGCTGTGCCCACTACCTGCGGTACCGGCAGCGAGTGTACCAATATCTCCGTGGCCATCGTACAAACGGAGATCGACGGCCGGCTCACCGGCGGCGAGACGAAGCTGGGTATCGTATCCGATGACATCATCCCCAACAAGGTCTGCCTGATCCCGGAGCTGCTGCGCACCCTGCCCTACAAGCCCTTCGCCTGCTCCGCCATCGACGCGCTGGTTCACGCTACCGAGTCCTTCCTCAGCCCTCACCGCAAGACACTGACCAGCGAGATGTTTTCCGAAAAGGCCATGGACATGATCCTCAAGGGCTTCAAGCTCATTGACGAGAAGGGGCCGGACGCCCGCTTCGACTACATGGACCAGTTCGTGACTGCCAGCTTTTTTGCCGGTATCGCCTTCCTGAAGGCGGGCTGCGGCCCTGTCCACGGCATGAGCTTCCCGCTGGGCGGCACTTACCATGTTCCCCACGGTGAGAGCAACTACATGCTGTTCGGCGCCATCCTGCGCTACTATGACCGCGGCGATCCCGACGGCGAGATTATGCGCTTCAAGAAGCTGGTGGCTGACATCACCGGCTGCAAGGCGGAGGACGCCATCGGCTACCTGTGCGATTTGCTGCAGCGCATTCTGCCGCTGCGCCCCCTGCGGGACTGCGGGTTCACTGAGGCGGACTTCAAGTCCTTCCCGCTCAGTGTGGAGGCCAACCAGCAGCGCCTGATGACCAACGC
This sequence comes from uncultured Eubacteriales bacterium, assembly GCA_900547745.1. Taxonomy (GTDB): domain Bacteria; phylum Bacillota; class Clostridia; order Oscillospirales; family Oscillospiraceae; genus Vescimonas. The sequence goes on along the minus strand of URHT01000021.1, from coordinate 5,645 downwards.
CTACTATCCCTTTGATCTGGCCTCCGAGGAAGCCATCTACCGCGAGTGCTATTGAGCGCCGCCTGAAACAAATAACACCCTGACCGGGGCGCAGAACAGGAGAAAGAGCTTATGTCTCAGACAGTACGATTTGAAAAGCAAGACAGCATCGCCATTGTGACCATCGACCGGCCCGAGGCCCTGAATGCCCTGAACGGCGACGTCATCGCGGAGCTGGAGCAGGTGGTGACGGCGCTGGAGAACGACCGCGATGTCCGCTGCCTGATCCTCACCGGCGAGGGCCGCTCCTTCGTGGCCGGCGCCGATATCGGCGAGCAGTATCCGCTGGATCTGGACGGCGGCCGCCGCTGGGGCCGGCGGGGCAGCGCCCTTATGCGCCGCATCGAAAAGCTGGAGTTCCCCACCATCGCCGCGGTCAACGGCTTCGCTCTGGGCGGCGGTTGTGAGCTGGCGCTGAGCTGCGACATCATTCTGGCCTCCGAGAAGGCCAAGTTCGGCCAGCCCGAGGTGGGTCTGGGCATCACCCCCGGCTTCTCCGGCACCCAGCGCCTGCCCCGCCGCGTGGGCGTTGCCAAGGCCAAGGAGCTGATCTTCTCCGGCAGGATGATCAAGGCCGACGAGGCCAAGGAAATCGGCCTTGTCAATGCCGTCTACGCCCCCGAAGCCCTGATGGACGGCGCGCTGGAGATGGCAAAGTCCTTTACCAAGAACGCCCCCATCGCCGTGAAGTATGCCAAGGCATGCATCGACCGGGGCATGCAGATGGACATTGACGGCGGCATCGCCGTGGAGAACGAGCTGTTCGCCATGTGCTTCGCCACCGCCGATCAAAAGGAGGGCATGGGCGCGTTTCTGGAGAAGCGTCCCGCCGCCTTCCGGAACAAGTAAGGGGGGGCGCGCATGAAGAAGGTACGCATCATCTCCGCCGAGGAGGCCGCCCTGCTGGTCAACGACGGCGACACCATCTCCACCGGCGGCTTTGTCAGCTCTGCCTGCCCGGAGGCACTCAGCAAAGCGGTGGAAAAGCGATTTCTGGAAACCGGCCATCCCCGTGACCTGACACTGTTCTTTGCAGCCGGTCAGGGTCACCGGGACGGCACCGGCGGCGACCATTACGGCCACGAGGGCATGGTCAAGCGCGTTATCGGCGGCCACTGGGATCGCGCCGCCTCTCTGGGCGCGCTGGCGCTGGAGAACAAGATCGAGGCCTACAACCTGCCGCAGGGCGTCATCTCCCATATGTACCGTGACATCGCCGCCCACAAGCTCGGCACCATCACCCATGTGGGCCTGTATACCTTTGTGGATCCCCGCAACGGCGGCGGCAAGCTGAACAGCGCCACCACCGAGGACATCGTGAAGCTTGTCAGCATCGAGGGGCAGGAGCGGCTGCTGTATAAGTCCTTCCCCATCAACGTGGTGTTCGTCCGGGGCAGCTATGCCGACGAGTACGGCAACTGCACCGTCCACCACGAGATCGGGCCTATCGACGTCACCGCCATGGCGCAGGCCTGCCGCAACTCCGGCGGCAAGGTCATCGTCCAGGTGGAAAAGGTGGTGCAGGGCGGCACGCTGGATCCCAAGCTGGTGGCCATCCCCGGTATCTATGTGGATGCCGTCGTCATCGGCTCTGCCGAGGACAATATGCAGTGCCTTGGGACCCCCTATGACGGCAGCCTCACCGGCGAGTATCGCATCCCCATGGACGCCATCCCGGCCATTCCGCTGGATGCCAAGAAGATCATCGCCCGCCGCGCCGCCATGGAGCTGCCCCAGGATGCCATCGTGAATCTGGGTACCGGCGTGCCGGAGAAGATCGCCAACGTGGCCGCCGAGGAGGGCATCAGCGACAAGATGACCCTGACGGTGGAGGCCGGCTCCATTGCCGGCGTTCCCATGGGAGGCACCCAGTTCGGCGCCTCCGCCAACGCCATGGCGATCCTGCCCCACAACGTGCAGTTCGACTTCTATCAGGGCGGCGGACTGGATGTAGCCTTCCTTGGCCTTGCCGAGACGGCCCCCAACGGCGATCTGAACGTCTCCAAGTTCGGCACCCGTCTTGCCGGCGCCGGCGGGTTTATCGACATCACCCAGAACGCCAAAAAGGTGGTCTACTGCGGCACCTTCACCGCCAAGGGCTTAAAGACCGAGTGCCGTGACGGCGCATTGGTCATCACGCAGGAGGGCGCGAAGAAGAAGTTCGTCCGGCAGGTGGAGCACATCACCTTTTCCGGCAGGTACGCCGTGGAGACGGCCCAGCCTGTGCTGTACATCACCGAGCGCGCCGTGTTTGAGCTGCGGCCCGACGGCGTGACCCTTATTGAGATCGCCCCCGGCATCGACCTCCAGACGCAGGTGCTGGAGCAGATGGAGTTCTTACCCAAAATCGCCCCCGACCCGAAGCTGATGGACAGCCGCATCTTCCGCGAGGAGAAGATGGGTCTGGCCGACGACAATTAAGGAGGAACAAGAATGGCATTGATGACCGCGAAAGAGTACATCGACTCCCTGCGCAGGCTGAACACCCGCGTGTACATGTTCGGCGAGAAGCTCGACAACTGGGTGGATCACCCCATGATCCGTCCCTCCATCAACTGCGTGGCCATGACCTACGCGCTGGCCCAGGATCCCCAGTACGCCGATCTCATGACCGCTACCTCCAGCCTGACGGGCCGGAAGATCAACCGCTTCACCCATCTCCACCAGTCCGCGGACGATCTGGTGAAAAAGGTGAAGATGCAGCGCCTGCTGGGCCAGAAGACGGCCAGCTGCTTCCAGCGCTGCGTGGGCATGGACGCCTTCAACGCCGTCTACTCCTCCACCTATGAGATCGACGAGAAGTACGGCACAAGCTATCACGAGAACTTCAAGAAGTTCCTCATCTACGTGCAGGACAACGACCTGACGGTGGACGGTGCCATGACCGATCCCAAGGGCGACCGCTCCAAGGCGCCTCACGAGCAGGCCGACCCGGATATGTACGTCCATGTGGTGGAGCGCCGCCCCGACGGCATCGTGGTCTGCGGCGCGAAATGCCACCAGACCGGCTCCATCAATTCCCACTGGCACATTTTTATGCCCACCATCGCCATGGGCGAGGCCGATAAGGACTATGCCGTGTCCTTCGCCTGCCCCACCGACGCCGAGGGGCTGTATATGATCTACGGCCGCCAGTCCTGCGACACCCGCAAGATGGAGGACGGCTGCATCGACGTGGGCAACGCCAAATTCGGCGGTCAGGAGGCACTGGTGGTTCTCGACCATGTGTTTATCCCCAATGAGTACATTTTCCTCAACGGCGAGTACGAGTTCGCCGGCATGATCGTGGAGCGCTTCGCCGGCTACCACCGCCAGAGCTACGGCGGCTGCAAGGTAGGCGTGGGCGACGTGGTCATCGGCGCGGCGGCACTGGCTGCCGAGTACAACGGCGTGGAGAAGGCCAGCGCCGTCAAGGACAAGCTCATTGAGATGACCCATCTCAACGAGACGCTGTACTCCTGCGGTATCGCCTGCTCCTGCGAGGGCTGCCCCACCAAGGCGGGCAACTATCAGATCGACCTGCTGCTGGCCAACGTCTGCAAGCAGAATGTCACCCGCTTCCCCTATGAGATCGTGCGCCTTGCCGAGGACATCGCCGGCGGATTGATGGTCACCATGCCCAGCGAGACGGACTTCAAGTCCGACACCGTGGTGGGCAACAACGGCGAGACCATCGGTGACATCTGCAACAAGTTTTTCGCCGCCCGGGAGGGCGTCAGCACCGAGGACCGCCAGAAGGTCATGCGGTTCTTGGAAAATATGTGTCTTGGCGCCGCCGCCGTGGGTTACCGCACCGAGTCCATGCACGGTGCAGGCTCTCCTCAGGCGCAGCGCATCATGATCGCCCGACAGGGCAACATTCAGGGCAAGAAGAAGCTGGCGAAGAACATTGCCGGCATCGAGAAATAAGAGGACGGTATGGACAAAAAACAAGCATGGCTCCAGCTGGTGCAGGAGAAGTCCGAGCACTACCTGAACCTGCACGACGGCGGCTTTGACGAGAAAATGCAGGCCCGTCTCGTGGACTGCGATTATGAAGCGCAGACCGTCACCTACGCATTTCCCACCCAGACGTGGCAGATCAACGAAAAGGGCGGAATCCACGGCGGCGCCATCGCCGGGATGTTCGATACGGCCTTCGGCGTCGTTGCCAATTTCACCGCCGGAGACAACGAGGCCACCACCACGGATATGACGGTGTCCTTTCTGCGGGGTGTGGATTTTGGTATGGAGCTGCACCTGAAGGTGTTCATCGTCAAGGCAGGGCGCAGCCTCATCCGCCAGCGGGCGGAGCTGACCGACGCCGCCACCGGCAAGCTGCTGGCCACTGCCGGCGGCAGCTGGATGCCTTTATGAGAACCGTTCTGAAACAGAGTAAAAATATAGGAGAAACAACATGGATTTCAATCTGAGCCGTGAGCATCAGCTGATCCGCAAGATGATGGCGGAGTTTACCGAAAAGGAAGTCAAGCCCATCGCGGCGGAAACGGACCGCACCTGCGAGTACCCCCGCGAGAACATCGAGAAGCTGTTTGATCTGGGCGTCATGGGTATGTGCGTCCCCAAGGAGTACGGCGGCGCCGGCGCCGACCCGCTGGCCAGCGCGCTGTGTATCGAGGAGCTCTCCAAGCAGTGCGCCTCCACCGGCGACATTGTGGCCACCCACAACGGCCTGTGCTGCGATCCCATCATGACCTATGGCACCGAGGCCCAGAAGCAGAAATATCTGCCCATGCTGACAAAGGGCCACCGTGTGGGCGCCTTTGCCCTGACCGAACCCAACGCCGGCTCCGACGCCTCCAAGGGTCAGACCGAGGCTAAGCTGGTGGGCGACCACTACGTAATGAACGGCTCCAAGATCTTCATCACCAACGGCTACGTGGCCGACGTGTTCGTGGTCTTTGCCATGACCGACAAGTCCCGCGGTACCAAGGGCATTTCCGCCTTCATCGTAGAGAGCGGCTTCCCCGGCTTCTCCGTGGGCAAGCACGAGGAGAAGCTGGGGCTCCACGGCAGCCCCACCGCCGAGATCGTGTTCCAGGACTGCATCGTTCCCAAGGAAAACCTGCTGGGCGTGGAGGGCAAGGGCTTCTCTATCGCCATGGCCACGCTGGACGGCGGGCGCATCGGCATCGCCGCCCAGTCTCTGGGCATCGCCGAGGGCGCGCTTCAGGAGGCCGTCAGCTACACCAAGGGCCGCGTCCAGTTCGGCAAGCCCATCAGCAAGTTCCAGAACACCCAGTTCACGCTGGCGGACATGGAGCTGGGCTGCGAGGCGGGCCGCCTGCTGACCTATCAGGCCGCCGTGGCCAAGGGCGAGGGCAAGCGCTACACCAAGCTGGCCGCCATGGCCAAGCTGTTCACCTCCGAGCACGCCATGAAGACCACCACTAAGGTGGTGCAGCTGTTCGGCGGCTATGGCTACACCAAGGATTACCCGGTAGAGCGCATGATGCGCGACGCGAAAATTACGGAAATTTACGAGGGCACCAGTGAAGTCCAGCGTATCGTGATCTCCGCCAATATGGGTCTGTAAGAGGGAGGTATGCACATGAAAATCATCGTCACTGTTAAGCAGGTTCCCGATACCTCCGGTAAGGTGGCCG